>NZ_QEQO01000002.1:49777-315628 GCF_003097195.1 Klebsiella sp. GL120222-02
CTTGGCCGGGCTACGGATCTGTAGGTCGGGTAAGGCGTTAGCCGCCACCCGACAAACAAACGGCACCGTTCACGGTAATCCTTTCATTCATTTTCCTGCCTTAAGTGATCTCGCTAGCAATGTGAGACAAATCTCTGTGGGTGTACGGCATCTGCGCTGTTTCGATGTTGTTAAATTCTGCGTTGTGATCTAGAAACAAAATGTAACATCCTGATTACCCTACCGGTGGACCACAACAATGAATAATTCAGGGAAATACCTTATCTGGACACTGCTCTCCGTGATCGGAGCCTTTGCCCTCGGCTATATCGCCTTAAACCGGGGTGAGCAGATAAATGCGCTGTGGATTGTCGTCGCGGCGGTCTGCGTTTATCTGATCGCATATCGTTTCTACGGTCTGTATATCGCCAAAACCGTTCTCGGCGTTGACCCGACGCGGATGACGCCGGCGGTACGACATAATGACGGCCTCGATTATGTTCCGACCGACAAAAAAGTGCTGTTCGGTCACCATTTTGCCGCCATTGCCGGCGCGGGGCCGCTGGTGGGCCCGGTGCTTGCCGCGCAGATGGGCTACCTGCCGGGGATGATCTGGATCCTCGCCGGCGTGGTGCTGGCGGGGGCGGTACAGGACTTTATGGTGCTGTTTGTTTCGGCCCGTCGCGATGGCCGCTCGCTTGGCGAACTGGTTAAAGAGGAGATGGGGCCAACCGCTGGCGTCCTGGCGCTGGTGGCCTGCTTTATGATCATGGTCATCATCCTCGCGGTCCTGGCGATGATCGTGGTGAAAGCGTTGACCCACAGTCCGTGGGGGACATACACCGTCGCCTTTACCATCCCGCTGGCGATCTTTATGGGTATCTATATTCGCTACCTGCGCCCGGGGCGCATCGGCGAGGTGTCGGTGATCGGCCTGGTGATGCTGGTGTTCGCCATCATCTCCGGCGGTTGGGTGGCGGAAAGCCCGACCTGGGCGCCGTGGTTTGATTACACCGGCGTACAGCTGACCTGGATCCTGGTGGGCTACGGCTTTGTCGCCGCGGTACTGCCGGTCTGGCTGCTGCTGGCCCCGCGCGACTACCTCTCCACCTTCCTGAAAATCGGCACCATCGTGGGGCTGGCGATTGGCATTCTGATTATGCGCCCGACCCTGACCATGCCGGCGCTGACCAAATTCGTCGACGGTACTGGCCCGGTGTGGAGCGGCAACCTGTTCCCGTTCCTGTTTATCACCATCGCCTGCGGCGCGGTCTCCGGCTTCCACGCGCTGATCTCCTCCGGCACCACGCCGAAAATGTTGGCCAACGAAGGGCAGGCCTGCTTTATCGGCTACGGCGGCATGTTGATGGAATCCTTCGTCGCCATTATGGCGCTGGTGGCGGCCTGTATTATCGATCCGGGCGTCTACTTCGCGATGAACAGCCCGATGGCGGTGCTGGCGCCGGCGGGAACCACCGATGTGGTCGCCTCGGCGGCGCAGGTGGTGAGCGGCTGGGGCTTTAGCATTACGCCTGATACGCTGCATCAAATCGCCAGTGAGGTCGGCGAACAGTCGATTATCTCCCGCGCCGGCGGCGCGCCAACCCTGGCGGTGGGGATGGCCTACATCCTGCACGGCTCGCTGGGCGGGCTGATGGATGTCTCGTTCTGGTACCACTTCGCCATTCTGTTTGAGGCGCTGTTTATCCTGACGGCGGTTGATGCCGGCACCCGTGCGGCGCGATTCATGCTGCAGGATCTGCTGGGCGTGATTAGCCCGGGGCTGAAAAAAACCAGTTCGCTGCCGGCCAACCTGCTGGCGACCGCGCTGTGCGTCCTGGCGTGGGGCTACTTCCTGCATCAGGGGGTAGTGGATCCGCTGGGCGGGATTAACACCCTGTGGCCGCTGTTCGGTATCGCCAACCAGATGCTGGCGGGGATGGCGCTGATGCTGTGCGCGGTGGTCCTGTTCAAGATGAAACGCCAGCGCTACGCGTGGGTGGCGCTGCTGCCGACCAGCTGGCTGCTGATCTGTACCCTGACCGCCGGCTGGCAGAAGTCGTTCAGCCCGGACACCAAAGTCGGTTTCCTGGCCATCGCTAATAAATTCCAGGCGATGATCGACAGCGGCAACATTCCGCCGCAATATACCGAATCACAGCTGGCGCAGCTGGTGTTTAACAACCGTCTCGATGCCGGGCTGACCATCTTCTTTATGATTGTGGTGGTGGTGCTGGCGCTGTTCTCGATTAAAACCGCGCTGGCGGCGCTGAAAGAGGATAAACCGACGGCGAAAGAGACGCCGTACCAGGCGATGCCCGCCGATGCGCAAACTATAACCGCGCAGGCGAAGCGCGCGCATTAACCGGTGTGCCGGGTGGCGGCTTCGCCTTACCCGGCCTACATTTCTGATCCTCCTTCTCCCTTTGGGAGAGGGAAACAAAAGAGAAATGACTTATGTTCGACACCCTCTCCAAAGCGGGAAAATATTTAGGCCAGGCGGCGAAGATGATGATCGGCGTGCCGGATTACGATAACTACGTCGAGCACATGCGAATAACCCACCCGGATCAGACGCCGATGACCTATGAAGAATTCTTTCGCGAGCGCCAGGACGCGCGCTACGGCGGCAAGGGCGGGGCGAAGTGCTGTTAACCCTCTTTCGGCAGATAGAGGCTGATCTGCTCCTGGGTACAGCCGTAAATCGCCGCCAGCTTCTCGCGGGTGCGCTTCTGCGGACGGGAGTCCAGCGCTTCCAGCTGCGACACGGCGGACTGGCTGATGCCGAGTTTAGCCGCGACCTCCTGCTGGGATAGCCCGCGCAGGATGCGCCACGCGGCCTGCAGACTGACGTTTTCTTTATGCATCACGTCGCATACTTCGCCTGGTAGCATGACATTATCATAGATGTCTGATTCATAAGGAATATCTTCCCAGTCGCTTTCATCCTCGTCGTCGTACTCCAGCAGAGCCAGGCGCATACGAAAGTAATCGCTGTAAGGAATGACGACATACTGGTCTTTTCCTTCTTCATCCTTGATGTACTGAATAGTCATATTCGGTATCTTCCTCATGAAGGTAGGTGGTGGTGGTTCGGCGTTTAACCGCCACGACGTAGCAGGTATCGCCCGGCGGATCCCCAAAGGTGTAGATGACTCTGTAATCACCTAATCGCAGCCGGTAGTGGTTTTCGGGAGAGGACAATTTTTTGATATCCGAGATAGATGAAGCTTTATCATCCATCTTTTCCAGCCTGGATTTAATGCGGCTCTTATACCGATTATCGATTTTAGAAAATGGCTTATCTGCCGTTTTTGACCAGACAATCTTCATCCGTACCTCCACTGTACGCCCACACAAAATATAAGGAAATAATAAGACTATTAGATAAATTCCGAATTTCTTATGGGGTACTGTAGAGCGGAGAAAAAACGCAGGTAAGAGGCAAAACGCAACCCGTCGAGGCGGCGCGGGAAGGCCTCTGTCGGGCGACAGAGGCTTGCAGAAAATGTGCGATCAGGCGTTCAATCCGCCATCCACGTCCAGCCCCGTACCGGAGATCTGCCCGGCGGCCGGGCTGGCGAGGAAGGTGACCGCCGCGGCGATGTCTTCCGGCTGGCCGTAGTGACCGACCGCAATCATCTGGCGCTGGGCTTCCGCCTGTTCTCCGTCTTCCGGGTTCATATCGCTGTTGGTCGGCCCTGGATGGACAAGGTTAACGGTGATCCCGCGAGGGCCTAAATCACGCGCCAGGCCACGGGTCAGGGCGTTGAGGGCGGACTTGGTCATGGCGTAAACCGCGATGCCCGGCATGGCCACGCGATTAGCCAGACAGCTGCCGATGTTGATGATCCGTCCGCCATCGGCCATATGCACCAGCGCTTCCTGGGTGGCGATGACCACCCCACGAATATTGACGTTGATAAGCGCGTCAATGTCCGCCAGCGTCATGGATTCCAGTGGACCGCCGCGGGCGATCCCGGCGTTGTTGACCAAAATATCCAGCCCGCCGAGGGACCGGGCCGCATGGGTGACGGCATCCTGAATAGCCTGCGCGCTGGCGCTGTCGGCCTGCACCGCCTCGCCGTGCCGACCCAGGGCCTTTATTTCATCGGCGACTGCCTGGGCTTTTTCGGCCGATTTTTCATACGTAATAACCACATCGGCACCGGCGCGTGCCAGCGACAGCGCGATTGCGCGACCCAACCCACGGCTGGCGCCGGTAACCAGCGCCTTTTTACCTGTTAAATCGATCTGCATGATGACCTCGTTGCGAGAGTGGTGAGCATCATCATTAGGTATAGACGGTCGGGGCGATTAACGGCTGAAGTATTCCACCTTCTCAAACGCCGCGCGCAGAACCTCAGGGGTTAACGTCACTGGTAAATAGTGAATCGACTCGCCCGGGCGCAGGGTATGGGCAATGACCCGGTCCAGTTCTGTGCGGTTATTGATATCGACCTCCAGTGCCGCCAGGGTGGTCGGCAGGTTAAAGCGCTGATACGCCTGCACTAACTGCGCCAGCACATCGTCCTGAGCAAGCAGGGCGCTCTGTACCAGAATGCCGTAGGCGACTTTGGTACCGTGGAGGAATTTATCCGTCTGCGGCAGCACCGTCAGTCCGTTGTGCACCGCATGGGCGGCGGCGACCCGGGTGTAACGTTCCCCCAGCCCGCCAACCATCCCGCCGCCGGCGATAATCGCCTCCACCACATCGCGAAACGCCTGGGTCAGATCGCCGCGGCGCTGGTCCGCCAGCGCCGTTTCGCTGCTGGCCAGCAGCACGTCGCGGATCGCCAGCGCGCCGTTAATCCCCAGCCGCACGGTGAGCGGCAGCGCCTCCGGCTGCGGCGCCAGCACTACGGCCTCATACCATTTGGCTAAGGTGTCGCCAATGCCCGCCAGCAGGTACTCCGCCGGGGCGTTGAGAATGATGCGCGGCTCGACCAGCACCAGGAAGTTGGCGTCATCGAAGATCTCAAAATTCAGGGCCTGTCCGGCGTCGCTGTACCACACCGACAGCGGCGTCCACGCCGCGCAGGTAGCGGCGATAGTCGGGATGGCCACCAGCGGTACCCCCAGGCGGCGGGCCAGCACTTTCGCGCTGTCGAGCAGCGCGCCGCCGCCGACGCCAATCACTACCGCCCGATCGTCACCGGAGGCCTGCACCAGCTCCGCCACGTCGCGTTCGCTGCAGTGGCCGGTAAAGCGGATCTTTTTTGCCTCCGGCAGGTGGAAGGCCGCCGGCAGAAAAGGTTCGGCGCCGGCCAGGGCGCGCTCGCCATAGACCCACACCGCCCGCGAGAGCTGGTCGGCGCTGAAAAAATCGCTCAGCCGCTCAAGGCTGCCAGGGTGGGAGAAATAGTTGGCCGGGCCGGGTACGACGCGGATATCGCTGTTGCTCATGGAAGCTGTCCTTATAGGTGTTGGGCTAAACTGATGTTATGTCTGGACATCCAGATGGCTAATATTATTTCGTTGTATCTTATGCTTTTTACGCAGTTGTCAGCCAGCGGCGGCTATGAAAAATTCGTTAAATCAGAAGATTAATTACCGCACGGGAACAGTGATGAGCGCGAACCGCCTTGAGATGCATAACATTAGCCTGGCCTTCTCCGGCTTTCAGGCACTGAACAAGGTGGACTTTACCCTCCATGGCGGGTCGGTGCATGCCCTGACCGGGGCCAACGGCGCGGGTAAGTCGACGCTGATGGCGGTGCTGTGCGGCACCCACGCTCATTATGAAGGCGAGGTGACGATCAACAACCAGCCGGTCATCATTCGTTCGCCGCGGGATGCTAAACAGCTGGGGATCCACCTGGTGCAGCAGGAGGTGGATGTGGCGCTGGTGCCGGGCCTGAGCATTGCGGAAAACATCATGCTGGACAGGCTGGCGGAGCCGGGCATGGCGTTTCGCTGGTCGCGGGTTCGGCAGCTGGCGCGCGAGGCGCTGGCGCAGCTGGACGTGGCGCTGGACGTCAGGCGCTCCATTGACAGCTGCACGCTCGCCGAAAAACAGCAAATCCTGCTGGCTCGCGCTCTGTCGCACCATTGCCGCTTTTTGATCCTCGATGAGCCCACCGCGCCGCTGGATCAGCATGAAAGTGAGCGCCTGTTTGCGGTAGTACGCCGTCTGCAGCAGCAGGGGATCGGGGTGGTGTTTATTTCGCATCGTATCCATGAACTGAAGGCGATCTGCGACACCCTGACGGTGCTGCGCGACGGGCGGCTAATTGAGAGCGGCCCGATGGCGCCGCTGAGCGGCGAACAGATCGTCGAAAAGATGCTGGGCCACGAGCTGAGCGATATCTTCCCACCGCCGCGCCCGCCGCACGGCGAAGAGGTGCTGTTGCAGATTGACGGTTTGCATGATGAGGCGCTGCTGCAGGATATTTCGCTGCGTCTGCGGAAGGGGGAAATTCTGGGTATCGCCGGGCTGGCCGGCGCGGGCAAAACCGAGCTGTGCAAAGCGCTGTTCGGCGCCAGCAAAAGCCGGGTGCAGCGTGGCGAGCTGAACGGCCAGCCGTGGCGACCGCGCGATCCTGCCGACTCGGTGGGGCGCGGCCTGGCGCTAGTCCCGGAGGAGCGGCGCAAAGAGGGCATTTTCATCGAAGAGCCGATCGCGATGAACCTGGCGGTCAGCGCCGATAACAGCTTTTCGCGCTGGAGCCTGTTTGGCCATCGGCAGGCCTGGCGCTGGGCGGAGGAGGTGATTGCCCGCCTCGGCGTGCGCGCCACTGGCCCGGGGCAGATGCTGCGCCGTCTTTCCGGCGGCAACCAGCAGAAGGTGGCCATTGGCAAATGGCTGCGCAGTCATGCCAATGTTTTGATTTTTGACGAACCGACCAAAGGGGTCGATGTGAAAGCGAAAACCGATCTGTTCATGCTGATCGATGGTCTGGCGCGGGAAGGCAAAGGGGTGATTTATGCCTCGGGTGAATTCGCCGAGCTGGTCGGTTTATGCGACCGCATCTGCGTGCTATGGGACGGACGGATTGTGGCGGAGATCCCCGGCGCGGAAGCCCGGGAAGAGACGTTGCTTTATTATTCAACCGGAGGAGCGGCAGCGTGAGCAAGGCCCTGGCAGTAAACGCGACGGTATCGGGCCGTCAGCGATTTTTTGATTTTCTCTATAAGTGGGGCATGTTGCTGACCGTGGTGCTGCTGGTGGCGGTCTTTGGCCTCGCCTCGGACAACTTCCTTGATCCGTTCAACATCATCAACATTCTGCGCTCGATCGCGATTGTCACGGTGATTGCCATCGGGGTGTCGATTTCTCTCACCATTGGCGGCTTTGATCTGTCAGTGGGATCGACGGCATCGCTGGCTAACGCGCTGGTGATTTCCCTGTTTGTCTGGCATGGCCTGGGGACCACCGAAGCGATTCTGATCACCCTCGCGCTCTGCACCCTGGTGGGGCTGTTTAACGCCTTTCTGATCGTGGTGCTGCGCATTCCTGACATGCTCGCCACCCTGGCCAGCCTGTTTGTGATTCAGGGCGTGGCGATGACCTACAGCTACGGCGGTTCGATTACTGAAAACATGGTGCTGCCGAGCGGCGAGATGGCGGAAGGCACTATCCCGGCGGCCTTTGGCGCGCTGGGGCAGGTGCCGACCATCGTCATCATCATGCTGGTGGTGACGCTGGTCGCCCAGCTGGCACTGTCGTTCACCACCCACGGACGGCGGATGTACGCCATCGGTGGCAACCCGGAGGCCGCGCGGCTCTCCGGCCTGCGGATCACGCGTTACAAAGTCGCAGCATACGTGATTGCCTCGCTGCTGGCCGGGCTGGGCGGCATTCTGCTGGCCTCGCGTATCGGATCCTCGCAGGTCAACGCCGGCGGCGGCTATCTGATGGACGCGGTGGCGGCGGCCTGGATCGGCTTTTCGCTGGCGGGCTCCGGTAAACCGAACGCCCTGGGGACGCTGGTGGGGGCGGTGATCCTCGGCGTGCTCTCCAACGGGCTGGTGATGCTCTCGGTGCCGTATTACGCGATGGACATTATTAAAGGGTTGGTCCTGGCTGGCGCGCTGGCACTGACCTATTTTCAGCGCCGTACTTAACATTTTACAGGGTAAACAGCATGAAAAAGATCGCACTCTCTCTGATGACGCTGGGTCTGCTGCAGTCGACGGCGGCGCTGGCCACTGCCCCGACGCCGGTGCCGGCGGCGATTGCCGAGCACAGCGGCCCGATCCGTATTGCGGTGATCCGCAACCTGGGGTCTGACGATAACACCACCCAGTTTGTCTCCGGGGCGCTGCAGGAAGGCAAAAAGCTCGGTTTCAAAATCAGCACCTTCCTGAGCAACGGCGATGACGCCAAATTCCAGGACTTCGTCAACCAGGCCATCAGCCAGAAATACGATGGCATTATTCTCTCCCAGGGGCGTGACCCGTATTCCACCGCCCTGGTGAAGAAGGCGGTGGATGCCGGGATCAAAGTGGCGGTGTTCGATACCGCGGTGAGCGGTGAGATCCCCGGGGTGACGGTCAGTCAGCAGGATGACGCGTCGCTGACCGAGCTCTCTTTTGGCCAGCTGGTGAAAGACTTCAACGGCAAGGCCAACATCGTCAAGTTGTGGGTGGCGGGCTTCCCGCCGATGGAGCGCCGTCAGGCGGCTTACCAGACGCTGCTGAAGCAAAATCCGGGGATTAAAGAGCTGGAGTCGATCGGCGCCGTGTCATCCGATGTGCAGGGCGACACTGCCAACAAGGTGGGGGCGATCCTCGCCAAGTATCCGAAAGGGAAAATCGACGCGATCTGGGGCACCTGGGATGCCTTTAGCCAGGGGGCCTATAAAGCGCTGAAAGAGAATGGCCGCACCGAGATCAAACTCTACAGCATTGATATTTCCAACCAGGATCTGCAACTGATGCGCGAAGCCGGCAGCCCATGGAAGGTGAGCGTGGCGGTGGATCCGAAGCTTATCGGCGCGACCAACGTGCGGCTGATCGCCAATAAGATCGCCGGCGAGCCGACGCCAGCCACCTACGACTTCAAGGCGGCGGCGATCCCGCAGGCGCTGCTGGCGGCCCAGCCGGGGGCGGTGAACGTGGCGTCGCTGGGGAAAATTATCCCTGGCTGGGGCCAGACCGAAGACTTTATCGCGCCGTGGTTCGCGACGCTGGAAGCGAAAAACAAATAAAATCAAGCCGGGTGGCGGTGGGCGGCGGCCTGGTGCCCTCACCCCGGCCCTCTTCCGCAGGGAGAGGGGGAAAACCATGCCACCGGGCGAGAGGGATCCCCTATGTCAGCATTACCTTCCCCCGAATACAGCCGCAATATGCGGCTGATTGGCCATAGCGATCAGGGCGGTCGTCCGGACGGCGTGCAGCTGATGGTGCACCGCGGATTCGCCTATATCGGCCATATGGTGTCGCAGGGCTTTTCCGTGGTCGATGTTCGCGATCCGACCCGGCCCACCACCGTCAACTATATTGCCGCGCCGCCGGGCACCTGGAACGTGCATCTGCAGGCGCATGACGATCTGCTGCTGGTGATCAACGCCCGGGATCTGTTTGCCGACGCCCGTTTTGCTGATGAGAAGGTCTACTACACCCGTTCGGTGGGCGACACGGTCAGCGATGTGCAGGACAAGGGCTGGAGCGCCGGGCTGCGCATCTTTGATATTTCCACTCCCGCGCAGCCGCGGGAAATCAGTTTCCTGTCGCTTAACGGCATCGGTATTCACCGCATCTGGTACGTCGGCGGCCGCTGGGCGTATGTGTCCGCGTTGATCGACGGTTTTACTGACTACATCTTCCTGACCATCGATCTGGCCGATCCGCGTAAGCCCGAAGTGGCCGGGCGCTGGTGGCTGCCGGGGATGCACCAGGCGGGCGGTGAAACACCGGACTGGCCGCAGGGCAAACGCTATGCGCTGCATCACGCCATTATTGCCGGGGATACCGCCTACGGCAGCTGGCGCGACGGCGGCCTGACGCTGCTGGATGTCAAAGACCGTACCCAGCCGACGCTGATTAGCCATCGCAACTGGAGCCCGCCGTTCGGCGGCGGGACGCATACCGCGCTGCCGCTACCGGATCGTGACCTGCTGGTGGTGCTGGATGAAGCGGTGCTCGACAATCAGGAGGACGGTGAGAAGCTGATCTGGCTGTTTGATATCCGCGAGCCGGCGAACCCGGTGAGCATCTCGACTTTCCCACAGCCGGATGAAATCGACTATGTGGCGAAAGGGGCGCATTTCGGTCCGCACAACCTGCATGAGAATCGTCCCGGCAGCTTTGTCAGCTCAACGCTGATTTTTGCCACTTATCAGAATGCCGGCGTGCGGGCTTACGATATATCTAACCCGTATCGTCCGCTGGAGACCGGGGCGCTGGTGCCGGCGGCGCCGAAGACGATGATGGATACCCGTCCCGGCCGCCCGCAGGTGATCCAGTCCTGCGATGTGTTTGTCGATGCGCAGGGCATTATCTACAGCACCGATTACAACGGCGGGCTGTCGGTGATTGAGTATCTGGGATGAGGACAAGGTAAACGCAAAATTGTGCTCGCATGTCTGCCGGGTGGCGGCTTTCGCCTTACCCGGCCTACAAAAGACTGCAAGATCAAACCGTTATGCGGTTATCTGTAGGCCCGCGCAAGCACAGCGCCGCCGGGCAATCCCTGATGATTGCACTTTTTAGGGCTTGCTCCCTCTCCCTGTGGGAGAGGGTTGGGGTGAGGGCAAGGTAAACGCAAAAAGGCAATGACAATGGCCTTTTTTAGGGTGTGCTCCCTCTCCCTATGGGAGAGGGCCGGGGTGAGGGAAAACAGGCCGCACTCAGCTGTACTGGCGTACCCGCGCCAGCAGCTCGTCGACGCTGTCGATACGCTCGGCCAGCACAATCAGCGCTTTGCCGAGGGTAATGGCGTGGCGCAGGCATTCATGGCGCATGGCGTCGTCCTGGATAGTGTCGATATCCGCGACGTGCGACAGTCCGACGCTGCGGCGGATCAGTTCGCTGCCGCAGAAGCCAACCGCGTCGGCCCAGACTTTCTTCAGAAAGGCGGAAGCGTAGCCGGGGTAAGCCAGCGCCGCGTCGCGGGTTTTCTCCGCCGCCAGCGCCTGGAAGCGTTCGGCGAAGGTGGTCCACAGCTGGTGGATATCGTTCAGTCGCTGCTCGCGTGCGGCGGCGGCGTCGCGAATGCCGAGCTGGCCCGGCAGGCCGCAGTAGTTAAGCAGCAGGTTGCCGATAGCGGTGCCGATATCGAAGCCAATGGGGCCGAAATAGCCGAACTCGGCGTCGATGGCCTTCAGGCTGCCTTCGGCAACGAAGATCGACCCGCTGTGGATATCGCCGTGCAGCAGCGCTTCCGCATGGGCAAAGAAACGATGCTTCAGCGCCGCCACCGCCAGCTTTAGCTGGGCGTCGTCGCGCAGGACGGCAACATCGGCCTCCAGCTCCGCCGGGTAGTTATTACGCTCGTGGATCTGATACGGGTCGTTAAAGAACAGATCCTCGGTGATCTCGCACATCGCCGGGTTACTAAACTGCGCCACCTGCGCTTTTTTCTCGTGGGGATGGAGATAGAAATCGCTGGTGTGGAACAGCACCTGCGCCAGATAGTCGCCAAGCTGGCGGGCCGCCTGCGGGTAGTAGACGTTAGCGATAAGCTCCCCGCGCCAGATGCGGTGGTCGGAAAGATCTTCCATCACCATCACCGCCAGCTCGGGATCAAAGTGATGGATTTTTACCGTGTGCTGCGGGCTGTGCTGATAGTGGGCGACCAGGGTCTGCGCTTCCAGACGGGCGCGGTCGAGGGTCAGGGGCCAGGATTCGCCGACACAGCGCACGTAGGGCAGGGCCTGTTTGACGATCGCCCGGCTGACGCCCTGGCGATCGAACACTTTAAACACCAGATTGAGGTTGCCATCGCCCACTTCCTGCGCGCTGACCAGCTCAGATGGGTTGTCGATGCCGGCGAACTGCTGCGCGTAAGCCACGGCATCGTGGGCGGTGAAGGTATGGTATTGCGACATTGCCTCGATCCTCGAATTCTGATTAAGCCGTTCAGACGTCTATACTTCTGGATTCCATCCTGACACAATGTGATACAACAACGCAACAGGGATTTAACGACATGCAGACATTACAGACCACCAGCCTGCGGGTGAGTGAAAATCAGCTTTTTATTCTCGACCAGCAGGCCTTGCCGCAGGAAAAACGCTGGCTGGCGGCGGATAACGTTGCGCTGCTGGTGGACCATATTCATGCCCTGCGGGTGCGCGGCGCGCCGCTGATTGGCCTGTCCGCCAGCCTGCTGCTGGCTCTGCTGGCCCAGCGCGGCCTGAACCGGGATGCACTCCAGCAGGCGCTGGAGACGCTGCGCGCGGCGCGGCCGACGGCGGTCAACCTGATGAATAATCTGGATCGCATGAAGCAGGCGCTGGCCCGGGAAGATTACCCGCAGGCGCTGGAAGCGGAAGCTTTGCGTCTGGTCGAAGAAGATAAACAGCTGTGCGACCGCATCGCTGAGGCGGGCAGTGCGCTGGTGAAGCCCGGCAGTCGACTGCTGACCCATTGCAACACCGGTGGCCTGGCGACCGCCGGGGTAGGGACCGCCCTGGGGGTTATCGCGCTGGCGCACCGGCAGGGAAAGGTGGCCAGCGTGTGGGTCGATGAAACCCGGCCACTGCTGCAGGGCGGACGTTTAACCGCCTGGGAGCTGGGCGAACTGGGCGTGCCGTATCAGTTGATCACCGATTCAATGGCTGCCAGCCTGATGGCGCAGGGGCAGGTGGATGCGGTGTGGGTCGGCGCCGACCGTATCGCTGCCAACGGCGACGTGGCGAATAAAATCGGCACCTATTCCCTGGCGGTTTTGGCCCATTATCACCAGATCCCGTTTTACGTCGCTGCCCCGCAGACCACCCTCGACCGCCATTGCCCGAACGGCGCGGCGATCCCCATTGAGCAGCGCGCGGCGGCGGAAGTGACCGGGGTGGCGGGCAGCTTCGGCGCGGTACAGTGGGCGCCGACGGGGGCTGCCGTTTACAATCCGGCGTTCGACGTCACGCCTGCTGGGCTGGTGAGCAGCTGGGTGCTGGACAGCGGGGTGGTCACCCCGGCGCAGGTCGCCGCCGGGGCGTTTGCGCCGGACAATGGATAGCCGACACCGTGCCGGGCCTGGAAAAAATGGCTTTCCCGGGCCCGGGCAAGCGCTGCATTGCTACGGCAGGACCATGGCTACCGCCGGGGCGGATGACCGGTCGATACGCTGACCGAGGGCGGTAATAGCCGCCTGGAAGGGACACAGCGTACCGACGTCGGTCTGACGGCAGCCCGGCTGACGCCACTCCTGACGCAGCATCGGGTGCTGCGCGTCCGGCGTCTGCAGACGACGCAGGTCGTCGAGGCCTTGCGCCTGGAAATAGACCCGCAGATAGCGTTCCCCGCTCTTCGCGTTGCGCCAGCGCTCCAGCACCAGGCTACTGCCCGGCGGGATATTTCCCCGGCTGTAGCCCGGCAACTGCCAGCTAAAGTTCATCAGCGTGCGCACCATGGCGATATTGGTGTCATGCGCCACCAGCAGCAGCCAGCGTACGTTCGGATTCGCCTCCGGTTTGACGCCGTCGAGCATGGCGTTGAGCAGCACCGACCCGCGTTTTTGCGCGGTATACAGCACGTCGTTACTCAGATCGTAGTTTTCCGTTAACAGCGGAAGCAGGGCGGTGATCTGCCTGGCCTGGGTGATCTTGCCCCACGCCAGCTGGCTGAGAGGCAGGTTTTCACTCCAGCCGAGACGCAGCGTCTCCACCATATTGGCCATCACGCTCAGTCCGCTAATAGTGGTTTTCCCGCTTTTGCTCTGCTCCACCTGCCAGGGGGTGTCGAAGATCGGGCAGGGTTTATCGGCCTGACAAACCGCCTGTTGCAATAGCTGGATGGCCGGCGCCAGCGCCTGCCGACGCTGCGCCAGATCCCCGGCCTTCTCTTTCACCGCCGCCAGCTGGCGGGCGGGGTCGGTTTGCGTGGCGGCGAACTTGTCGGTCTGAAACAGGGGATCGGCATCCCCGCTGACATAATGGATAGCGACGCCGCAGCCGGGGAAGGCGCCATCCACCAGCGCCTGGGCGGTCGCCCGCGTCCGCTGCAGCGGGCTGGCGCGCACGTAAATCGACTCCGCCGTCGGGCATCCCGCCTGCAGCAGGCCGAGCTGGCGATAGTGCTGGCCTTCCTCACGTCCTTTGTTAACCACGGCGGCATAGCCATGGCCGGTGAGCTCGCCGTCATGGGTGGTCCACTCGGTCCACGGTCGGCCGGTGGCGGCCTCGATGGCTTCCCGGTTGCCGGCCGTCGGCGGGCGGATACCGTGGCGGCTGAGCTCGACCACTTTCTCCAGCTGCCAGTCCGCGGCGGCGGCAGATTGCAGCGCCAGCAGCGGCAGCGCGCAGGCGATAAACAGGCGTAACAGCCCCTGATGTCTTGCAGGCATCATATCTTCTTCCTTAATTCGTTAATCGGTTATGAGGAGAACGAGGTCTGCCGTTCGACGGCATGGCGCCGGGCGACGATGGCGGCAGTGGTAAAACAGAGTAGCGCGGAACCCAGACCGGTACCCACCCAGAACAGCGCCAACGTGCTGAAATCATACAGCGTTTTGCCGTTCTCAAGGATAGCCGTTTTATCAATAATGATCCCGGTGAGAAACTCGCCCAGGCCGGCGCCGGCGTAGCTGGCGATGCCGATGGTGCCGAGCGCGGCCCCGGCGGCTTTGCGCGAGGAGATATCGACGGCGATCAGCCCGCCGAGGAAGCAGGTCAGGGCGCCAATGGTGGCCCCGAAGATAATCATCGCCAGAATATCAGTGTAATAATTGTGCGGCGACCAGAGCATCAGGGCGAAGCCGGCGGTGTTCAACAGGCTGATAAACCCGGCCATCACGCTGCGGTTGCGTGGGAAAAAGCGGTCGGAGAGCATGCCGGCGATGATGGTCCCGGCGATGCCGGCGATGGCGTTGACGCCGATAATCCCGGACGCCTCCAGCGTGGAATAAGCTTTATCCTGCTCGAGAAAGAAGATCCCCCACGAGTTGACGGCGTAGCGGTCGATGTACATAAAGGCGGAGGCGAGGGCGAGGGTCCACAGCGCCGGGTTGCGCAGCGCCAGCAGCTGGTTTTTAAACACTGAGCCGCGGGCTTCGGCCTCCTCCTGCGGTTCATCGCGGATGACGTTGATGGACGGGAAGCCACTGCTCTGCGGCGAATCGTGCATGAACAGCACCAGCAGCACCACCCCGGCGGCGCCGAGCGCGGCGGTGGACAGGTAGCCCATCTGCCAGCCAAATCCGGCGATCACTGCGGCGATCACCATATAGGTCACCGCCTCGCCGATATTATGCGCCGTCGACCAGATGCCATAGAAGGTGCCGCGCTCCTTAACGCCGTACCAGCGCGCCAGCGAGACCGCGCAGGGGCCGACGCCCATCGACTGGGCCCAGCCGTTGATCCCCCAGAAGATGGCCAGCAGCAGGGCGTTGGTGGTCATCCCCATCATCAGGTTCATCCCGGCGCTGAGCAATAAACCGAGGCTCATATAGCGCACCACGTTGGCGTGATCGGCGATAAAGCCGTTGACCAGCTTGCCGATGGCGTAGCTGAAGAACAGGGTTGAGCCGATCATGCCCAGCTCCGTCGGGGTGATCCCCAGATCCACCAGCGCGCTTTTGGCGACGGTGAAGGATAACCGGCAGACGTAAAAGGTGACGTAGGCCAGAGTCATGGCGATAAAGGTTTGCCAGCGCACCCGGCGAAAACGCTGTTCATCAAACGCGGCGCCCGCTTTCGGCGGCGACGCCCGGAAAAAAGCGATAATTCCAGACATAGGTGGTTCTCCGCAGGTCGGAGGCCTGACTGATTGATGTGGTTCGTCCGTGAATGAAGTTATCGTTACTGTGTAGAGTACATAATCAGAGATAGCCTGACCCGTAAGGGTTAATGTAAGGGTTGTGGGATCATCTTTTTCAGCTGCGGGTAGAGCGTCTGGCTGGCCAGCAGCAGCGGATTGCCGCGCTGGATCCCCTCCTGCGCCAGAAAATCGTTGCTGGCGCCGCCCGCTTCGCGCATCAGCACCAGCCCCGGCAGAGCGTCCCACGGGTTCATGTGCGGCTCGTAGTAGCCAATCAACCGGCCCGCCGCCGCCCAGGCGCTCATCAACGCCCCGGAACCGTTGCGGATAAACATGCCGCCGTCGCTGAGCAGCGCCTGCAGAAACGGCAGAAAGTCCGCCGGGGTGACGCGATGCGAGGTGCCGACGCCCATCACGCCCTCTTTGACCGTCGTCGCGGGGTGTGGACGGATCGGGGCGTCGTTGAGCCAGGCGCCATGGCCCCGCAGGGCGTGAAACAGCTCGCGATGGTTGGGGTCGTAGACCACGCCGATGACCGGTTCGCCGTCGGCGACGATCGCCAGCGACAGGCACCAGGTGTGCAGGCCGTTGAGGAAACAGCTGGTGCCATCGATGGGGTCGACCACCCACAGCACTCGCGCGTCGGGCAGGCGAGCGCCGCTCTCTTCGCCGAGAAAGCCATCTTGCGGAAACGCGCTCTGAATGCGCTGTTTGACAAAGGCCTCCACCCGTTTGTCGGCCACGCTGACCACATCCTGCAGGTCATCGCCTTTATAGTCGACGGTCAGCGCCTCGCGCTGTTGATAGTATTCAAACGCCAGCTCAGCCCCCGCTTTCGCCAGCTCGCAGGCCAGACGGTAGCGGGCCTGTAGCGCTTCTGATTCCTGAGATTGCATAGTGACTCCCTATTTTGCACACGTGTGCATTTTGCGTGAAAAAAACAGCCCCGAAGGGCCGAATGAGTGTGGCCGGGTTTCGCAGAAGATTCTGTGATCGCTCCAGCATAAAATGATTTTTTCATTTCGCACTATGACGAATAATTAGTTTCACCGGCACTTCGCGATGGCGTGAGGGCAGGCTGAAGCGGGCGATCCGCGTCATCAACAGATCCACCGCGTGGTGCGCCAGCAGGGCGGTATTCTGCTGGACGGTGGTGAGCTGATAGGGCTGCCAGTCCGCCTGCGGGATATCGTCAAAACCGACGATGGCCGGCAGCGGGGCGGGGGCGTCCCGCAGGCCATCCAGGGCGCCCAACGCCAGCATATCGGTGGCGCAGAACAGCGCCTGCACTCCGGGGTTTTCAGCAACCAATTCTCTGGCGGCCTGGTAGCCGGCCTGATAGCCGCCGCCGTCGCAGAAGCGGCTGCTCACCGCCATACCCGACGTCCGGGCGATGAAAGCCTCATAGCGCTGGCGGGTGCTGAAGTTCTCGCGATTTTCGCCAATAAAGCCAACCTGCTGCCAGCCTCGACGACTGAATAGATCCGCCACCAGCTTCGCCCCCTGGGCATTATCGCTGCACACCCGGTCGCAGCCGGCGAGGTCCGCATGGCGGTTGATCAGGGTGACGGGGATCTTGCGCGCCAGATACTCTTCCGCCAGCGACAGCGGCGGCGCGCCGGAGGTGATGATCACCCCGGCGACGTGATAGCTCAGCAGTTGTTTAAGCGAGGGGGCGAGCTGCTGCGGATCGTCAGCGTTCATCAGCAGCGGCATAAAGCCATTGAGCGCCAGCTGATGGACCAGCGGCGCCAGCAGTTTGCTGCGAAACGGGTTGTCGAAACCGGCGGTGACGATGCCGATAAAATTACTGCTGCCAGTGATCATCGTCCGGGCGATGATATTCACCTGATAGCCCAGGGCTTCCGCGGCGCTCAGCACCTTCTGCCGGGTCTTCTCCGACACCGAGGCGCCGGGGGTGAAGGTGCGGGAGACCGCCGAGCGCGAGACGCCGGCCAGTCTGGCCACGTCCTCGGCCTTAATCCATTTTTTATCGCTCATCGTCGTTTCGCGCCGTCTGTTTTCCAGGAAGCCGACGCCCGGGCGGGCGTCGGTCACGCACACTGCCTGAAAAGGTATCACAGAAAGGCGCCGACGCGCAGCGCCTTGCGCCTTATGCCGGGTAGCGGATGTGCTCCACCTCACGCTGCAAAATCACCTTGCCGTGGCGAATGGAGGTCAGCACCCGTGCCTGACGACGGACGGCCTCGTAGTCGTTTTCCGCATCGAGGATCAGCAGGTTCGCCGGGCGGCCTTCGGCGAGGCCGTAGTTATCGCCCAGACACAGCGCCCGGGCGCTGTTGTCGGTGACGAAGTCGAGGCAGCGCTGCAGATCGTCATAGCCGAGCATATGGCAGATGTGCAGCCCGGCATCCAGAATGCGCAGGATATTGCCGTTCCCCAGCGGGTACCACGGATCCTGAATCGAGTCCTGGGCAAAGCAGACGTTGATGCCGGCGCGATCCAGCTCCGCCACCCGGGTGACGCCGCGCCGTTTCGGCCAGCTGTCAAACCGGCCCTGCAGATGAATGCTTTCGGTCGGGCAGGAGATGAAGTTGATGCCCGAGGCTTTCAGCAGGCGAAACAGCTTTGAGCAGTAGGCGTTATCATAAGAGCCCATCGCGCAGGTGTGGCTGGCGGTGACCTGCGCCCCCATGCCGCGCACCCGCGCCTCCTCCGCCAGTACTTCAAGGAAACGCGATTGCGGATCGTCGATTTCATCGCAGTGGACATCCACCAGGCGGCCGTAACGCTGGGCGAGGTCCATCAAAAACATCACCGAGCTGACCCCTTTGTCGCGGGTGTTCTCATAGTGCGGAATGCCGCCCACCACGTCGGCGCCCATCTCGATGGCGCGGGTCATGAGTCCGCGGCCGTCGGGGTACGATTCGATTCCCTCCTGCGGGAAGGCGACAATCTGCAGATCGATAAGATCGGCGGCCTCTTGTTTCACCGCCAGCAGCGCCTTCAGGGCCGCCAGCGACGGATCGGTGACATCCACATGGGTCCGGACGTGCTGGACGCCGAAGTCGCGCAGCATGCCGATGGTTTTCAGCGCCCGCTGGCGGGTGTCCTCCGGGGTAATACTCGCTTTGCGCTGGCTCCAGCGGGTGATGCCTTCAAACAGGGTACCGCTGCGGTTCCACTCCGGCTCGCCCGCGGTGAGGGTGGCGTCAAGATGGATATGCGGCTCGACGAAGGGCGGGATCGCCAGCCGGCCCTGGGCGTCGATATCCCCGGCGTCGGCACTCTGCATCGCGGCCTGGGCGGTGATGCGGTGAATCATCCCGTCCTGCAGGTCAAGAGTAAACAGCGCCTCCTGGCGGCGCAGGCGAGCGTTAATAATTTTCATGGTGGGTCCTGTAAATGGTTTTGCGATAAACGCCAGATCACCAGCGCGACCGAGGCGTTGAGATGAAACTGGGGGTGGCTGACCGGGTAGCCGGTCAGTTTTTCAATACGCTGGATGCGCTGATGCAATGTGTTGCGATGCAGGCCCAGCCGGTCGGCGGCCCGCACCACGTTGCCGTTCTCCTGCAGCAGCGTCTCGAGGGTCTCCAGCAGCAGCCATGGCGCTTTGCGGCCCGGCTCGATCAGGCAGCCCAGGGTGTCGTGCATAAAATCGTTGAGCAGCGCCGGGTCGCTGACCGCGGACAACAGTTTGATAAACCCCAACTGCTGATAGTCGCTGATACGCTGGGTCGGCCGCAGGGTATCGCACAGATCCAGCGCCTGGCGCGCCTGCGACAGCGCCCGCGGATAACCCTGCAGCTGCCTGACCGGTGCGGAGAGGCCGCAGAGCAGCGACAAACCCTCCTCTCCGTCCGCCAGCGCCTGCAGCCACTGCTGCAGCCATTTTTTCTGCTGAAAGCCTTCCCCCTCCTCATCCGGCAGCAGGAAAAGAAACATATTGCTGCGCTCCAGCAGCGGGAAGGGGTTGCCCTGCTGGTTGAGCTGCTGCTGCAGCTGCTGACGCACGCTGCGGTGGGCCTGCAGCAGCCAGGCTTCGGCCTGCTCGGGCGGGAACTGGCGAAACAGGCGGGACAGCCCCTCCAGACGCAGCGCCGCCAGCCGCAGCGGACGGGTAAAATCGAGCTGCTGATGGAGGGCGCGCTGATGGAGCATCTGCAGATCCGGATAGTCGCCGGTGACCAGCTGCATCAGAATGTCGCGCTGTGACTGCAGGGCGTTTTCACTGCGGACCAGCGCGGTGCCGATGCGCTCGGTGACAATTACCATCTTCAGCAGGTAGGGCTGCTCAATCAGCGGAATGCCCAGCTCGTCGGCAAGGGCGATCAGCGTGGCGGGAATGGCGTGGATATAGGCCTCGCCGGTGAGGATCACCATCCCGGCGATGCCGCGCTGTTTTCCCTCCATCAGCAACTGGATCAGGTTGGCTTCATCACGGGGATGGTTGATGCCGGTAATAAAGACCAGCTCGCCGCCCATGATCCACTCGGCGATATGTTCATTTTCCGCCACGTAGTACCAGCGTACGGCCCGCTGCAGCCCTTGCTTTCCCGCCCGCAGACGCAGGGCGGAGAGTCCCTCAAGGGCCAGCAGTTCGCTGACCGTCAGGCTCATGGCTCCTGCTCCGCGACGGCGGCAGGCTGGCGTTTGCTTAGCAGGCTCAGGACGATATAGACCAGCGCGGAGACGGTGATCCCCACCAGCGGCGCGATCCACGGTGACAGATAGGCCACCACCGCGCCGGCGGCGTAGGCGCCGAGTCCCAGCCAGTTAAAACGCGGCAGGCGGGCGTTCTGCAGCAGGGGATAGCGCCCGCCGCGGGCGAACCAGTAGTCGGCGAGGATCACCCCGCCAATGGGCGGAATAATACTGCCCAGCAGCACAAGGAAGGGGATCAGCATTTCATACATACCGCCAATAGCGAGCACAATGCCCACCCCGGCGGCGGCGAGGGTCAGCGTCCGGCGACGTTCGCTGCGCAGCAGATGGCAGGCGGCGGCGGAGACGTTATAGATGGTGGGTCCCTGAATGGTCAGCAGGTTGAGACACAGCATGATCACCGCGGCGACCGACAGCCCCTGCAGGATCAGGACTTCCACAATATCGGCCTGTTGATAAACGATGGCGCACCAGGCGCCGGCGACGATCATCAGCCCGTTGCCGATGAGGAAGCTGCCCATGCTGGCGAGAATGGCGGTCCGGCTGGAGTTAGCCAGCCGGGTCCAGTTCGTCGCCTGGGTGGCGCCGCTGGCGAAGGTCCCGAAGACCATGGTGATGGCCGCCGACCAGGTCATGGTGTCGCTCGGGGCAATGCGGGTCATCGCCTGCCAGCCGCCGGCGTGGTGCAGCGCCAGATACATGGAGACCATCAGCAGCACAAACATCAATGGCACCGACAGGCGCGACAGCGCGTCCAGTCCCTTGTAGCCCACCAGCGCGGTGACGCAGAACAAAATGCCAAACAGCACCATCAGCGGCTGGGTCAGCGCCTCGGGCAGGGCGAGGATCTTCACCAGCGAGATAGCGACCGTGGCGGTCCCCCAGGCGTACCAGCCCAGCTCGGCAAAACCAAGAATAAAATCGGCCAGCTTGCTGCCGATCTCCCCGAAGCAGAACCGGCCCATCAGCACCGTATTCAGGCCGCTGCGCGCGGCGATCCAGCCCAGCGACGCGGCATAGAGGGCCAGCAAGGCGTTGCCGATGACGGCTATCCACAGCAGATTGACGATGGAAAAGGAGACGCCGATTTTGCCGCCGGCAAACATCGTGCCGGTGAAAAAGGTAAAGCTGAACAACACCATGGCGATGGAAAATACGCCTTTGCGTCCGGCGGCGGGCGCTTCGACGAGGGGAAAATCATTGCTGTTTGACATCCTGGAACCTCTGGCTGGTAGATGGGCGGTGATAGCCGGAAGTAGCAAGAGATGTGCCAGGAAAAACCGGGCACGGGGAATATCACAGGATGTGCACAGTGCACAGTAATGATGGGGTAAAGACGATGAGATGCCATTTTAGTGGGCATCCTGCCATGTTTTGCACCAGTCCAGGGCAGAGGAGGGCGGCGAGCGCATCCCTGGCGCAGGAGGAGAATTTCAGCCAGGGCGATCCGCCAGTTTTTTGCCAGCGAGTAGTAGAGAATAGCGGTGTACTGAAAACGGTTGGTTAAATCACTGTGAATAAGGGTTATTTAATATGCATTTATGATATAACCATTTGTCTTGTGTGTGTTTCCTGAAATATTGTCCCCTCCGGTTAGCGGTGTTAGTATCGGATAAATAGCCATTTAGACGGCTAAATAAATCATCGCTAACCTAAGGAACTGCTATGTGGCAAGAAAGACTCGCGCAACTGGTCACCACCTGTCATTGGATCGGCGCGAAAGGCTGGGCGCCGGCGACCGGCGGCAATATGTCGGTGCGTCAGGATGACACCTGGTGCTGGCTAAGCGAGTCGGGCCGCGACAAAGGCAGCCTGACGACCGAGGATTTTCTGCAGGTTGAGATCGCCACCAACCAGGCGCCTTCCGGACGGAAGCCGTCGGCCGAGACCGGCCTGCACACCCTGGTGTATCGCCTGTTCCCGGAAGCCAACGTGGTGCTGCATGTGCATACCGTCAACGCCACCGTGCTGTCGCGCATCGAAAAAAGCGACACGCTGGCGCTGCAGGGGTATGAAATGCAGAAAACCCTTAGCGGGCAGCACAGCCATCTCGATACTGTTCCGGTCGCCATCTTTGATAATGACCAGGATATTGACGCCCTGGCGGCGCGGATTGCCGATTATGCGCAAACGCGCCCGCTGCGCTACGGCTTTCTGCTGCGCGGCCACGGCCTGACCTGCTGGGGGAAAGATATTCAGGAGGCCCGCCGTCAACTGGAGGGGCTGGAGTTCCTGTTCGAGTGCGAGCTGATGCGCCGCCGCTACGAGCCCTGAGCCGGAGCAGGTATGGATTTTTATCTTGGGATCGATATCGGCACCTCGCGGGTGAAAGCGGTGCTGTTTGATCAGCATTTCACCGCCTGCGCCAGCGCCGCGGAAAACACTTTACCCCGCCTGTCGGCCAATGGCTACGCGGAACAGGATATGACCCAGCTGTGGCATTCGGTGCTGGCTATTCTGCGCCAGATTGCCCGCCACCCGGCGCTGCAGGCGGGGCGGCTGCGGGCCATCGGCCTCGCCGGGCAAGGGGAGGGGGTCTGGCTCAGCGATGAGCAGGGCGAACCGGTGGGCCCGGGGATCCTGTGGAGCGATACCCGCAGCCACGAGCTGATGAGCGACCTGCTGCGCCGACCCGGCTTCGACCGCCGCTATTTCGCCGATACCGGCACCCACCTG
Source organism: Klebsiella sp. GL120222-02 (assembly GCF_003097195.1). Taxonomy (NCBI): domain Bacteria; kingdom Pseudomonadati; phylum Pseudomonadota; class Gammaproteobacteria; order Enterobacterales; family Enterobacteriaceae; genus Klebsiella; species Klebsiella sp. GL120222-02. The sequence continues at coordinate 72,923 of NZ_QEQO01000002.1, forward strand.
CAGCCCTGCAATACCAGCCTGCAGCTGTACTGGCTGAAACAGTATCAGCCGGCGCGGCTGGCGGCCGCGCGCTATCTGTTTTTCGCCAAGGACTGGATCCGCTTTCGCCTGACCGGCGTGGCGGCGCTGGAGTTGACGGACGCCAGCAGCTCGTTACTCAATCAGCAGACCGGCAGCTGGTCCTCGGTGGTGATGAATGAGATGGGGCTGAACGAACTGCTGCCGCTGTTTCCCCCGCTGCTGGCCCCGGATGCTCCGGCTGGCACGCTGAGCGATGCGGTGGCGGCGCTGACCGGGCTGCCCGCCGCGACGCCGGTGGCCGCCGGGGCGCTGGATGTCTGTAGCGCCGCGCTGGGCTGCGGCGCGGTCAACGAAGGGGATATCTACACGATCCTCGGCACTACCTGCTGCACCGGGATCGTCTGCCGCGGCCCGCAGACGGTGAACGAGGCGACGCGCTTTGTCACCCATACCGAAGCCGGGCAGGTGATCTCGCTGTTTCCGATGCAGGCCGGTACGCCAAACATTGACTGGCTGCAGCAGCATATTTCGCTGGACGCCGATCTGGATCGGCTGGAGCAGGCGATCGCGGAGGTGGAGCCAGGCAGCGGCGGCGTCTTCTGGCAGCCGTACCTCAATGGCGAACGCGCGCCGTTTTACAGCCCGGACGCGCGGGCCGGCTTTTTCGGCATTAGCCCGCACACCACCCGCGCCGAACTGCAGCGCGCGGTGTTTGAAGGCCTGGCCTTCGCCATTGTCGATGCGCTACAGGGTTATCCGCAGGGCGGCGAGCTGTATCTGACCGGCGGCGGCGCAGCCTCGGCGACCTGGCTGCAGATTATCGCCGACTGTACCGGGCGTACGGTGGTCTCCAGCGCCTTTAACGAACTGAGCGCGCGCGGCGCGGCGATTCTGGCGGCCCGCAGCGTCGCGGCGCTGGCCGAGACGCCTCCGCTGGCGCAGACCCGCTATCAGCCGCGCCCTCAGGCGCATGCCCGCTACGCGGCGCTGTATCCCGTTTACCGCCTGCTGCGTGAGCAGATGCTGCCGGTATGGCAGGCCAGACAGGCCGCCCTTCAACCTCTTTCTCAGGACGTACAACCATGAAAATCGTTTTTACCGCCGAGCATGCTGGCGACCTTAGCGCCTTCCACCAGCTGGGCGAGCTGCTGGTGGAGGGATGGGCGCTGGGCAAACCGAAACTTAGCGCCGGTCAGCTGATTGAGCTGGCCCATGACGCCGAGGTGCTGGTGACCAGCTATGATGAGGTGACAGACGCGGTAATGGCCGCCTGTCCGCGCCTGCAGGTGATCGCCTGTACTCGCGCGAATCCGGTGAATATTGATACCCAGGCCGCCCAGGCGCGCGGCATCCGGGTGCTCTACACCCCGGGGCGCAATGCCGATGCCGCCGCGGAGCTGACGCTTGGCCTGATGCTCAGCCTGGCGCGCCATATTCCGCAATCCCATGCGGCGCTGAAGCGGGGGGAATTCACGCAGGCTGATAATGCCGCCGCCGCCACCCAGCAGGGTCTGCGGCGGGATGTGGTCTGGGACGTGAGCCCGGAAAGCCCCTATGAAGTGTTTAAAGGCAGTGAACTGCGCAATAAAACGCTGGGGCTGGTGGGGTATGGCAACATTGGCCGCCGGGTGGCGCGTATCGCCCGGGCGTTCGGCATGGCGGTGTTGGTGGTGGATCCGTTCGTCGCCGCAGAGGATATCAATGAGCCAGGGCTACAGAAAACGACCCTGGAGGCGCTGTTCCGCGAGGCGGATATCGTCAGCCTGCACCTGAGCAGCGGGCCGCACAGTGACGGGCTGGTGAATGCGGCGCTGTTAAACAGCATGAAGCCCGGCGCGCTGCTGATCAATACCTCTCGCGCGGCGGTGGTCGACGAGGCGGCACTAATTGATGCCCTGCGCCACGGCCCGCTGGGCGGCGCGGCGCTGGATGTCTATCACCGCGAACCGCTGTGGCGAGATCATCCTTTTGTTATCGAGTTCGATAACGTGATTATCACGCCGCATATCGCCGGAGCCACCCGGGAGAGTATCGCCAAACACACGGCGATGATTGCCGCCGATCTTCAGCGCTATGTCGCCGGGGAGCCGCTGCTGTACCAGTGGCGTTAAGCCGCTTGCGCCGCTGCGGCGGCGCGGGTCCATCGTCAGGGGCGATGGGCCGCCATAAAAGCCTGGGTCTGTTCCCAGTCCACTACCCCGGCATCCGATCCCATCCCGGTCGCCACCAGCGCGGCCACCGCCGAGGCGACGTCACACGCTGCTTTCACGCTGAGTCCGCGCGCCAGCGCGGCAATAAACCCGCCGCAGTAGCTGTCGCCGCAGCCGGTGGTATCCACTGCCTCGACCGGCCACGGCGCAATATGCTCCAGCGCGCCATCTCGACGGATAAGCCAGGAACCGTTCTCGCCGTCTTTCAGAATGCAGGTGCCCACACCGAGTGCCAGGAAGAAGCGGCCGATGGCCTCCGGCTGCGTCTCGCCGGAGAGAAAGGCGGCTTCCTCCAGCGAAGGCATGAAATAATCCACCGACGGCAACAGGGGCCGCAGTAGTTCGAGGGTGTCTTCATTCGGGGCGATAAGGTCAAAGCTGGTGGTGACTCCGCGCGCTTTAGCCGCCTGCAACAGCCGCGCGCTCTGTCCCTGGTCCATTGCAGCCAGCAGTCCGGTCCCGCCGTGATGCAGGAAACGACAGTCGAGGACGGCGTCAAATTCCGTTTCACTGACGAACAGGGCGTCGGATGCGCCCCGGCAATGCAGGGCCGGACGCTCGCCGTTGGGGCGAATCGGCAGGATCGTCGCCGAGGTCTCTTTCAGCGCGGTGCGCTGGATAAGCGAGCAGTCGATGCCCAGCCGGGCATAGCTGGCGAGGATAAAGTCGGCCTTTTCATCTTCACCCAGGCAGGCCACCGCTGCGGTGCGGATCCCCAGCTTCGCGGCGTTAATATTGGCCCCGGCGGCGGTGCCGGCGGGGTTGAGGCGAATTTGCTCAATAAAGGCGACGCCGCCGCGCGGCGGTATCGCCACCACCGGGCGCCCGGCGATATCCAGAATAGTCAGGCCGACAAACACGGCGTCAAAGGTTGCCATCGTTCTCCCGTTTAGCGATGCGTTTGGCGCAGGCGCGCCTGCCAGAAAGAAAGGGCGAGGGCCACCACCAGAATCACGCCGACCAGCGCGTCCTTCACCAGATAATTGAGCCCCATCAGGTTCAGGCCATTATCAATAATGGCAAGGAACAGCACGCCGCCGAGGGTGCCGAGGATGCTGACCCGGCCCAGACGGTTAAAGGCGGTGCCGATAAATACCGCCGCAATGGCGTCCATCAGGTAAGACTGCCCGGCCAGGGGAGTAAACTGCCGCAGGTTGGCGGAGAGGATCACCCCGCCGATGGCGCAGAGCGCCGAGGCGGCCACCAGCACGCCGAGCATGGTCAGGCGATCGCGGATCCCGGCGATACGCGCCGCTTCGCTGTTCTGGCCGATGGCGCGGACATATTTGCCCCACAGCGTGCGCTCGGTGACCAGCCATGCCACCAGCCACAGCGCCAGCACAATCACCACCGGCGTGGGGATCCCACCAAGGTTGCCCACTGCCAGATCGTGATATTCCGGCGCCATCCGCCGATAAGCTATCGCGCCGCCGCCGTCGGTATAGATGCGCTCGGCGCTGCTGGCGATAAACCAGGTGCCGAGCGTGGCGAGGAAGGGGCGGATCCGGCAGATGAGGATCAGAAAGGCATTGAGCAGGCCAATCAGCACGCCGCCAAGCAGGGCGCAGCCTACCGCGGCCTGCCACGGCAGATGCCAGGTTTTCAGGGCGACGAGGGCGAAGGCGGCGCCGAAATCGAGCGCAACGCCCACCGACAGATCAATCGCCCCGGCGCTGACAATCAAGGTCATCGCCATCGCCACAATCAGCAGGATCGCGCTGCCCTGCAGCAGGTTGGCCCAGTTATCCACGGTTAAAAATACCGGATTCGCCCAGCCAAACAGGGCGATGGCCAGCAGGGTGATGACGCCAAATCCGGCCCGCGATAGCCAGGCCAGCGGGCTGCTGGCCGTCGGTTCTGCCGGGGCAGGGGTTTTCAGGGTGATTTGGCTCATGCCTCGCCTCCTTTGTGTCTGACCGCCGATGCCGCCAGCACCACCAGGATCAGGCCGCCTTTAATGGCGCCCATCCAGAAGATATTGACCCCCAGCAGGCCGAGCCCGTTAGAGAGGGCGTTAACCAGGATCGCCCCCAGCAGCGCCCCCCAGATGGTGACCACCCGACGGCGCGAGAAGGCGGCGCCGATAAAGGTCGCGAGCACGGTTTCCAGCAGCAGCGGCGTGGCCGTCCCGCTGGAACTGCCGGAGCCCTGGCTGAGCAGCGGCAGAATAGCCAGCCCGGCGGCAATGCCCGCTAACAGCCAGACCAGCAGGGTCAAGCGGCGCACGTTCAGGCCGCTCATCTGCGCCATATCGCGATTGCCGCCCACCGCCTGCACATGCTGGCCGAAGCGGGAGTGGTGGAGCAGGAACTGGAACAGGATAAATACCCCCAGCAGATAGATCAGCGGCCAGGGCAGGCCCAGCACACTGTTATCGCGAAAGGCGACCATCAGCGGATCGCTGACCGCGATGCGCCGCTGGCCGGTCAACAGATCTGTCAGGCCGGTAAACGCCACGGAGGTCGAGAGGGTGGCTAGCAGCGGCGGCAGGCCGGCCGCCAGCACCAGGAAGCCGTTGATCGCCCCGCAGAGCAGGCAAACCGCCGCCAGCAGCGCCAGCAGCAGGAGGTACGGCGTGTGCCATTCGGCCAGACCGAGGCTGAGCAGCGCGACGCCGAGCACCGCCGTCGCCGGCAGGGAGAGGTCGATGCCGCCGGAGACCACGTCATCCCCGCCCACGGCGATAACGCAGACCAGGCCGAAACAGAGGATCGCCAGCGGAACGCTCTGGACCAGCATCAGGCTGATATTTTGCCAGCTGAGAAAGTAGGGAGACTGTACGCTCAGCCATACCAGCAGCGCCAGAAACAGGATCAGGGGAAATTTTTCAATCAGCGTCGCCAGGCCTGGACGGCCGCGACGCTGGATAGCGGTACTCATAGTGAAGGCTCCTGTCCGCCGTTGATCGCCACCAGCAGGGCGTCCAGCGTTAGCCCGCGGGTGGGCAGATTGGCCGCCAGCGCGCCGCGCCAGAGGACCAGGATCCGGTCGCATAGTCCGAGCAGTTCGGGGGCGTCGCTGGAGGAGACCAGCACCGCCCGTCCTTTATCGGCCAGCTGGCGCGTCCGTTGATAAATATCGCGACGGGCGCCGATATCGACCCCAAGGGTGGGTTCATCGAGAATAAACAGCCGGGCATCGGTGCCGAGCCAGCGGGCGAGGATCGCTTTTTGCTGGTTGCCGCCGCTCATGTAGCGTACCGGCAGCGCCGGGCGTCCCGGGCGGATCGCCAGCTGTTCTATCCAGTCGCGCGCTTTCTGCTCGGCGATACCCCGCCGCTCCCAGCCAAAGGTAGCGGTCTCCGGCAGTGAGGCGAGATTAATATTGTCGGCGGTGGTGAAGGGCAGGATCAGCCCCTGATGGCGGCGGTCGCGTGGCACCAGCGCCATGCCGGCGCGGATCGCCTGCTTCGGTGTACGAATGCGCCGCGGCTGGCCGTCGAGATGGATCGTACCGCGTTCTGCCGGGCGTAAGCCGTAGAGTAAGTCGACCAGCACATCGCGTCCGGCGCCCAGCAGGCCGGCGACGCCGACGATTTCGCCCGGCTGAATATCAAAAGAGAGATCCTGCAGTTGCCGCCCGTCGCTCAGCTGGCGCACCGAGAGCAGCGGGGTCGCCCCGTTGTCTGCCGCCGGGCGCTGGCGCGGGGTATACAGCTGGTCGATTTCCCGGCCGACCATCATGGCGATCAGCGCCTCGGTATTCTGCAGCAGGTCGCGGTCCGGGTAACCGACCACTTCCCCGTTACGCAGCACGGTGCCGCGGTCGCAGAGGGTGGCTATCTCATTGAGGTAGTGGGAAATATACAGAATGGCAATGCCCTGGTCGCGCAGGCGAAGGATGGCGGAGGAGACCAGACTGGCCTCCTGCGCCTCCAGGGGGGCGGTGGGCTCGTCGAACACCACCAGCCGCGCCGCGCCGTCGATCAGCGCGCGGGCAATCTGCACCAGCTTGCGCTCGGCAAGGCTCAGGTCGCGCACCAGCCGTTCGGGGTCGATCGCCAGCTGCCAGTTTTGCTGGAAAAATTGCGCCGTGGCGGCCTTCATCCGTCGGCGATCCAGCGCCCCCCAGCGGGTGCGATACTCCTGGCCGAGAAACACCGATTCCGCGACGGTAAAGTGCGGGATCAGGTTAAGCTCCTGGTGAATGACGCGAATGCCGGCGGCTTCAATGGCTGCCGGATTGCCGAGGGGCAGCGGGTGACCGTCGAGGGTCGCGCTGCCGCTGTCAGCCTGATAGACGCCGGCGAGGATTTTAATCAGCGTCGATTTACCGGCGCCGTTCTCGCCAATCAGGCCATGAATTTCCCCCGGATTGAGGCGCAGGGTGACTGAATTAAGCGCCGTAACGCTGGCAAAACGTTTGCCGATCTGGTCCATGACCAGACCCGCGGCGGGGCGCTCCCCGCCAGGGTGTTGATTTATCACTGCAGTTCGCCGTATCCCAACTGTTTATACACCGCTTTCGCCTCCTGCGGACCTTTCACCGGTATCACCGGGATAAAGGTTTGCACCGGCAGTTTCTGACCGGCAAAGTAGCGGGCCACGTTGTCGGCGGAGGTCTGGCCAATCAGATGCGGCTGCTGCGCGACGTTAGCCACAAACGGACTGCCGGGCTCTGCCATGATCTCCAGCGTCTCCGGACCGGCGTCGATGGCCGTCACTTTCACATCCTTATCACGGCCGGTCTCTTCCAGTGCCTGGACGATACCGATGGCCGGTTGATCCCAGCAGGCGACATGGATGGCGTCCAGTTTGCCTTTCGGATACTGGCTGAGTAATTCGAGGGTTTTCTTCCGCGCGTCTTCCGGCGAGTTGGCGAACTGTTCCGCGAGCTCAGGCTGGATAATATGAATATCCGGATAATCCTTAAGGACATATTTCCACTGATCGTAGCGAATTCCGCAAATACGCAGCGCGCTGGAGAACGCGTTAAATACGGCGACGTTGCCTTTGCCGCCTAATTCATCCGCCATGTAGCGGCCGATGGTCGAGCCTAAGGTGTAGTTATCGGAGGTGGTATTGTTGACCGAATATTGAGAAACGTGATCCACGGTAAATACCGGGATACTAGCATCACGCAATGCTTTAAATTTTGGTTCGACGGCGCTGTCGCCGAGAATACTAATTACCGCGTCCACCTTGCGTGACAGTAAAATATCGTGATTATTGGCATGCACCTGATTATCGCGACCGCCATCGACGCCAATGACTTTGCCCCCCAGTTTCTCCACTTCCTCTGTCGCACCCTTAAAGGCCTCGCGATCCCAGAAATGCTGAGTGCCGACAACGGCAACGCCAATGGTTTTTCCCTGTAAGGAGAGGGCGTCTGCGGCAGCGACGCTCAGCGAGGCAAGGGAAAGCAGTCCCAGCGCGGCAGGCAATAATTTTCTTTTCTGCGACATTGTTATTATGATCCTGTGATGAAGGTGGTTGCGGACCGGTAGCATGACAAGAAGCACCTCGCCACCTCAAATACAAAATAAGTCTAAGTTATGCCGGGAATGTTATATCGCAGAAACGCCAGAGAAAAATGTTATTTTGCCATCGGGAACCTGAAAATATTTCATGATGCAAAATATACCTTTTTATTTTGTGGTTTTATTTTTGACGTTTTCCGTGTTTATTTAACGGATAAAGACGGCTTTCTGTTTATTGTGATGGCGTGGAGAAATACGGCCCTTGCAGGGAAATGCAGGTGATTGCGCGGGCTAATACTTTTTTTAGCAGAGTAATGTCTGGCTGGGACGGGGATATTTCCGTCATTTCCTCGATTTATTTTAACGAGTTTTTTGGCTGAGAAGAACGCGAGTGCTATGAAGAAACAGCATAATTATACGGTGATGCACTGGGGAACGTGGCAGGTGGAGAGCCGCGAGGGCGATATCGTGGCGGTTAATCCGGTGCCCTGGGATAAAAATCCGTCACGCATTGGTCAGTCGCTCCCCGACGCGGTGACCAGCCAAACGCGCATTCGCCGTCCGGCGGTGCGCGCCGGCTATCTTCAGCAGGGGCCGGCGTCACGAGAAGGGCGAGGCAAGGAGCCCTTTGTTGAAGTCAGTTGGGAGGTGGCGCTGGACCTGCTGGCTCGCGAGCTGCGCTCGGTCAAGGCGCGCTGCGGCAATGAGGCGATCTACGGCGGCTCCTACGGCTGGGCCAGCGCTGGACGCTTTCACCATGCGCAGAGCCAGCTGCACCGGTTTCTCAAGGGATTTGGCGGGTACACCGCCAGCACCAATACCTATAGCAGCGCCGCGGGCGAGCGCATTCTGCCGCATATTCTCGGGCCGTTGAGCCCGCTGCACCGTCAGCATACCCATTTTTCCGAGCTGGCGCGGGAGTGTCAGCTGTTTGTCGCGATTGGCGGTCTGCCGCTGCGCAATGCCCAGGTCAACGGCGGCGGCGCCAATGACCATATGCTGCCGTACTGGCTGGATAAGATGCAGGCCAACGGCACCCGATTTATCAATATCAGCCCGGTACGCAATGACCTCAGCGCGGTGCCCGACGCCGAGTGGCTGGCCATTCGTCCGGGCACCGATACCGCACTGCTGCTGGCGCTGAGCTATGTACTGATCGCTGAGTCTCTCTACGACCAGGCGTTTGTTGCCAGCCATACCGTCGGGTTTGCCCCCTATCGCGCTTATCTGTTGGGCGAGCACGACGGCGTAGCGAAAACCCCGGCGTGGGCGGCGGCGATTACCGGCCTGGATGCCCAGCGCATCGCCGACCTGGCGCGGGAGATGGCCCGCCACCGGACGATGGTGAATATCTCCTGGTCTATCCAGCGCGCCCGTCAGGGAGAGCAAGCCTACTGGGCGACGGTGGCCCTGACCGCGCTGCTGGGACAGATCGGCACGCCGGGCGGCGGCCTCGGGTTTGGCTACGCCTGCACTAACCTGGCGGGCGCGGTGCGAAAAGCGTTTTCCGGCCCACGCTTACCCGCCGGGGAGAATGCGGTGGATAGCGTTATCCCGGTGGCGCGGCTGTCCGATATGCTGCTGCACCCGGGAGAAGCCTATGAGTTCGACGGTCAGCAGCTGCGCTATCCCGACATCCGTCTGGTTTACTGGGCGGGAGGCAATGCGTTTCATCATCATCAGGATATCAACCGACTGTGCGAGGCCTGGCGCCGTCCGGAGACGGTGGTGGTGCATGAGCAGTACTGGACCGCGCAGGCTAAATTCTCCGATATCGTCCTGCCAGCCACCACCTCGCTGGAGCGAGAGGATATCGGCAGCGGCGGTCACGACGGGTTTATGATCGCCATGAGCGCGCAGATCCCGCCGGTGGGCGAAGCGCGTGACGATTACGCCATTTTCCACGATCTGGCCGATCGGCTGGGCTTCGGAGAACAGTTCAGCGAGGGGCGGGACGCCGGGCAGTGGCTGCGTCATCTCTATGAGGAGTCAAGACCGCGGGCGCAGGAGGAGGGTATTGCGCTGCCCTCGTTCGAGGACTTCTGGCAGCAAGGGGTACTGGAGTACAGTGCGCCGGAGCGGCCGCAGATCTTTCTCGCCGATTTTCGCGCCGATCCGCAGCGCTATCCGCTCTCCACGCCCTCCGGCAAGATTGAACTCTTTTCCGCTACCGTCGCCGGGTTTGGCTATCGTGAATGCCCGGGCCATCCATGGTGGGATGAGGAAGAGGCCGCCCGGCAGCGACAGGAGGCGGCGCGGTGGCCGCTTCATCTGCTCTCCAGTCAGCCGCGCGCCCGCCTGCACAGTCAGTACGACCACGGCAGCGTCAGCCGGGCGACGAAAATTCAGGGACGCGAGCCGCTGTGGATGCATCCGAGCGATGCGCAGGCAAGAGACATCCGCGAAGGCAGCGTGGTGAAGGTCTATAACGACCGCGGGGCGATTCTGGCGGGCGTGCACCTGAGCGAGCAGATTTTGCCCGGCGTGGTACAGATGTCCACCGGCGCCTGGTATGACCCGCTGGATCCCAATGAAAAAGGAACGCTCGATAAGCACGGTAATCCCAACGTGTTAACCGAGGATCGCGGCAGTTCGCGCCTGGGGCAGGGCTGTAGCGCCCAGAGCTGTTGGGTGGAGATCGCCCCGTGGCGTGAGGCACTGCCGCCGATCACCGCCTTTGATCCGCCGAGGTTTATTGAGGTTTAGGCGTTGGCGCTCGCCGGCGGCGGGGCGGGTAGTCCGGAGGAGGCGCGGTATGCGCCGCCTCCGGCAAAGCCCGCGCCTGGCGGTTTAAGACTGACGACAGTTTGACGTTACGCCAGCCGCGGGTAGGCGCTGGCGATATCGTCACCGGTAAACTGGGCGATCCAGCCTTCCGGGTTATCAAAAATGCGAATGGCGGTGAAGTTCGGTTCTGAACCCATATCAAACCAGTGCGGGGTGTGGGCGGGAACCGAAATCAGATCGTTCTTTTCGCACAGTACCTGGAACACCTCGTCGCCAATATGCAGGCAGAACAGGCCGGCGCCCTCGACAAAAAACCGCACCTCGTCTTCGCCATGGGTGTGCTCGTTGAGGAATTTTTCCCGCAGCGCCTCTTTTTGCGGGTTATCGGCGCGCAGGCTGATGACGTCCCAGCTCTGGTAGCCCTTTTCGGCGACCAGTTTATCAATCGCATGCTGATAGGCGGCAATCACCGTTTCCGGGCTGGGATTTGCGCCGAGGTCGCGGTCGGCCTGCCAGCGCTCGAAGCGGACGCCTTTGGCGTTCAGTTGATCCTGAATCGCTTTGGCGTCGGTGCTGTGCCAGAGCGGTGTTTGCGGATCGGTCACGGAAAAAAGAGTTAATGCGCTCATGCTGGGATCTGCTCCGGATGAATGTCGTCAAAACGCTGAACCTGAGGATGGTGGCTCGCCGGGTCGCGGTCGCCGCGTACCAGCTGGATCGTTCGCAAACCTGCAGCCTCGGCGGCGTCGAGCTCCTGATGGATATCCGACAGGAACAGGATGGTGCCAGGGGCATGGCCCAGGTGTTCAGCAATGTTACGGTAGGACTGCACCTCGCGTTTGGCGCCTACCAGGGTATCGAAATAGCCCGTGAACAGATGAGTAATATCACCTTCATCGCTGTAGCCAAATAACAATTTCTGCGCGGCAACGGAGCCTGAGGAATATACATACAGATCAATGCCCTGCGCTTTCCATTTCTCCAGCGCCGGCAGTACGTCCGGATAGAGATGGCCGGTAAAGTCGCCGTTGAGATAGCCGTCACGCCAGATGATCCCCTGCAGCGCCTTTAGCGCCGTGGATTTACGGTCTTCGTCCATAAAGGCGAAGAGGGTAGTGATAAGGTCGGCGGTGCTGGCGGCCGGGGCGTCTGTCTCGCGGCGCAGGTTGTCGAGAATGGTTTTGACGGGCTCAGCGTACTGCTGAGCGGTCACAAAGCCGGCCAGTCGTTCGCGGGCGTAGGGGAACAGCACGTTATGCACGAAGCGGATATCGCTGGTGGTGCCTTCTATGTCGGTCACGATGGCGCGGATCATGGTTTCTCCAGAGTGGCGTGGCGCGGAATAACATTAGCATTTAGACGTCTAAGCGTCTTGATTGCCAAATATTAACATCGTGTTATAGTGGCTTCAACAACAGCATTACAATCGGTATAAAAAGAATGAGCAATAACCCTTTGATTCCAGAGAGTAAACTTCCTGCGCTCGGCACCACGATTTTTACCCAGATGAGTGCCCTGGCCCAGCAGCATCAGGCCATCAACCTGTCACAGGGCTTTCCCGATTTCGACGGCCCGCGCTATCTTCAGGAGCGTCTGGCGTACCATGTGGCGCAGGGGGCGAATCAGTACTCCCCGATGACCGGCGTGCCGGCGCTGCGCGAGGCGATCGCCGGGAAGACAGCGGAGCTGTATGGTTACCTGCCCGACGTCAATAGCGATATTACGGTCACCGCCGGCGCGACGGAGGCCCTGTACGCGGCGATCACCGCCCTGGTGCGCCGCGGCGACGAGGTGGTCTGTTTCGATCCCAGCTATGACAGCTATGCCCCCGCGGTGGCGCTGGCCGGCGGCGAATTACGCCGTATTGCGCTGCAGCCGCCGCATTTTCGCGTCGACTGGCAGCAGTTTGCTGCGGCGCTGAGCGATAAAACCCGTCTGGTGATCCTCAATACCCCGCACAATCCATCAGCCACCGTCTGGCAGCGTGAAGATTTCGCTGCCCTGTGGCAGGCGATTGCCGAACGCGAGATCTATGTCCTCAGCGATGAGGTCTATGAGCACATCTGCTTTGCCGAGGGCGGCCACGCCAGCGTGCTGGCGCATCCCCAGCTTCGCGAGCGGGCGGTGGCGGTCTCCTCGTTTGGCAAAACGTTTCATATGACCGGCTGGAAGGTCGGCTACTGCGTAGCCCCGGCGGCCATCAGCGCCGAACTGCGCAAGGTGCATCAGTATCTGACCTTCTCGGTGAATACCCCGGCGCAGCTGGCGATCGCCGACATGCTGCGCGAAGCGCCTGAGCACTATCGTGAGCTGCCGGCGTTTTATCGGGAACGCCGCGATCTGTTTATTGAAGCGCTGCGCCCAAGCCGACTGGAACTTCTGCCCTGTGAAGGGACCTATTTCCTGCTGGCGGACTACAGCGCCATTTCCGATCTTGACGACGTCAGCTTCTGCCGCTGGCTGACGACCGAAGTCGGGGTGGCGGCGATCCCGCTCTCCGTCTTCTGCGCCGATCCGTTCCCGCACAAGCTGATCCGCTTATGCTTTGCCAAACAGCCGGCGACTCTGTTGGCTGCGGCGACGCGTTTGTGCCAGCTGTAGTCACTTAATCGTCCACGCCTGGGAGAACTGGCGGCCAGCGAACATCTCCGTGAGGCCGCTAATTTGCTTCAGGCGCAATACCTCATCGGCATCCATCCCCAGCTCTTTGCCGATTTTCTGTGGCGTCCAGCCAAGCTGGGTCAGTTCGCGGACAATCTCTGACATGGCGTGGATTTGGTGGCGCCCGCGCGCCCGGTTATGGCGTATGGTCGCTGCCATCAGCCCGTCACGCGAGGCGGCTTCACTCGTCAGGCAGGTCACTGGCAGATAACCTTTCAGCGTTTTTTTCAGCACCGCTTTGCTGCAGGCCAGCTCATGACGGTGAAAACCGTCGACAATCGTATACGCCTGCGGGCTTTGCTGGATGACGACGACCGGCTGGGTAAAGCCGTCGGCTTCCAGCGACGTTTGCAGCAGGCGTTTTTCCGGTGGCGCCACGTTATTCGGATTGTAGTCGTTGGGGATGACCTGCTCCTGTTTTACCCACAGCACGCAGTCAACGGGCTGGGAGCGGAAGGGACTGCGCTGGTGGAGCACCTGACGAAACGCATTGATTGCCTCGATGCGCGCCTCGTCATCCAGCGTTTGCAGATAAGCGTCCAGCGCCTGCGTCAGTTGTTGTTGCATAATATCCCCCATTGTTGGCGATGTTTTTCCATGCGTTTACGGTAGCGCTGATAGTGGCTGCTTTTGGTCGGGCTAAACGAAAGCTGACGGCACCAGTAGTCGTTATTGAGCAGCACTTTGCAGACCCGCCGCCAGGACGGGATGTCTTTGGTGCCAATGTCCGCAGGCTGGGTGTCCGGAATATCTTCCATGCCTTTTTTCTGATACCAACGCAGGTAGACGGCGATTTTGTTGCGGTAGTGCTCGGCAGTGGTTTCCGGCATGCTGTCGAGCAGGAACAGCGCATAGCTTTTCCATGTCAGGTGGTCGGGCTTGTCGATTTTTCGGTGGCCGTAAAATTGATTATCATGCCCGGCATAGACCCCGCCGCTGTGCGCGCCGCTCACCCGCTGACACATTGCGGCCCAGCGCTCAGGCTCCAGCACATGGTAGAGCCACAGCCCCTGGCGCTGCTCCGGACCGAACGGTTCGCAGATGCGCATATAGCGCAGCGGCACCCCGGCCTGATACATCAGATCGTACAGAGGGTTATAAGACTGCCCGCTTTTGGCAAACCAGGTCCAGATGTCGGCCGTTTTCCAGTCATAGAGCGGGTAGATGTACCAGGCGTGGCCGCCCGGCGCCGAGGTGGTCCAGGGTTTATCATCGGCGAAGCGCTGTTTACGCTGCGAAGAGATGGCCATAAAGCGATTCAGTGACTCGTCGGCGCGAATGCCCACCAGCACGGCGGCGGGGCGCCGCTGTGAAAACCACTCGGCGAAGTGGCTGACAAAGGACTCAAAGCTCATCCCCGGTTGATAAAATGAAAAATAGCCCGGGTGGGTAATCGCCCAGGGCGGCGGCTGACGGACCCAGTCGGCCCCGGGCTCCCAGCATTGCCATTGCGGTTTATACTGCGTCAGCGCGTTTTGGGTGGTGAGCGGCAGGGCGACCCAGTAAAAGGTTTCGACAACATCCGCATACAGCGCACGCAGTTTTTCGCAGTGGGCGATGGTGCAGGAGAACTGCGCTTCCCAGTCAATAAACAACACACTGATTTTTTTACCCTGTAACCGCGCCGCCTGGGCGGTTAAATGCAGCATGACGGTGGAGTCTTTTCCACCCGAGAAAGAGACGCAAACGCGTGAAAAATTATCCAGCACCCACTGGATGCGCTGCTCAGTTGCCTGCAGCACCGATTCCGGTAAGGGATATTTAATAAACGACATGACCATTAATCCTTTAATAGTAGAGCTTCCCGTTTGTTCAGTATAAACGATGAGCGCTGCGAAATTAATGGTCGATCTGCATTCAAACAGAGTGTGAAAACAGGTGGGCAGTTACTCACTATTATTAAGTTGTGGGCGTGATATATCTCTGTCATTCATTAGAATGGAGATTAATTCAGATAGAAAATGATTTTGTGTAGATGATTGATGGTAGTTAATGTATATCGTGATCTCTGGAAAAAGTGCCTCTATATCGAGAGCGTGAAGTGGCATGGCCGGGGAAATAAAATCATATAAATAGGAGGGGATGAAGCCAATTAAGTCGGTTTTATTGATCATGTTAAGAATGGTCATAAAAGAGTCGCTGCGAAAGGCAATATTACCCGGATTTAACCATGGCGTGCTGCTTTGCTGGACGCGCTGAATGACAGGATCGTTGGTGATATAGTGGGTGAAAAATTCCTGTGCCAGCGCTTCAATCGACGTTAGTTGATCTCGCCGCGGATGGTCCGCCCGGCAAACCGCCAGCGTCTGCACCGTCTGATAGGGCTGACAGATCGTGGCGCGGTTGGTAATAGGCATTCGGGTGAACACCAGGTCCGCCTGGCGATACGCCAGCAGCTCCTCAGCCGATTCCGTGGTGGTCAGGTTATGGTGTTCAATCTGCAAATTGGCCTGATGACAGAGCTCATTAATCATAAAATGGCTATTCACTGAACAGAACAGCGGAGGGCCATATATCACGATACGTTTACGCAGTTCGGAGCGATTATTGAGATTGATGGTTTTTTCCAGCTGTTCGAGATTTTGTTGCAAATGATAATGAAGATTGACACAGGCGGTAGTGGGCGTCATCCCTTTCCCAACGCGAACAAATAACGGATCGTTTAACTGCTGGCGCAAACGCTGCAACGACTGGCTCACCGCTGACGGGGTGATAAATAACATGGCGGCTGCTTTGCTAATGCTCAAATGTTGATAGATACATTCAAAAATAACCAATAAATTCAAATCGAACTTTTTCAGATCGTAAAGATTTGCCATTAATGCAGTCCTGTGTATTATCAGCGCGGGTGGAAATATTCTTAGTGAGAATGTTGATTGGCTTAATATTTGCGGTGTGAATTTAATTACCGGACTATAACGTTAAGTTCTGCTTAATATATCTTATCGTCGTCAGGGGCGCCAGCGGTCGTTGTTATCTGGCGCCATTATGCAATGGGATTATTCTTGTTCGCCCATCATGATCTGCAGTTTTTCTTTATCCGGCAGGCCGACCACCTGCTGCAGCATATTATCCTTATTCATATAGTAAATGGCTGGCGTGACGTTGGCCCCCAGTTCGTCCATCAGTTGCTGATTAACGTTGAGCACTTTCATTTTCTCCGGCGGAATAGCCTGCGGGATCGTCAGGGCCATTTTTCCATTCGATTGCTCATAATCATGCCAGGTCTTCGCCGGATCCTTGGTGGCCAGAATCGCGGCGGCGGTGGCCGGGCTTTCGGGCTTGATCACCCCCACCAGCAGGGTGCGGATCTGCACTTTACCGGCTTCCACCCAGGGGCGGGACTGCTGCCAGAACTGTTTACAGTAGGGGCAGAAGGGATCGGCAAAGACATACAACACGATGGGGGCGTCCTTATTGCCATCCTGCAGCCAGTGGGCGCTGGCCATCTTCTTCCACATCTCCTGTCCTGCCGGCGTGTAGAGCTCTTTTTGAAACAACTGCTCGCTGAGGTTGTTGCCGTTCTCGTCATACATATAGCCGGAAATGGCATGTTTGCCGTCCGGCGTGAGGTAGATGGCGACCCCCATGTCCTGGTATTTGCCCAGCCAGCCTTTCATTCCCCCCGGCGCCTCAAAGGGTTTTATAATAGTAATGCCCTGTTTTTCAATCGCTTTTACCGGAGCGGGGAGCTCCTCCGCCTGGCTGCATAACGGAAAAAGGCTGAGCAAGAGAAGACGCTTTAACATGAATATTCCTTGTAAAATCAGCAGGAAAGGGCAAAACGATTGTCGAACCTATCACAGTCATAGGCAAGATCAGCAGAATGACGGATTGCCCTTTGCTGGCGTGGGTGATGTAATCCTGGATGCTGTTACATTAAGGTAATGTAGAGCGCAACACATAGCCAGTCTGACTGGCGCTGAACCTACCTTCGGGTATTTCAGGTAACGGGGCCGCCTGAAAGGGTGGCCTTTTTACTTTTGTCGCGGCAAATGATGCGAAAAACAGCGATCAGCGCTGAACGCGTCGACAGGTTCACAGAGTTGTCTTGTTCCGGTTGTTAGATAACGCTTATTGATTCGATAATGTAAACGCATTGGTCGGGTCAGGAAAAATTCGTTAACTTAGACCTCAACGAAAACACGGAGGAAGTATAGATGTCCTTAATTAACACCAAAATCAAACCGTTCAAAAACCAGGCATTCAAAAATGGTGAATTCATCGAAGTCACCGAGAAAGACACCGAAGGCCGCTGGAGCGTCTTCTTCTTCTATCCGGCTGACTTCACTTTCGTCTGCCCGACCGAACTGGGCGACGTGGCTGACCATTACGAAGAACTGCAGAAGCTGGGCGTAGACGTTTACTCTGTGTCTACCGATACCCACTTCACCCACAAAGCGTGGCACAGCAGCTCTGAAACCATCGCGAAAATCAAATACGCGATGATCGGCGACCCGACTGGCGCCCTGACCCGTAACTTCGACAACATGCGTGAAGATGAAGGTTTGGCTGACCGTGCCACCTTCGTGGTTGACCCGCAGGGTATCATCCAGGCGATCGAAGTTACCGCTGAAGGTATCGGCCGTGATGCGTCTGACCTGCTGCGTAAAATCAAAGCGGCGCAGTACGTTGCTTCTCACCCAGGCGAAGTCTGCCCGGCTAAATGGAAAGAAGGCGAAGCGACACTGGCTCCGTCTCTGGACCTGGTCGGTAAGATTTAAGTCTGTTTGTGCCCGGCGGCGCTACGCTTGCACGGGCCTACAAGATTGTAGGCCGGGTAAACGGCGTGCCACCCGGCAATCAATGGGCGCTTTCGCGCCCATCTTATTCCAACACCATGATGCAAGCGCATTCAGGTCGCCTGGACGAGGCCGCTTGCATGATGATGTTTTAAGCCCAGGAGATAACAATGCTCGACACCAACATGAAAACCCAGCTCAAGGCCTACCTTGAGAAGCTGACCAAGCCTGTTGAGCTGATTGCCACGCTGGATGACAGCGCTAAATCGGCAGAAATCAAGGAACTGTTGGCTGAAATCGCTGAACTGTCAGACAAAGTCACCTTTAAAGAAGACAACACGCTCGCGGTACGTAAGCCATCATTCCTGATTACTAACCCAGGTTCCGACCAGGGCCCACGCTTTGCAGGCTCTCCGCTGGGCCACGAGTTTACCTCGCTGGTGCTGGCGCTGCTGTGGACCGGCGGTCATCCGTCGAAAGAGGCCCAGTCGCTGCTGGAGCAGATCCGCGATATTGATGGCGATTTCGAGTTCGAGACTTATTATTCACTCTCCTGTCATAACTGCCCGGATGTGGTGCAGGCCCTGAACCTGATGTCGGTGCTCAACCCGCGCATCAAGCACACGGCGATTGACGGTGGGACCTTCCAGAATGAAATTACCGATCGCAACGTCATGGGCGTTCCTGCGGTGTATCTGAATGGTCAGGAGTTTGGTCAGGGGCGAATGACGCTGACGGAAATTGTCGCCAAAGTGGATACCGGTGCGGAAAAACGCGCAGCGGAAGAGCTGAACCAACGTGATGCTTACGATGTGCTGATTGTCGGCTCCGGCCCGTCCGGTGCGGCCGCGGCGGTATATTCTGCGCGTAAAGGTATTCGTACCGGCCTGATGGGCGAGCGCTTCGGCGGTCAGGTGCTGGATACCGTGGATATCGAAAACTATATTTCGGTGCCGAAAACCGAAGGCCAGAAACTGGCCGGCGCGCTGAAAGCGCACGTCAGCGACTATAACGTCGATGTGATCGACTCCCAGAGCGCGACCAAACTGACGCCAGCGGCGACAGAGGGCGGCCTGCATCAGATTGAAACCGCCTCTGGCGCGGTGCTGAAGGCGCGTAGCGTCATCATTGCCACCGGGGCGAAATGGCGCAATATGAACGTACCGGGCGAAGATCAGTATCGCACCAAAGGCGTGACCTACTGCCCGCACTGCGACGGTCCGCTGTTTAAGGGCAAACGCGTAGCGGTAATTGGCGGCGGGAACTCCGGGGTAGAAGCCGCTATCGACCTGGCGGGCGTCGTAGAGCATGTGACCCTGCTGGAGTTTGCTCCAGAGATGAAAGCCGACCAGGTGTTGCAGGATAAAGTCCGCAGCCTGAAGAATGTCGACATCATTCTTAATGCGCAGACCACGGAAGTGAAAGGCGATGGCAGCAAAGTCACCGGCCTGCAATATCGTGACCGGGTGAGCGGTGATGAGCATCATGTCGCGCTGGCGGGGATCTTCGTCCAGATTGGCCTGCTGCCTAACACCACCTGGCTGGAAGGCGCCGTTGAGCGCAACCGCATGGGTGAGATCATCATCGATGCGAAGTGCGAAACTAATGTCAAAGGCGTATTCGCCGCTGGCGACTGCACCACCGTGCCGTACAAGCAGATTATTATCGCGGCAGGGGAAGGGGCAAAAGCGTCGCTGAGCGCCTTCGACTACCTGATCCGCACGAAAACCGCATAACAAGTCAGACAATAAACCTGCATAACAAAGAGGCTACCCTGGGGTAGCCTCTTTTTTTCTATTTCGTCATATTTACCTGACGACCATCACCGGGATATGGGCATGGCGGATCACGCTTGAGGCATTGGATCCGAGCAGGTGGGTACTGATGGACGGGTTGCGCGAGCCAATCACCACGACATCGGCGTTAATTTCGCTGGCCAGCTCGTTGACCATATCGCGCACGCTGCCGAAACGGACATGCAGCTTGATACGTGAGGGGTCAATGCTGAAATGGCTGACCATCGTCTGCAGACGAGTTTCCGCCTCATGCTGCAGGTGTTCTTCAAACCGCCGCAGATCGGCGGTAAAGCGGCTCATGGTGAAGCTCGCAGAGCCGGGTAATACGTGGAGCAGATGGATCACCCCGTCCTGCTGGGCCAGAAACTCCGCATGCCGGACGGCTTTATCGCTCAGCGCCATCTCAAAGACATCAACGGGCATAATGATAGTCTTATACATATGCAATCCTCCTTGTTCATTTGCGTCTATATCAACATATTATATGAGGATATAGTGTCATTCAGGTCGCAAAACTGTCAGTCAGGCAGGTGCAAAGCGTAAAAAAAGGTTAGCGAGGAAGGAACAGCAGAAAGAGGATGTATGGACATCCTCTGAATAAAGCGCGAAACGCCTCAGGCAGCAGGGATTAGCGGTGGAATTCGCCAGCGGCTTCCGGCTGGTACAAGAGCTCCAGCACTTCCAGGTGTGTCGATGCACCGCCCGGCAGCTCCCAGTGAATGGTGCTGCCGACTTTCAGACCCAGCAGCGCGGCGCCCACCGGCGCGAGGACGGAGAGCTGGCTGGCGCTGTCAGTCACCTGAGACGGAAACACCAGCGTCCGCACGCGCTCTTCGCCGCTGGTTAAATCGCGGAATTTTACCTTACTGTTCATGGTGACGACGTCATGCGGCATCGCTTCCGGCGCCAGCATTTGCGCGCGGTCGAGCTCGTCATTCAGGGCATCGGCAACCGGTAAGTTGGCGAAAGCCGGCTGCTCCAGCAGCCTGTCGATACGTTCGGCATCCAGTTCGTTAATGATGATTGCGGGTCTGGTCATTGCATACTCCATGTTATCCAGGAACCTGTCCGTAAAAGAAAACCCTCGCCGAAAAGGGCAAGGGTTAAGGTCCTACCATCATACTGAGAGTTGCCGGTAGTTTGAAGTGATGAAACGCACATTCAGCGTGCAACGCCCCCCGGCGGGCGGCGTTTTCTGCTCAGCACGTCGCTTTGCGCTACTGACCGACCTTGTCCAGGATAAACTGGGTTCCACAGTTGCCCGGATGGGGTTGTGGCAGAAAGGCGGAAGTGGCCAGCGGGGCGTTGATGGTGGCGGCGTTGAGGGAGATTTGCATCTCGGTCAGATAGGCCGGATTACCGTTACAGGTTAATTTAAACGCCTTCACGCTTTGCGGACCCCAGGCGCGGGCCACCGCGGCATCGAAGTCGGCGCGGCTGACGGTTTGACCATAATGCTTCGCGAGGAAATCGCCTACCGGGCTATGCTTAATTTCCCCATTCAGGCGCACCATGGTGCCAAAATAGCTATCGGGATCAAAGCCGAAGCAGACGCCATGTTTGGCGTATTCGTAGCGCTCCAGGCAGGAGGTGCCGCCCGAACCCGGCATCACGTTATTGAGTTTATTGGCCATCTCCAGCGACAGCCCGGTTTCCGCCGCCTGGCATTTGCGGTTCGCTTTCACTTCCGGCATGTTGGGCACCGGGCGCGTGGCGCAGCCGTAGCGCATCCAGCGTCGTTCATCCACCCCGCGCGCGGCAATCGACTTTGGCAGCCCGGGCCACAGGCCGTGCACGGTCAGAAAGTCGGCTTTGTTCGCGGTGTCCTGCTGCAGGCGACACTCTTCCGGTTCGCTACGGTTGCGGTCAAGCATGCTCTGACAGAATCCGGTTTGCCAGGAGAGGGCAAGAACGTAGCGGTCAAAATCAGCGTATCGCGTCGCGGTGAGCGGTTCAGCGCCGGCCTGAGTGGCGGTGAGCACAAGGGCAAGCGCGGCGAAATCCTTCCTGAACATGTTTATTCCTGATTGTGGATGGCAAAAGATAACGGGGAGTTATTAAAGCATAAAAAAGGCGCCCGCTGGCGCCTTTTCGCGTGGTTAGACCATTAGTGGACTGCGCTGCCGGGCACCAGAATCTCAGTGGCGATAATCACCACCAGCAGGCCAACCATCACCGGCACGGAGGTACGTTTGACCACTTCGAACGGCGAAATTTTTGCCATCCCGGCAACGGCGACCACCACCCCGGAGACCGGCGATATCGTGCGGCCGAGGTTAGAGGCCTGCAGCATCGGAATCGACAGATAAGCCGGATTGATGCCGGAAGAGTGCGCCAGCTTGGGGATCATCTCAACGAAGGCGTAGAACGGGGCATTACCGGAACCGGTGGTCATTGCCGCCAGCATGGTCAGGATCACCAGCACCAGCATCAGAATAATACTGGCCGAGCCGAAGGAGGTGGCGATGGAGATCAGCCCATTGATAAAGCCGATGGTGCTTAGCCCCTGGGCGAAGACGCCGGCGGCGACCAGCAGCATCACTACGCCGGCGAAGGCGTCAGCCATCCCGCGGTAGGCGACTTCCAGCCCGCTGAAGACGTTTTTGGTGTTAAACCCGCGCAGGAACTCAAGGATCGCCGCCAGCAGCATGCAGCCGACGAGGATGGTGATAATGTGCAGTTCCGGTCCCCATTTACCATCAAAGATCAGCACGCCGATGATCGGGGTAAACGGCAGAATGGCGTACAGCGCCGGGGCGGTGGTGGTGATGTCGTTGACATCCAGCATTTCGTGGGAAATGTTCTCTTTTTTATCCAGGTAACGCTGCCAGAAGAAATGGGCGATTGCCATGCAGATAATGGCCGCGATGGAGATGGGCAGCGTGGTCTTGAAGGCAAAGTCGATCAGCGGCATTTCTGCGGCTTTAGCCGCCAGTACAACATCGCCAGAGGTAGGCGAGAGGATAATGGCCGCCGGTGAAGCGCAGATGGCTGCCGCCGCCCCGCGACTGATACCGACGTTCACCATCACCGGGAACAGCGTCGCCATCAGCAGCACGCCAAGGCCGGTCGCAGAGGAGACCGCCAGCGACATCAGGCAGGCGACAAAGTAGGCGGCAATCATCAGCAGATAGGGCGAATTAATATAGCGCAGCGGCTTTGATGCTAATTTCACCACCATATCATTGGCGCCAATATGGGTCATGTAGGTGGCGAAGCCGCACAGCATCATAATCATCATACCCAGATCGCCACCGCGGCTCATGAGTAGAATCTTAATGTATTCAATAATATCGGTGGCAGAATAACCGGTGCTGTCGGTATTGCCCGGCAAGACTTTATGCCCCAGCAGGGCGCTGACGATCAATAAGATTAAGCCCCCGACGAACAGCACCCCGGTGGCCGAGTAGCCCTTAATGATATAGCGGGCGACGCCCACAATGACCACAATCCCGATCAGGATCTCAACAAACGTCAGCATTTATTACCCCTAAGCCCAAAGAATATGTAGATAAAAAGCGTCATGCCAAATTTTAATGTGCGAATGTGCCGAAAAAACGGACAAAACTCGCTGATGCAAATCAATAAAGCGATAAGAACTACGCGTCACCCGTCTCGCCTGGATATAATCACCAGATGGATAGTTAAAAGGTTCTGATGGTCACCGGGCAAAAATCAGGAGTTTGCCTTATTTCGTTCAACCTGTATTGAGACTATCTTTGCTATTTTAGGCGGCTTTTAAATGAAAGTGGTAATGGAAAAGTGTTGATGTTACGTCGTTTTTCTCTGTTTTCTCTTGGTTTTTTTGGATGGTTGTTGGTATCCGTAAACGCCAGCGCGTCGTTTTCATCGACCCTCAGCGAAGGTTACCAGACCTTAAGTAATAACGTCGCGCAGACCTGGAATGAGCCGGAGCACTATGACTTGTACGTTCCAGCCATTACCTGGCACGCGCGGTTTGCCTATGATAAGGAAAAGACGGATAAGTATAACGAACGCCCCTGGGGCGCGGGTTTTGGCGTCTCGCGCTGGGATGAGAAGGGAAACTGGCACGGTCTGTACCTGATGGCGTTTAAAGATTCTTTCAATAAATGGGAGCCTATCGGCGGCTACGGCTGGGAGAAAACCTGGCGCCCGCTGACCGACCAGAACTTCCACCTTGGACTCGGCTATACCCTTGGCGTGACGGCGCGCGATAACTGGGACTACATCCCCATTCCGGTGATCTTACCATTGGCGTCAATAGGTTACGGTCCGGCGACTTTCCAGATGACCTATATTCCCGGCACCTACAATAACGGTAACGTTTACTTCGCCTGGGCTCGTATACAGTTTTAATTCGCTAAGTCTTAGCAATAAATGAGATAAGCGGTGTGTCTTGTGGAAAAACAAGGACTAAAGCGTTACCCACTAAAAAAGATAGCGACTTTTATCACTTTTTAGCAAAGTTGCACTGGACAAAAGGTACCACAATTGGTGTACTGATACTCGACACAGCATTAGTGTCGATTTTTCATATAAAGGTAATTTTGATGTCTAAGATTAAAGGTAACGTTAAGTGGTTTAATGAGTCCAAAGGATTCGGTTTCATTACTCCGGAAGATGGCAGCAAAGATGTATTCGTACACTTCTCTGCAATCCAGTCCAACGGTTTCAAAACTCTGGCTGAAGGTCAGCGTGTAGAGTTCGAAATCACTAACGGTGCCAAAGGCCCTTCTGCTGCAAACGTAATGGCTATCTAACCAACACGTCAGTAGAATATAAAAACCCGCTTAACGCGGGTTTTTTTTTGCCTGTTTTTCAGATCGTTAACGGCTGGCGGCCTGCGAGAAAAGCCAGAAGGCGACGGCCGTCATGGCAAACGAACCCAGCAAATTCACCATCACGTTGAGGAGTGCCCAGCTCACCCGCCCCTGCTGCAGGAGAAAGACCACTTCCGCCGAGAAGGTGGAGAAGGTGGTCAACCCGCCGCAGAACCCGGTGGTGATCAGGAGCTTCCACATCGGGTCAATATCCGTCAGACGGTTAAACCACGCCAGCCCGGCACCAATCACAAAGGCGCCTACCAGGTTGGCCGTCAATGTCCCAATCGGGATAGCATGATGCACAGGGTTGAGCTTCATGCCGAGCCACCAGCGCAATACGCTGCCGGTGCCACCGCCAATAAAAACGGCGCAAAGAAGTTGAAACACGGTTGTTTCCTGCTATTTGATATAAGAGAACCTCAAGTGTAGCGCGCGACGGGCGCGATTGGCTATTCATAACCTGACCGGAGAAAAACATGCGGGTAGCGGCAGGACAATTTGCCGTCACGCCAGTATGGCGGACGAATGCGCAGACCTGTGTGACGATGATGCAACAGGCTGCGCGTGAAGGGGCGGCGCTGCTGGTGCTGCCAGAGGCGTTACTGGCGCGAGATGACAACGACCCGGATATGTCAGTGAAATCGGCTCAGCCGCTGGATGGGGCGTTTTTGCAGCTGCTGCTGGCTGAGAGCGGGCGTAACCGTTTGACCACGGTCCTGACGCTGCATGTGCCGTCGGCAGAAGGCCGTGCGACCAATACGCTGGTGGTCTTGCGGGATGGCGAAGTAATAGCCCATTATCACAAACTGCATTTATACGACGCCTTCGCAATGCAGGAGTCGCGGCGGGTGGATCCTGGCCAGCAGATCCCGCCGGTAATTGAAGTGGCGGGGTTACGCGTTGGCCTGATGACCTGCTACGATCTTCGCTTTCCGGAACTGGCCCTATCGCTGGCGCTGAACGGAGCTGAGCTGCTGGTACTGCCCACCGCATGGGTGAGAGGGCCACAGAAAGAGCACCACTGGGCGACGCTGTTGGCGGCGCGCGCGCTCGATACGACCTGCTATATCGTGGCGGCAGGCGAATGCGGGACGCGGAATATTGGTCAGAGCCGCATTGTAGACCCGCTGGGAACGACGCTGGCGGGGGCCGGGAGCGAACCGCAGCTGATCTTTGCCGATGTCTCCGCAGAGCACCTTGCGCGGGTTCGCGAGCGTTTGCCGGTACTGCAGAACCGACGATTTGCGCCACCGCAATTATTGTGATGTTTTTTTAAACAGGGCTTGATTCACCTTGTTACAGATTGCTATTGTGTCCGCGCGTCAAATACCCGTATTGTTTATCCTAATAATTCGCTGTGCACGTCAGGACGGACACCCCTGCGCTAACTCCTTCAGGGGGAAGGCTCTGGGCCGAATCACGCAGCCCACGCACAGGTGGATTACAATATGACGGATAAATGCGTGTATGATGGCGTATTCGCAGCTTGTATAGAGAAGAAGGTTAGCTATGGGTGAGATTAGTATTACCAAACTGCTGGTAGTCGCAGCACTGATTATCTTAGTGTTTGGTACCAAGAAATTACGTACGCTGGGCGGCGACCTGGGTTCGGCTATCAAGGGCTTTAAAAAGGCCATGAACGAGGATGACGATAGCGCGAAGAAAGCCACCGTGGAAGAAGAAGCGCCGGCGCAGAAGATCTCTCATAAAGAGTAATTGATCCGATGCGTCCCCCCGGAGGGATGCTGGCGGAACGGCGAAGAGGCCGCGACGAATATCGTTGCGGCCTTTGTCGTTTTTGGCGATGCCGCGCAGAAAAGATGCAACGAACTGTTACGAAAACGCGAAGCAGAGGAAGCAGAGGAAGCGGAGAGGGGCCGCTGCGGCGAAAAGGCGCGCAGCGGCAAAAGCGGCAGTTACTTCACTTCCATTCCTTTAGCCTGCAGGTCGGCATGATAGGAAGAGCGAACGAAGGGACCGCAGGCGGCGTGGGTGAAGCCCATCGCCATCGCTTCCGCTTTCATCTCTTCGAACTCTTCCGGGCTGACGTAGCGCTGTACTGGCAGGTGGTGACGGCTCGGCTGCAGATACTGGCCTAACGTCAGCATGGTGACGCCATGGCGGCGCAGGTCGCGCATCACTTCAATGATCTCGTCGTTGGTTTCGCCCAGACCGACCATCAGGCCAGATTTCGTCGGGATCTCCGGATGCGCTTCTTTAAAACGCTCCAGCAGCTTCAGCGACCAGTTGTAATCCGCGCCCGGACGCACCTGACGATAGAGACGAGGTACGTTTTCGAGGTTATGGTTGAAGACATCCGGCGGGGTTACCGTCAGAATATCAAGCGCGCGATCCATGCGGCCGCGGAAATCCGGAACCAGCGTTTCGATCTTAATCGACGGGTTTTTCTCGCGAATGGCGCTGATGCAGTCGGCAAAATGCTGTGCGCCGCCATCACGCAGGTCGTCACGGTCCACTGAAGTGACCACGACGTAGCGCAGACCCATATCAGCGATGGTTTGCGCCAGCTTCTGTGGTTCGTTCGCATCTGGTGCAACCGGGCGCCCGTGCGCGACATCGCAGAACGGGCAGCGACGAGTACAGATCGCGCCGAGGATCATAAAGGTCGCGGTACCGTGGTTGAAGCATTCTGCAAGGTTCGGGCAGGAGGCTTCTTCACACACGGAGTGCAGGCCGTTCTTACGCATCGCTGCTTTGATACCCTGGATACGGGACGAATCTGCCGGAAGTTTGATTTTCATCCATTCCGGTTTTCTGAGCAGAGCTTCACGCTCAGTTGCCACGTTTTTCACCGGGATAAGGGCCATTTTATCGGCGTCGCGGTACTTAACACCGCGTTCCATCACAATGGGTTTACTCATAGCGTGCGTGTTCCAGTTGCGAGTCACGAAGGAAAGCGAATTAATTCAATAAAATGTTGCAATTATCAACTATTTTTGAATCAAGAGCAGGCAGTATACCATTGAAAAGGGGCAGAAAGCAGCCTGCCTGCCTCGCAAATTGTAAAATAGTTGTTGTTTTATCCTTTTCCTTTCCGTGCGCTACGCCTTAAACGCCTGGATTACCGTCTCGATAATTTCTTTCAGCAATGGCTCCTTCCCGCTTTGCTTATTGTAGTGCAGCGCAACATTAATTTTTTCGTCCTGCAGGGAGTGAAAATCCAGGGTTTGCAGTGGCCAGAGCCGGGATACCATGGCGAACAGGCGCTCGGTGGTCAGCCCCAGCATGTCGCTCTCGGCGATCATGGCTGCCTGGGTCAGCAGGTTAAAGGTGCTGAATCCGCAGCGTCGTTCGCCCATCTCTTCCTGCAGGCGGCGGTGAAGGGTGGGGTAGCGCTGGCCTTCCGGAAGCAGCAGCGCAAATTCATACTGAGCGAGATGGGCTTCATCCTGTGGGCCGTGCAGCGCAGGGTGCTCAGCACGGCAGTACATCCGTACCCGATCCTGGTACAGCACATGATGGCTTATCGCCTGGCCGCTGTGCAGATGAGTGTCAATTAACAGATCCACCTGGCGCTGGTCGAGCTGCCGCGCGGCGTCGGTGATGGCGATGTTGTGCAACAGGATCTGCGGAAAGGCCGGTTTTAGCGCACTGGCCACGATGGGTATCAGTAGCGCCCCCATGCCTGGCGTGGTGGCGATAGTGATCACCCGCTGCTGGTGGGGGCTACCGGCGATATCCAGCGCACTGAGGAAAGCCTCCATACCCCGGCTGATGTACTGATGAAGATGGGTAGCATACGCGGTGGGCATCACACCTTGCCCCTTGCGGATAAACAGCGGGTCAGGAAAAAGCGCCCGCAGTTTGTTAATCGACTGGCTAATAGCCGATGGCGTGATATTCAGTATCTTAGCGGCGTTGACGATGCCTTTATGGACGTAAACGGCTTCGAAGATGGTTAACAGGTTGAGGTCAATATTGCGCAGGATGCGAAACATCTGGCGGTCATAACGTTCATCCTGTCGTTCAGGGGATTCTGACGGAGACGTATTCTCTGGCACGCGATGAGTCCGGTTGGGAATGATAGGGCAAGTATAGCGGCCCACCGCCTCCCGTACGTGACAATTGATTGCAAAAATAATGTGTTAATCGTTTAGCGCCCCGCTGCCTGCGGGGCGCTGATCTACCGTTTACTGCTGGGGGAGATATTCGTGCGGGGGATGGTTCAGCAGCGCCAGCAGATTGGCGACCAGCCGCGGGGCGACCGTCTCTGGAGTCACCTCTGGCTGCCACTGGCGCATTTGCGTCATCTCCATGCCGGCATAGCCGCAGGGATTGATGCGCAGAAATGGCGCGAGATCCATCGCGATATTGAGCGCCAGACCGTGGAAAGAGCACCCTTTGCGGATCCGCAGTCCCAGTGAGCAGATTTTGCGATCGCCGACGTAGACCCCTGGGGCATCGGCGCGGGGATGCGATTCGATGCCATACTCGGCCAGGGTATTAACGACCGTTTGCTCCAGCAGCGTCACCAGCTCGCGCACACCCAGCTTGCGGCGTTTAAGGTTCAACAGAACATACATTACCTGCTGTCCTGGACCGTGATAGGTCACCTGGCCGCCGCGATCGCTCTGGATCACCGGAATATCGCCGGGCACCAGCACGTGTTCCGCTTTGCCTGCCTGGCCCTGAGTGAAGACCGGGTGATGTTCCACCAGCCAGATCTCGTCGAGGGTGTCTTCATCGCGGGCGTCGGTGAATTCATGCATCGCCTGCGAGATGGGTTCGTATGGTTGCAGGCCAAGCTGCCGGATAAGAATTTTATTGTGCTGCAAAACAACATCTCCGCCGGGAAGAGAGGACTCAGGGCGGGGAGTATATCACAGCAGGGCGGAAGGGGATGAAAGGACCCGGCACGGCGGCCGGGTCGGGGAAAAGGTTACAGCACCATCCGTACGATATCGATATTGCCTAACTCTTCGTACAGCGTTTCCACCTGCTCAATGTGGGTGGCGTTGATGGTGATGGAGACCGAGTGGTAGTTACCTTTGCTGCTCGGTTTTACTGACGGCGAGTAATCACCAGGCGCATGGCGCTGTACCACTTCCACCACCTGATCAACCAGCTCCGGCAACGCCTGTCCCATTACTTTGTAAGTAAAGGGGGTAGGGAATTCCAGCAGTTCGTTAAGTTTGGTTTTCATGTCAGCTCCGGTGTTACGACAAAATAATAACTCCCACCAAGGGCGGGAGTTATCAGGTTACTTGGATAAATAGTATATGGGGATGGAAATCACACTTTCAAGTGTTCGATTTTTAACCAAACCAGTGGTGGAACATTAACTTAATGTAATCAATAATTTTGCCAAAGAAATTCCCTTCCGGGATTTCCTGCAGCACCACCAGCGGGCGCTGATCGATAGTTTTACCATCCAACTGGAAGTTGATGGTGCCGACCACCTGGTTTTTCTGCAGCGGGGCGTGCAGTTCAGTGTTATTCAGCACATAGCTGGCTTTCAGATCTTTCATCCGGCCACGCGGGATGGTCAGGTAGACATCTTTATCCACCCCCAGCGAGGCGCGATCGCTGTCACCGAACCAGGCCGGTTCGGAAGCAAACTCTTTGCCGGCTTTGATCGGGTTGACGGTTTCAAAGAAGCGGAAGCCCCAGGTCAGCAGTTTTTTGCTTTCCGACTCACGACCTTTGAAAGTACGTCCGCCCATCACCGCCGAGATAAGACGCATCTGGCCTTCGGTGGCAGAGGCGACGAGGTTGTAGCCCGCTTTGTCGGTATGACCCGTTTTGATGCCGTCGACGTTCAGGCTGTTATCCCACAGCAGGCCGTTACGGTTCAGCTGGCGGATGCCGTTGAAAGTGAACTCTTTCTCACGATAGATAGAGTACTCGTTCGGCACATCGCGGATCAGCGCCTGGCCAATCAGCGCCATGTCGCGCGCGGAACTGTACTGTCCGTCAGCATCGAGGCCGTGAACGGTCTGGAAATGGGTGTTTTTCAGGCCCAGGGCGTTAACATAGTTGTTCATCAGGCTGACGAAGGCGTCCTGGCTACCGGCAACATAGTCGGCCATGGCCACGCAGGCATCGTTACCCGACTGCAGGTTGATACCCCGGATCAGCTGCGAAACCGGAACCTGCATCCCCGGCTTGAGGAACATCAGAGAAGAGCCTTTGAAAACCGGGTTGCCGGTGGCCCAGGCATCGTTGCCGACAGTGACCAGATCGGACTCTTTGAATTTACCCGCTTTCATCGCCTGACCGATGACATAGCTGGTCATCATTTTGGTCAGACTGGCCGGGTCGCGACGGGAGTCGGCGTTATTTTCCGCCAGCACTTTGCCGGAGTTGTAATCAATAAGCACCCAGGATTCGGCGTCAATCTGCGGGGCGCCTGGGATCATCGTTTTGATATTCAGGTCATCGGCGCGGGCAGCGGAGGAGAGCGCTGCAACGGAGAGCGCCGTGATGAGTAAACGAGCGGTGAAAGAGGTCTTCATGGTCAGAACAACGGCATCCGTGATGGAGTTAAAAAAAGTGCCTTACTATAGCAAATGCTCTGCGGGCCAGCATCCGACATTGCGCATGAGTTTGTTAATGACTTTTACATGCGCAAGGTGAACGGGCTGCCCGCGGCGTTTAGTTGGCGCGAGTAATAAAGGACTGCAGCTGCGCTTCGCTTTGCAGGCGCTGCTGAACGGAGCTGGCCTGCGCCTTATCAGCAAACGGGCCCAGCTGAATACGCCATACCGCGCCGTTTTGCGTGACCCGGCCTGGCACCGAGAACTGCTGGCTCAGGCGCTGCTGATACTGCTGCGCCCGCGCCTGGTCGCTCACTGCGCCAACCTGGACGACAAAATTACCGCTGGCGCTGGAGGTGGCGGTAGAGGAGGCGGCAACGGCGCTGGCGGTCGCGGCAGTGGCCGCTGTCGCCGCTACGCTACCCTGGATGGAGCCTGGCGCGGTGACGGGAGCCGTTTGCGTCGCGACGGCAGCAGCAGGGGCCGCAGTGGCGGCGGTCGTGGCTGCCGGCTCGCTACTCTCCAGCACGCCGCTGTTCAGCGGCGTCGGGGCGCCGAGGAAACCGCCGCTGTTCACCGGCGCGCCGACGCTGTCTTCCGGCTTCAGCGTGCTGTTGCTGATCGGGCGAACGTCGGCAGGCGCAGGCTGGTTCATACCTGTGGCGTCACCGCCGTCCAGATTCGGTCGGGCGGGCAGGGCGTACGTCTGTTTGGCGACGGTGGTGCAGGCCATTCCCGGACCGGAAAGCGAACCGTCAGGCGCAACGATGATGGGGTCGATACGCACCTTGGTGTTGTTCGAGGTGTTCAGACGGTCAGCAGACGCACGGGAGAGCGAGATAACGCGATCGTTACCATACGGGCCGCGATCGTTAATCCGCACGACGATCATGCGGCCGTTAGCGAGGTTGGTGATCCGCGCATAGCTCGGGATTGGCAGCGTGGGGTGCGCCGCGGTCAACTGGGTCGGATCGAAGGTTTCGCCGCTGGCGGTCAGGTTACTGTTAGGTTCCGCGTCATAGATCGCCGCAAAACCAGCCTGCGTAAAGTTGGCCGGATCCTGAACGATTTTATAGCTTTTACCGTCGCGCTCATAATCCTGATTCGCCGTGGCGTTCGGCGTTTCATACTGCGGATCGGCGCCGCTGATCTCAACCGTCGGGCCATTACAGACGGCCGGCTGTGGAGTACTGACCGTTTTTTGTTGCACGTCATCACTCGAACATGCCGCCAGCAGCCCCGCTGCTATGCAGATCCCCAGCCATTGCTTACGCATTGCAAACCCCTTTAAACGCTTTTCGACAACATTTTTCTGTGGGTATGGATCGACATCACGATACCAAACCCGGCCATCAATACGATCAGGGCGGAGCCCCCGTAGCTCACCAGCGGCAACGGTACGCCCACCACCGGTAAAATACCACTCACCATACCAATATTTACGAAGACATAAACGAATAAAATCAACATTAAACCACCGGCCATGACCCGGCCAAAGGTGGTTTGCGCCTGGGCGGCGATCCACAGCCCGCGCATGATCAGCAGAATATAGAGCGCCAGCAGGATCAGCACACCAATCAGCCCCAGCTCTTCGGCCAGCACGGCGAAGATAAAGTCGGTGTGGCGTTCCGGCAGGAACTCCAGCTGCGACTGCGTGCCGTGCAGCCAGCCTTTGCCGCGCAGACCGCCGGAGCCAATGGCAATTTTAGACTGAATAATGTGATAGCCGGCGCCCAGCGGGTCGGTTTCCGGGTCGAGGAGCATCATCACGCGCTGGCGCTGATAGTCATGCATCAGGAAGAACCACAGGATCGGAATAAAGGCGGCGACCAGCACCACGGCGATCCCGATAAGACGCCAGCTTAGACCGGAAAGGAACAGCACAAACAGCCCGGAGAGGGCGATCAGAATCGAGGTGCCGAGGTCGGGCTGCGCTGCCACCAGCAGGGTCGGCAGGAAAATCAGCACCAGCGCAATCGCGGTGTTCTTCAGCGACGGCGGACAGACGTCGCGGTTAATAAAGCGCGCGACCATCAGCGGCACGGCGATTTTCGCTATCTCCGACGGCTGAAAGCGGACGATACCGAGATCCAGCCAGCGCTGCGCCCCTTTGGAGATAGCGCCGAAAGCATCAACGGCCACCAGCAGAATAATACAGAAAATATAAAGATAGGGCGCCCAGCCTTCATAGACCCGCGGTGGGATCTGCGCCATGACGATCATGATCACCACGCCCATGGCGATCTGGCCGATTTTACGTTCCATCATGCCGACGTCCTGACCGCTGGCGCTCCAGATAACCAGCGCGCTGTAGGTCAGTAGCGCCAGCAGGATCAGCAGCATGGTGGGGTCAAGATGGATTTTATCCCACAGCGATTTTTTGTTCGGATTATCCGTCATTATTGATCCTCCCCTGCGGTGACCGCCGGGTTTTCGCTTGGCAGCGTGGTGTTGTTATCGCCCAGCATAATGTGATCAAGGATTTGTCGCATAATGGTGCCGACCGCCGGGCCGGCGCCGCCGTTTTCCAGGATCATCGCCACGGCAACCTGAGGGTTGTTATAAGGCGCAAACGCCGTCATCAGTTTATGGTCGCGCAGACGTTCAGAGATGCGGTGCGCGTTATAGGTTTCGTTGGCCTTCAGGCCGAACACCTGGGCGGTACCGGACTTGGCCGCGATCTTATACGGCGCGCTGGCGAAATATTTGTGCGCGGTGCCGTTGCCGCGGTTGGCCACGCCGAACATGCCGTCTTTGGCGATTTCCCAGTAGCCGGAATGGATGTCGCCCACCGGCGGCTCATGCGGCTGAACCCACGGAACGGGCTTGCCGTCTTCCACGGTGCTTTGCAGCAGGTGCGGCACTTTCACCACCCCGTCGTTAATCAGGATCATCAGCGCCTTGTTCATCTGGATGGGGGTGGCAGTCCAGTACCCCTGACCGATGCCCACCGGAATGGTGTCCCCCTGGTACCAGGGTTTCTTGAAGCGCTTGAGCTTCCATTCGCGGGTTGGCATGTTGCCCGAGCGCTCTTCAGAAAGGTCGATACCGGTGTAGTGGCCGTAGCCAAACTTGCTCATCCACTCAGAGAGGCGATCGATGCCCATGTCATAGGCGACCTGATAGAAATAGGTATCCGCAGACTCCTCCAGCGCTTTGGTGACGTTCAGGTGGCCGTGGCCCCATTTTTTCCAGTCACGATAGCGTTTATCGGAGCCAGGCAGCTGCCACCAGCCTGGGTCGAACAGGCTGGTATTGCGGGTGATCACCCCGGCGCTCAGCGCCGAGACGGCGACGTACGGTTTTACCGTTGACGCCGGCGGGTAGACCCCCTGCGTCGCGCGGTTGACCAGCGGCGTGTTCGGATCGTTGAGCAGGCCGGAGTAATCTTTACTGGAGATGC
The DNA here is from genome assembly GCF_003097195.1 of Klebsiella sp. GL120222-02. NCBI lineage: Bacteria > Pseudomonadati > Pseudomonadota > Gammaproteobacteria > Enterobacterales > Enterobacteriaceae > Klebsiella > Klebsiella sp. GL120222-02. The sequence continues at coordinate 107,204 of NZ_QEQO01000002.1, forward strand.
CGTCGACGAACAGGTTCGGGTCATAGCTTGGCGTAGATACCAGCGCCAGAACGGCGCCGGTACGCGGATCGGTGACCACCACGGCGGCACGGCTACCGGCCAGCAGGGTTTCGATATACTGCTGCAGCTTGAGATCGAGAGTGAGGTAGATATCGCGTCCGGCCTGCGGCGGCACCTCTTTCAGTTGTCGAATGACGCGGCCGCGGTTGTTCACTTCAACCTCTTCGTAGCCGGTCTGACCGTGCAGGACATCCTCATAATAACGCTCAATACCCAGCTTACCGATGTCGTGGGTCGAGGCGTAGTTAGCCAGCTTGCCTTCTTTGTCGAGGCGGTCGACGTCTTTATCGTTAATTTTTGAGACGTAGCCAATGACGTGCGTCAGCGCCGAGTTATAGGGATAATAACGACGCTTGTAGCCTTTGACTTCCACGCCGGGAAAGCGGTACTGGTTGACGGCAAAGCGGGCAACCTGCACTTCACTGAGGTTGACCTTTACCGGAATCGAGGTAAAGCGATGGGAGCGTGCGCGCTCCTTTTTGAAGCCGGCGATATCATCGTCGGTTAAATCGACGACGTCACGCAGCGCATCCAGCGTCTGCTGCACGTTATCGACTTTCTCCGGCATCATCTCCAGCTGATAAATGGTGCGGTTAAGCGCCAGCGGGGTGCCGTTGCGATCGTAAATAATGCCGCGGCTCGGCGGGATCGGTACCAGCTTGATGCGGTTTTCGTTCGAACGCGTCTGATAGTCATTGAAGCGAACGATTTGCACATTGTACAGGTTGGCGACCAGAACGCCGGTAAGCAGCAAAATCCCCAAAAAAGCGACCAGCGCCCGGCGCACGAACAGCGAGGATTCAGCCGTATAGTCGCGGAAAGAATTCTGTAATTTCATTCGCTGCTTAGTCTACCCTGATCATCATTACTCACGGTGGTACGGGTGGTTGGTGGTAATGCTCCACGCCCGATACAGACTCTCGGCCACCAGTACGCGCACCAGCGGGTGAGGTAAGGTGAGGGTGGAGAGCGACCAACTCTGTTCCGCCGCTGCTTTACAGGCTGGAGAGAGGCCTTCCGGGCCGCCTACCAGCAAACTGACGTCGCGCCCGTCCTGTTTCCAGCGTTCCAGTTCGCGCGCCAGCTGCGGCGTATCCCATGGTTTTCCCGGAATATCCAGGGTCACGATACGGTTCTTACCGGCAGCGGCCAACATCATCTCGCCCTCTTTTTCGAGGATGCGCTTGATATCGGCGTTCTTGCCGCGTTTACCGGCGGGGATCTCCACCAGTTCAAACGGCATATCTTTGGGAAAACGGCGCAGATACTCGCTAAAGCCGGTCTGTACCCAGTCCGGCATTTTGGTGCCAACGGCCACCAGCTGCAACTTCACGCATTAACTCCAGAGTTTTTCCAGCTCGTACAGACGACGGCTCTCTTCCTGCATGACGTGAACCATCACGTCGCCGAGGTCGACGACGATCCAGTCGGCGGCGGCTTCCCCTTCAACGCCCAGCGGCAGCATGCCGGCGGCGCGGGATTCCTGAACCACGTGGTCGGCGATGGACATCACGTGACGGGTAGAGGTGCCGGTGCAGATAATCATGCAATCGGTGATGCTGGATTTGCCATGTACATCAATGGCGACGATGTCCTGACCTTTCAGGTCATCAATTTTGTCGATAACAAAATCCTGGAGTGCTTTACCCTGCAAGTGTTCCCCCTGGGTGCATGAAGATTGATAATGATAAAGAGCCTGACAGTATACCTGAACTGATGAAAAAGTCGGGTGAAATGTCTGTCGGCAGGCGTTCGTGGCGGGGTATCATCCCATCCCTCGCCGCGGATTGCATCGCCATTTTTGTAAAACAATTTCTGCAAACATGCTGTGGCGGATGCTGCCCGGCAGCGGAGAATAGCAGCCTGCTGTGGCCTGTCAATGGTCTGGCGGGAATTCTTCTTGCGGCTGCCAGACGGCCTGGCTATTTAATACGCGCAGGGTGGTGAAATCGTCGCGCATATCGAGGAGGCTCCAGGCGCCATGGGCAATCGGGAAATGCCACATCGCCGCCGCGGGCATCTGCAACAGCAGGGCCGTCAGCAGGCTCAGGACGCCCTGATGGCCGACAATCAGCAGGTGGCCAAGATGGCGGCAGTCGGCCAGCGTTGTGGTGAATTCGCTGACGCGGCGGGCAAAATTCTGAAAGCTTTCGCCATTGGTGGGGGCCGCGTGCTGCCAGTCAGCACACCACGCAGCATAGTTTTCCGCATCCTCCCGCTGGAGATCGCGATGATGACGCATCTCCCAGTCGCCGAAAAACATTTCATTGAGCGCGGCATGGCACTCACGCGGGATATGGCGATCGCCAAGCAGCAGATCGGCCGTCCTCGCGGTACGCGCCAGCTCGCTACAGATGACTTTGTCGAAAGGTACTGCCCGCAGCCGTTCGCCGAGCGCTCGCGCCTGGGCGACGCCGCGCGGCGTCAGAGGAGTGGGGGCGTGGCCGCTGTATAACCCGGCAACGTTGGCTTCGGTTTCGCCGTGGCGAACTAACCATAATTTCATGATGATGCTCAGACAGGCGGTGGAGACGTGGCGCTACGATAGCGCTTTTTTAGCATCAGGCCCAGTCCGGGGTCAGCAATAGAGTCCCTGCTCGCGGATGTAGTCCAGCACGGTGGCCGGCAGCATCTCGGCGCAGGATTCCCCGCGCTCGAGGCGCTGGCGGATAATCGTCGCCGAGATATCGAACCACGGCGTTTCCGCCAGGTAGATGGCCCCGGCGGGGCGGTTATGCAGGCGCTCTACGTCGTGGGTTAAGTGACGGTCCAGCCACTGCTGATCCGCGTCGTGCGCCATGGTCAGCGGGTAACCCGGGCGGCGGCAGACGATCAGATGAACGTTATCAAGGATGGTTTCATAGCGGTGCCAGGTGGGGAAGGTGAGCAACGAATCCTGGCCGATGATAAACGCCAGCGGTTTTTCTGACCCCTGCTCCTGCCGCCATGCCTGCAGCGTGTCTGCTGTCCAGGAGGGGGTGTCACGCTGCAACTCGCGTTCGTCGAGCGTGAACAGCGGTTTATCGGCAATCGCCAGCTTAAGCATATGCACACGCTGGGCGCTGGTGGCTTCCGGCTGGGGACGGTGCGGCGGGACGTTGTTAGGCATGATGATGACCTTGCTCAGGCCAATCTGATTCGCCAGGATCTCGACCGGCTTGAGGTGACCATAATGCACCGGATCGAAGGTGCCGCCATAGATTGCCTGTAACTGAGTCATATCAACCATCAATAAAAACGTCCGCCAGGGCTTTGTGGCAGAGCAACAACGAAAGACTTTCCAGTTCGGGCCAGACGTCGTGCCCGTAATCCTGTTTAAAGGTCAGTTCCGCGCGGGTCAGGAGGGTCACCGCCTGGCGCAACTGTTCCCCGCTCAGTCGGGCGAGGGCATCGCTGAGCAGCTGACGGCGGTTTTGCCAGACCCGATGTTTATCAAACAGCGAGCGCAGCGGCGTGTGCGTCGACTGGCGTTTGAGCGTGACCAGCAGCAGCAGCTCCCGCTGTAGCGTACGCAGCAGGATCGCCGGCTCGCAGCCTTCAAGGCGGAGCTGTTGCAGAACATGCAGCACGCGCTTGCTTTTGCCTGCCAGTAGCGCATCGACCCAATGGTAAGGGGTAAAGTGGGCGGCATCGTTTACCGCCTGCTCAACCCGGGGCAGGGTCAGCTTACCGTCCGGCCAGAGCAGCGCCAGACGCTCCAGCGCCTGCGCCAGCGCCAGCAGATTACCTTCGTAACAGTAGCACAGCAGCTGACTGGCCGCGTCGTCGAGCTGCAGCTGATGCTGTTTGGCCCGGGCGGCCAGCCAGCGCGGCAGCTGTGCGTATTCCGGCGTCTGGCAACTGACCTGGACGGCCCGCTGCGCCAGGGCGGTAAGCCACGCGGCATTCTCCTGGGCTTTGGTCAGCTTATTCCCGCGAACTATCAGCAGCAGGTCGTCGTGCAGCAGGCCGATCAGGGTCGCCAGCTGTTCGTTGATCGCCGCGTTAGGGCCGTTTTCCGGCAGGATTAGCAGCAGCGTTTGCCGGCTGGAGAACAGACTCAACGCCTGGCTTAACGCGAAAATCGCCTGCCAGTCGGTGCTGTTATCGATGGTGAAGGTGTGGTGCTCGGTAAAGCCCTGGGCGGCAGCGGCTTCGCGAATGGCGTCCTGGCTTTCCTGCAACAGCAGGGGATCGTTGCCAAGCAGCAGATAGGCCGCGCGCAGCCCTTCAGTGAGCTGCGCGTGGAGCTGTTCCGGGTACAACCGAATCATCATTGACCCAGAGTGGTGGAGACGCGGTTACCCGAGGAAGCCGGTGCCGTGCTGCCGGCGACCGGTTTCTCTTCCTGCTGGGTTGCTTCAACATCTGCAACCTGCACGCTCGGCAGCTTACGAATCAGCTGTTCCGCCGCTTTGTCGTACATTTCCTGGATAATCATATCCTGCTCGGCGTCTTTCGCTAACGCCGCCTGCGGGTTATCGAAGAACGAACGATAGACCTTGGTGGTAATCGGATAGATATCGTGACCCGGGATCAGGACGCTGGCATGAACGGTCATGACCATCTGATATTCCGCGGTACGACCATCCTGGAACACCGAGGCGGTATCTTTCTGAATCGACGAACCATCGAGGCGCAGAGAAGGAACATCTTTACGCAGCGTGCTGGCGTCGATCAGGTCCACGCCATTAAGACGCAGCTGATTACGTACCGCGCGACTTAACGGTCCGTTCGGATCGCTCGACTGAAGAATCATGGTTTTCATGGTGGTGGGCACCTTCGTAGTGCTACGCAGATGCCAGCCACAGCCGGCGGTGACAAGCACCGCCAGGGATAACAACATTGTTACCAGATATCGCACGCTTCCTCCCGCGCTTAGCCAACGACCAGATTGAGCAGTTTACCCGGAACGTAAATCACTTTACGCACGGTTTTACCGTCGAGATATTTCGCGACCAGATGCTCCTGGCCGGCGCGCTCGCGGACCTGCTCTTCAGTTGCATCTACCGCAACGGTAATTTTACCACGAACTTTGCCATTGACCTGGACGACGACGAGGGTGCTGTCTTCCACCATCGCGCTTTCATCCGCCACCGGCCACGGCGCGTTGTCGATATCGCCTTCGCCGTTCAGCTCGCGCCACAGTGTGAAGCTGGCGTGCGGGGTGAACGGGTTCAGCATACGCACCACCGCCAGCAGCGCTTCCTGCATCAGGGCACGATCCTGTTCGTCTTCCTGCGGCGCTTTCGCCAGCTTGTTCATCAGCTCCATGATCGCCGCGATGGCGGTGTTGAAGGTCTGACGACGGCCGATGTCATCGGTCACTTTGGCGATCGTTTTGTGAATATCGCGACGCAGCGCTTTCTGATCTTCACTCAGCGCCGCCACGTTCAGTGCCGCAACGTCCCCTTTGGTGGTGTGCTCGTAGACCAGTTTCCAGACGCGTTTCAGGAAGCGGTTAGCCCCTTCAACGCCAGATTCCTGCCACTCGAGGGTCATATCCGCCGGGGACGCAAACATCATGAACAGACGCACGGTATCCGCGCCATAACGCTCAACCATCACCTGCGGGTCGATGCCGTTGTTTTTCGACTTGGACATCTTGCTCATGCCGGTGTACACCAGCTCATGGCCTGCCGCGTCTTTCGCTTTCACGATGCGGCCTTTTTCGTCGCGCTCAACGATGGCGTCAACCGGGGAAACCCAGTTACGTTCGCCGTTTTCGCCTACATAGTAGAAGGCGTCAGCCAGCACCATACCCTGGCACAGCAGCTGCTTCGCCGGCTCATCGGAGTTGACCATGCCCGCGTCGCGCATCAGCTTGTGGAAGAAGCGGAAGTAGAGCAGGTGCATGATGGCGTGTTCGATACCGCCGATGTAGATATCTACCGGCAGCCAGTAGTTGGCCGCTTTCGAATCCAGCATCCCTTCCTGATACTGCGGGCAGGTGTAGCGCGCATAGTACCAGGAGGATTCCATAAAGGTGTCAAAGGTGTCGGTTTCACGCAGCGCCGGCTGACCGTTAACGGTGGTCTTCGCCCATTCAGGATCGGCTTTGATCGGGCTGGTGATGCCGTCCATGACCACATCTTCCGGCAGGATCACCGGCAGTTGGTCTTCCGGGGTCGGCAGCACGGTGCCATCTTCCAGGGTCACCATCGGGATCGGCGCACCCCAGTAGCGTTGACGGGACACACCCCAGTCACGCAGACGGTAGTTAATTTTACGCTCGCCTACGCCCATGGCAGCCAGTTTGTCGGCAATGGCGTTGAAGCCGGCTTCATAATCGAGACCGCTGAACTCGCCGGAGTTAAACAGGACGCCTTTCTCGGTCAGCGCCTGCGCGGAGAGATCCGGCTCGCTGCCGTCAGCGGCGAGGATAACCGGCTTGATGTTCAGACCGTACTTGCTGGCGAACTCATAGTCACGCTGGTCGTGACCCGGAACGGCCATGACCGCGCCGGTGCCATATTCCATCAGCACGAAGTTTGCCGCCCAGACAGGAATTTCTTCGCCGGTCAGCGGGTGAATGGCTTTAAACCCGGTATCGACGCCTTTTTTCTCCATCGTCGCCATGTCGGCTTCGGCTACTTTGGTATTACGGCATTCGTCGATAAAGGCAGCCAGCGCCGGATTGTTCGCTGCAGCCTGCTGCGCCAGCGGGTGACCCGCCGCGACAGCCAGGTAGGTGCAGCCCATAAAGGTGTCCGGACGGGTGGTGTAGACGGTCAGCTTATCGGCGTAGTTGTTGACGTCAAAGGAGATTTCCACCCCTTCGGAACGGCCGATCCAGTTGCGCTGCATGGTCTTTACGGTGTCTGGCCAGTGATCCAGTTTATCCAGATCGTTCAGCAGTTCATCGGCGTAGGCGGTGATTTTAATAAACCACTGCGGGATCTCTTTACGCTCGACTTTGGTATCGCAGCGCCAGCAGCAGCCGTCGATAACCTGTTCGTTGGCCAGTACGGTCTGGTCGTTCGGGCACCAGTTCACCGCGGAGGTTTTCTTGTATACCAGCCCTTTTTTGTACAGCTCGGTGAAGAACTTCTGCTCCCAGCGGTAGTATTCCGGGGTGCAGGTCGCCAGCTCGCGGCTCCAGTCATAGCCAAAACCCAGCATTTTGAGCTGGTTTTTCATGTAGGCGATGTTGTCGTAGGTCCACGGTGCTGGCGCGGTGTTGTTTTTCACTGCCGCGCCTTCCGCCGGCAGACCAAACGCATCCCAGCCAATCGGCTGCAGGACGTTTTTGCCCAGCATACGCTGGTAGCGGGCAATCACGTCGCCGATGGTGTAGTTACGCACGTGACCCATGTGTAGTCGACCAGAAGGATAAGGAAGCATCGACAGGCAGTAATACTTCTCTTTGCTCTCGTCTTCAGTTACTTCAAATGTACGATTTTCGTCCCAGTGAAGCTGGACTTTCGATTCTATCTCTTCCGGGCGGTATTGCTCTTGCATGGCAGCCAGTGGTCCTGTTTTCAATACAGCTACAAAATGTAGCCAATGGATGTGTTATTTCAGATCGGCATAGCATAGCCCAAACGCCCCCGTCAAAACAGCCTTTCGCACATTAACATCGGCAAAAGCCGCGCTGATTATTTCGCGACTCTGTGGCTTGTCAGACACAGCGGGAGAGGAATAAGGTCTATTATCAGAAGACGTTAACCACACCGGAGGCGAAATGATGAACAAGGTTGCTCAATATTACCGTGAACTGGTCTCCTCGCTCAGCGAACGGCTCCGCCATGGAGAGCGCGATATCGACGCGCTGGTGACACAGGCGCGGGAAAAAATCGCCCGCGCCGGCGATCTCACGCAGAGCGAGATCGAGTCGGTGATTGCGGCAGTAAAACGCGATCTCGAGGAGTTTGCCCGCAGCTACGAAGAGAGTCATGAAGACGAGAGCGACAGCGTGTTTATGCGGGTGATCAAAGAGAGCCTGTGGCAGGAACTGGCTGATATCACCGACAAAACGCAGCTCGAGTGGCGCGAAGTCTTTCAGGATCTGAATCACCACGGCGTGTACCACAGCGGTGAGGTGGTCGGCCTGGGCAATCTGGTCTGCGAGAAGTGCCACTATCACCTGGCAGTGTATACCCCGGACGTGCTGCCGCGCTGTCCGAAGTGTGGCCACGATCAGTTCCAGCGTCGGCCCTTCGAACCCTAAGCGGTGCGAAAAACGATGCGCGAGGCTTCGCGCATCGTGGTTTGTCTTATTTCACGGTGTTGATTTCGGTACTCTTGAAATACTGATAGCCACCCATGTTGCTGGCATAGCTGTGCGAGGAGTTGAGAATCAACTTGTTCGCGCTCAGGGTGCCGACGTCACAAGTGTTAAACCCTAACCAGCCGCAGCCGCGACCGCTGTTGATGACCTTTTTCGCGTTCATCGTCAGCGTACCACCCGCTTTAATCAACGAGTAATTGCTGATAGTGCTATTATTTCGGGCATCCAGCAGCATGTCGCCTGTGCTGGAGAAGGTGCCCTCATTAACGATGTTTCCAGTGGAAGTCAGGGCAATATTACCCGCTGTGATAGTACCGGTGTTATTCACCACAGCATGATGGGTGGTGATATCGGTCGCTTTCATATAACCATTTTGATTCAGCCAGTAGCTGTGGGCGGTAATGGCATTGGTGGCCTCCATGCGACCGCTGGTGCTTTGCGCCAGCGTGCCGTTGGTCTGCAGATTGATATTTTCGCCGGTGATATTGCCGAGGTTATAGATCTCGCCCGTATTGGTGCTGCCATCCTGCTTAAGGGACTGAACGGTGGTTTGGCCGGTAGAATTAATGTTGCCGGTATTCTTAAAGCTGCTGCCAACAAACGTCAGGCTGGTGTTTTTGGCGCTGATTTTGCCTTCATTGAGGAAATCACCGATTGCCGTGGCGGCAATCTGGTTATTCGACAGCAGGGACGCTTTGGCCTCATTGCGGATTTTCCCGCCGCTGGTCAGGCTAAGTCCGCTGGTGCCGGTCATTGTGCCTGAGTCGCCGTTAGTGATATTGCCGTTGGCGGAGGCAATCAGCTGGCCGCCGGTGAGGGAGCCGGTGTTGACGATATAATCGCCGCTGGAAAGCATTAAATAATAGGCACCAGCGATGCTGCCGTTATTGGTGATACCCGTGGCGGTGGAAACCTGGCTCAGCAGACCGTTGCCTTTTATCGTCCCTTTATTTAGCAGGTTACCGTTGCTGGTGAGCTGCAGCGTGCTGTTAGCGACAATGGAGCCCTGGTTACGTACGCCAAAGCCGATGTTATTGCCGACCATGCTGATGCTGTTGGCGGTGATGCCGCCAAGGCTGCTGACGTCGATGCTGTACTGCGGGTTGATCGTCATTTCGATAAGCGTCGCTTGTTTACCTGCAGAGGTTATCGCGCCAGAGCTGTTATCCATGGTGAAGCGACCTGCGCTGGCCAGGGCATTATTGGCCTGTACTTTACCGTTAATCTTAATCGCGTCGGCGAGCAGAACCGCGTAGCCGTTAGCGGCGTTCATGCCATTTTCGCCGATGGTGAGGGTGCCGCCCGTTACGGTATAGCTGCCGATGGCGCCGTCGCTGGTCATGTTGACTTTACCGGTGGTCAGGATGGCCTTGTTGGTATTGACAAAGCTACAGCCGGAGCAGGTGATGCCGTTCGGGTTGGCGATCACCACGTCCGCTTTCTGACCGTTAACTTCGATAAAGCCCTTCAGGCTACTGGCGTTTTTGGAGGTCACCTCGTTCAAAATCACCGAGGCGCTGCCGGCGGTCAGGTTGTTGTTGCGGGCAATATTGCCCAACGTACCGTGGCTGACATCCTCGCCGCTGTTATTAAGGACGGTGCCATTAGTACCGACGTTGAAGTCGCGGTACAGGTTATGGGAGACGCCGGCGGCGTTCGGCTTTTCAATATCAATAACCGTGGCGCCGGACGAATGCGTATAGCTGGTCGGGTCGGCATAAACCACCGACGAGGTTAATACTGCCGCCAGCGCGACATAAGAAGCTTTAAACTTAAACATTTTATTTATTCCTTTAAATTAAGATTAATAAACAACGTAGCTGAAAGGGTCGATAATGATTGAATTAATACCTCCACTGTAATGAAAAGCCCATATTCAGGGCGTCGCTATGAAACGTATCCGGTTTACTGAGCGGGGTGCTAATAAACAGATCGTATTGCGTTGACCATAATTGTCCGCGCAGGCCGCTGACGGCGCCGGAAAGGACTTTGCCTTTTTGATACAGATCGGCGCCAATAAGGCGACCCACATCCGCGCCCAGATAGAATTGCCGCTCGTGGGTGGGTAGATCCCAGATAAAATCGTTGCGCCAGTACCATCCCTGATTGCCGGACAGGCTGTTTTCACCGTCAAAACCGCGCACGCTCCAGCGACTACCAATATTGAATTTATTATCGGAAGCGAGTTTGTCCGGGCTGAACTGGGCGCTCAAGCGGGGAGCCCAGGTAAATTTGTCGCCGGTGGCGTCAAATTTCATTAGCGCCTGCAGATTACCATGCACGATCCGTGACAGCGGGCTGTATAACCCGGCCTTTTCCTCCGGCGTTGGCGTTGAGCTGAGCCACGGCAGGCTGCGCTGGATGCCGATGCTGGCATCAACAATCTTTTTGTTAAAGTAGTGCTGGTGGTTGAGGGTGAATTCCCATGAGGGGTTCTGCTTGCGCATCACCAGTAGCTCACTGCCGCCAAAGTAATAATGCGAGGTACTCTTGGCGATCCGCAGGTCGGCGGTGGTTTTTTGCTGCCGGGTGTGGGAGAGCAGACGACTCAGCGTGGCGCTGTAGTAGCGATTTTTACTCTTATAATCCATCGTCGACCAGTTGCCGTTAAACTGCTGGCGATACTGGCTGTATGCCCCGTAGGCGCTTAGTGTCCAGTAGCCGAAGGGGATGGAGTAATACAGGCTGCCGTTGTGGTTGCCGTCGTTATGCTGATTGAATTCAATATCGCCCCCGCCGGAAAGGTACAGGATATCGTTGAGGGTGGTCAGGTCATAGAGATAGAGGGCGCCGCCGGCCTGGTAGCGGCCGCTGGCTTTGCTGCCGGCGTCGTCAAGCCAGGCGCCAAGCTGCCATTTTTTCGCCAGGCTGCGGGCAATCTGGATATCGCTTTCTCCCTCGTGCTGGCCTGGCAGCAGTTTCATGTGCGCCGTGGCGCCGGGCAGACGCTGCAGATTGGCCATCCCCTGCTCAAGATCGCTTAAGCGCAGGATTGTGCCGGAAGAGGTTGGCAGTGAATTCCACAGGCGGGTGGTGTCCGAGCCGTCGGCATAGCCGATAGCGCCCACTTTGCCATAGTGCAGCGTCAACCTGAGCATGCCCTGCTCCAGCGACTGGGAGGGCACATCAATCAGGGAGGTGATGTAGCCTTGCGCAATCAGCTCGTTTTGCAAGGTATAGGCCAGCAGGCGAATACCTTCGCTGCCGAGGCAGCGGCCCTGCGCCTGCTGCGCGGTTTTCGCCAGTAATTTCCGGGTGAGCGCCTGGTTATCGGAGTCGATATCGACCCGGTTGATCAATTTACAATGCGTTTCCTCAGGGAAAGGGATACCCTGCGGCGCCACGTGCTGTTGTGAAGACTGAAAGTCCTGTTGCTGCGGAGCCAGCGCCTCCTGGCGGGCTTTATCCTGTTCCGTCTGGTGAGCCGAGGTGGTCAACTGTGCGGCCCCGGCGGCTGAGGTGCCCGCCAGCGTGATAAACAGCAGCCCGGTGAGCGTGCGAGATCGAATTAACATGAAGCAATATCCATTTGTTTCATTGGTTCGGTGGTGCATCCGTTATTCTGCGTGCGGCAGAGAACATTGATGGCCTTTATTTCGCGCAGGCGAGGTCAGGCATGAATATTATATTCAATTAATAAAATAATCGTGCGACGAACCTGTTACGAGGCGTTATATGCTAGCGGCGGTAGTGAAGCAGATCCACGAATTCATTAGTGAATTCTTTATGAATTGATCAATTTAATAAATAAGTTCAGCTTTTATCACTGAGGTTTATTTGGTACGTAAATGATAGTAGCGATAACCGGCCGCATAAATAATATTGAAGAATAATATGGCGGGAAAGATAAGCTGCGCATACCGGGCGGTATGCGCAGCGAATAACGATTAATGCAGAATTTTGGCGAGGAAATCTTTGGCGCGATCGGATTGCGGATTGGCAAAGAAGGCTTCTTTATCGGCATCTTCGACAATCTTTCCTTCATCCATAAAGATCACCCGGTTCGCCACCTTGCGGGCAAAACCCATTTCATGGGTCACGACCATCATGGTCATCCCCTCGTTGGCCAGTTCGACCATGACGTCCAGCACCTCGTTAATCATCTCCGGGTCAAGCGCTGAGGTGGGCTCATCAAACAGCATAGCGATCGGGTCCATACACAGGGCACGGGCAATGGCCACGCGCTGCTGCTGACCACCGGAGAGCTGCGCCGGATATTTTTCCGCATGCGCCGCCAGGCCAACGCGCTCCAGCAATTTGAGGCCTTTCTTGCGCGCTGATGCTTTATCGCGGTTAAGCACTTTGACCTGCGCCAGCGTCAGGTTGTCGATAATCGACAGATGAGGGAACAGTTCAAAATGCTGAAAGACCATTCCGACGTGCGAGCGCAGTTTAGCCAGGTTGGTCTTTTTATCGTTAACCACGGTGCCGTCGACGATAATCTGCCCCTGTTGCACAGGCTCAAGGCCGTTTACGGTTTTAATCAGCGTGGATTTACCGGAGCCTGACGGCCCGCAGACCACCACGACTTCACCTTTTTTCACTTCCGTGGAGCAATCGGTCAGCACCTGAAAGTGACCATACCATTTTGAAACGTTTTTCAGGGTAATCATTACACAGTCCTTTTCTTCAACCAGCTGACCAACAGCGAGGCGCTGAGGCTAATCACAAAATAGACGCCGCCCGCGAACAGGATCATTTCGACCTGGGTTCCGTCGCGCTCACCAATGGTGGAGGCGGTACGGAAGAAGTCGGCGAGGCTCAATACATACACCAGCGAGGTATCCTGGAACAGGACGATCCCCTGGGTAAGCAGCAGCGGCACCATGGCGCGGAAGGCCTGCGGCAGGATCACCAGCCGCATTGACTGCCAGTGGGTCATCCCCAGCGCCAACGCGGCGCCGGACTGGCCGCGGGAGATGCTCTGGATGCCGGCGCGGATAATCTCTGAGTAGTAGGCGGCTTCGAACATCGAAAAGGCCACCATCGCCGAGATCAGGCGAATATCCGTTTTCGGCGACAGCCCCAGCACGTTCTGCAGGAAGCCCGGGACAATCAGATAGAACCACAGCAGGACCATCACCAGCGGGATAGAACGGAATACGTTAACGTAGGTTTTAGCAAACCAGGCCAGCGGCAGAAAGCTGGACAGGCGCATCACCGCCAGCAGGGTGCCCCAGACGATACCGACCACGATGGCAATCACCGTAATCTTCAGGGTGATCACCAGCCCTGCCAGCAGATAGGGCATAGACGGAACGATCGAACTCCAGTCAAAATCGTACATTATTTGCCTCCCATATTGCCAGGCAGGCGAACCTTACGCTCGACCACATACATAATCAGCATAATCACCGCGTTGATGAAGACGTAGGCCAGGGTGATGGCCGTAAAAGACTCCCAGGCATGAGCGGAGTAGTCCAGCAGCTTGCCCGCCTGCGCAGCCATATCGGCAAGACCGATGGTGGAGGCGATGGCCGAGTTTTTCACCAGGTTCATCATTTCTGAGGTCATCGGCGGTACGATAACGCGGTAGGCGTTCGGCAGCAGCACGTAGCGGTAGGTTTGCGGCAGGGTCAGGCCCATCGCCAGACCGGCGTTCTTCTGCCCGCGCGGCAGCGACTGAATGGCGGCGCGTACCTGCTCGCAGACGCGGGCGGCGGTAAACAGCCCCAGGCACAGCATGGAGGAGACAAAGAACTGAATGTTTGGGTCCAGCTCCGATTTAAACCACATGCCGATATTTTCCGGCAGGAATTCCGGCACCACCAGGTACCAGGTAAAGAACTGCACGATCAGCGGCACGTTGCGAAACAGTTCGACATAGCAGGTGCCAATGCCCGAGAGGAAGCGATTGGGGACCGTGCGTAAAATGCCGAACAGTGAGCCGACGAGAAAAGCGATGATCCAGGCCGAGATGGAGAGGGCGACGGTTATCTGAAAACCGCTCCACAGCCAGCCCAGGTAGGTAGTGTTGCCGAAGGGGGCCTGTTGCAGGAATATCCCCCAGTTCCAGTCTATTGACATACATGACTCCTGGAAAAAAAAGGGTAGCCATTGCTACCCTCGAAGACGGTTGTCCAGCTTGTTTCGGTATTCGCGGCGGCTGGGGAACGACCAGCCACCGTATAGTCTGTCCGTGCTGTGACAATCATCGGGAGGGCAGGATATCCCGCCCCTGGTTGTTATAATTAGTTCAGTGCTTTGTCATTAGGTGATTTGAACAGCGCTTTCATGTCGTCAGACAGTTCGAAGTTCAGGTTAAGGTTTTTCGGCGGAATTGGATTTTTGAACCATTTATCAAACCATTTCGCCGCTTCGCCAGAGGTCTGGGCCTGGGCAACGGTTTCATCGACCAGCGCTTTGAATGACGGATCGTCTTTACGCAGCATGCAGCCATAGGCTTCTTTCGACTGCGCGGTGCCGACGATTTCCCAGTTATCCGGTTTCTTCGCCTTGGCGCGTTCGCCGGCCAGCAGAGCGTCATCCATCATAAAGGCCACCGCGCGTCCGCTTTCCAGGGTGCGGAAAGAGTCGCCATGATCTTTAGCGCTGATGATGCGCATATTCATTTTTTTCTCATCGTTCAGCTTATGCAGCAGGATCTCTGAGGTGGTTCCGGAGGTGACAACGACCGCTTTATCCTTCAGGTCCGGGAAATCTTTGATCGGACCGCCTTTCTTCACCAGCAGACGGGTGCCGACCACGAAGATGGTATCGGAGAAGGCCGCCTGTTTCTGGCGCTCAAGGTTGTTGGTGGTTGAGCCGCACTCGAAATCAAAGGTGCCATTCTGCAGCAGCGGGATACGGTTCTGCGAGGTGACCGGGATCAGTTTGACCTGCAGGTCCGGCTTGTTCAGCTTTTTCTTGATGGCATCAACGATGGCGTTGGAGTAGTCCTGAGAGTAGCCCACAACCTTCTGCTGGTTATCGTAGTAAGAGAACGGGACTGAAGATTCACGATGGCCGACAACGATAACCCCATTTTTGGCGATCTTATCCAGGGTGCTCTGGCCTGCCGCCGGGGCGGCATCTTCTGCGTGTGCCAGACCGGCGGTCACACCCATGACCAGCATTGCGGCGGCCAGTTTACGTAATTGCATATCCAACTCCTTATCCGTAGCGTCAGCGGCGCTATTGATACCCATTGTGATTGTGTGTGTTGTTATTCGAGGCACGCGTCCACGTGCCGCATTTGTATGTGTTTGTTAGCATTTAGTTTGGCTTAATGTAAAGATTTTGCTGTTTTATTGTTTATTTTTGCGAAGTGCTCCGCACCAATGGGAGGCAAAGATCTTTCATTGCACCAAAATAGCGCGACCGCCGAACGTTTATGGTGCAACCCGGTTGCACTGGGTCGGACGATGGCGCTACCAGGGAGAATAAAGCAATGACTGTGCCAGGATGGCTGGCGCGGGGAGAAAAAATGCCGGCGACGGGCGTCGCCGGCGGAGAAACTTATCGGCGACGCTGACGCAGGCTCATCAGTAGCGCAGCGAAGCCTAACAGCGCCGTCAGCGCCCATAGCGGCCAGTTGCCGGTGCGGGCGTAAGGGGTTAAGCCGCTGGTGGGCGTCACGGTGGTGGTCAACACCTCGCGGGTAAACTGCGGGATCATCTTCTGGATCTCGCCGCGCGGGCCGATCACCGCAGTAATGCCGTTGTTGGTGCTGCGCAGGAGTGGGCGGGCCAGCTCCAGGGCGCGCATCCGCGCCATCTGGAAGTGTTGCCACGGACCGATGGACTTACCGAACCAGGCGTCGTTGGAGATGGTCAGCAGGAAGTCGGTATCCGGCCGGAAGTTATCGCGTACCTGTTCCCCGAGGATGATCTCGTAGCAGATGGCGGCGGTCAGCTTCAGGTTATGCGCCATCAGCTGCGGCTGCACGTAGGGGCCGCGGCTGAAGGAGGACATCGGCAGGTCAAAGAACGGCGCCAGCGGACGCAGAATCGATTCCAGCGGCACAAACTCACCGAACGGCACCAGATGGTTCTTGTTGTAACGGTTGGTCGAGTCGTAGCGGTACGGGTTATCTTTACCGAGGGTAATGATGGTGTTGTAGGTATCGTAGCGGTTCTGCTTATTGAGACGCGCATCGACAATGCCGGTGATCAGCGAACTGTCTTTTGCGCGCAGCAGATCGTCCATCATGCTGAGGAACTGCTGCTGGTTGATCTCCAGATCCGGGATCGCCGACTCGGGCCAGATAATCAGCTGCGAGTGGCCGATATGCGGCTGGGTCAGCGCCAGGTAGGTTTTCAGGGTGTTGACCAGCTGCTTCTCGTCCCACTTCATGGCCTGTGGGATATCGCCTTGCACCAGCGAGACCTGGGTCGCGCGCTCCGGCAGCAGCTGATACCACTGGATATAGCGCAGCGGGAACGGCAGGGCGAACAGCAGCGCGGCAATAGCCAGCGGCTTCCAGTTGCGCTGGACGAGGGCCAGGGCCAGCAGGCCGCTAACCATCATCAGCAGGAAGTTGATCGCCTCGACGCCCATCACCGGCGCGAGACCTTTCAGCGGGCCGTCGATCTGGCTGTAGCCGAACTGCAGCCACGGGAAGCCGGTCAGCACCCAGCCGCGCAGGAACTCGGTGATTTGCCAGACGACGGGGGCGGCGATAGCCACCCGCAGCCAGCTGGTTTTGGGCCACAGCCGGGAGAGCAGGCCGGCAAACAGGCCGGTATAGAGCGAGAGATAGGCCGCCAGCAGAACGACGAGGAAGACGTTAACCGGACCTGGCATACCGCCGAATTGCGCGATGCTGACATAGACCCAGTTGATACCGGTGCCAAACAGCCCGAATCCCCAGAAATAGCCGATCCCGGCGCTTTGCAGCGGGCGTCGGTTGAGGGTCAACGCCTGCAGACCGATCAGCGAAACGATAGCTGCCGGCCAGAAGTCATAAGGTGAAAAAGCCAGCGTTCCGCTGGCTCCGAATAGCAGCGCCAGCAGCAGACGTACGCGCTGGCGTTCAAGAAGAGAGGCAAATACCATTTAGGCTAATCGTCCCGTAAATTAACGCCTGTTGCCACAGGCTATGCTGTTTGCCAGCAGGGGGAGGGGACAGCCGGGGATCGCCCACGGTCTGTCTCCCGGCTGGCCGTGACCTTCAGCGCCGCGGCTTACTCTTCCAGCTTCGGCTGGGGAGCGTCATCGGGCAGCTTTACATGCACCTGAATGATACGACGGCTATCTGCCATTGCCACCTTGAATTGGTAACCATCAATGTCGATAGATTCGCCGCGGGCCGGCAGATGGCCGAAGGCCTGCATCACCAGCCCGCCAATGGTATCCACTTCTTCATCGCTAAAGTGCGTGTCGAAGGCGTCGTTGAAGTCTTCGATGGAGGCCAGAGCGCGCACCGTCCAGGTGTGGCGGCTCAGCTGGCGGAAATCGATATCTTCTTCTTCGTCGTATTCGTCTTCAATTTCCCCGACGATGAGCTCAAGGATATCCTCGATGGTCACCAGGCCGGAGACGCCGCCGAATTCGTCAATAACGATCGCCATATGGTAGCGCTGTGAGCGAAACTCTTTCAGCATGCGGTCGACCCGCTTGCTTTCCGGGACGACAACCGCCGGCCGTAACACTTTTTCCATGCTGAAGGCTTCGGCGTCGCTGCGCATAAACGGCAGCAGATCCTTGGCCATCAGAATCCCTTCGATGTGATCTTTATCTTCACTGATGACCGGGAAACGCGAGTGGGCGGATTCGATAATGACATCCAGGCACTCGTCCAGCGTCTGGTTACGTTTCAGGGTTATCATTTGTGAACGGGGGATCATAATGTCGCGGACCCGCTGGTCGGCGATATCCATTACCCCTTCGAGCATGTCACGCGTATCTTCATCGATAAGATCGTTCTGCCCGGAATCACGGATCAGCGCCAGCAGTTCATCACGGTTTTTCGGTTCCCCGTGAAAAAGCTGGCTGAGTAACAGGGAGAAAAATCCCTTTTTGCTGTTTACTGTGTCACTACTGTGTGAATTGTCGTCGCTCATGGCGTCGTTTGGGTTCTCATGTTGATTTAACTGTCGCTCGTCGCGCGTAAACTCAGCGCCGGACGGCATGGGGTGCCTGACGTTCAGGCTGGCAAAATGCAGGAACAGCGGCCGGATGCGGCGCAAGCGCCGCCATCCGGCAGGGGGCTATTCAGCAATCTTCTCGGAAATGTACGGGTCCTCATAGCCCAGAGCAAGCATTATCTCTGTTTCAAGGCCTTCCATCTCTTCCGCTTCGTCGTCTTCGATATGATCGTAGCCCAGCAGATGCAGGCTGCCGTGCACCACCATATGCGCCCAGTGCGCCTCCAGCGGTTTACCTTGCTCGCTGGCTTCCTGCTCCACCACCTGATGGCAGATGATCAGATCGCCGAGCAGCGGCATTTCAATCCCCGGCGGCGCTTCAAACGGGAAGGAGAGGACGTTGGTCGGCTTATCCTTGCCGCGGTAGGTCAGGTTCAGCTCGTGGCTTTCTGCAACATCGACCAGACGAATCGTTAACTCTGACTCCTCCTGAAATGGCGGAATGACGGCATCGACCCAGCGCTGAAAAAGGGCTTCGTCCGGCAGGCCGCTGGTCTCTTCGCAGGCCAGCTGTAAATCGAGGATCACCTGACTCATTTTTGCTCCTGTTCCTGGGCTTCGCGTTTGCGCTCGGCGGCCAGTTCTGCTTTACGTTTCTGGTCTGCGGCTTCCCACGCCTCATAGGCGTTAACGATGCGGGCAACCACCGGATGGCGCACCACGTCTTCGCTATGGAAGAAGTTAAAGCTGATCTCATCGACTTCGGCCAGCACTTCGATGGCGTGGCGCAGACCGGATTTGGTGCTGCGCGGCAGGTCAATCTGCGTGATGTCGCCGGTGATCACCGCCTTGGAGTTAAAGCCGATGCGGGTCAGGAACATCTTCATCTGTTCGATGGTGGTGTTCTGGCTTTCATCAAGAATGATAAAGGCGTCATTCAGCGTTCGTCCGCGCATATAGGCCAGCGGGGCCACTTCGATGACGTTACGCTCAATCAGCTTCTCCACTTTCTCAAAGCCGAGCATCTCAAACAGCGCGTCATACAGCGGGCGCAGATATGGGTCGACTTTCTGGCTCAGATCGCCGGGCAGGAAGCCGAGCTTTTCGCCAGCCTCGACTGCCGGACGGGTCAGCAGAATACGGCGGATCTCCTGACGCTCCAGCGCATCGACCGCCGCCGCCACCGCCAGATAGGTTTTACCCGTCCCCGCCGGACCCACGCCGAAAGTGATGTCATGATCGAGGATATTGGCGATGTACTGCGCCTGGTTCGGCGTACGCGGTTTGATCACCCCGCGCTTGGTCTTGATATTGACGGCTTTCCCGTACTCCGGCACGCTCTCGGCGCTCTGCTCCAGCACGCGCGCCTCTTTGATCGCCAGATGGATCTGCTCCGGCTCAATATCCTGAATCTGACCGCGCATCGGCGCCGTATCGACATACAGGCTGCGCAGAATATCGGCGGCGGCGTGTACGCAAATAGCGCGTCCGGTCAGTTTAAAGTGATTGTCACGGCGGTTGATCTCAATGCCTAACCGACGCTCCAGCTGTTTGATATTGTCGTCAAACGGGCCGCACAAGGCTAACAGGCGTGCGTTATCCGCTGGCTCCAGGGTAATTTCACGAGTGTCTATGTTCAAACTGTTCCTCTTTACGCAGGTGGCCGGACGCGGCGCGTGGCCGGCTAATCAGGAAATTATTTACGTCACAGGAAAATGGCGCAAGCATTGCTGTAGATATAGGGACGGAGAGAGGAATTACAAGGCCTGCCGGAACCGACAGGCCTGAAGGGATCACGGCTGATAGATACCCACGCCAAGATCGTTCTCTTTACGGGTGCGGGCAATCACTGATTCAGGTGATTCAGCGATACGCAGACCCATCTCCGCCTCGGTACGCACGATTTTGCCGCGCAGCGAGTTGGTGTAAACATCGACGATTTCAACATCGACGAATTTACCGACCATATCCGGCGTACCTTCGAAGTTGACCACGCGGTTGTTCTCGGTGCGCCCGGAAAGCTCCATCAGGCTCTTACGCGACGTGCCTTCCACCAGAATGCGCTGTACCGTGCCGAGCATGCGACGACTCCAGGCCATCGCCTGCTGGTTGATTCGCTCCTGCAGAATATACAGACGCTGCTTTTTATCCTCCTCCGGCACGTCATCGACCATATCGGCCGCCGGGGTGCCCGGACGAGCGGAGAAGATAAAGCTGTAGCTCATATCGAAATTGACGTCGGCGATAAGCTTCATCGTCTTTTCGAAATCGTCTGTGGTTTCGCCGGGGAAGCCGACAATAAAGTCAGAGCTTATCTGAATATCCGGGCGCGCCTCACGCAGCTTGCGAATAATCGCTTTGTACTCCAGCGCGGTATGGGTGCGTCCCATCAGATTCAGAACCCGGTCAGAACCGCTCTGCACCGGCAGGTGCAGGAAGCTCACCAGTTCCGGCGTATCGCGATAGACCTCGATGATATCGTCGGTAAATTCGATCGGGTGGCTGGTGGTGAAGCGAATACGATCGATGCCGTCGATGGCGGCGACCAGACGCAGCAGATCGGCAAAGCTACCGGTGGTGCCGTCGTAATTCTCACCGCGCCAGGCGTTAACGTTCTGGCCCAGCAGATTGACCTCACGCACGCCCTGCGCCGCCAGCTGGGCGATTTCAAACAGGATATCGTCGCACGGACGGCTGACCTCTTCTCCGCGGGTGTACGGCACCACGCAGTAGGTACAGTATTTGTTGCAGCCTTCCATAATCGAAACAAAGGCGGTCGGGCCGTCGGCGCGCGGCTCTGGCAGGCGATCGAATTTTTCAATTTCCGGGAAGCTGATATCCACCACCGGGCTGCGGTTGCCGCGCACGGCGTTAATCATCTCCGGCAGGCGGTGCAGGGTTTGCGGCCCGAAAATAATATCGACATAGTGTGCGCGCTGACGAATATGGTCGCCTTCCTGGGAGGCCACGCAGCCGCCAACGCCAATAATCAGGTCCGGGTTTTTCTCTTTCAGCAGCTTCCAGCGTCCGAGCTGATGGAAAACTTTTTCCTGGGCCTTCTCACGAATTGAGCAGGTATTGAGCAACAGCACATCTGCTTCTTCCGCCACTTCGGTCAGTTGATACCCATGTGTCGCATCCAGCAGATCGGCCATCTTTGATGAATCATACTCGTTCATCTGACAGCCCCAGGTTTTAATATGGAGTTTTTTTGTCATTGACTTGCTCATGCTCAGTAATAGATATCCAAAACGCGGGGATATATACAGGGTGAATTTCGCTTTCCAGGGCGCGTATTGTAATGCTTTGGTCGCCCCCTGACCAGTGCGAGCGTTATCACCGCAAGGGAACAAAAAATCCGGTAAACTTAACGGATTCTGCTTTAAGGATAATAGCCATGACAATTCACGCAACAGATGTCGCCATCGTGGGCGGCGGCATGGTCGGCGGCGCCCTGGCGTTGGGGCTGGCGCAACAGGGATTTACCGTGACGGTGCTTGAGAAAACGGCGCCTCCGGCTTTCGATCCGGCATCCGCCCCGGATGTGCGGATCTCGGCTATCAGCGCAGCTTCGGTCGGCCTGCTGAAGAGCCTCGGCGTCTGGGATGCCGTACGGGCGATGCGCGTCCACGCTTATCGTCGTCTGGAGACCTGGGAGTGGGAGAGCGCGCACGTCGCCTTTGACGCCGCTGAGCTCAAACTGCCGGAGCTGGGCTACATGGTCGAGAACAAGGTCCTGCAATGGGGCCTCTGGCAAGCGCTGGCGGCGCATGAAGGGGTCACCCTGCGCGTTGGTAGCGAACTGGAGGCGATGCAGCGCGGCGAGGCGCATACCGTGCTGCATTTACGCGAGGGAGAGGCGATCCACGCCCGGCTGGTGATCGGCGCCGACGGCGCCAATTCTCAGGTGCGGGAGATGGCCGGCATCGGCGTACACGCCTGGCAGTATCATCAGTCTTGTATGCTGATCAGCGTCGAATGCGCCGACGATCCCGGCGACAGCACCTGGCAGCAGTTTACCCCCAGCGGGCCGCGCGCCTTCCTGCCGCTGTTCGACCACTGGGCCTCGCTGGTCTGGTACGACACGCCGGCGCGGATCCGTCAGCTGCAGGGCATGACTATGGCGCAACTCCAGCAGGAGATCGCCAGTCACTTTCCGGCGCGGCTGGGTCGTGTGACGCCGCAGGCGGCCGGCGCTTTTCCGCTCACCCGGCGTCATGCACTGCAGTATGTCCAGCCCGGCCTGGCGCTGGTGGGCGATGCGGCGCATACCATTCATCCGCTGGCGGGGCAGGGGGTTAACCTTGGCTACCGCGATGTGGATGCCCTGCTGGAGATCCTGGCGCAAGCGCGCGGCCGGGGCGAAGACTGGGCCAGCCTGCCGGTGCTGAAGCGCTACCAGGCGCGGCGGCGAGCGGATAATTTTATCATGCAGTCGGGGATGGATCTGTTTTATGCCGGTTTCAGCAATGACCTGGCGCCGGTGCGGATGCTGCGTAATATTGGCCTGATGGCGGCTGAACGCGCCGGGGTGTTGAAGCGTCAGGCGCTGAAGTATGCCTTAGGCTTGTAAAACCGGCTTCCCGGGCAGGGGCGTAGTGGAGAGCGCCTGCCCGGCAGTCAGTACTGCGTAAGCGTGTCAGGACGCCAATAGCAAAAAAGCTCACCGAAGTGAGCTTTTTTGCATTTAAGTGGCTGGGGTACGAGGATTCGAACCTCGGAATGCCGGAATCAGAATCCGGTGCCTTACCGCTTGGCGATACCCCAATTGTCTGTTGCGCTTTACCGTAACTACCCCGGTTGAGGGCAACAGTGCGTTCACTGCTGAACGACTTTTTAATTTGGCTGGGGTACGAGGATTCGAACCTCGGAATGCCGGAATCAGAATCCGGTGCCTTACCGCTTGGCGATACCCCAACAAATTGTTTCGGAATTATCGATGCGTATCGATACGTCCTGAATATGGTGGCTACGACGGGATTCGAACCTGTGACCCCATCATTATGAGTGATGTGCTCTAACCAGCTGAGCTACGTAGCCAAATTGTCTTACTGTTTCTTCGATGGCTGGGGTACCTGGATTCGAACCAGGGAATGCCGGTATCAAAAACCGGTGCCTTACCGCTTGGCGATACCCCAATACCGTCGCGGTGAACCGCAAATATCGAAGAAATATGGCTGGGGTACCTGGATTCGAACCAGGGAATGCCGGTATCAAAAACCGGTGCCTTACCGCTTGGCGATACCCCATCCGTACAACGCTAACTGGTGAATGGTGCGGGAGGCGAGACTTGAACTCGCACACCTTGCGGCGCCAGAACCTAAATCTGGTGCGTCTACCAATTTCGCCACTCCCGCAAAAAAGATGGTGGCTACGACGGGATTCGAACCTGTGACCCCATCATTATGAGTGATGTGCTCTAACCAGCTGAGCTACGTAGCCATCTTTTTTTCGCGTAACCTTATCGGCGTTGCGGGGCGCATTATGCGTATTGGGCCTGCGAGCGTCAACCTCTTTTTCAAGGAAAATCGTTGTAATGTGACTGTTTGGTTAGGTTGCGAACAGCTCGCTGCAATATTCGGCAATTATTGGTTATTTATCGTTTTTCAGCGGCATAAATCCTGCAAAAAGAAAACGGACCCCGGAGGGTCCGTTTCGCGTTTCACCGCCCGTCAGGGCTTATTTGTAGGCAGACTGGTGGACGCCCACCGCACGGCCTGATGGATCGTTCATGGTCTTGAACGCTTCATCCCACTCAATGGCTTTCGCTGAAGAGCAGGCCACCGACGGACCGCCAGGGACACACTCCGCCGCGCTCGGCAGCGGGAACAGCTCTTCGAAGATCTCGCGGTACAGATAGCCTTCTTTGGAGGTCGGCGTGTTGTACGGGAAACGGAAGCTCGCCGTTTCCAGCTGCTGATCGCTGATCTGCTTCGCGGCCACTTCTTTCAGCGTATCGATCCAGCTGTAGCCGACACCGTCAGAGAACTGCTCTTTCTGCCGCCAGGCAACGCTGGCCGGCAGGTAGGATTCAAAGCATTCACGCAGCACGTGTTTTTCCATTTTGCCGTTGCCGCACATCTTATCCTGCGGGTTGATGCGCATCGCCACGTCGAGGAACTTCTTGTCGAGGAACGGCACGCGGGCTTCCACGCCCCAGGCGGACATCGCTTTGTTGGCGCGGGCGCAGTCAAACATATGCAGCGCCTGCAGCTTGCGCACCGTCTCTTCGTGCAGTTCTTTGGCGTTCGGCGCCTTATGGAAATAGAGGTAGCCGCCGAACACTTCGTCCGAACCTTCGCCGGAAAGCACCATTTTGATGCCCATGGCTTTAATTTTACGCGACATCAGGTACATCGGCGTCGAGGCGCGAATGGTGGTCACGTCATACGTTTCGATGTGATAGATAACGTCGCGGATCGCATCCAGCCCTTCCTGGACCGTAAAGTGAATTTCGTGGTGTACGGTGCCGAGGTGGTTGGCCACTTCCTGCGCCGCTTTCAGGTCAGGAGAGCCTTCCAGACCGACCGCGAAAGAGTGCAACTGCGGCCACCAGGCTTCGCTACGCTCCTGATCTTCGACGCGACGGGCGGCGAATTTCTTGGTGATAGCCGAGATGACCGATGAATCAAGACCGCCGGAGAGCAGCACGCCGTAAGGCACGTCGGACATCAGGTGGCTTTTCACCGACTCTTCCAGCGCCTGGCGCAGCTCGTTCTTATCGGTAACGTTGTCTTTCACCGCGTCGTAATCGAACCAGTCACGCTGATAGTACTGGCGAATTTCGCCGTCTTTGCTCCACAGGTAGCTGCCCGCCGGGAACTCTTTAATGGTGCGGCATACCGGCACCAGCGCTTTCATTTCGGAGGCGACATAGAAGTTGCCGTGTTCGTCATGGCCCATATACAGCGGAATAATACCGATATGGTCGCGACCAATTAAGTACGCGTCTTTCTCGCTGTCGTACAGGGCGAAGGCGAACATCCCCTGCAGGTCGTCGAGGAACTCAGGGCCTTTTTCCTGATACAGCGCGAGGATCACTTCGCAGTCAGAGCCGGTCTGGAACTGATAGCGATCGCCATACTCCGCGCGCAGCGCCTGATGGTTGTAGATCTCGCCGTTAACGGCCAGCGCATGGGTTTTTTCGGCGTTGTACAGCGGCTGGGCACCGGCGTTGACGTCGACAATAGACAGGCGCTCGTGCGCCAGAATCGCTTTGTCGCTGGCATACACGCCAGACCAGTCCGGACCGCGATGGCGCATCAGGCGGGAAAGCTCCAGCGCCTTTTTACGCAGCTCGCCTGCGTCAGTTTTAATATCCAGTACGCCAAAAATAGAACACATAGCCTTCTCCATTACCCTGTCGTGTTTGATGTTGTGCTGGCTTCGTCTCGTGGCGAAGCCTGAGTGCGTGCTTAAGAAAATGCCGTAAAGGGGGCGCTGGCGCAAGGGTTTTGCGGCCTGAAAAAGAAAAAACGCAACTGTGATTGTTGAACAGTAAAAAAAGAGTATCTTTTGAGCGACTTTATTGAGGAATACGCATTTATAGGCCGTTTTTATTAGATGGATGACTTTTGGCAGGCGCTATAAATGAAAAACCACGTCCTGCGACGTGGTTGGCATCAGAAAATATCGATTTCCGCGACGGAAGGGTAAATCCACGACGGGCGAAACGGCATGCTGTCGATGTCATCGAGGGTGGAGACGCCGGAGAGCACCAGAATAGTCTCCAGCCCCGCCTGGAAGCCAGCCAGAATGTCAGTGCGCAGGTTATCGCCGACGATCACTGTCTGCTCGGAGTGAGCCTGCATTTTGTTCAGCGCTGAACGGATGATCCACGGGCTGGGTTTACCGACGTAAAACGGCTTACGGCCGGAGATCTTCTCGATCCCGGCGCACAGCGCGCCACAGGCCGGGTAGAAGCCGCGACCGTGCGTATCCGGGTTGGTAGCAATGAAGCGGGCGCCGTTGGCAACGAAGAAGGCGGCCTTATGCATCATCTCCCAGTTGAATGAACGGGTTTCCCCGACGATGACAAAATCCGGGTTCACATCGGTGATGGTAAAGCCGGCTTTGTATAGTTCGTGGATCAGCGCCCCTTCACCCACCACATAGGCTTTCTTGCCTTCCTGGCGGCGCAGGAAATCGGCGGTGGCCATCGCCGAGGTGTAAAACGCGGTATCTGGCACGTCGATGCCGGCGGTGGCGAAACGGTTGGCCAAATCCTGGCCGGTTTGCGACGGGTAGTTGGTCAGCATTACCAGCGGCATGCCTTTATCGAGGATGCGTTTGATAAACTCGGCAGCGCCGGGAACGGCGACGTTATCGTGCATCAGCACGCCGTCAATATCACAAATTATGTTTTGAATGGTCATGGTGGGTCCAGAATCATTAACAAAGACGAAACTATACTCGTCATCGATGAGGTTTCACATCGCTGGTGGACCATACCCACCAGCGACAGGGTGATGCGGATCGTTTCGCGCTATCAATAAAGGGGCGATTAGCTCTCAAGCAAGCGCTGCAGCAGCGTGCCATTGAGCATAGCGCGTTTGACCAGCGCGAAGGCGCCAATCGCTGAGCGATGGTCGAGGGTAGAACGCACCACCGGCAGGTTCTTGCGAAACGCTTTCAGCGCCTGGGCGTTAATGCAGCCTTCGATGGCCGGAAGAAGGACCTTTTCAGCTTCCACTATTTCGCCGGCGACAACGATTTTTTGTGGGTTGAACAGGTTAATCGCGATGGCGATCGTTTTCCCGAGGTGACGCCCCACGTACTCAATCACCTCGCAGGCCAGGGCATCGCCCTTGTTGGCCGCTTTGCAGATAGTTTTGATCGTGCAGTCATCCGGCGTCAGACGGCTCTGGTAGCCCTGCTCAAGCAGGTGGCGAACCCGCTGTTCGATGGCGGCATTGGCCGCGACGGTCTCCAGACAGCCGAAGTTGCCGCAGTGGCAGCGCTCGCCCAGCGGATCGACCTGAATGTGGCCAATTTCGCCGACGTTGCCGTTCCGGCCAATAAAAATGCGCCCGTTAGAGATGATGCCCGCGCCGGTACCGCGGTGCACGCGCACCAGGATGGAGTCTTCGCAGTCCTGACTTGCACCGAAATAGTGCTCGGCCAGCGCCAGGCTGCGGATGTCGTGCCCGACATAGCAGGTGACGTTGAAGCGTTTTTCCAGCGCCCCGACCAGGCCCCAGTTTTCCACCGCAATATGCGGCATATAGCGGATCACGCCGCTTTCCGGGTCGACGAGGCCTGGCAGGATCACCGAGATGGCGATCAGCTCGCGAATTTTGCGCTGACAGTTTTCGATAAAGGTGGCGATGATATTCAGCAGGGCGTGTTCCAGCGTTTCCTGGGTGCGCTCGGGCAGGGGAAAATGTTCCTCTTCCAGGGTCTTGCTGCTTAAATCATACAGGGTCAGAGTGGCGTCATAGCGGCCAAGCCGCACGCCGATGGCGTTGAAGTTGCGGGTTTCTGCGATGATAGAGATAGCGCGGCGGCCTCCGGTGGAGGCCTGCTGATCGACTTCTTTGATCAGGCCGCGCTCAATAAGCTGACGCGTGATTTTGGTCACGCTGGCAGGGGCAAGCTGGCTTTGTTCGGCTATCTGAATGCGCGAGATAGGCCCATGCTGGTCAATCAGGCGGTACACGGCCGCGCTGTTCAGTTGTTTTACGAGGTCAACGTTACCAATTTGAGCTTGTCCGCCTGCTGTCATACTTTTACTTACTCAGTGACGACCTCGTTACCATTAACGATGGTCTTGGTGATTTTATAATCGCGTGTAAAGGCGGTCAGGTTAGCGACCATGCCCGGCGCAATGCTGCCGAGCTGCTTGTCCACACCGATAGCGCGCGCGGGATAGAGCGTCGCCATCCGCAATACTTCGTCCAGTGCCACGCCGCAATGCTCCACCAGATTACGCACCCCTTCAATCATGGTCAGGGAGGAGCCGCTGAGCGTGCCGTTTTCATCTACGCACAGTCCATTGCGGTAGTATATTGTTTTCCCGGCAAAAATGAACTGGTCAATATTCGCCCCCGCCGGCGCGGTGGCGTCGGTGACCAGGCACAGTTTGTCGCCTTTCAGGCGCTTGGCGTTACGTACGTTGGCATAATCGACATGCATCCCGTCGACAATAATACCGCAGTAGACATCCGGCTCGTCAAAAATCGCCCCGGCCAGACCCGGTTCGCGTCCGGTAATATACGGCATCGCGTTATACAGGTGAGTGGCGAAGGTAATGCCGGCGCGGAAGCCGACTTTCGCCTCTTTCAGCGTGGCGTTGGAGTGGCCGGCGGAGACGACGATCCCGGCGGCAACCAGCTTGCGGATCACTTCCGGCTCAACGCGCTCAGGGGCGAGGGTCACCTTGGTGATCACATCGGCGTTATCGCAGAGGAAATCGACCAGCGCGGCGTCCGGTTTACGCACGTAGTCCGGGTTGTGGGTGCCTTTCTTGACGATATTCAGCCACGGCCCTTCAAGATGCAGACCCAGCGCCTGATTCGGGTGTTTTTGCAGGTATTCGCGCATGACGCGGATACCTTGCTTCATCAGATCGTCACTGGAGGTAATCAGCGTCGGCAGGAAGCTGGTGCAGCCTGAACGTTCGTTCGCCTTCTGCATGATCTCCAGCGTTTCAACGGTGACCGCCTCTGGGCTGTCGTTAAACTGCACGCCGCCGCAGCCATTGAGCTGAACGTCGATAAAACCGGGGGCAATTATTGCGCCGTTGACCGAGCGCTGCTCCATGTCAGACGGCAAATCCGCCAGCGGACAGAGACGTTCGATTAGGCCATCGGCGATAACAACCGCATGGTCATCGAGAATTTCATGACCGGTATAAACCCGGCCCTGGGTTAATGCATACATTACGACCCCCGGTATATACGCCCCATCAGGTCAGCGATCGTTCGTTTGCCGCCGGCATGATGATGCATACAAAGAAAAAGAGGGTCCCGCGCAAGTGGCGGGACACGACTACATTACAGACCTTTAATATTTTCAGCTTCTAATTCGTTGAAATATTTCAGGGTTTTCACTTTCAGCTCCATGGTGGACGGCTCGTCGCAGACAATCACCGCCTTCGGATGCAGCTGCAGGCAGGTAATGGTCCACATATGGTTGACGTTACCTTCTACCGCCGCCTGCAGCGCCAGCGCTTTCTGATGACCCAGCACCAGAATCATCACTTCTTCTGCATCCAGCAGGGTGCCTACGCCCACGGTCAACGCGTATTTCGGCACCAGATCCACATCACCATCGAAGAAGCGGGAGTTCGCCACACGGGTGTCATGGGTCAGGGTCTTAATACGGGTGCGGGACGCCAGAGAAGAGGCCGGTTCGTTGAACGCGATGTGACCATCGTTGCCTACACCGCCCATGAACAGGTGGATTTTACCGTAGGAACGAATTTTTTCTTCATAGCGACGGCATTCCGCATCGATGTCCGGCGCGTTACCATTCAGCAGGTTGATATTTTCTGCCGGAATATCAACGTGGTCAAAGAAATTACGGTGCATGAAGCTATGATAGCTTTCCGGATGCTCTTTTGGCAGGCCGACATATTCATCCATATTAAAGGTGACGACGTGTTTGAAGCTAACCTGGCCTGCTTTATGCATTTCAACCAGCGCTTTGTAGGCGGTCAGCGGAGTGCCACCGGTAGGCAGACCCAGCACGAACGGGCGGTCCGCGGTCGGTTTGAATGCATTAATACGGTTAACGATGTGGCGGGCAGCCCATTTACCGACCTGCTCAGCGGTTACCAGGGGGATCAGTCTCATTCTTCACCTCTATAGTTAAAGTAGATTCTGGCGGATTGGCGCCAGCACTCTGAGGAGAGTATTGCAGCAACTGCGCCGACCGGGGTCAATCCGTGTTGATTTTTTGAATGATAAAATAAGTTTTCGATGTTAGCCAGTGAAAGGGAGGAGGGAATACGATATTTGGTGATAATTATCACAAAAAATACCCGTTTAATTTGCGATACGAATTAATTTTTCACACACTTTGCCGGTAAGTGATAAAACCGACCTTGTTACACAATAAAAAAGTGGCTTTGAAAATGAGCCTCATCGGGGTCTCATAGGGGGAATAAGATGAATATTTTAGGTTTCTTTCAGCGACTGGGTAGGGCGTTGCAGCTCCCTATCGCAGTGCTGCCGGTCGCGGCATTGCTGCTGCGTTTCGGGCAACCAGACCTGTTGAATGTACCCTTCATCGCGCAAGCGGGTGGGGCGATCTTCGATAATCTGGCGCTGATCTTCGCAATTGGTGTGGCATCAAGCTGGTCCAAGGATAACGCGGGTTCTGCGGCGCTGGCCGGCGCAGTAGGGTATTTCGTGATGACCAAAGCGATGGTCACCATCAACCCGGAAATTAACATGGGCGTGCTGGCCGGTATCATTACCGGTCTGGTGGCAGGGGCGGTGTACAACCGCTGGGCCGGCATCAAGCTGCCGGACTTCCTGAGTTTCTTCGGCGGCAAACGCTTCGTGCCGATCGCCACCGGCTTCTTCTGTCTGATCCTCGCCGCGATCTTCGGCTACGTCTGGCCGCCGGTGCAGCACGCTATCCACTCTGGTGGCGAATGGATCGTCTCCGCAGGGGCGCTCGGTTCCGGTATCTTTGGTTTCATCAACCGTCTGCTGATCCCAACCGGTCTGCATCAGGTGCTGAACACCATCGCCTGGTTCCAGATTGGTGAGTTCACTAACGCTGCTGGCGCTGTGTTCCACGGCGACATCAACCGCTTCTACGCCGGCGACGGCACCGCGGGGATGTTCATGTCCGGCTTCTTCCCGATCATGATGTTTGGTCTGCCGGGTGCGGCGCTGGCGATGTATCTGGCGGCGCCGAAAGCGCGTCGTCCGATGGTCGGCGGTATGCTGCTGTCCGTAGCCATCACCGCGTTCCTGACAGGGGTAACCGAGCCGCTGGAATTCCTGTTCATGTTCCTGGCTCCGCTGCTGTACCTCCTGCATGCAGTGCTGACCGGTATCAGCCTGTTCATCGCAACGGCGCTGGGTATCCATGCGGGCTTCTCCTTCTCCGCAGGTGCAATTGACTATGTGCTGATGTACAGCCTGCCTGCGGCCAGCAAAAACGTCTGGATGCTGCTGGTGATGGGCGTGGTGTTCTTCTTCGTCTACTTCCTGCTGTTCAGCGCGGTGATCCGCATGTTCAACCTGAAAACGCCGGGTCGTGAAGACAAAGCCGCTGACGTGGTAACGGAAGAAGCCAACAGCAACACTGAAGAGGGCCTGACCCAGCTGGCGACCAGCTATATCGCCGCGGTGGGCGGAACCGACAACCTGAAAGCCATTGACGCCTGTATCACCCGTCTGCGTCTGACCGTGGGCGATTCGGCGAAAGTGAACGACGCGGCCTGTAAACGTCTCGGCGCGTCCGGGGTGGTGAAACTGAATAAGCAAACCATCCAGGTTATCGTCGGTGCGAAAGCAGAATCTATCGGCGATGAGATGAAAAAAGTGGTTACCCGCGGCCCGGTAGCGGCAGCAGCAGCTGCACCGGCTGGCAATGTCGCCACCGCAGCGCCAGCGGCTAAACCGCAGGCGGTAGCGAATGCGAAGACCGTTGAGTCGCTGGTTTCGCCGATTACCGGTGACGTGGTGGCGCTCGAACAGGTGCCGGACGAAGCCTTCGCCAGCAAAGCCGTCGGCGACGGTATCGCGGTGAAACCGACCAGCAACATCGTTGTCGCGCCAGCGGCGGGTACTGTGGTGAAAATTTTCAACACTAACCACGCGTTCTGCCTCGAAACCAACAACGGCGCGGAAATCGTCGTCCACATGGGGATCGACACCGTGGCGCTGGAAGGCAAGGGCTTCAAACGTTTGGTTGAAGAGGGCACGGACGTGAAGGCCGGTGAGCCGATCCTGGAAATGGATCTGGACTTCCTCAACGCCAACGCGCGCTCAATGATTAGCCCGGTCGTCTGCAGCAATAGCGATGACTACAGCGCGCTGGTGATACTGGCGAGCGGTAAGGTCGTTGCCGGCCAGACGCCGCTGTATGAGATTAAAGGCAAGTAAGGCTCCTGAGTCGAGTTTATGCCTCAGCGGCGAAGGGAAACCTTCGCCGCTTTTTTTTCCAGCAATCGGCCCCATAATCCTCTTCTGATACCTATTTTACGTAACTAATAGTTGTCACTACGTCCTGCTTGTAAGATCATGTGCCGTTATACGTTGTTTACGCTTTGAGGAACCCGTGATGAGTGAGGCAGAAGCCCGCCCGACTAACTTTATCCGTCAGATCATTGATGAAGATCTGGCTACCGGTAAACATACCACCGTTCACACACGCTTCCCGCCGGAGCCGAACGGTTATCTGCACATTGGCCATGCGAAATCCATCTGCCTGAACTTCGGCATCGCGCAGGATTATCAGGGTCAATGCAACCTGCGTTTCGATGACACCAACCCGGTGAAAGAAGATATCGAATACGTGGAGTCGATTAAAAACGACGTGCAGTGGTTAGGTTTCCACTGGTCCGGGGACGTTTGCTACTCGTCTGATTACTTTGATCAGCTGCATCAGTATGCGGTTGAGCTGATCAACAAAGGTCTGGCCTATGTTGATGAACTCTCTCCAGATGAAATTCGCGAATACCGCGGCACCCTGAAAGCGCCGGGTAAAAACAGCCCGTATCGCGACCGCAGCGTGGAAGAAAACCTGGCGCTGTTTGAAAAAATGCGCAGCGGCGGCTTCGAAGAGGGTAAAGCCTGCCTGCGCGCGAAGATCGATATGGCATCGCCGTTCATCGTGATGCGCGATCCGGTGCTGTACCGCATTAAGTTCGCTGAGCATCATCAGACCGGCAACAAGTGGTGCATCTACCCGATGTATGACTTCACCCACTGCATCAGCGATGCGCTGGAAGGCATCACCCACTCGCTGTGTACCCTGGAGTTCCAGGACAACCGCCGCCTGTACGACTGGGTGCTGGACAACATCAGCATTCCGGTGCATCCACGTCAGTACGAATTCTCGCGCCTGAATCTCGAATACACCGTGATGTCCAAGCGTAAGCTGAACCAACTGGTGACCGAGAAGCACGTGGAAGGCTGGGACGATCCGCGTATGCCGACCATCTCTGGTCTGCGTCGCCGTGGCTACACCGCTGAATCCATCCGCGAGTTCTGCAAGCGCATCGGCGTGACCAAGCAGGACAACACCATCGAGATGGCATCGCTGGAGTCCTGCATTCGTGAAGATCTGAATGAAAACGCCCCGCGCGCGATGGCGGTGATCGATCCGGTGAAACTGGTTATCGAGAACTATCCGCAGGGCGAAAGCGAAATGGTGGCGATGCCGAACCATCCGAACAAGCCGGAAATGGGCAGTCGTGAAGTGCCGTTCAGCGCCGAAATCTGGATCGATCGCGCGGACTTCCGTGAAGAAGCCAACAAACAGTACAAGCGTCTGGTGCTGGGTAAAGAAGTGCGTCTGCGCAACGCCTACGTGATCAAAGCGGAACGCGTGGAGAAAGATGCCGAAGGCAATATCACCACTATTTTCTGCACCTACGATGCCGATACCCTGAGTAAAGATCCGGCCGACGGTCGCAAGGTCAAAGGCGTGATCCACTGGGTGAGTGCGGCGCATGCGCTGCCGGTGGAGATCCGTCTCTACGATCGCCTGTTCAGCGTACCAAACCCGGGGGCGGAGGAAGATTTCCTCGCGGTAATCAACCCGGATTCGCTGGTGATTAAGCAGGGATATGCGGAGCCGAGCCTGGCGCAGGCCGAAGCAGGCAAAGCTTACCAGTTTGAGCGTGAAGGTTACTTCTGCCTCGACAGTCGCTATGCAAACGCCTCCAGTCTGGTGTTCAACCGCACCGTCGGGCTGCGTGATACCTGGGCGAAAGTCGGCGAATAAATTTCCCTCCCGTAAAAGCGTCGCACCTTGCGGCGCTTTTTTTTGTTTCAGAATCAGCCAATTAAACTTTTCATTTTCGCGATGCGAATTAATCCTGTTACTGCGCGGTAATAAATAGCGCTTCTGATGTTTCCTGTCATATACAAAAAACCAATGTAATCGCTTTCAGTTCTTCTATTTTTCCCTGATTTTGCAATGACTTCCATGACAAAATTATCAGGGATAAGACTGTAACAAAAAGACATAAATTATGTGCGCTTTGTCATAATCTTAAGCTTTGCCTCACGAAAAACATTGATAATTCGCGTCACGAAAAATAGTCTATCTACAGTGGTTTCGCGGCCTTTTTCACCGCCCCACATTTTGCAGTTTTATTTATTTTTTTAGCGAATGACCGTTGGTCTTCGCCTTTTAAAACGTCAAAGAGGATATGCACATGCGTACGTTTAGTGGCAAACGTAGTACGCTGGCGCTGGCTATTGCCGCCGTCACCGCGATGTCGGGCTGGGTTGTGGTTCCGCAGGCCAGCGCAGCAGGCTTTATCGATGATTCAACCTTAACCGGCGGTATCTATTACTGGCAGCGTGAGCGTGACCGTAAAGATGTCACCGACGGCGACAAATATAAAACCAACCTTTCCCACTCCACCTGGAACGCTAACCTGGACTTCCAGTCCGGCTATGCTGCCGATATGTTTGGCCTTGATATTGCTGCATTTACCGCGATTGAAATGGCCGAGAACGGCGATAGCGGCCACCCGAACGAAATTGCCTTCTCATCGCGCAACAAAGCCTATGACGAAGACTACTCCGGCGATAAGAGCGGTATCAGCCTGTATAAAGCCGCCGCGAAATTCAAATACGGTCCGGCGTGGGCGCGCGCGGGCTATATCCAGCCAACCGGCCAGACTCTGCTGGCCCCGCACTGGAGCTTTATGCCAGGTACCTATCAGGGGGCGGAGGCCGGGGCTAACTTCGACTATGGCACGGCGGGCGCGTTAAGTTTTTCCTATATGTGGACGAACGAGTATAAAGCGCCATGGCATATCGAGATGGACGATTTCTATCAGAACGACAAGAAAACCAAAGTTGATTATCTCCACTCCGTCGGCGCCAAATATGATTTCAAAAACGACCTGGTGCTGGAGGCGGCATTTGGTCAGGCTCAGGGCTATATCGATCAGTACTTTGCTAAAGCCAGCTACAAGTTTGACGTCGCCGGCGCGCCGCTGAGCACCAGCTACCAGTTCTACGGCACCCGCGATAAGGTCAGCAACGGCGGGGTCAATGACATCTATGACGGCACCGCATGGCTGCAGGCGTTAACCTTCGGCTATAAAGTGGCGGATGTGCTGGATCTGCGTCTGGAAGGCACCTGGGTGAAGGCCGATGGCCAGCAGGGCTACTTCCTGCAGCGTATGACGCCGACCTATGCCTCTTCCAACGGTCGGCTCGATATCTGGTGGGATAACCGCTCCGACTTTAACGCCAACGGCGAAAAAGCGGTCTTCTTCGGCGCGATGTATGACATGAAAAACTGGGATATGCCTGGCTGGGCGTTTGGCGCGTCTTATGTCTACGCCTGGGATGCGAAGCCGGGAAGAATGTCCTCTCCGGATGCGTACTATGACCCTGACTATCGCCTGAAAGAATCGGCTTACAGCCTGGATGCGTTGTATACCGTGCAGGAAGGTCGGGCGAAGGGCACCCTGTTCAAACTGCACTTTACCCAGTACGACAACCATTCCGATATTCCGAGCTGGAGCGGCGGCTACGGCAACATCTTCCAGGATGAGCGCGACGTGAAGTTCATGGTTATCGCCCCATTCACTATTTTCTGATGCCTGCGCGGCGGGCGTGAGCCTGCCGCACCTCTGGGAGAACGACAATGAAAAAAATGCTGCTTATTGCCATGATGGCCTCGGGTCTGGTGGCCTGCGCCACGTCGCCGGCACCGAAAGAAGACACTAAACTCAAAGATGCCTATAGCGCCTGTATTAATACGGCGGAGGGGAATCCGGACAAGATTGAAGCCTGTCAGAGCGTACTGAATGTACTGAAAGAGGATAAACAGCACCAGCAATTTGCCAATCAGGAGAGCGTTCGCGTCCTGGATTACCAACAGTGTATTCAGGCCACCCGCACCGGCAACGATCAGGCGGTGAAAGCGCGCTGCGACCAGATCTGGAAGGAGATCCGCAGCAATAATACGACCCATTAAATCAGACGTTAGCGGCAAACGGGCGGAGCATACCTCCGCCCGTTTGTTTTTTTAGCGCTGACTCTCCGCCGGCTGATAGCCTCGGCTCAACCGCACGAACAGCAGCGCGGTGGCAATGAACCCGCACAGCGCGGCGCACATTAGCCACCAGCCCGGCGCGCTTTTATCGCCGGTGAGCTCGACCAGGGCGGTAGAGATAGCCGGCGTCAGGCCGCCGAAAATGGCAGTAGCGAGACTAAAGGCCAGAGAGAATCCCACAGTGCGGACGTACACCGGCATCACTTCGGTGAGCGCCGCCACCATCGCGCCGTTATACATGCCAAAGAAGAACGAGAACCACAGCAGGACCAGTGTCATACGGGTGAAA
Organism: Klebsiella sp. GL120222-02; assembly: GCF_003097195.1. Classification (NCBI taxonomy): domain Bacteria; kingdom Pseudomonadati; phylum Pseudomonadota; class Gammaproteobacteria; order Enterobacterales; family Enterobacteriaceae; genus Klebsiella; species Klebsiella sp. GL120222-02. The sequence goes on from NZ_QEQO01000002.1 coordinate 144,000, forward strand.
TCGGGCGCGGCGGTGAGCCAGTGCATCACCGGCCAGGTGGTGAGCAGCGCCAGCAGGGTAATGCCCATCAGCACCGGACGACGACCGATCCGATCAGAGATCGCCCCGCCAATCGGTAACCAGATAAAGTTGGAGATGCCCACCAGCATGGTCACCAGCAGGCTGTCGCGAGCGCTGAGGTGCAGCACCGCTCTGCCGTAGGTCGGCGTATAGACGGTGATAAAATAAAAGGTGGTGGTGGTCATCGCCACCAGTAATGTCCCCGCGCTAATAATGCGCCAGTTCCTGACGATGGTGGTCAGGATCTCCTTGGTATCCGGGCGGTGTTTACGCTGCAGGAATTCCTCTGTTTCCTGCAGCGAGCGGCGCAGCACGAAAATCAGCGGAATAATCAGGCAGCCAATGAAGAAAGGGATGCGCCAGCCCCAGTCGGCGATCTCCTCATGCTCAAGCGTGGCGTTCAGCGCATAGCCAATCAACGCCGCCATGACGATAGCCACCTGCTGGCTGGCGGACTGCCAGCTGGTATAGAAGCCTTTATTGCCCGGCGTGGCGATTTCCGACAGATAGACCGACACCCCGCCAAGCTCGACGCCCGCGGAAAACCCCTGCAGCAAGCGGCCCACTAACACGAGGATCGGCGCCAGCACGCCGATGGTCTGATAGCCAGGTACCAGGGCGATGAGTAGCGTCCCGCAGCCCATGATCGCCAGGGTGACCATCAGCCCTTTGCGGCGCCCGATTCTGTCGATATAGGCGCCGAGGACCACCGCGCCGATGGGGCGCATCAGGAAGCCCGAACCAAACACCGCAAAGGTCAGCATCAGCGCTGCGAACTCGCTCTCCGCCGGAAAGAAGGTGCGGGCGATATAGGTGGCATAAAAGCCAAACAGGAAAAAGTCGAACTGTTCGAGAAAATTACCGCTGGTCACGCGGAGGATAGCGCCGACGGTGCCGGCGCGCGTGGATTGTTGCGTCATAGGGTGTGCTCTCCATTGTCTTTATCTTGTTTTTATAGAGGTAAGAGGGAGCGGATTAGTCGCCTGCGACTGCCGCCTGTTTTCCGCGCCGCTTCTCAATTGCCCACTTGAGTAGCGCCGCACAGCGATAAAATCCGTGGGCAAATTTTCCGTAGGGAAGGGTTAAGAACAGGGCCATTACCACCCCGAGGTGAACAGCGAGCAAAATACCCATCCATGAGGTATCCCGTCCCGCCAGCAGCGCCAGGCCGGTGAAGCTGGTCAGCAGCAGTAGCAGGATAAAGCCGCGGTCCATCGGTTTTTGTCGTGCATCGCCGTGCAACGGCGACCGGCGCAGGTTTAGCCACAGCAGGCCAGCCGGCCCCACCAGCAGGCCGATGCCGCCAAGGGTCCCCAGCAGCACCGGGACGCTGAAGAACGGGTAGGGAGCTTCCCGGTCGGCGAAATAGTGATAGCCCGTGGCCACCACGGTGGCGGCGAAGCAGAGCATAAAGCCGTAGAAGGTGAAGTGGTGGAAACGGCGGCGCATCAGCGTGAAGGCGTCATCGGCTTCGTTGCAGCCTTTGCCATGCCCGCCATCGAGATATTTCAGCGTCAACGCATCCTGTGAGGCCTTTGCGATATCAACCGCGTGCGGCTGGCCCGGGGAGATCTCGCGCCAGAAGCGGATCACCCCGGTCATCAGCAAGCCAAAGGCCAGCACGAAGACCGAGCCAAACATCCACGCCAGCAGGTTATGCGGGAATATCTGATAGAAATCGCCCGCCAGCGGCGGATGAAGCAGCGAGCCTTTGAGCCCCATCGCCAGCAGCAGAAAGAAAATCAGTCCGCCGACCAGCGCCAGTACGGTGGTCACACCAGCCCGGCGGTACAGGCTGCCAAAGGCGGCGGGCTGGGCGTAATGCTGATAAGTTTCCAGCCGAACTTCGGCCATCGCCTTCGGCACGTTAATCGCGAATTCGTGCGGCGGCGCGTACTGACAGGCGTGCAGGCAGGCGCCGCAGTTATGACACAGGTTAGCCAGATAGTTAATATCTGCTTTGCCAAAGGCCAGGCGCTGGGTCATCGCCGGGAATACGGCGCAAAACCCTTCGCAGTAGCGGCAGGCGTTACATACCTGCATCACCCTTTCCACTTCCGCCTCCGGCTCGGTGATGATCTGCGCCTCAATGATCAGCTTCTCAAGCGACTTCATGGTGTTTCTCCTGCTGTGCCGCCCGGGCGGCTTGCTGGCCGGCAATGCGGCCGAAGGTGGTGCCGATCGACATCCCGACGCCGGCGGTATAGCCTTTGCCCAGCACGTTGCCAGCCATCATTTCCCCGGCGACAAACAGGTTGCGGCTGGGTTTACCGGCGAAGTGGACGGCGGCGGTGTCGTCGACGTAGAGCCCGAGGTAGGTGAAGGTGATCCCCGGACGTAAGGCATAGCCGTAGTAAGGCGGCGTATCGATAGGCCGCGCCCAGTGGGTCTTTGGCGGCGTCAGGCCGGCGGTGGCGCAGTTATCCAGGCGGGTATGATCGAACTGGCCTGGCGCGCAGGCGGCATTATAGTCGGCGATGGTTTGCGTAAAGCGTTCGCTGTCCAGGCCGAGCTGGCGGGCCAGCTCGGGAAGGGTGTTGGCCTGAGCGCCGGGAAAGACGGGCGGCATAAAGTGGCCGATGGCTTTGCTGTCGATGATCGAGTAGCCGATTTGCCCGGGCTGGTGGGCGACCAGCCGGCCCCAGATGGCATAGCGTTTGGGCCAGAAATCTTCTCCTTCATCGTAAAAACGGTCGGCATCGCGGTTGACCACTACCCCCAGCGACACGCAGTCGACGCGGGTACAGATCCCGCCATCGTAGAGCGGCGCCCGGGCGTCAATGGCGACGCAGTGGGACTGCGAGGGATCGCCGATAATATCGGCCCCGGCGTCGATCATAAACTTGAGCAGCACTCCCTGGTTGAAGCGGGTGCCGCGGATGAGAAAGTTATCGGCGGGCCATTCACCGCGGTCATTTTGCCCCCAGGCCTCGCGCAGCCATTCGCGGTTGGATTCAAATCCGCCGGCGGCGAGGACGCAGCTTTTCGCAACAATCCGTTCCTCGCCCGCCAGCGCGGCGACAAATTCGCCGTTGCGCAGCTCGAGAGCCTGCACCGGCGTGTTGTAGCGGATCTGCACCCCCATCTGCTCCGCGCTGCGGTAATAGGCATTGACCAGCGCTTTGCCGCCGCCCATAAAAAAGGCGTTGGTGCGGGCTACGTGCAGGGCGCCGGAGAGCGGCGGCTGAAAGTTAACTCCGTGCTGGCGCATCCAGTCCCGGCATTGTGACGAGGTGCGGATCACCAGTCGGGCCAGCGCTTCGTTGGTATTCCCCTCGGTGACGCGCAGCAGATCCTGCCAGTACTCTTCTTCCGGGTAGCTGTCGACCAGCACGTCCTGCGGCGCATCGTGCATACAGCGCAGGTTACGCGTGTGCTGCGAGTTGCCGCCGCGCCACTCCCGCGGCGCCGCCTCCAGCAGCAGCACCGAGGCGCCAGCTTCCCGGGCGGTTAAGGCGGCGCATAGCGCGGCATTGCCGCCGCCAATCACCAGTACATCCACCATTATCGGCTCCCTTACAATTTAATTAATTGTTAAATTTGTAATGGGAATGTAGGTGGTAACAGCGGTGAGGCGCTATGGTGTAATGCTAAAGAGGGGTTTAGTGAGCGTAAAGGGTAGCACCCGGCCAGCGGTCAGACTCCACCAGCTGGCGCATGACTTTGCTGAGTATCACTCGAGCCGCAAGGCCTGCCGGAGTGAGTTCATCATCAGACAGACTGACCAGAAAGTTGGGGCGACTGAGTATCGGGTTGACGACGTCGATCACCCTCAGCGCCTGATGGTCGAGGTGGGAGATGGCGGCCCCGGGCTGCAGGGTGGCCCCCAGTCCGCTGCGCACGGCCTGCATCAGCAGGGCCAGACCGTCAATGTCCGCCACCACCTCAACGCTGAGATGATGCTGCTGGCAAACTGCCTCCAGCCTGCCGCGCAGGCCATGGCCCTGGCTTGGCATAATCAACGGCAGGGAGGTGAGCTGGTCAGGGGAGATGTGGTCCTCCTGCAGGGGGGCCAACAGCGCATGGGTGCCAATCAGGAACAGGCGTTCTTCCAGCACCGGTCTGGCGCTCCAGCGCAGGATCTTTTCCTGCTGGAAAACGATAGCTAAATCGAGCTGGCGGGTGTTGATCATCCGCTCCAGATTACCGGAGAGGCTTTCCACCAAATGCAGGCGCACGTCGGGATAGCTTTCGCGCATCGCATTGATGAACGGGACGCCGAGAACGGAGGCGGTGCTGGGGGCCATGCCGACGCTAACGTGGCCTGACAGGCGCGCCTCGCGGGCGGCGAGGATGGCATCATCGGCATGGCGCAGCGCCAGCTGTGCCTGCGAGTAGAAAGCGAGACCCGCGCTGGTGGGCGTGACCCCGCGGGAGGTCCGCTGCAGCAGGCGAATGGCCAGTTCGTTTTCCAGGCGTGCGATCTGCTGGCTGAGCGCCGAGACGCCGATATTAAGATCAAGCGCGGCGCGCCCCATGCTGCCGGTTTCAACAATGCGCACAAAATAGCGTAGCTGGCGAAGTTCCATATCAACTCTCCGGACAAAACGGGGACGCGGGAAGGTCACCTGTGGGACGAGAGCGGTAAGGGCAGCAGAGGCGCCCATAAAAAAGCCAACCGGCAGGTTGGCTTTTCAGTCTCAGCGAAGCGGGGAATTATTTTTCCACCGCGTCGTGGGCGTGTTCGTCCTCGCGGCAATCACCTTCCGCACAATGACCGTACAGATACAGACTGTGGTTGGTCAGGCGGATGCCGTGGCGGGAGGCAATTTCACGCTGGCGTAATTCGATCGAGTCATCGCTGAATTCGATCACTTTGCCGCAGTCGAGGCAAATCAGGTGATCGTGGTGATGCTGCTGGGTCAGTTCGAAAACGGATTTACCGCCTTCAAAATTATGACGAGTCACGATACCGGCATCATCAAACTGGTTGAGTACGCGGTAAACGGTCGCCAGACCGATCTCTTCGCCCATGTCGATCAGGCGTTTATATAAGTCTTCCGCACTGACATGATGGTTATCCGGTTCCTGCAGCACTTCAAGGATTTTCAGTCGAGGAAGTGTGACTTTCAGGCCAGCCTTCTTTAATGCGGTATTGTTGTCAGTCATGCGGAATCTGTCCTGTTGCTAAACGATCTACTTCCTTCAACGGAAGTCATACAGAAATTAACCCGACGTAATGCGTCTCATTATAGAACTGCCACTGGTAAATGAAAACTGCAAGCATCAGGCCTGGTTTGCTGTCAAAAACGAGGCACCAGCTACAAACTGCGTCACGTGCCTCGTAGAATCAGAGGACATTGTACAGATATGTGATTAAAAGTTAAAAACTTGTAGCTATTAGTTTGATTGCTTTTGTCTATTAATGCGACGCAACTCAATGATTGCGCCGCTTAATCATCAGGCGTTTTTGATTTCTTCGAGGTGCAGCTCTTCGGCAACCTGCTTCACCCATTTCTCAACGCGCTCGTTGGTCAGCTCCGGCTGGCGGTCTTCATCAATGGCGAGGCCGACGAAGTGGTCGTCATCCGCCAGGCCTTTGGAGGCCTCAAAATGATACCCGGCTGTCGGCCAGTGACCGACGATGGTCGCGCCGCGCGGCTCAATGATGTCGCGGATGGTGCCCAGCGCGTCGCAGAAGTATTCTGCGTAGTCTTCCTGGTCGCCACAGCCGAACAGCGCCACCAGTTTACCATTGAAGTCGATCTCTTCCAGCGTCGGGAAGAAGTCGTCCCAGTCACACTGCGCTTCGCCGTAGTACCAGGTCGGGATACCGAGCAGCAGAATGTCGTGGGCTTCCAGGTCTTCTTTGCTGCTTTTGGCAATGTCGTGAACATCAGCAACATCTTTACCAAGCTGCTTTTGAATCATTTTTGCAATATTTTCGGTGTTGCCGGTGTCGCTGCCAAAAAAGATGCCGATGATTGCCATGAGTAAAATAACCTCTTGAAACTTAAATGATGTGGTAGGGACGCGATGCCCATAGATAACGGCAATCATAGCAGAACAGGCAAGGGCGCGGAAACAGCAATCACGCCCGACTGCACACTCTGCTACACGAATGCGGATTTTTCGCGGAAAGTTAGACTTTTCCCTGGCTGTGCAGGGCGCGCAATTGTGTCATCAGCATCTCTTCAATGAGATCGCTGCGGCTCATATTACGCGCTTCCGCCAGTTCATTGAGCGCATCGACCGCGTCGGCGTTGAGTTTTAACTCGACGCGCTTCAGCCCGCGAACCTTATCGCGTTTCAGCTGGTTACGTTTGTTGATGCGCAGTTGTTCATCGCGCGACAGCGGATTGGTTTTCGGTCTTCCCGGGCGACGCTCGTTTGCGAACAAATCTAATGTCGTACGGTCCGTTTGTTCTTTTGCCATGATTCTGAGTGACTTCGGGGAAACAAGCTGCCGGGCTCTAGCCGGCGCAGATAGCGCGCCATCATACATCAGGCGAACGGCTGCGCCAACGACCGCGGGCATTCTGCGGCGCGGTCGGGCATATTTTAGCCAATCAGGCGGCGATGCTCGTCAGATAGCGGCGGATGGCGCGTAACACCGCCTCGGGTTTCTCGGCATGCACCCAGTGTCCGGCGCCAGCGATGACGTGCGCCCGGGCCTGCGGGAACTGCGCCAGCAGCGCGTCGCGGTAGGCGTCGGTCACATAGGGCGAGTTGCCGCCGGGAATAAACTGCGTCGGGTGCGGCCAGGCCGGAATGGTTTCCCAGCCGACGATATGCGGGTACTGGTCCCACAGCACCGGCACGTTAAAGCGCCATTCGCCGTCGACAAAAGATTTCAGCAGGAACTGAATCACGCCCTCTTCCCGCAGATGCTCACGCATCACCTGCGCCGCCTGCTGGCGGCTGCTGGCGGAGGATTCGCTGACGGCGCGGATAGCGGCGAAGATCTCATCATGGCGGCGCACATGATAATCCACCGGCGCGATATCGATCGCCACCAGTCCGCTGATGCGTTGCGGCGCCAGGGCGGTCAACGCCATCACCGCTTTCCCGCCCATCGAATGGCCGATAAAGGTGGCGCGCTCGATCTGGTGCGCGTCGAGCGTATCAAGCAGATCCTGCGCCATGGCGGGGTAGGTCATCTCTGGCGATCGCGGCGACAAACCGTGGTTGCGCATATCGACCTGCACAATATCGTGGTCGGCGATCAGGTCGCGGGCGAGGATGCCCAGGTTGTCCAGGCTGCCAAACAGACCGTGGACCAGCACGATCGGGGAGTGGTTGTGCGGATTCTGTGCAGATTGCGCTCGGCTATTTAATTTCATGGCAAAGTTCTTTTTTTCGCTCCGTCGGGTTAGGGTATTATGTTGGACATTCTGCCATCCGGCTGCAAGACCCAGAAGTTTTCTGAGTTTTACCGCCATCCTGGTTTGACGCTATCCGCGGTTGGGATTTGTACTTATAATCCCAACGATTTGTATTCAGAAAAGATATCGCACTGGATTAAGATGAAAACAATTGAAGTTGATGATGAACTCTATCGCTATATTGCCAGCCACACTCTGCATATCGGCGAGAGCGCATCCGACATTTTACGGCGCATGCTGAAATTTTCCGCCGTTTCCCAACCGGCTACACCGGTCAGCAAAGCCGCGCCGGCACTGGCGCCAGCGCCTGCCGTGGAGGTGAAACCCGCTAACCCGGCGAAAGATAAAGTCCGCGCCATGCGCGAGCTGTTGTTATCTGATGAATACGCCGAGCAGAAGCGCGCGGTGAACCGTTTCATGCTGGTGTTGACGACCCTCTATTCTCTGGACAATAAAGCATTTGCCGAGGCGACTGAGTCTCTGCATGGCCGCACGCGCGTCTACTTTGCAGAAGATGCGCGTACGCTGCTGAAAAGCGGTAATCAGACCAAACCAAAACAGGTTCCTGGTACACCGTGGTGGGTTATCACTAATACCAATACCGGCCGTAAATGCAGCATGATTGAGCACATCATGCAGTCGATGCAGTTCCCTGCGGAGCTGATTGAAAAGGTTTGCGGCACGATCTAGCTTTTTAACATTTGCACCAGAAGGATCAGGCAATGGCAATCGATAAACGTGCGGGGCAGCCTGCGCAACAGAGTGATTTGATTAACGTCGCCCAACTGACTGCTCAGTACTACGTGCTGAAGCCTGAAGTCGGTAATGCGGAGCATGCGGTAAAATTCGGCACCTCTGGCCATCGCGGTAGCGCGGCGCGCCACAACTTCAACGAACCGCATATCCTGGCCATCGCCCAGGCCATTGCGGAAGATCGTGCGAAGAACGGGATCACCGGTCCGTGCTATGTCGGCAAAGATACCCACGCTCTCTCCGAGCCGGCGTTTATTTCGGTGCTGGAAGTGTTAACCGCCAACGGCGTTGACGTGATCGTGCAGGAAAACAACGGCTTCACTCCGACGCCGGCGGTCTCCAATGCGATTCTGGTGCATAACAAAAAAGGCGGTCCGCTGGCAGACGGCATTGTGATCACCCCGTCACACAACCCGCCGGAAGATGGTGGTATCAAGTACAACCCGCCAAACGGCGGCCCGGCTGATACCAACGTCACCAAAGTGGTGGAGAACCGCGCCAACGAACTGCTGGCCGCCGGCCTGCAGGGCGTGAAACGCATTTCTCTGGACGCGGCGCTGGCTTCTGGTCACGTTAAAGAACAGGATCTGGTGCAGCCGTTCATTGAAGGGCTGGCGGACATCGTCGACATGGCGGCGATCCAGAAAGCGGGCCTGACGCTGGGCGTCGATCCGCTGGGCGGGTCCGGTATCGAATACTGGAAACGCATTGGCGAACACTACAAGCTCAATCTGACCATTGTGAACGATCAGGTTGACCAGACTTTCCGCTTTATGCACCTCGATAAAGACGGCGCCATCCGTATGGACTGCTCCTCAGAGTGTGCGATGGCGGGCCTGCTGGCGCTGCGCGATAAGTTCGATCTGGCGTTTGCTAACGATCCGGATTACGACCGCCACGGGATTGTCACCCCAGCCGGGCTGATGAACCCGAACCACTACCTGGCGGTAGCGATCAACTACCTGTTCCAGCATCGTCCGCAGTGGGGCAAAGAGGTGGCGGTGGGGAAAACGCTGGTCTCCTCCGCGATGATTGACCGGGTGGTGAACGATCTGGGCCGCAAGCTGGTGGAAGTGCCGGTGGGCTTTAAATGGTTTGTCGACGGCCTGTTCGACGGCAGCTTCGGTTTCGGCGGCGAAGAGAGCGCCGGGGCCTCCTTCCTGCGCTTTGACGGCACGCCATGGTCCACCGATAAAGACGGCATCATCATGTGCCTGCTGGCGGCGGAAATCACCGCGGTGACCGGGAAAAACCCACAGGAGCATTATAACGAACTGGCCGAACGCTTCGGTGCGCCGAGCTACAACCGTCTGCAGGCTTCCGCAACTTCCGCGCAGAAAGCGGCGCTGTCCAAGCTCTCTCCGGAAATGGTCAGCGCTGACACCCTGGCGGGCGATCCGATCACTGCCCGTCTGACCGCGGCGCCGGGCAACGGGGCGGCGATTGGCGGCCTGAAGGTGATGACCGACAACGGCTGGTTCGCGGCGCGTCCGTCAGGCACCGAAGACGCCTACAAGATCTACTGCGAAAGCTTCCTCGGCGAAGAGCATCGCAAGCTGATTGAAAAAGAAGCGGTAGAGATTGTCAGCGAAGTGCTGAAGAACGCGTAACCGCAGCCAAACATCAGGCCCCTTGTGGGCCTGATTTTTTTCGCAAGGATAGCGATGAAAATACAACGGAAGTCCCTGTTTTTATTCTGGGCGTGGATGGATCTCTTTTTCGTCCTGCAATTCTTATGGTGGAATATTGCCCACCGCCGCCTCCCTTTTTACGACGACCTGCTGGCTTATCTCCAGCTGCTGCATACTTACGGCGCTGGGGCGGTCTGGCTGTATCCGCTGAATGTTCTGCTGATTATCAGCATCCCGCTATCGATGATCCTCTTTTTCCGTCAGAGCCGCTATGCGCTGTGGCTGGCCTGGGGGCAGACGCCGCTCAGGCTGGTGTTTATGCAGCCTTCGCTGTCGCTGGGTCTGTGGCTGATTCAGGCTGCCGGCATCAGGCATGTAGCGATCCTGGCCGGTTTTCTGCTGCTCTCTGAAGGGCTGAAAATCGCCAGCCTCTGGTACTGCAGAGGCGGGGCTCAGGGCATAAAGCGATAGCCAATGCCGGTTTCAGTCAGCAAATGCTGCGGCCGTGCCGGATCGGCCTCCAGCTTTTGTCGCAGATGACCCATATAGATCCGCAGATAGTGGCTGTGCTCTACGGCGTTAGGCCCCCACACCTGATTCAGCAACTGGCGCTGGGTAAGCACTTTGCCGGGATTATTCAACAGCGCCGCCAGCAGGCGAAACTCGATAGGCGTCAGGTGGATCTCTTCGCTGCCGCGCAGGATGCGGCGGGCGGGGATATTGACCTCCAGGTCAGCGAAGCGCACCACTGGCTCATCGGCCTGCGCCGCGCCGTGGCGACGCAGCGCGACGCGCAGGCGGGCCTGTAGCTCGCCGATGCCAAAGGGTTTACTTAAGTAGTCATCGGCGCCGGCATCCAGGGCGGCAATTTTGTCATGCTCTTCGCTGCGCGCTGACAGGACGATAATCGGCATCTGGCTCCACTGACGCAGGTCGCGAATAAAATCAATGCCGTCACCATCCGGCAGGCCCAGATCGAGGATCGCGAGGTCGGGCTTGCGGGTGGCGGCTTCAATCAGCCCACGCTGCAGGGTTTCCGCTTCAAATACGCGCATGCCGTCGGCTTCCAGCGCGGTGCGCAGAAAGCGTCGGATAGCGTGTTCGTCTTCGATAATCAGAACGTTAATCACAATTCCTCAGGTAGCTCTTCCAGTTCAGGGGGCGTTTCTCCCGGCAGTGTAACACGGAATGAGGCACCGCCCTCGGGCCGGTTGCTGGCGGAGATGGTCCCGCCGTGAACGTCGACGATGGCCTGACAGATGGCAAGGCCCAGCCCGACGCCAGGGATCGCCGACTCTTTGTTGCCGCGGGCGAATTTATCAAAGATAGCCTGTTCCTGGCCCGCCGGGATCCCCGGACCGTTATCCCATACCTCCAGCGACAGCTGCCGGGCGTCCGCCTCGGCGCGGATGCCGATGTTCGCCCGGGCGCCGGCATACTTATGGGCATTTTCCAGCAGGTTGATCAGCACCCGCTCGAACAGCGGCCCGTCGACATGCACCAGCTGGAGGGGATCGGGGAGATCCAACTGAATGTGCTGGCCGCCGAGGCTCGGTTCGAGCATGCGCAGCGCGCTGCCGACCACTTCCTCCAGCGTCAGCCACTCCTTATGCAGATTAAAGCCGCCGGACTGGATCCGCGCCATATCCAGCAGATTGTTCACCAGACGGGTGGTGTTGAGCACATGCTGGCGAATTTCATTGGCCTGCGGAGCATGCTTTGAACCTTCGCTGGCCAGATCGAGGGTCAGAATTTCCGCCTGGCCAAACAGCACGGTCAGCGGAGTACGCAGATCGTGCGACAGGGCGGCGAGCAGCGAGTTACGCAGGCTTTCCCGCTCGCTGGTCAGCCGGGCCTGCTCTTCGCTGGCGGTCAGGGCGAGACGCTCCAGGGCGCTGGCCACCAGCAGGGTAAAGGTCTCCAGCAGCCGCTGCTGCTCCGGGATCATCAGCTGGCGCAGATTCTCCGGCTCCACCACCAATAGCCCCCAGGTGCGGGCGGCGCTCTTCAGCGGTAAAATTTGGTACGGCACGCCGGGCAGGGTATCGGTGCCGGCGCCGGCAGGCTGCCCCTTATCAAAGCTCCAGCGGGCGATGGCGTCATCCCATGGGGTCAGCCCTGACTGGTGGGTTAAGGGCAGCAGTTTTCCCTGGGCGTCCGGCAGCAGCAACTGGCTGCGGGCCTGAAAGGTGGAGGCGATGAAGCGCTCGCTGGTGATGGCGATATCCTGCTGGCTACGACCCACCGCCAGCGCTTTAGACATCTCATACAGGTGGCGGGTACGGCGTTCACGGTAGCGCGCCACCCGCGCCTGGTAGCGCACGCCGGCGGTGAGGTTACCGATAAGCAGACCCACGGTGAGCATCACGCCGAAGGTGAGCAGATACTGGACATCCGACACCGCCAGCGTCCCGCGCGGGGCGACAAAAAAGAGATCGAAGCTGATAACGTTGATCACCGTCGCCAGCACCGACGGCCAGCGGCCATAGACCAGGGCGATGATCACCACCCCCAGCAGATAAAGCATCACCAGGTTGGCGGCTTCGAAAGCCATCAACCACTGCATGGCCACCAGGGTGATGATGGCGCACAGCGCTACCGCCACCGCGCAGCCCTGCAGCTGCAGACGCCACTTTTCCAGCGCCGTACGGCTGTCGTTGGCCCGCGCAGGGAGAGGGGACGGTTTTTCATCGAGGGCGATCACCACCAGATCGAGGTCCGGCGCATGGCGAGCCAGACGGTCGGCGAAGCCGCTGCGATCCCACCAGCGGCGTTTGCGCTGGCGGCCGATGACGATTTTGCCGAGGTTATGTTCGCGGGCGTAATGGAGGACCGCTTTCTCTTCCGACGGGTCGGAGAGGGTCGCGGTTTCGGCGCCCAGCTCCTGGGCCAGACGCAGCGCGGCGAGAATAGCCCGCCGCCGGGCTTCCGGCAGCCGGTGCAGGGAAGGGGTCTCGACATACACTGCATGCCAGACGCTGCCCAGGCGGGCGGCGAGCCGGGCGGCGGCGCGCACCAGCTTTTCGCTGCCGGTGTTGTGCCCGATACAGAGCAGGATCGCATCGCGGGTGTGCCAGACTTTCTCCTGGCCCTGGCGGTCGCGCCAGGCACGCATCTGTTCATCGACGCGGTCGGCGGTGCGGCGCAGAGCCAGCTCGCGCAGCGCAATCAGGTTTCCCTTGCGGAAAAAGTTTTCGATGGCGCGCTCGGCCTGGCCGCCGATATAGACTTTGCCCTCATTGAGCCGCTGGCGCAGATCGTCAGGGGGGAGGTCCACCAGCACCACGTCGTCCGCGGCGTCAAAGAAGGGGTCGGGAACGGTCTCCCGCACCTGCACGCCGGTGATCCCGCTGACGACGTCGTTCAGGCTTTCCAGATGCTGGACGTTGACGGTGGTAAAGACATCAATTCCGGCCTCCAGCAGTTCATCCACATCCTGCCAGCGCTTCGGATGGCGGGAGCCGGGCGCATTGCTGTGCGCCAGCTCATCCACCAGAATCAGCGCCGGACGGCGGGCGAGGGCGGCGTCGAGATCGAACTCATACACGTACCGCCCGCGATGAGCGAGCCGCCGCGGCGGCAGGGTGCTCAGGCCCTCCAGCATCGCAGCGGTCTCTTTTCGGCCGTGGGTCTCCGCCACGCCAATCAGAATATCCAGCCCCTGGGCGCGCAGCCGCTGCGCTTCCGCCAGCATCGCCCAGGTTTTCCCCACCCCGGCGCAGGCGCCGAAGAACACTTTCAGTTTGCCGCGATGCGGGGCGGCGGTGTGCTGCAGCAGGCGGTCAGGGTCCGGGCGCAGCGGCTCGTCACTCATTTACTTATCCTTCAGGGCATCCAGCGCCATATTGAGTTGCAGTATATTGACCACCGGCTGACCAAGGAAGCTCAGCAGCGGGGTTTGTGTGGCCTGGTTCACCAGCTGGCTTACCTGCTCAACGCTCAGCTGGCGCGCTTTAGCCACCCGGGGGACCTGCCACAGCGCGGCGGCCGGGGTCAGGTTGTTATCGAGACCGCTCGCCGAGGTGGTGACCAGCTCGACCGGTACCCGCGGCTCGGCGTCCGGGTTCGCGGCGCGCAGGGCCTGTACGCGCTCGCTCACCGCTTTATCCAGCGCCGGGTTGCTGGCGGCAAGGTTGCTGCCGCCTGACGCCATGGGATTATCCGCCGTCTCAGCGGTGGCCGACGGGCGGCCCTGGAAATAGCCTGCGGCAGTATAGTTCTGGCCAATCAGTCCGGAGCCGCGCACCTCACCGTTCAGGCGGATCAGCGAGCCGTTGGCCTGTGAGTTAAACCACCATTGTCCCAGGCTGGTGGTCAGCAGAGGATAGACGCCGCCGGTGAGCAGCGTTAACAGAATAAATAGCACAAGTGCTGGACGAATCAATGACATAGTTTTTTCCTCACACCAGACCGCTCAGGGTCAGCAGCAGGTCGATGGCTTTAATACCGATAAAGGGCACCAGCAGACCGCCGAGGCCGTAGATCCACAGGTTGCGGCGCAGCATCGCCGAGGCGGAGAGTGGGCGATAGCTCACGCCTTTCAGGGCCAGCGGGATCAGGAAGACGATGATCAGCGCGTTAAAGATAACGGCGCTGAGGATCGCTGACGACGGTGAATGCAGGCCCATCACGTTCAGCATGGCCAGCTGGGGATAGACCGCGGCAAACGCTGCCGGAATAATGGCGAAATATTTCGCCACGTCGTTGGCAATACTGAAGGTGGTCAGCGAGCCGCGCGTCATTAACATCTGTTTGCCGATATGGACCACCTCAATCAGCTTGGTGGGGTTGGAATCCAGGTCGACCATGTTGCCCGCTTCCTTCGCCGCCTGGGTGCCGGAGTTCATGGCCACCGCCACGTCGGCCTGAGCCAGCGCGGGCGCGTCGTTGGTGCCGTCGCCGGTCATCGCCACCAGCCGACCTTCCGACTGATACTGGCGGATCAAGGCCAGCTTGGCTTCCGGCGTCGCTTCGGCGAGGAAATCATCGACCCCGGCCTCGGCGGCGATCGCCGCGGCGGTCAGGCGGTTATCGCCGGTGATCATCACCGTTTTAATGCCCATTTTGCGCAGCTGGGCGAAACGTTCTTTGATACCGCCTTTAACGATATCTTTGAGCGAAATAATTCCCAGCACCTTTTCCCCTTCGGCGACCACCAGCGGTGTGGCCCCCTGGCGGGCGACCTCTTCGACCTGCTTATCGACATCGGCAGGGAAGTGGCCTCCATTGGCCTCCACGTGGCGGCGAATGGCGTCCACCGACCCTTTGCGGATCATGCGTTGATCGATATTGATGCCGCTCATCCGCGTTTGCGCGGTAAAAGGGACAAAGGTGGCGTGCAGCGACTGCAGATCGCGTTCGCGCAGGTTAAAGCGCTGTTTCGCCAGCACCACGATGCTGCGCCCCTCAGGGGTTTCATCCGCCAGCGAGGAGAGCTGGGCGGCGTCGGCGAGGGTTCGCTCTTCCACGCCGCGCGCCGGCAGGAAGGCGGAAGCCTGACGGTTGCCGAGGGTAATGGTCCCGGTTTTATCCAGCAGCAGGACATCGACGTCGCCAGCGGCCTCCACCGCGCGGCCACTGGTGGCGATGACGTTGGCGCCGAGCATACGACTCATCCCGGCGACGCCGATGGCCGACAGCAGCCCGCCGATGGTGGTCGGGATCAGGCACACCAGCAGGGCGACCAGCACGGTAACGCTGACCGCATTGCCGCTCCACGCCGAGAAGGGCCAGATGGTGGCGGTGGCCAGCAGGAACACCAGCGTCAGGGCGATCAGCAGGATCGTCAGGGCGATCTCGTTCGGCGTTTTACGGCGCTGGGCGCCTTCCACCATGGCGATCATCCGGTCGAGGAAGGTTTCTCCCGGGTTCACGCTGCAGCGGATCACCAGCCAGTCGGAGAGAATGCGTGTCCCGCCGGTCACCGAGGCAAAATCGCCACCGGATTCACGGATCACCGGGGCAGACTCGCCGGTAATGGCGCTTTCGTCCACCGAGGCGCCGCCTTCGATGACTTCGCCATCGCAGGGGATAATATCCCCGGCTTCCACCAGCACCACGTCGCCTTTGCGCAGGTCTTCCGCTGGCACGTGGTCGACCGTCGCGTCATGCTGCGGGGCGCGCAGTTTGCGGGCGAAGGCCGTTTTTTTCACCCCTTTCAGGCTGTTGGCCTGGGCTTTGCTGCGGCCTTCCGCCATCGCTTCGGCAAAGTTAGCGAACAGCACGGTAAACCACAGCCAGATGCTGACGGCGGCGGTAAAGGTGGCGCTACCGGTCAGGGCGCCGCCAGCCATGGCGATCGCCAGCAGGGTAGTTAACAGGCTGCCCACCCAGACGATAAACATCACCGGATTGCGCCATTGCACCATCGGGCTGAGTTTTTTCACGGCATCCAGCAGCGCCTGGCGCACCAGCGTCGGCTCCAGCAGGGCTAATTGTTTGCGACTCATAACAGGGTGCTCCGCATCGCTCAAAGTAAGGAAAAGTGTTCAGCCAGCGGGCCAAGCGCCAGCGCAGGAATAAAGGTCAGGGCGCCCACCAGCAGCACGGTGCCGATCAGTAAACCGATAAACAGGGCGTCGTGGGTGGCGAGGGTACCGGGGCTGGCCGGTTGAATTTTCTTCGCCACCAGCGAGCCGGCGATGGCCATCACCGGAATGATGACGGCGAAGCGGCCGACCAGCATGCAGAACGCCAGCAGCAGGTTCCAGAACGGCGTCGCCGCACCCAGGCCAGCGAAGGCGCTGCCGTTGTTATTAGCCGCCGAGGTGACGGCGTACAGCACTTCGCTAAAGCCGTGCGGTCCAGGGTTGAACATCCCGGCGCGGCCGGCGTCGGTCATCATCGCCAGCGCCGTGCCAAGCAGCACCAGCGTCGGGGTGACCAGAATGGCGAGGGCGATCATTTTCATTTCCCGGACATCGATTTTCTTCCCGAGATACTCCGGAGTGCGGCCGACCATCAGCCCGGCGATAAATACCGCCAGCATAACGAACAGCAGCATGCCGTACAGGCCCGAACCGACGCCGCCGAACACCACTTCGCCAATCTGCATCAGCCACATCGGCACCATGCCGCCCAGCGCGGTGAAGGAGTCATGCATGGCATTGACCGCGCCGCAGGAGGCGGCAGTGGTGATCACCGCGAACAGACTGCTGGCGAGAATACCGAAGCGACTCTCTTTACCTTCCATATTCAGGCTACTGTCAGCGCCCAGCGTCAGCAGGTGGGGGTTGCCGCGAGTTTCCGCCCACATCACCACGGCGACGCAGAGGATAAAGATCAACGTCATTGCCCACAGGATGGCGCGTCCCTGACGTCGATCGCTCACCACCTCGCCGAAGGCGAAGCACAGTGCCGCCGGGATCAGGAAGATTGCCAGCATCTGCACGAGATTGGTCAGCGCGGTCGGGTTTTCAAACGGGTGAGCGGAGTTGGCGTTAAAGAAACCGCCGCCGTTGGTGCCCAGCAGCTTAATCGCTTCCTGCGAGGCGACAGGCCCCATCGGCAACAGCTGGTGCGCCCCTTCGAGGGTGGTAAAGGGCTGGTAGGCCAGCAGATTCTGCGGCACACCCTGCTGAATAAAGAACAGGGCCACCAGCAGGGAGAGCGGCAGCAGCAGCCACAGGGTAATGCGCGTCAGGTCGACCCAGGCATTGCCAAGGGTGGACATTTTCTGCCGGGCGAAGGCGCGGGTCAGGGCGAATACCACGGCGATCCCGGTGGCGGCAGAGAGAAAATTCTGCACCGTCAGGCCGACCATCTGGCTGAGATAGCTCATGGTGCTTTCGCCGGCGTAAGCCTGCCAGTTGGTATTGCTGACAAAGCTGACCGCGGTATTGAGCGCCAGATCCCATGACAATCCCGGTAGATGCTGCGGGTTAAACGGCAACACGCCCTGGAGCATCAGCAGGGCAAACAGGGCCAGGCCGCCGAGGGCGTTAAACAGCAGGATCGCCAGCAAATACTGCAGCCAGCCCATCTCCTCGGCGCGGATCCCGGCCACGCGCCACAGGACGCGCTCGACGCCGGCCAGGCCGGGAAGCGGGATATCGTTCACCATCCTCGCCAGACACGTCCCCAGCGGGCGCGCCAGCACCAGCAGCACCAGCAGGTAGCTGGCTAATAATAAAAATCCCTGGGCAGCCATCAGAATGCCTCCGCGTGTATCAAGGCATAAACCAGATAAGCCAGTAACAGGAACACCAGCCCAACGCCAGTGAGTACGCCTGCAGTCACAATCCACCTCCGGGTGTCTTTTTTGATTTACCGGGAGAATAGAAATTACGGCGCAAAGATTTCGCAAAAATCGGCGGGCGCGGTGTAAAAAAAGTATAAAAATGACAAAGGCACAATTTAACTGATGGTTAGTATTAATTTAACTTTTTTGTAACTAATTTACGTGGTGAATGTAAATTAAGTATAAATACGTGCTTTTTAGTGGTCGGATGAGTAGTAAAATTACAACCAGAGCGGTATTATTTTGCTCAGACAAACATGATTAATTTTACCGGCGCTGCTTGCCGGCCTGACAAAGGGGAGAGAAATGATGGCGTTGTACAAAGCTTATCCTGCTCATATTATTTTACTGCGTCGTGCTTTCGCCGTCGTGGCTGGCGTCGCGGCGCTGCCGGTGATGCTGTTCTGGAAAGATCGCGCCCGCTATTACAGCTGGCTGCACCGGGTGTGGTCGAAAACCAGCGAGCAGCCGGTGTGGATGGCGCAGGCGGAAAAAGCCGCTCACGATTTCTATTAATCCGTCCTGCTGCGACGAAGACAAGAAAACCGCCGGTTGCCCCCGGCGGTTTTTTTTCGTCGCTTGTCTACACTCGTTTTCATGCACCGCAGTGGAATTGGCAGGTGCTTATTTTGCCGGAGCGCGCTATTTTTTCCGGCTTATATCATGAGATGAGTTTTGCTGACGGATATCGAGGAGTTATATGGCCACCCATCTGGTCTGGTTACGCACGGATTTACGCATTCACGATAACCTGGCGCTGGCCGCCGCCTGCCGGGATCCGCAGGCGCAGGTGCTGGCGCTGTATATCGCCACCCCGGGGCAGTGGCGTGAGCATCACCTGGCGCCGCGGCAGGCCGCGTTTATCGTCAGCCATTTGCACAGTCTGCACACCGCCCTGGCGGAACGGGGCATACCGCTGTGGGTCGAAGAGGCGGGTGATTTTACCGCCAGCGTCGAACGGCTGGCCCATTTCTGCCAGCAGCACCAGGTCAGTCACCTGTTCTACAACTATCAGTACGAATTCAATGAACGTCAGCGCGATGCCGCCGTTGAGAACACCTTGCGCGATGTCATTTGCCAGGGCTTTGACGACAGCGTCCTGTTACCGCCCGGCAGCGTCATGACCGGCAGCGGCGAAATGTATAAAGTTTTCACGCCGTTTAAGAATGCGTTTATTCGCCGTCTGCGGGACGGGCTCCCGGCGTGCGTGGCGGCGCCGAAGCCGCGCCAGGCGCCTGCCCGCCAGGCGCCGCCGCTGCCTGAGCTCAACTACCCGCAAACGCCGTTCGATGGGCTGCTGTTTGCCGCGGATGAAAAAACGGCGCTGGCGCGGCTGCGCGCGTTTTGTCAGCAACCGGCGGCGGAGTATGAGGGGCAGCGTGACTTCCCCGCCGTGGAAGGGACCAGTCGCCTGTCGCCCTGCCTGGCCACCGGGGTGTTGTCACCGCGCCAGTGCCTGCATCGTCTGCTGACGGAACACCCCGCCGCGCTGGACGGTGGGGCAGGTGCCACCTGGCTTAATGAGCTGATCTGGCGCGAGTTTTACCGCCATCTGATGGTCTACTATCCGAAACTCTGTAAAGGACGCCCGTTTATCGCATGGACTGATAAGGTCGCCTGGCGTGAAGATGACGCCGCCCTGCAGGCCTGGCAGCGCGGGGAGACCGGCTTTCCGATAGTCGATGCCGCGATGCGCCAGCTTAACGCCACCGGCTGGATGCATAACCGGTTGCGCATGATTGTCGCCAGCTTCCTGACGAAAGATTTGCGCCTCGACTGGCGGGCAGGGGAGCGCTACTTCATGAGTCAACTGATTGATGGCGACCTGGCGGCGAACAACGGCGGCTGGCAGTGGGCGGCCTCGACAGGCACCGACGCCGCGCCCTATTTCCGCATATTTAACCCCACCACCCAGGGCGAGAAGTTTGATAAGCAGGGGGTGTTTATGCGTCGCTGGCTGCCTGAGCTGGCAAAGGTGCCGGAGAAGGCGCTGCATCAGCCGTGGGCGTGGGCGGATAAACAGGGGATCAAACTGGATTATCCGCGCCCGATAGTCGATCACAAACAGGCGCGGCAGGAGACGCTGGCGGCCTGGGAGGCCGCCAGAAAAGGAATTACTCCACCGCCAGACGGCGGGTCCTGACCTTCAGCGAGTGATACAGCCAGATGACCAGCACCACGCCGACACAGGCCAGCGCGCCCCAGGTGATCTGGCTGAAGACCTTGATGTAGGCGTCAATGGAGTAGTTCACTGCCCCGGCGGCGTCGAAGGACGCCTGCGAGGTCTGGTCGGCGATGACGCCGGCCAGATAGTTGGCGATGGCCCCGGAGAGCAGCATATAGATACCGGTCAGCACCCCGGTGACCCCCGGGATCTCAATGCGGGTGATTTGCGACATGGCGACCGGGTCGATAAACAGTTCGGCAAAACCCATCACCGCCAGCCCCAGCACCATCAGCGGCATGGACGACTGGCCATAGGCCGCGGACCAGCGGGCGCTGAGGGTCAGGATGCAGAACCCGGCGCTCATCAGGCCCAGACCGAGGGCAAATTTCCCCCAGATGCGCACGGTGCGATTGCCACCGACGCTCTCTTTCACCAGCCACGCCAGCACCATCCCGCAGAGCATCACCGCGAAGGCGTTGACCGACTGGAACATGGCGGTAGGGACTTCGTAGCTCATGATATGGCGATTAACGAAGCGGTCAATATACAGGCTGATGGAGCTCCCGCCCTGCTGGGCGAAGGCCCAGAACAGCAGGCTAAACGCGGTGAGGACGACGATCAGGCGCAGATCCTTACGCTGTTTATCGGTTTCAGCGCGCAGGTAGATCCGCGCCAGCACCGCCAGGCCGATAACGGTGGCCACGATCAGGGCATACACCGACCACTCCTGCCAGAACAGCACGGCGATCAGCAGCGGGGCGGTAACCAGCAGCACCAGCAGCCAGCCCCAGTTCGGCAGCAGGAAGCGGCGCGCGCACAGCGCCTGGCGGTTGACGTCGGCAGTATGCTGGAAGTGACGGTTGCCGCAGAGAAAAATCACCAGTCCCGCCACCATGCCGATGGCCGCCAGGGCAAAGCCCATCGCCCAGCTATACTCCTCCTGTACGTAGCCGCAGGCGATCGGCGCGATAATCGAGCCGATATTGCCCGCGGCATACATCAGCGAGAAGCCGCCGTCGCGACGCGGATCGGCAGGTTCGTAGAGTTCGCCCAGCAGACAGCTGACGTTGGATTTAAACAACCCGTAGCCGCAGACGATGATCGCCAGCGACAGGTAGAGGAAGACTGGGGCGGTTTCGCTGGCTCCGAGCACCAGATGGCCAATGGCCATCAGCAGCGCGCCGAGCATGACCGCCATCCGGTTGCCTAACAGCTTATCGGCCAGATAGCCGCCGAGGATCGGCGTGACATAGACCAGCGAACAGTAGGCGCTGAACAGGGCATAGGCGTGGTTATCGTCATATTTGAGCTGATTGGTGAGATAGAGGATCAGCAGGGCGCGCATGCCGTAGAAGCTAAAATATTCCCAGATTTGCAGCGCCACGACGTAGTAAATCGCCCGCGGTTGCGATGATGTTGTCTTCATGAGAAGTGTGGTTTCCTGGCGTAAAGCGAAAGTCGATCGTTCTGCATGAATAGCGCTTTATTAGTCATATTCATGGCTTGAGGGGCTTTCTGTTTATTTAATATGCTTTATTAATGCATAAATATACACGAATGCGCGATGGGGTGGGTAGACAAAATGCGGGATTAACAAAAAAGTCATGGTCGGTGCCGGTTGTGGACTATCGACGGCCCGAATGGATCTGGTTATGTTATGCCTTTGTATACCCTGATTATCTGCTGGAGTGGCGATGAAAAATAGCGAACTGGAACAACTGATAAACGACAAGCTCAATAGTGCGGCCATCAGTGATTTCGCCCCTAACGGTCTGCAGGTGGAAGGACGTGATACGGTGCAAACGATCGTCACCGGGGTGACGGCCAGCCAGGCGCTGCTGGATGAAGCCGTTCGGCTGCAGGCGGATGCGGTGATCGTCCATCATGGCTATTTCTGGAAAAACGAGTCGCCAGTGATCCGCGGCATGAAGCGCCGCCGCCTGAAGACTCTGCTGGCCAACGATATCAATCTCTACGGCTGGCACCTGCCGCTGGATGCCCACCCGGAGCTGGGCAACAACGCGCAACTGGCGCATCTGCTGGGGATTAACGTGCTGGGTGAAATCGAACCGCTGGTGCCTTGGGGCGAACTGTCGATGCCGGTTTCCGGCCTCGAACTGGCCTCGTGGATCGAAGCGCGGCTGGGGCGCAAGCCGTTATGGTGCGGCGATACCGGGCCGGACACCGTCAGCCGCGTCGCCTGGTGTACCGGCGGCGGCCAGAGCTTTATCGACGCCGCGGCGCGCTTTGGGGTGGATGCGTTTATTACCGGCGAGGTGTCGGAACAAACTATTCACTCTGCCCGCGAACAGGGGCTGCATTTTTATGCCGCCGGCCACCACGCCACCGAGCGGGGCGGCATTCGCGCCCTCAGTGAATGGCTGACGGAAACGACCGACCTGGATGTCACCTTTATTGATATTCCTAACCCTGCCTGACGGGAGAGAGAAAAGTGCAGCGAGCGCGTTGTTATCTGTTAGGAGAAACGGCCGTCGTGCTGGAGCTGGAGCCGCCGGTCACGCTCGAGAGCCAGCAACGGATCTGGGGATTGGCCCAGCGTCTGTCTCACCATGAAGAGGTGGTTGACGCCATTCCCGGCATGAACAATATCACCGTGGTGCTCCGCCGCCCGCAGGAGATGGCGTGGGAGGCGATGGACCGTCTGCAGCGCTGGTGGGAGGAGAGTCTTGCGCTGGAGCCGGAGTCGAGGTCATTAACCATCCCGGTCGTGTACGGCGGCGAGGCCGGGCCGGATCTCGGGGTGGTGGCGCAACACAGCGGCCTGAGTGAAAAACAGGTTGTGGAGCTGCATGCCTCGGTGGAATACCTGGTCTGGTTTATTGGTTTTCAGCCGGGATTCCCCTACCTGGGCGGGCTGCCGCCAGCGCTGGCGACCCCGCGTCGCGCCGAACCGCGCGTGCGGGTCCCGGCCGGATCGGTGGGCATTGGCGGCGCGCAAACCGGCATCTATCCGCTGGCGACGCCCGGCGGCTGGCAGCTGCTGGGGCGGACCGCGTTGACGCTGTTTGACCCGGCGCGTAAGGAGCCTGCGCTGTTGCGCGTGGGCGATAAAATTCGCTTTGTGCCGCAAAAGGAGGGGGTATGTTAACCCTGATCCGCGCCGGTCTGTACACCTCGGTACAGGACGGTGGACGAGAAGGCCTGCGCCAGTCTGGCATCAGCCGCTGCGGCGCTCTGGATTATCCCTCGCTGGTGATTGCCAATCTGCTGGTTGGCAACGAGGCGAACGCCGCCGGGCTGGAGATTACCCTCGGTCAGGTGGAGATCGAATTTGCCCGCAGCGGCTGGTTCGCGCTGACCGGCGCCGCCTGCGAAGCGACGCTGGACGGCAAAGCGGTCTGGGTGGGCTGGCGCACCGCCTACCGGGCCGGGCAACGGTTGGTGCTGAAAACGCCGCAGCATGGCATCCGCAGCTATCTGGCGGTGGCGGGCGGGGTCGCGGTCCCGGTGGTGCTTGGCTCGCGCAGCACGGATCTTAAGGCGGGGATTGGCGGTCTGGAAGGACGCCGCCTGCAGGATGGCGATCAGCTGAAGCTCGGGAAAGCCGCTCGGCGCTTTACCACCTCGCGCGGTGTCAAGCAGCTGCCGCTGGGCAACCGCATTCGCGCGCTGCCGGGCCCGGAGTATCATGAGTTTGATGCGGCCTCGCAGGCGTCGTTCTGGCGCTCCCCCTGGCAGCTCAGTCCGCAGAGCAATCGCATGGGCTACCGCCTGCAGGGGCAGCCGTTGAAACGGATCACCGATCGCGAGATGCTGTCGCACGGTCTGCTGCCGGGCGTAGTGCAGGTGCCGCATAACGGCCAGCCCATCGTCCTGATGAACGATGCGCAAACCACCGGCGGCTATCCGCGCATCGCCTGCATTATTGAGGCTGATATGTACCAGCTGGCGCAGATCCCGCTGGGGCAGCCGATCCACTTTGTCGCCTGCTCGCTGGAGGAGGCCTTAAAAGCACGGGCCGATCGTCAGCGTTATCTTGAACAACTGGCCTGGAGACTCCACGATGATGATTGATCTCAATGCCGATCTCGGGGAAGGGGGCGCGAACGATAGCGCGCTGCTCCAGTTGGTCTCGTCGGCGAATATCGCCTGCGGCTTTCATGCCGGCGACGCCGGACTGATGGTGCAGAGCGTACGCGAGGCGCTGAAGTACGGCGTGGCGGTGGGCGCCCATCCGGGATACCCCGACCGGGAAAATTTTGGCCGTACGGCGATGGATCTGCCGCCGGAAACGGTCTATGCCCAGATGCTGTATCAGATTGGCGCCCTGGCGGCGATCGTTCAGGCGCAGGGCGGCGAGCTACAGCATGTGAAGCCGCACGGCATGCTTTATAACCAGGCGGCCAAGTCGCCGCCGCTGGCGGACGCGATCGCCCGCGCGATCCGTGATGTTAACCCGAAGCTGGTGCTGGTGGGGCTGGCGGGCAGCGAACTGATCCGCGCCGGGCAGCACTATGGTCTGACGACGCGCCAGGAGGTGTTTGCCGACCGCGGCTACCTGGCCGACGGTAGCCTGGTGCCGCGCAGCCAGCCCGGCGCGCTGATCGACAGCGAAGAGCAGGCTCTGGCGCAAACCCTCGAGATGGTGCAGCACCACCGGGTGCGCAGCATCAGCGGCGAGTGGGCGAACGTGGTGGCGCAGACGGTGTGTCTGCACGGCGATGGCCCGCACGCGCTGGATTTTGCCCGCCGTCTGCGGGCGGCCTTTGCCGGGCGCCATATTCTGGTCAGCGCGCAACTGGACGCTGAAGCGTGACAACCTGAATGACCGCGAAGGAGAGGATGATGGCGGGAGTATTGCTCACCGGTTTTGAACCCTTTGATGGCGAAACGGTTAACCCTTCATGGGAAGTGGTGAAGCAGCTGGACGGGACGATGATTGCCGGGCAGCCGGTGATCGCCCGCCAGCTCCCCTGTGTGTTTGGCGAGGCGCTGTCGGTGCTTTACGCGGCGATCGAAGACCTGCAGCCGAGGCTGGTCATTGCCGTTGGGCAGGCTGGTGGTCGCGTCGATATCAGCGTTGAACGTGTGGCTATCAACGTCGATGATGCGCGCATTCCCGATAACAAAGGCCAGCAGCCTGTCGACACGCCGATCGTCGACGGGGGGCCGGCGGCGTGGTTCAGTACCTTACCGATCAAAGCGATCGTCAGCGCGTTGCGCGATCGCGGGATCCCGGCTTCGGTCTCCCAAACCGCCGGCACCTTCGTCTGCAATCACGTGATGTATGGTTTGCTACATAAGCTGCAGGAGCAGGCTGGCGTCAGGGGCGGCTTTATCCATATTCCATGGCTACCGGCGCAGGCGGCGGCCCATCCCGGCGAGCCGAGTATGGCGACCGCCACCGTGCGGGAAGCGCTGGAAACGGCCATTGCCGTGGCGCTGCGCCAGTCGGTGGATAGTAAACTGGGCGGCGGCGCCACCCATTAACAGAAGGATGACAGTATGCCGGAAGGTCCGGAGATCCGCCGCGCGGCGGATAAACTGGAGGCGGCAATCAAAGGCCAACCCTTAACCGATGCCTGGTTCGCCTTTCCGCAGTTGCAACCCTATCAAAGCCTGTTGATTGGCCAGCGGGTGACCCATATCGCCACCCGCGGTAAGGCCCTGTTAACACACTTCTCCGGCGGGCTGACCCTGTACAGCCATAATCAGCTGTACGGTGTCTGGCGCGTGGTTGACGCCGGGGAACAGCCCGCCTCTAACCGGGTGCTGCGCGTCAGGCTGCAGACCGCCCGCAAGGCGATTTTGCTCTATAGCGCCTCGGACATCGAGATGCTCACGGCGGAGCAGGTTGCCCATCACCCGTTTTTACTGCGCGTGGGGCCAGATGTGCTGGATATGACGTTAACCGTGGAGGAGGTGAAAGCGCGGCTGCTGTCGGCCAAATTCCGCCATCGTCAGTTTTCCGGCCTGCTGCTGGATCAGGCTTTTCTGGCCGGGCTCGGTAACTATCTGCGGGTGGAGATCCTCTGGCAGGTGGGATTAAGCGGAAAGCGTAAAGCCGCTGAACTGAGCGATAGTCAGCTGGATGCGCTGGCGCACGCGCTGCTGGCTATTCCGCGGTTGTCGTATCACACCCGCGGCCAGGCCGATGACAACAAGCATCACGGCGCGCTGTTTCGCTTTAAGGTCTTCCATCGCGACGGGGAAAGGTGCGAGCGCTGTGGGGGCGTGATTGAGAAGACGACACTCTCCTCGCGGCCGTTTTACTGGTGTCCCGGATGCCAGCATTAAGCCCGGCAGTCAGGCAGATAAAAAAACGCGCCAGGTGGCGCGTTTTTTTTCATCCGGACGGCAAGATTAGCGCTTAATGTCGGACTGGTAATCGCGTTTGGTGTAGCCAGTGTACAGCTGACGCGGACGGGCGATCTTCATGCCATCGCTGTGCATTTCGTTCCAGTGCGCAATCCAGCCCACGGTACGCGCCATGGCGAAGATAACGGTAAACATGGAGGACGGAATACCCATCGCTTTCAGGATGATACCGGAGTAGAAGTCGACGTTCGGGTAGAGTTTCTTCTCGATGAAGTACGGGTCGTTCAGCGCGATATGCTCCAGCTCCATGGCTACCTGCAGCAGATCGTCTTTGGTGCCCAGCTCTTTCAGCACTTCATGGCAGGTTTCACGCATCACGGTGGCGCGCGGGTCGTAGTTTTTGTAAACACGATGGCCGAAGCCCATCAGGCGGAAAGAGTCATTCTTGTCTTTCGCACGACGAACAAATTCCGGAATGTGCTCAACGGAGCTGATCTCTTCCAGCATCTTCAGCGCCGCTTCGTTGGCGCCGCCGTGCGCCGGTCCCCACAGGGAGGCGATGCCAGCAGCGATACAGGCGAACGGGTTAGCGCCGGAGGAGCCGGCGGTACGTACCGTCGAGGTCGACGCGTTCTGCTCGTGATCGGCGTGCAGGATCAGAATACGATCCATCGCGCGTTCAAGCACCGGATTGACTTCATACTCTTCGCACGGTGTCGCGAACATCATGCGCAGGAAGTTGCCGGCGTAGGAGAGGTCGTTGCGCGGATAAACAAACGGCTGGCCGATAGAATACTTGTAACACATGGCTGCCATGGTTGGCATTTTGGACAGCAGACGGTAGGCAGCAATCTCGCGGTGACGTGGGTTATTCACGTCGAGGGAGTCATGATAGAACGCCGCCAGGGCGCCGGTGATCCCGCACATCACGGCCATCGGGTGGGAATCGCGACGGAATGCATGGAACAGACGCGTGATCTGCTCATGAATCATGGTGTGGCGGGTGACGGTGGTTTTGAATTCGTCATATTCGGCCTGAGTCGGTTTTTCACCGTACAGCAGAATATAACATACTTCGAGATAGTTAGATTCGGTCGCTAACTGGTCGATCGGGAAGCCGCGGTGCAGCAGGATCCCCTCGTCACCATCGATAAACGTAATTTTAGATTCACAAGAAGCGGTGGATGTGAAACCTGGGTCAAAAGTAAATACGCCTTTTGAACCAAGACTACGAATATCAATAACATCCTGACCGAGCGTGCCTTTTAGCACATCCAGTTCAATAGCAGTGTCACCACCCAGGGTGATTTTTGCTTTAGCATCAGACATTTATGGTCTCCTTAGCGCCTTTATTGCTTAAGACTGCCGGGTGGTGGATTTGCTTTCGGCCCGCGCCTGCATACGTTACCAGTTTGTTATGTTGCACACAGCTCTGCGTCAGCGAAAAGGGCAGGGTACAGAGCAACGGCGCTTGATGGTACGTCCTTCAGGGCTGCGGTGAAACAACAGCAAATCAGCGTTTTAGCAGTCCGAATATTAAAACCTGTATACCACTAATAACTGTCCTGATTACATCGGTCAATACTGACACACTGTTACATAACTTATTCTCAGGTGAAAGAGTGACCCCATAACTTTTGAGCATTATTGCATTTAACTGGTAATGGTTGTAACAAGAATGTTTAATATTTGTCAAATCAGGTGATTAAAAATTAAAAAAATGTTGTTATCGTGACCTTGATCACTGTTCCGGAGAAAACCCAACAAACTATATGTAGGTTAATTGTAATGATTTTGTGAACGGCCTATACTGCGGCCAGGTCTCCGGAACACCCTGCAATCCCGAGCCACCCAGCGTTGTTTAGTGATGTTTTAATGCCTGAAAAGACGTTTTAACATGACTTCTGGTTATAGAAAGGACGCTGTCTGACCCGCAAGCAGACCGGAGGAAGGAAACAATAAGAACAGCATGTGGGCGTTATTCATGGTAAGAAATGTGAAAAAACAAAGACCTGTCAATCTGGATCTACAAACGATACGGTTCCCAATCACGGCGATAGCGTCCATTCTCCATCGCGTTTCCGGTGTCATCACCTTCGTGGCGGTCGGAATTCTGCTTTGGTTGCTGGGCACCAGCCTTTCCTCCCCTGAAGGTTTTCTGACGGCGGCCTCGATCATGGATAGCTTCTTTGTGAAGTTCATCATGTGGGGCATTCTCACCGCACTGGCCTATCATGTCGTTGTCGGTATCCGCCATCTGATGATGGACTTTGGCTACCTGGACGAAACCCTCGAAGCAGGGAAACGTTCCGCCAAAATCTCTTTTGTTATTACTGTCGTGCTTTCACTTCTCGCAGGAGTCCTCGTATGGTAAGCAACGCCTCAGCACTGGGACGCAACGGCGTACATGACTTTATTCTGGTCCGTGCTACCGCCATCGTTCTGACCCTCTACATCATCTACATGGTTGGCTTCTTCGCCACCACCGGTGAAATCTCATGGGAAGTGTGGACCGGATTCTTTGCCTCCGGCTTCACTAAAGTCTTCACTCTGCTGGCTCTCGTCTCCATTCTCATCCATGCCTGGATCGGGATGTGGCAGGTGTTAACGGACTACGTTAAACCACTGGCTCTGCGCCTGGTTCTGCAACTGGCTATCGTTGTGGCGCTGGTGGCTTACGTTCTTTATGGATTTGTTGTGGTGTGGGGTGTGTAATGAAATTGCCAGTCAGAGAGTTTGATGCTGTTGTTATCGGTGCCGGCGGCGCAGGTATGCGCGCGGCGCTGCAAATTTCCCAGAGCGGACAGACCTGTGCACTGCTCTCCAAAGTGTTCCCTACCCGTTCCCATACCGTATCCGCGCAGGGTGGTATCACCGTCGCGCTCGGTAACTCCCATGAAGATAACTGGGAATGGCATATGTACGACACCGTAAAAGGGTCGGACTATATTGGCGACCAGGACGCCATCGAATATATGTGTAAGACCGGCCCGGAAGCGATTCTTGAGCTGGAACATATGGGCCTGCCGTTCTCCCGTCTTGACGACGGCCGTATTTATCAGCGCCCGTTCGGCGGCCAGTCGAAAAACTTCGGCGGCGAGCAAGCGGCACGCACCGCGGCGGCGGCTGACCGTACCGGCCACGCGCTGTTGCACACCCTGTATCAACAGAACCTGAAAAACCACACCACTATTTTCTCCGAATGGTATGCCCTCGATTTGGTGAAAAACCAGGACGGCGCGGTGGTCGGTTGTACCGCCCTGTGCATCGAGACCGGCGAAGTGGTCTACTTTAAAGCCCGCGCCACCGTGCTGGCGACCGGCGGCGCAGGCCGTATTTATCAGTCCACCACCAACGCCCACATCAACACCGGTGACGGCGTCGGGATGGCCATCCGCGCCGGCGTTCCGGTGCAGGATATGGAAATGTGGCAGTTCCACCCGACCGGCATCGCCGGGGCAGGGGTGCTGGTCACCGAAGGTTGCCGCGGCGAAGGCGGTTACCTGCTGAACAAACACGGCGAGCGCTTTATGGAGCGTTATGCCCCGAACGCCAAAGACCTGGCGGGTCGTGACGTGGTGGCGCGTTCCATCATGATCGAAATTCGCGAAGGCCGCGGCTGCGATGGTCCGTGGGGCCCGCATGCGAAACTGAAACTGGATCACCTGGGTAAAGAGGTTCTGGAATCTCGTCTGCCAGGTATCCTTGAGCTGTCCCGTACCTTTGCTCACGTCGATCCGGTGAAAGAGCCAATCCCGGTTATCCCAACCTGCCACTACATGATGGGTGGTATCCCGACCAAAGTCACCGGTCAGGCGCTGACCGTGAATGAGAAGGGCGAAGACGTGGTGATCCCGGGCCTGTTCGCGGTAGGCGAAATTGCCTGCGTATCGGTCCACGGCGCCAACCGTCTGGGCGGCAACTCGCTGCTCGACCTGGTGGTCTTCGGCCGCGCGGCGGGCCTGCATCTGCAGGAGTCCATCGCCGAGCAGGGCACGCTACGCGACGCCAGCGAATCGGATGTCGAAGGCTCGCTGGACCGCCTCAATCGCTGGAACAATACCCGCTCCGGCGAAGACCCGGTGGAAATCCGCAAAGCACTGCAGGAATGTATGCAGCACAACTTCTCGGTGTTCCGCGAAGGCGATGCGATGCACAAAGGTCTGGAGCAACTGAAAGTGATCCGCGAGCGCCTGAAAAACGCGCGTCTCGACGATACTTCCAGCGAGTTCAACACCCAGCGCGTCGAGTGCCTGGAGTTGGACAACCTGATGGAGACCGCGTTTGCGACCGCCGTGTCCGCTAACTTCCGTACTGAAAGCCGTGGCGCCCATAGCCGCTTCGACTTCCCGGATCGTGATGATGAAAACTGGCTGTGCCATTCCCTGTATCTGCCAGAGTCGGAATCCATGACGCGTCGTAGCGTCAACATGGAACCGAAACTGCGTCCGGCATTCCCGCCGAAGATTCGTACTTACTAATGCGGAGACAGGAAAATGAAACTCGAGTTTTCAATTTATCGCTATAACCCGGATGTTGACGACGCTCCGCATATGCAGGATTACACCCTCGAAGCGGAAGAAGGTCGTGACATGATGCTGCTGGATGCGCTGATCCAGCTGAAAGAAAAAGATCCGTCGCTGTCGTTCCGCCGCTCCTGCCGTGAAGGGGTTTGCGGTTCCGATGGTCTGAACATGAACGGGAAAAACGGTCTGGCGTGCATCACGCCAATCTCCGCGCTGAATCAGCCGGGCAAGAAGATTGTTATCCGTCCGCTGCCAGGATTACCGGTTATCCGTGATTTGGTGGTGGACATGGGGCAATTCTATGCACAATATGAGAAGATTAAGCCTTACTTGTTGAATAATGGGCAAAATCCTCCGGCTCGCGAGCATCTGCAGATGCCTGAGCAGCGTGAGAAACTCGATGGTCTGTACGAGTGTATTCTGTGCGCATGTTGTTCAACCTCGTGCCCGTCGTTCTGGTGGAACCCGGACAAGTTCATCGGCCCGGCTGGCCTGCTGGCCGCGTATCGCTTCCTGATCGACAGTCGCGATACCGAAACCAGCGAGCGCCTGGAAGGCCTGAGCGATGCTTTCAGCGTATTCCGCTGTCACAGCATTATGAACTGCGTCAGTGTGTGTCCTAAAGGGCTTAACCCGACGCGCGCCATCGGCCATATTAAGTCGATGCTGCTGCAGCGCAGCGCGTAAGCAACACGGTCTGTCCCGGATGGCGCTTGCGCTTATCCGGGCTACCAAAGCAGTAACCCCGGTAGCGTTTGTGCCACCGGGAAATGAATACCCTAAATAATTCGAGTTACAGGAAGGCGGCGACGCAGCGAATCCCCAGGAGCTTACTCAAGTAAGTGACTGGGGTGAGTGAGGAAAGCCAACGCACATGTAACTTGAAGTATGAAGGGGATAGCAGGAAATCTTTAAAAACCGCCACAAGATGTACCAGTAATCGAGGCGTTCAGTGCGAGGTAAGGCGGCAACTGAGCGCATCCCCGGGAGCATAGTGAACTATGTGACCGGGGTAAGCGAAGGCAGCCAACACAACCGCAGCCTGAACGCTGAAGATTAATGGCAGTTTTTAAAGGTTCCTTAGCGGATAGAAACCACAACTCGTCCGCAACAAGTGAACCCCGGCACGTGCACTCGGTGTGCGTGGTAGTTTCTACGGCGAAATAAGCATAAAAGTGCTTAAGGGATCACGATGCAGAACGGCGCAATGAAAGCCTGGCTGGACTCTTCTTTCCTCTCTGGTTCGAACCAGAGCTGGATAGAACAGCTCTATGAAGACTTCTTAACCGATCCTGACTCTGTTGACGCCAACTGGCGTTCGATGTTCCAGCAGTTACCTGGCACCGGAGTTAAACCGGATCAATTCCATTCCAAAACACGTGATTATTTCCGTCGACTGGCGAAGGATGCCTCACGTTACACTTCTTCGATTTCCGACCCTGACACCAATGTGAAGCAGGTTAAAGTCCTGCAGCTCATCAACGCATACCGTTTCCGTGGCCACCAGCATGCGAATCTCGATCCGCTGGGACTGTGGAAGCAAGAGAGAGTGGCGGATCTTGATCCGGCCTACCACGATCTGACCGAGGCCGATTTCCAGGATAGCTATAACGTAGGTTCATTCGCCATCGGTAAAGACACGATGAAGCTGGGCGACCTGATTGCCGCCCTCAAGCAAACCTACTGCGGCTCCATCGGCGCGGAATACATGCATATCACCTCTACTGAGGAAAAACGCTGGATCCAGCAGCGTATTGAATCGGTAGCCGGTAAAGCGAGCTTCACCGCGGCAGAGAAAAAGCGCTTCCTCAGTGAACTGACCGCTGCAGAAGGGCTGGAACGCTACCTCGGCGCCAAATTCCCGGGGGCGAAACGCTTCTCGCTGGAAGGGGGTGATGCCCTGATCCCGATGCTCAAAGAGATGATCCGCCATGCAGGCAAAAGCGGCACCCGCGAAGTGGTGCTGGGCATGGCGCACCGTGGCCGTCTGAACGTGCTGGTCAACGTGCTGGGTAAAAAACCGCAGGACCTGTTCGACGAGTTCGCGGGCAAACATAAAGAACACCTCGGCACCGGCGACGTGAAGTACCACATGGGCTTCTCTTCCGATATGGAAACCGAAGGCGGTCTGGTCCACCTGGCGCTGGCGTTTAACCCGTCGCACCTGGAGATCGTTAGCCCGGTGGTTATCGGTTCCGTACGCGCCCGTCTGGATCGTCTGGACGAGCCAAGCAGCAACAAAGTTCTGCCTATTACCATCCACGGCGACGCCGCCGTTACCGGCCAGGGCGTGGTTCAGGAAACCCTGAACATGTCGAAAGCCCGCGGTTACGAAGTCGGCGGTACCGTGCGTATCGTTATCAACAACCAGGTTGGCTTTACCACCTCCAACCCGCTGGATGCGCGTTCTACGCCATACTGTACCGATATCGGTAAGATGGTTCAGGCGCCGATTTTCCACGTTAACGCGGATGACCCGGAAGCCGTTGCTTTCGTTACCCGTCTGGCGCTGGATTTCCGTAATACCTTCAAACGCGATGTCTTTATCGACCTGGTGTGCTACCGCCGTCACGGCCATAACGAAGCCGACGAGCCGAGCGCAACCCAGCCGCTGATGTACCAGAAAATCAAAAAGCATCCGACCCCGCGCAAAATCTATGCTGACAAGCTGGAGCAGGAGAAAGTTGCGACGCTGGAAGACGCGACTGAGCAGGTTAACCTTTACCGCGATGCGCTGGATGCCGGCGAATGCGTGGTAGAGGAGTGGCGTCCGATGAATATGCACTCCTTTACCTGGTCTCCCTACCTCAACCACGAGTGGGACGAGAGCTATCCGGATAAAGTGGATCCGAAACGTCTGCAAGAGCTGGCTAAACGCATCAGTACGGTGCCGGAAGGTATCGAAATGCAGTCCCGTGTAGCGAAAATCTACGGCGATCGCCAACTGATGGCCGCCGGCGAGAAGCTGTTCGATTGGGGCGGCGCTGAAAACCTGGCTTATGCCACCCTGGTTGACGAAGGCATTCCGGTGCGCCTGTCCGGTGAAGACTCCGGTCGCGGCACCTTCTTCCACCGTCACGCGGTTATCCATAACCAGAGCAACGGTTCTACCTATACCCCGCTGCAGCATGTGCACAACGGCCAGGGCCAGTTCCGCGTCTGGGACTCGGTGCTGTCTGAAGAAGCCGTGCTGGCGTTCGAATACGGTTACGCCACCGCAGAGCCGCGTACGCTGACCATCTGGGAAGCGCAGTTCGGCGACTTCGCCAACGGCGCGCAGGTGGTGATTGATCAGTTCATCTCCTCTGGCGAACAGAAATGGGGCCGGATGTGCGGTCTGGTGATGTTGCTGCCGCACGGCTACGAAGGGCAGGGCCCGGAGCACTCCTCCGCGCGTCTGGAACGCTATCTGCAGCTGTGCGCTGAGCAGAACATGCAGGTTTGCGTACCGTCCACCCCGGCACAGGTTTACCATATGCTGCGTCGTCAGGCGCTGCGCGGTATGCGCCGTCCGCTGGTGGTGATGTCGCCGAAGTCTCTGCTGCGCCACCCGCTGGCGGTCTCCAGCATGGACGAACTGGCGAACGGCACCTTTATGCCGGCCATCGGCGAAATCGACGAACTCGATCCGCAAGCCGTGAAGCGCGTCGTACTGTGCTCTGGTAAGGTTTACTACGACCTGCTGGAACAGCGCCGCAAAAACGAGCAAAAAGATGTCGCCATCGTGCGTATCGAACAGCTCTACCCGTTCCCGCATCAGGCGGTGCAGGAAGCGCTGAAAGCTTACTCGCACGTACATGATTTTGTCTGGTGCCAGGAAGAGCCGCTCAACCAGGGCGCATGGTACTGCAGCCAGCACCACCTTCGTGAAGTAGTTCCATTTGGGGCCTCTCTGCGTTATGCAGGCCGCCCGGCCTCCGCCTCTCCGGCGGTAGGGTACATGTCCGTTCACCAGAAACAGCAACAAGATCTGGTCAATGACGCGCTGAACGTCGATTAATTAAAGGATACACAATGAGTAGCGTAGATATTCTGGTTCCCGACCTGCCTGAGTCCGTAGCTGACGCAACCGTCGCCACCTGGCATAAAAAACCGGGCGACGCGGTCGTCCGTGACGAAGTTCTGGTCGAAATCGAAACTGACAAAGTGGTACTGGAAGTACCGGCATCAGCGGACGGCATTCTGGATGCAGTGCTGGAAGACGAGGGCGCTACCGTCCTGTCTCGCCAGATCCTTGGCCGCCTGCGTGAAGGCAACAGCGCAGGTAAAGAAACCAGCGAAAAAGCGGATGCGAAAGCGTCCACCCCGGCGCAGCGCCAGCAGGCTTCTCTGGAAGAGCAGAACAACGATGCGCTCAGCCCGGCGATCCGTCGTCTGCTGGCGGAGCACAACCTCGACGCCGCTGCCATCAAAGGTACCGGCGTGGGTGGCCGTCTGACTCGTGAAGACGTCGAGAAACATCTGGCGAAAGCCCCGGCGGCGGCTGAAGCCAAAGCGCCAGCGGCTACCGCGGCAGCGACACCAGCGCCGCAGCTGGGTCACCGTTCAGAAAAACGCGTCCCGATGACCCGTCTGCGTAAACGCGTGGCCGAGCGTCTGCTGGAAGCGAAAAATTCCACCGCCATGCTGACGACCTTTAACGAAGTCAACATGAAGCCGATTATGGATCTGCGTAAGCAGTACGGCGATGCCTTCGAAAAACGTCACGGTATCCGTCTGGGCTTCATGTCCTTCTACGTGAAAGCGGTGGTTGAAGCGCTGAAACGCTACCCGGAAGTGAACGCTTCCATCGATGGCGACGACGTGGTTTACCACAACTACTTCGATGTCAGCATGGCAGTGTCCACTCCGCGCGGCCTGGTAACCCCGGTTCTGCGTGACGTTGACCTGCTGGGCATGGCGGACATCGAAAAGAATATCAAAGAGCTGGCGGTGAAAGGCCGTGACGGCAAGCTGACCGTAGATGACCTGACCGGCGGTAACTTCACCATTACCAACGGCGGCGTCTTCGGTTCCCTGATGTCCACGCCGATCATCAACCCACCGCAGAGCGCCATCCTGGGTATGCATGCCATTAAAGACCGTCCGATGGCGGTGAATGGCAAGGTAGAGATCCTGCCGATGATGTACCTGGCGCTCTCCTATGACCACCGTCTGATCGATGGGCGTGAATCGGTTGGCTTCCTGGTGGCGATTAAAGAGCTGCTGGAAGATCCGACTCGTCTGCTGCTGGACGTGTAGTCAGTAAGAGTATGACTTACCGTAGGCCGGATAAGGCATTTATGCCGCCATCCGGCGTTGATGAGATGCCTGATGGCGACGCTAGCGCGTCTTATCAGGCCTACAGGTTTAAAGATAATTACACCCTGAAGGATGGACTGAACACATGAACTTACATGAATATCAGGCAAAACAACTTTTTGCCCGCTATGGCTTACCGGCGCCGGTGGGTTATGCCTGTACTACTCCGCGTGAAGCAGAAGAAGCCGCTTCAAAAATCGGCGCGGGTCCGTGGGTAGTGAAATGTCAGGTTCACGCTGGTGGCCGCGGTAAAGCGGGCGGTGTGAAAGTAGTTAAGAGCAAAGAAGAGATCCGCGCTTTTGCTGAGCATTGGCTGGGCAAACGCCTGGTGACTTACCAAACCGATGCTAACGGCCAGCCGGTCAACCAGATTCTGGTGGAAGCAGCGACCGATATCGATAAAGAGCTGTATCTGGGCGCGGTCGTTGATCGTAGCTCCCGTCGCGTGGTGTTCATGGCGTCGACTGAAGGCGGCGTGGAAATCGAAAAAGTCGCGGAAGAAACCCCGCACCTGATCCACAAGATCGCCATCGATCCGCTGGCGGGCCCGATGCCTTATCAGGGGCGTGAACTGGCGTTCAAACTGGGTCTGGAAGGTAAGCAGGTTCAGCAGTTCACCAAGATTTTCATGGGTCTGGCGACCATTTTCCTTGAGCGCGACCTGGCGCTGATCGAAATCAACCCGTTGGTTATCACTAAGCAGGGCGACCTGATCTGCCTCGACGGCAAACTGGGCGCTGACGGCAACGCGCTGTTCCGCCAGCCGGATCTGCGCGAAATGCGCGACCAGTCTCAGGAAGATCCGCGCGAAGCGCAGGCGGCGCAGTGGGAACTGAACTACGTTGCGCTCGACGGCAACATCGGTTGCATGGTTAACGGCGCAGGCCTGGCGATGGGTACCATGGACATCGTTAAGCTGCACGGCGGCGAACCGGCTAACTTCCTCGACGTTGGCGGCGGCGCGACCAAAGAGCGCGTGACCGAAGCGTTCAAAATCATCCTCTCTGACGACAACGTTAAAGCGGTTCTGGTTAACATCTTCGGCGGTATCGTACGTTGCGACCTGATCGCTGACGGCATCATCGGCGCGGTAGCGGAAGTTGGGGTTAACGTTCCGGTCGTGGTTCGTCTGGAAGGTAACAACGCCGAACTGGGCGCGAAAAAACTGGCTGACAGCGGCCTGAATATTATTGCAGCGAAAAGTCTGACGGACGCAGCACAGCAGGTTGTTGCCGCAGTGGAGGGGAAATAATGTCAGTTTTAATTAATAAAGATACCAAGGTTATCTGCCAGGGCTTCACCGGTAGCCAGGGGACCTTCCACTCTGAACAAGCGATCGCTTACGGTACGCAAATGGTTGGCGGCGTGACGCCAGGCAAAGGCGGCACCACCCATCTGGGTCTGCCGGTGTTCAACACCGTGCGCGAAGCCGTTGAAGCGACCGGCGCGACCGCGACCGTTATCTACGTTCCGGCACCGTTCTGCAAAGACTCCATTCTGGAAGCAATCGACGCGGGCATTAAGCTGATTATCACCATTACCGAAGGTATCCCGACGCTGGATATGCTGACTGTGAAAGTGAAGCTGGACGAAGCGGGCGTGCGCATGATTGGCCCGAACTGCCCAGGCGTTATCACCCCGGGCGAATGCAAAATCGGCATCATGCCGGGTCACATTCACAAGCCGGGTAAAGTGGGCATCGTTTCCCGTTCCGGTACCCTGACCTATGAAGCGGTTAAGCAGACCACCGACTACGGCTTCGGCCAGTCTACCTGCGTCGGTATCGGCGGCGACCCGATCCCGGGCTCCAACTTCATCGATATCCTGAAGCTGTTCCAGGAAGATCCGCAGACCGAAGCGATCGTGATGATCGGTGAGATCGGCGGCAGCGC
Organism: Klebsiella sp. GL120222-02; assembly: GCF_003097195.1. NCBI lineage: Bacteria > Pseudomonadati > Pseudomonadota > Gammaproteobacteria > Enterobacterales > Enterobacteriaceae > Klebsiella > Klebsiella sp. GL120222-02. The sequence continues at coordinate 182,173 of NZ_QEQO01000002.1, forward strand.
GGAAGAAGAAGCGGCAGCCTACATCAAAGAGCACGTGACCAAGCCGGTTGTCGGCTACATCGCGGGCGTGACCGCGCCGAAAGGCAAGCGTATGGGCCACGCGGGCGCGATCATCGCTGGCGGTAAAGGTACTGCTGATGAGAAATTCGCCGCCCTGGAAGCCGCTGGTGTGAAAACCGTTCGCAGCCTGGCCGATATCGGCGAAGCGCTGAAAGCTATCATCAAGTAAACCCTCTCTGCTTCTCCGAAGCAGAAATCTGTCCGATTTCGACATGGTTGGCCACCGTCAGGTGGCCTTTTTTATGGGCGTTATCCATCTCGCCAGAACATCCGCTGAACCGGCGGAATGCCTGCTCCGTGAAAAACCTTATCTATCATATTGATTTTATGAATTATTTCATGAATATAATCCCGGCAGCGTGGTTGCTGAAGGAAATATTTCCGCAATTCGCGACAGGCAAGGGTTTTAGATAGTGAAAAAACAGAAGAGAAGGGCATAAGAAAACAGGAAAAATACTGTGAGCAGTCTAGCATTATTAGGATCGGCGCATTTTTTTTCATTTTTCCCCGCGGCGTTAAATAATATTACCTATGATTCTCATATCTCTCTTTTCAGTAACCAAGCAAGCCATACTTTAAACACAACATTAACATTAAGTTCACCAATATTCTTTATTGAGCTACATAATTAACACGTAGAGTAAAAATTGATTTATATCAATGCTTAATGCTTGGAAAAATTCTTCAAAAAACGTTAAATTGTCGCAAGTCAAATTGGCCTAAACAGGCTATCTTCGCTATATATTGATCACCGTCGAAAAATGTAAAACTGGAACAATAAAAACATATTTATTGTAAGGTTATTGCGGCGTAATATATTGGGGAATCAATTGGGTTTTCGTTAACGTATTTGTAACCTTGTCGTGGCGTGGCTTCACTTTCAGGTGAAACGCGCTGCGGACGGGCCAACAAATAACTTTTGTATTGGGGCATGCGTATGAGCCAGAGCTTCTCGGTTCATTTTCGGAGTCTTCATGCGATGAGCAAGGAGTCATGATGTTAGATATAGTCGAACTGTCGCGCTTACAGTTTGCCTTGACCGCGATGTACCACTTCCTTTTTGTGCCGCTAACGCTCGGTATGGCGTTCCTGCTGGCCATCATGGAAACGGTTTACGTCCTTTCCGGCAAACAGATTTATAAAGATATGACCAAATTCTGGGGCAAGTTGTTTGGTATCAACTTCGCGCTGGGTGTGGCGACCGGTCTGACCATGGAGTTCCAGTTCGGGACTAACTGGTCGTATTACTCACACTACGTGGGCGATATCTTCGGTGCGCCGCTGGCCATTGAAGGTCTGATGGCCTTCTTCCTCGAATCCACCTTTGTAGGTCTGTTCTTCTTCGGTTGGGATCGTCTGGGTAAAGTTCAGCACATGGCGGTCACCTGGCTGGTTGCGCTGGGCTCCAACCTCTCCGCGCTGTGGATCCTCGTCGCCAACGGCTGGATGCAGAACCCTATCGCATCGGACTTCAACTTCGAAACCATGCGTATGGAGATGGTCAGCTTCTCTGAACTGGTGCTCAACCCGGTCGCCCAGGTGAAGTTCGTTCACACCGTGGCGTCTGGCTATGTCACCGGCGCGATGTTCATCCTGGCTATCAGCTCCTGGTATATGCTGAAAGGCCGCGACTTTGCCTTTGCTAAGCGCTCCTTTGCCATCGCAGCCAGCTTCGGTATGGCGGCGATCCTCTCCGTTATTGTGCTGGGTGACGAATCCGGTTACGAAATGGGTGACGTGCAGAAAACCAAACTGGCGGCTATCGAAGCTGAGTGGGAAACCCAGCCGGCGCCGGCTGCCTTTACTCTGTTTGGTATTCCCGATCAGAATGCGCAGACCAACCACTTCGCGATCCAGATCCCTTACGCGCTGGGCATCATCGCCACCCGCTCGGTGGATAAGCCGGTTATCGGCCTGAAAGATCTGATGGTTCAGCACGAAGAGCGTATCCGTAACGGGATGAAAGCGTACGCGCTACTGGAGCAGCTGCGCGCCGGTTCGACCGACCAGGCCGTGCGTGACCAGTTCAATAGCGTGAAGAAAGACCTCGGCTATGGCCTGTTGCTGAAGCGCTATACCCCGAACGTCGCTGACGCCACGGAAGAGCAGATCGCCAAAGCGACCAAAGACTCTATTCCAAGCGTCGCCCCGCTGTACTTCGCCTTCCGTATCATGGTGGCGTGCGGCATCCTGATGCTGTTGATTATCGGCGCCTCCTTCTGGAGCGTGATTCGTAACCGCATTGGCGAGAAAAAATGGCTGCTGCGCGCCGCGTTCTTTGGCCTGCCGCTGCCGTGGATTGCCGTGGAGTCGGGCTGGTTTGTTGCCGAGTATGGCCGTCAGCCGTGGGCGATTGGTGAGGTCCTGCCGACCGCGGTGGCCAACTCGTCGCTGACCGCAGGCGATCTGATCTTCTCAATGTTGCTGATCTGCGGTCTGTACACGCTGTTCCTGGTGGCTGAACTGTTCCTGATGTTCAAGTTTGCCCGCAAAGGACCTAGCAGCCTGAAAACCGGCCGCTATCACTTTGAACAGTCCTCTGCGGCTATTCAGTCGGCACGCTAAGACAGGAGTCGTCAAATGATCGATTATGAAGTATTGCGTTTTATCTGGTGGCTGCTGATTGGCATTCTGCTGATTGGCTTCGCTGTCGCCGACGGGTTCGACATGGGGGTGGGCATGCTCACCCGTTTCCTCGGCCGTAACGACACCGAGCGTCGGATTATGATCAACGCCATCGCTCCGCACTGGGACGGTAACCAGGTGTGGCTGATCACCGCCGGCGGCGCGCTGTTCGCGGCCTGGCCGATGGTTTACGCCGCAGCGTTCTCTGGCTTCTATGTGGCGATGATTCTGGTGCTGGCTTCGCTGTTCTTCCGTCCGGTCGGTTTTGACTACCGTTCCAAGATCGAGGACACCCGCTGGCGCAACATGTGGGACTGGGGCATCTTCATCGGTAGCTTCGTGCCGCCGCTGGTGATTGGTGTGGCCTTCGGCAACCTGTTGCAGGGCGTGCCGTTCCACGTCGATGAATACCTGCGTCTGTTCTATACCGGAAACTTCTTCCAGCTGCTGAACCCGTTTGGTCTGCTGGCCGGTATCGTCAGCGTGGCGATGATCCTGACTCAGGGTGCCACCTACCTGCAGATGCGTACCGTAGGCGAACTGCACCTGCGTACCTGCACCGTTTCCACGGTGGCGGCGCTGGTGACGCTGGTCTGCTTCGCGCTGGCGGGCGTGTGGGTCTACTACGGCATCGACGGCTATGTGGTGAAATCAGTAATGGATCATAGCGGCCCGTCTAACCCGCTGACTAAAGAAGTCGTGCGTGAGGCCGGTGCATGGATGGTGAACTTTAATAACATGCCAGCGCTGTGGGCCGTTCCTGCCCTGGGCGTGGTGCTGCCGCTGCTGACCGTCGTCTCGACTAAAGCGGATAAAGGCGCGTGGGCATTCCTGTTCTCCTCGCTGACCCTGGCCTGCATCATTCTGACCGCCGGTATTGCGATGTTCCCGTTCATCATGCCGTCCAGCACCATGCTGAACGCCAGCCTGACGATGTGGGACGCGACCTCCAGTCAGCGGACGCTGAACCTGATGACCTACGTGGCGATTGTCTTCGTGCCGATCATTCTGGCCTACACCAGCTGGTGTTACTGGAAGATGTTCGGCCGCATTACGCGCGAAGACATCGAAAAGAACACCCACTCGCTGTACTAAGGTAAGGAGCTATATATGTGGTACTTCGCATGGATTTTGGGAACGCTTCTTGCCTGTGCCTTTGGGGTGATTACCGCGCTGGCGCTTGAGCACGTGGAAGCCACCAAAGCAGGTAAAGAAGAACACTGATGAGTATTATCGTGATGCGATATACGAAATCATTCGGATTGCATCGAGGCGGCAAGTCTGTGAATCCCCAGGAGCTTACACCAGTAAGTGACTGGGGTAAGCAGACGTAGCCAACAAAGAGGCGACGTGAATGATAAAGTATATGTATGCGATAATGGACAAGCGCCCGTTAAGGGCGCTTTCCTTATTGATGGCGCTGCTGCTGGCAGGCTGCATCTTCTGGGATCCGTCGCGCTTTGCGGCGAAGACCAGCGAGCTGGAAATCTGGCATGGTTTCTTGCTGATGTGGGCGGTTTGCAGCGGCGTTATTCACGGCGTGGGCTTCCGTCCGCGTGCCGTTCACTGGCAGGGGATTTTTTGTCCGCTTATCGCTGATATCGTGCTCGCTTTGGGTCTCTTCTTTTTCTTCTTTTGAATAAGAGATCTCTGTTAATGGTATGGGCTTGCATAAGCCCATAAAAATTTACGCCCCGTTTACTTTCCCCCATTCCAAACCACCTTTCCCGCGCGTATAGTAGCGAAGTTTGAAAGCTCTAACCTTTTTTTGCATTACCGGGATGTAAAGTGAATACAACGCTGTTTCGATGGCCGGTTCGGGTCTACTACGAAGATACCGACGCCGGTGGTGTGGTTTACCACGCCAGTTACGTCGCTTTTTATGAAAGAGCACGCACAGAGATGCTGCGCCACCATCACTTTAGTCAACAGGTGCTGTTGGCTGAACGCGTTGCCTTCGTGGTTCGCAAAATGACGCTGGAGTATTTTGCCCCCGCCAGACTCGACGACATGCTCGAAGTCCAGACGGAAATTACCTCGATGCGCGGCACCTCTTTGGTTTTCACGCAGCGAATCGTCAACGCCGAGAATACAGTGTTAAACGAAGCTGAGGTTCTCATTGTGTGCGTTGATCCACTCTTAATGAAGCCACGTGCGCTTCCCAAGTCTATTGTCGCGGAGTTTAAGCAGTGACTGACATGAATATCCTTGATTTGTTCCTGAAGGCGAGCCTTCTGGTTAAACTTATCATGTTGATTTTGATTGGTTTTTCTATCGCTTCCTGGGCTATCATTATTCAGAGAACGCGTATCCTTAACTCGGCCGCGCGTGAAGCTGAAGCGTTCGAGGACAAATTCTGGTCCGGGATCGAGCTGTCCCGTTTGTACCAGGAGAGCCAGGGGCGTCGCGATAACCTGACCGGTTCGGAACAAATCTTCTACAGCGGTTTCAAAGAATTTGCGCGCCTGCATCGGGCCAACAGCCATGCGCCGGAAGCGATTGTCGAAGGGGCATCGCGCGCGATGCGTATTTCGATGAACCGCGAGCTGGAAACGCTGGAAACCCATATCCCGTTCCTCGGCACCGTAGGCTCCATCAGCCCGTATATCGGTCTGTTCGGTACTGTCTGGGGGATTATGCATGCCTTTATCGCCCTTGGCGCGGTGAAGCAGGCCACCCTGCAGATGGTGGCGCCAGGTATCGCCGAAGCGCTGATCGCCACCGCGATCGGTCTGTTCGCCGCGATCCCGGCGGTCATGGCGTACAACCGCCTGAACCAGCGCGTGAACAAGCTTGAACTGAACTACGACAACTTTATGGAAGAGTTCACCGCTATTCTGCACCGTCAGGCCTTTACCACCAGCGAAAGCAATAAGGGGTAAGCCATGGCCAGAGCACGTGGACGCGGACGTCGCGAACTGAAGTCCGAGATCAACATCGTTCCGCTGCTGGATGTCCTGCTGGTACTGCTGCTGATCTTTATGGCAACGGCGCCCATCATTACGCAGAGCGTGGAAGTCGATCTGCCGGACGCCACGGAATCGCAAGCGGTGAAAAGCAATGACGATCCGCCGGTGATTGTGGAAGTCTCCGGGGTAGGGCAGTACAGCGTGAAAGTGGGGCAGGAGACGCTGTCCCAGCTGCCGCCGGAGCAGGTGATTGCCGAAGCGAAGCGTCGTCTTGAAGCCAATGAGAAAACGGTATTCCTGATCGGCGGTGCGAAAGACGTCCCTTACGATGAAATTATTAAAGCGCTGAACCTGTTGCATAGTGCAGGGGTTAAATCGGTCGGCTTGATGACCAAACCTATTTAATCGCTTCAGGTATGTGCGTCCGCGTGGCGTCCGATGGTGAGTATCGCTCGCCGTCGGCGTGCATCGCGGGTACAGGCGAACAGTTTTTGGGAACCGATAGTGTCAAAGGCAACCGAACAAAACGACAAGCTTAAACGAGCGATCATCATTTCAGTCGCGCTGCACATCATTCTGATCGCGCTGCTGATCTGGAGTTCGTTTGACGAGCATCTGGATGCCTCTGCCGGCGGCGGCGGGGGATCGTCCATTGATGCCGTCATGGTCGATCCGGGGGCGGTGGTAAATAACTATAACCGTCAGCAACAGCAGCAGGCCAGCGCACGTCGCGCCGCTGAGCAGCGTGAAAAACAGGCGCAGCAGCAGGCGGAAGAGTTACGTGAGAAACAGGCAGCGGAACAGGAACGGCTGAAACAGCTCGAACAGGAACGGCTGCAGGCGCAGGAAGCGGCGAAAGAAGCGAAGGAACAGCAGAAGCAGGCTGAGGAAGCGGCTGCCAAGGCTGCCGCGGCGGCGAAAGCCAAAGCGGATGCGCAGGCTAAAGAAGCGCAGGAAGCGGCTGCCAAAGCGGCTGCCGACGCAAAAGCGAAGGCGGATGCCCAGGCAAAAGCGGCTGAGCTGGCAGCGGCTAAAGCCGCCGCTGACGCGAAGAAACAGGCCGATGCCGCCGCCGCGAAAGCGGCAGCCGATGCGAAGAAACAGGCGGAAGCCGAAGCGGCGAAAGCCGCAGCAGAAGCGCAGAAGAAAGCGGAAGCGGCAGCGGCGAAGAAAGCGCAGCAGGAAGCAGAGAAGAAGGCCCAGCAGGAGGCGGCTAAGCAAGCTGCGGCTGAAAAAGCGGCAGCAGAAAAAGCCGCCGAAAAAGCCGCTGAGAAAGCTGCCGCCCAAAAAGCGGCCGCAGAGAAGGCCGCCGCCGAAAAAGCCGCCGCAGCTGAAAAAGCGGCGGCAGCCAAAGCGGCTGCGGCTGAGAAGGCAGCGGCCGATAAAGCGGCCAAAGCGGCAGCAGCAAAAGCGGCGGCAGCGAAGAAAGCGGCTGCCGCGAAAGAAGCGGACGGCGTTGACGACCTGCTTGGCGATTTGAGTTCGGGTAAGAATGCGCCGAAAGGTAGCACCAGCGGTAGCGCAGGCGGCTCTTCACCTGCTAAAGGAAGTAAACCAGGGCAGGGCGGTGCGTCTCAGGCGGAGATTGCCAGCTATATTTCGCAAGTGCAGGCCGCGATTAAAGGACATCTCTATGACTGGGATACGTACAAGGGTAAAGTATGTACGTTGCGCGTAAACCTGGCTCAGGATGGAACGTTGTTGAGTGTGAAATCGGAAGGCGGCGATCCGGCTTTCTGTCAGCAGATGCTGGCGGCAACCAGTCGGATGAGCAAATTCCCTAAACCGCCTTCGCAGGCAGTTTATGAAACGTTCAAAAATGCGCCATTGGACTTCAAACCTTAAGCGCTTTTTCCCCCGCGTCAGTGGGGGAAAAGAATATAGGGCGGTCATGGGGTTTTGGTAGTTTTGTGTATTTCAGTTTGTTAACATTCTGCTAAATTATCGTGGGCTTTCCGCCCGGATAAGGGAGATATGATGAAGCAGGCATTACGAGTAGCATTTGGTTTTTTAATGCTGTGGGCGGCGGTGCTGCACGCAGAAGTACGTATCGAGATCACCCAGGGGGTGGACTCGGCACGCCCTATCGGCGTGGTACCGTTCCAGTGGGCCGGCCAGGGCGCTGCGCCTGAAGATGTTGGCGGTATCGTGGCAGCTGACCTGCGCAACAGTGGTAAATTCAACCCGCTGGATCGCTCGCGTCTGCCGCAGCAGCCGACCAGTGCCCAGGAAGTGCAGCCTGCTGCCTGGTCTGCGCTGGGTATCGACGCCGTGGTCGTCGGTCAGGTCACGTCAAACCCGGATGGTTCTTATCAGGTAGCATATCAGCTGGTGGATACCGGCGGTGCGCCGGGTACAACGCTGGCGCAAGGCTCTTTTAAAGTCACTAAACAGTACCTGCGCTACGCAGCGCACGCTGCCAGCGACGCGGTATTTGAGAAGCTGACCGGCATCAAGGGCGCCTTCCGTACCCGTATCGCCTACGTGGTGCAGAAAAACGGCGGCCAGTTCCCTTACGAACTGCGCGTGTCCGACTACGATGGTTACAACCAGTTCCTTGTTCACCGTTCCTCCCAGCCGCTGATGTCCCCGGCCTGGTCTCCGGACGGTTCTAAACTGGCTTACGTGACCTTTGAAAGTGGTCGTTCTGCGCTGGTGGTTCAGACCCTGGCGAACGGCGCTGTGCGTCAGATCGCCTCCTTCCCGCAGCACAACGGCGCGCCGGCGTTCTCTCCGGATGGCTCTAAGTTGGCCTTCGCGCTGTCGAAAACCGGTAGCCTGAACCTGTACGTGATGGATCTGGGCTCCGGTCAGATTCGTCAGGTGACTAACGGTCGCAGCAACAACACCGAACCAAGCTGGTTCCCGGACAGCCAGAACCTGGCCTTCACCTCTGACCAGGCCGGTCGTCCGCAGGTGTATAAAGTCAACATCAATGGCGGCACGCCGCAGCGTATCACCTGGGAAGGTTCACAGAACCAGGACGCCGACGTGAGCGCGGATGGTAAAACCATGGTAATGGTCAGCTCGGCCGGCGGTCAGCAGCACATTGCCAAACAAGATCTGGAAGCGGGTGGTGTACAGGTTCTGTCATCAACGTTTTTAGACGAAACGCCAAGTCTGGCACCTAACGGCACTATGGTAATCTACAGCTCTTCTCAGGGGATGGGATCCGTGCTGAATCTGGTTTCTACAGATGGGCGTTTCAAAGCGCGTCTTCCGGCAACTGATGGACAGGTAAAATCGCCTGCCTGGTCGCCGTATCTGTGATAATAAATAATTGATTATTAAAGGAATCAAAGAAATGCAACTGAACAAAGTGCTGAAAGGGCTGATGATCGCTCTGCCGGTTATGGCAATCGCGGCATGTTCTTCTAACAAGAACGCCAGCAACGACCAGAGCGGTGAAGGCATGCTGGGTGCCGGCACTGGTATGGACGCTAACGGTAACGGCGGCAACATGTCTTCTGAAGAGCAAGCTCGTCTGCAGATGCAGCAGCTGCAACAGAACAACATCGTTTACTTCGATCTGGACAAGTACGATATCCGTTCTGACTTCGCTGCCATGCTGGACGCGCATGCGAACTTCCTGCGCAGCAACCCGTCCTACAAAGTGACTGTAGAAGGTCACGCGGATGAGCGCGGTACGCCGGAATACAACATCGCTCTGGGTGAGCGTCGTGCTAACGCCGTTAAGATGTATCTGCAGGGCAAAGGTGTTTCTGCCGATCAGATCTCCATCGTTTCTTACGGTAAAGAAAAACCAGCAGTACTGGGTCATGACGAAGCGGCATATGCCAAAAACCGTCGCGCCGTACTGGTTTACTAAGAGAATTGCATGAGCAGTAACTTCAGACATCATTTATTGAGTCTGTCGTTACTGGTTGGCATAGCGGCCCCCTGGGCCGCTTTTGCTCAGGCGCCAATCAGTAGTGTCGGCTCAGGCTCGGTCGAAGACCGCGTCACTCAACTCGAGCGTATTTCCAATGCTCACAGCCAGCTTTTAACCCAACTCCAGCAACAACTCTCTGATAACCAGACTGACATTGATTCTCTCCGTGGCCAGATCCAGGAGAACCAATATCAGCTGAATCAGATCGTTGAGCGCCAGAAGCAGATTCTGCTGCAGATAGATAGTCTGAGCAGCGGTGGTGGCGGCGCAGCGGCAGCATCAGGTACGCAGGCTCCATCGTCTTCCGGCGATCAGAGCGCGGCTGCTACCAGCGCAGCGCCAGCGGCCTCGTCAGGCGCCCCGGCGATGACCGGCGATGCGAACACCGATTACAATGCGGCCATTGCCCTGGTGAAGGATGCTTCACGCCAGGATGACGCAATGGTGGCGTTTCAGAACTTCGTTAAAAAGTACCCGGATTCAACTTATCAGCCGAACGCCAACTATTGGCTCGGACAGTTGAACTACAATAAGGGGAAAAAAGACGATGCGGCGTTTTACTTCGCCTCGGTGGTGAAGAACTACCCGAAATCGCCAAAAGCGCCTGACGCCATGTTTAAGGTCGGCGTGATCATGCAGGACAAAGGTGATACTGCGAAAGCGAAAGCGGTTTACCAGCAGGTGATCAGTAAATTCCCCGGCACCGACGGTGCGAAACAAGCGCAAAAACGTCTTAATGCTCTTGGTTGATTACGGCATGACCAGAAATCGCGTTATTTCTGGTCTTGTCGCCTGAATCACCAGCAGTTAAGTGATCTTTATCGAAATTTTAGTTGCGCTGAATTCTGAAATCAGTAATATATGCCGCCGTTGCCAAGGGATATCAAACAAGCCCAAAGCGATGCCAGAGTGGGTCGTTAGCTCAGTTGGTAGAGCAGTTGACTTTTAATCAATTGGTCGCAGGTTCGAATCCTGCACGACCCACCAATCGTTCTGGTGGAACGCGATAGTAAAACGTGAAGGATAACGTTGCGACAGCAACGGCCCATAGGGCGAGGCGAAGCCGAGTCATCCTGCACGACCCACCACTTAGCAGTATCCAGCGCAGTATCGGGTGATTAGCTCAGCTGGGAGAGCACCTCCCTTACAAGGAGGGGGTCGGCGGTTCGATCCCGTCATCACCCACCACCGGGTCGTTAGCTCAGTTGGTAGAGCAGTTGACTTTTAATCAATTGGTCGCAGGTTCGAATCCTGCACGACCCACCATCTTTAACATCGAACGTCGGTGTTAAACGTGGAGGATAACGTTGCTTCAGCAACGGCCCGAAGGGCGAGCGAAGCGAGTCATCCTGCACGACCCACCATCTTAATGATGGGGTCGGTGGACGCAGTATCGGTAGTATCCAGCGCAGTTTCGGGTGATTAGCTCAGCTGGGAGAGCACCTCCCTTACAAGGAGGGGGTCGGCGGTTCGATCCCGTCATCACCCACCACTCGGGTCGTTAGCTCAGTTGGTAGAGCAGTTGACTTTTAATCAATTGGTCGCAGGTTCGAATCCTGCACGACCCACCAATTTCAGCATTTAACTCAAATGTTGAACGTGAAGGATAACGTTGCGTCAGCAATGGCCCGAAGGGCGAGGCGAAGCCGAGTCATCCTGCACGACCCACCAATTTCAATATTGGTGTCGAGTGAAATTATTCAGGTAGTACCAGAGCGGGTCGTTAGCTCAGTTGGTAGAGCAGTTGACTTTTAATCAATTGGTCGCAGGTTCGAATCCTGCACGACCCACCATCCTGAATGATTACAGTAGCAAAATCCCGCAAGGGGTCGTTAGCTCAGTTGGTAGAGCAGTTGACTTTTAATCAATTGGTCGCAGGTTCGAATCCTGCACGACCCACCAATGTAAAAAGGCGCCCTAAAGGCGCCTTTTTGCTATGCGCAGAACTCAACGATTCGAACCTGCCGCAGGTTCGGGTCGAACGCAGTGAGACAACGGAGCCGCTTGCGGCGACGGCCCGAAGGGCGAGGCGAAGCCGAGTCATCCTGCACGACCCACCAATGTAAAAAGGCGCCCTAAAGGCGCCTTTTTGCTATCCGCCATACTCCAAAATTCGACTTCAGCATGACTCCACGGTCACGCTGCGCTTACCGTGGCTACACAGGGTACGAACCGGTCGTTTGGGCAGATGTGTAGCATCGTCCGCGGCATACGGGCTGATGTACAAAATTCATCACGACTTTTTGCTCGTAATCCGCTATCTTGTTTAGCATATAAAACACCATGACCGTGTTAAGGCGCAGACAGGCCATAGTGACGGTCTTAGAGTTAAGCCAGTAAAACGAGATTGCATGATGAGCGTAATGTTTGATCCTGAAACGGCGATTTATCCTTTCCCAGCGAAACCACAACCGCTGACCGTCGACGAAAAGCAGTTTTATCGCGAAAAAATCAAGCGCCTGTTGCGCGAGCGCGACGCCGTGATGGTGGCGCATTACTACACCGATCCTGAAATTCAACAACTGGCGGAAGAAACCGGCGGCTGTATCGCCGACTCGCTGGAGATGGCGCGTTTTGGCGCCCGTCATTCGGCCTCCACGCTGCTGGTCGCCGGGGTGCGTTTTATGGGGGAAACCGCCAAAATCCTCAGCCCGGAAAAGACCATTCTGATGCCGACCCTGAACGCGGAGTGTTCGCTGGATCTGGGCTGTCCGATTGAGGAATTCAACGCCTTCTGCGATGCCCATCCCGATCGCACCGTGGTGGTTTATGCCAATACGTCCGCCGCGGTGAAGGCCCGCGCTGACTGGGTGGTTACCTCCAGTATCGCCGTGGAACTCATTGATCATCTGGACAGCCTGGGTCAAAAGATCCTCTGGGCGCCGGACCGCCACCTTGGTCGCTATGTCCAGCGTCAGACCGGCGCAGACGTGCTGTGCTGGCAGGGGGCATGCATCGTGCACGATGAGTTTAAAACCCAGGCACTGACGCGTATGAAGGCCCTCTATCCTGAAGCTGCTGTACTGGTCCATCCTGAATCGCCGCAGGCGATCGTCGAGATGGCGGATGCCGTGGGCTCCACCAGCCAGCTGATTGCGGCGGCGAAAAGCTTGCCCCAGCGCCAGCTGATCGTGGCCACCGATCGCGGTATCTTCTATAAAATGCAGCAGGCGGTACCGGAGAAAACGCTGCTGGAAGCGCCCACTGCCGGCGAAGGGGCGACCTGCCGCAGCTGCGCGCACTGCCCGTGGATGGCGATGAACGGCCTGAAGGCCATTGCCGAGGGACTCGAACAGGGCGGTGCTGAACACGAAATCCACGTCGACGAAGCGCTGCGTACCGGGGCATTGATTCCGCTTAACCGGATGCTGGATTTTGCGGCTACACTACGGGGATAACGTATTGTCGCGTCGCAAGACGCTGAGGGGATGAAATGGATTTTTTTAGCACGCAGAATATCTTAGTACATATACCCATCGGCGCCGGGGGGTACGATCTCTCCTGGATAGAGGCCGTGGGGACCATCGCCGGGCTGCTGTGCATCTGGCTGGCGAGCCTGGAGAAGATCAGTAACTATGCTTTCGGGCTGGTCAACGTCACGCTGTTCGCCATCATCTTCTTTCAGATCCAGCTGTATGCCAGCCTGCTGCTGCAGCTGTTCTTCTTTGCCGCTAACGTTTACGGCTGGTATGCCTGGTCGCGACAAAGCAGCAACCATGAGGCTGAGCTGCAGATCCGCTGGTTGCCGCGCAGCAAAGCGCTGGGCTGGCTGGCGGCCTGCGTGGTGGCGATCGGCTTGCTGACCCTGTTTATCAACCCGTTCTTTGCTTTCCTGACGCGGATCGCGGTCAGCCTGATGCAAGCGCTGGGTCTGCAGGTCTCCATGCCGGTGCTGCAGCCGGATGCCTTCCCGTTCTGGGACTCCTGCATGACGGTGCTGTCGGTGGTGGCGATGATCTTAATGACCCGCAAGTATGTTGAAAACTGGCTGCTGTGGGTGATTGTCAACGTGATAAGCGTGGTGATTTTTGCCCGCCAGGGCGTCTATGCCATGTCGCTGGAATACCTCTTGCTGACGTTCATTGCGCTGAACGGCAGCCGGATGTGGATAAACAGCGCGCGTGAGCGAGGTTCTCACGCGTTTTCTGGCTAATGGTGGTGGTGATGATCGTGCCCGGCGTGCATCGTGTTGAGATGGCACTCCGGGCCGCTGCAGGGCTGGTACTCCATCTGCACCGTGGCATGCTCAATTTCATATTTATGTTCCAGGAAATGCAGGATGCGGTTGAGTAACGCATCATGATCGTGCGGCGGGACCACCTGAACATGGAGCGTCATCACCGGTTTTTCCCCCACCAGCCAGACGTGGACGTGGTGAACATCGCGTACCTCCGGGATAGAGCGGCGAATATCCCGCTGCAGGGCCGCCACATCCAGCGAACGCGGCGCGCCTTCCAGCAGTTCATTCAGACTCTCCTTCAGTAATCGCCAGGCGCTACGTAATACCAGGCAGGAAACCAGCACGGAAAGGATTGGGTCGACAGGCGTCCAGCCGGTGGTGAGGATCACCACGGCCGCCACGATTGCGCCGACCGAGCCCAGCAGGTCGCCCAGCACGTGTAGCGCCGCAGCGCGCACGTTGAGATTCTGCTCTTCACTCCCCCGATGCAGGATCCAGAAGGCCAGCACGTTGGCCAGCAGGCCGGCGACCGCAATCACCATCATCGTCACGCCGGCCACCGGCTGCGGATGCTGGAAGCGCTGAATCGCCTCCCAGACAATCAAAATGGTAATCACCACCAGGGCAATGGCATTGAGAAACGCCGCCAGGGTGGTCAAACGCAACCAGCCAAAGGTATGGCGGGTATTCGGTGGGCGACTGGCGAAGCGAACCGCCAGCAGCGCAAACAGCAGGGCGGCGGAATCGGTGAGCATATGGCCGGCATCTGCCAGCAGGGCCAGTGAGCCGGAGATTGCGCCGCCGACGGCTTCAACCAGCATAAAACCGGCGGTGACGATAAACGCCCATCGCAGCCGGCGAGCGTTACCGCTGTCCGGAGCCTGGGCAGGGGAGTGCGAATGCGGGTGGGCCATCGTGTCGTCCCTTGATAGTTATCATTATTACGCTATGACATCATAAACAGAGAGCGATAACAAACGAAGAAAAGGCGAGCCTGGCTCGCCTTTTCTTCGTTTGTTCCCAGCGTATCACTTACTGGGTGGTACCGTCGGTTTTGCTGTTGTCGTGGTTCATGCTGCCGCCATTGTCCAGTTTCTTACCGGTGTCCGGACAGCGGCCGTCTTTACACATCGAGTTTTTATGCACTTCATCGCTCGACATATTATCCTGGCTCATCGTCGAGCCGTCAGGATGGAGCATGGTGCCGCCAGAGCCGGAATTGATCTGGTTATTGTCCACATTGTTTGGTGCCACGTTCTCACGGGCATCCGGCGCCACCTGACCGGCATCCGCGGAAGAGTTGGCCTGGCCATTATTGGACTGGGCGCCGGTGTCTGCCGCCAGGGCCGCGCCGCTGGCAAGACCTAAGGTGGCGGTGAGTAAAAGGGTCGTCAGTTTTTTCATATTCATCGGATACTCCTGTTAAACCGGGAAGGGGAAATGCGCTTCCCGCGGTGAGTGTGCCAGGGATCTGACTCGCTATGGTTAAAGACTCCGCAGACGATCGCAGTGTCACTATATAATCCTGAAACGTAAGACTTAATTAGCTTTAACAGTTAATTATTGTAGTGCATGAGCCTGGTTTCGCTACTTTATGGCGTATTTTTGCCTATTTCCAGGATTATTCCATCACTACTGTAAAATCACGTTTACACTTTTTCGGCGAAGAGATAGATTGGAGGGATTGCATTTCATTGAATAAGTATGGCAACGCTGGAAAGAAGATGAATTATCAGAACGACGATTTACGCATTAAAGAGATCAACGAATTATTACCTCCCGTTGCGCTCCTGGAAAAATTCCCTGCTACCGAAAATGCTGCAAATACCGTTGCGCATGCTCGCAAAGCGATCCATCAGATCCTCAAGGGCGACGATGATCGTCTGCTGGTAGTGATTGGGCCCTGTTCGATTCACGATCCGGCAGCGGCGAAAGAGTACGCTTCCCGTCTGCTGTCCCTGCGCGAGGCATTGAAGGGCGAGCTCGAGATCGTCATGCGGGTCTATTTTGAAAAACCGCGCACCACCGTCGGCTGGAAAGGGCTTATCAACGATCCCCATATGGATAACAGCTTCCGCATCAACGACGGGTTGCGCATCGCGCGCAAACTGCTGCTGGACATTAACGACAGCGGCCTGCCGGCGGCGGGGGAATTCCTCGATATGATCACCCCGCAGTATGTCGCCGATCTGATGAGCTGGGGCGCCATTGGGGCGCGTACCACCGAATCCCAGGTGCACCGTGAACTCGCCTCCGGACTCTCCTGCCCGGTGGGCTTTAAGAATGGTACCGATGGCACCATCAAGGTGGCTATCGACGCGATTAACGCCGCTGGCGCACCGCACTGTTTCCTGTCGGTCACTAAGTGGGGCCACTCCGCTATCGTGAATACCAGCGGTAACGGCGACTGCCATATTATTCTGCGCGGCGGAAAAGAGCCGAACTACAGCGCGAAGCACGTGGCGGATGTGAAGATCGGCCTGGCGAAAGCGGGCCTGCCGGCTCAGGTGATGATCGACTTCAGCCATGCCAACTCCAGCAAGCAGTTCAAGAAGCAGATGGAAGTGGGCGCGGACGTATGCCAGCAGATTGCCGGCGGTGAGCGGGCGATCATGGGCGTGATGATTGAAAGCCATCTGGTGGAAGGCAACCAGAGCCTCGAGAGCGGTGAACCGCTGACCTACGGCAAGAGCGTCACCGATGCCTGCATCGGCTGGGAGGATACCGAAACGATCCTGCGTCAGCTGGCGGAAGCGGTGAAAACCCGCCGCGGCTAAGCGAATCTGCGCTGGCGCAGGCAATAAAAAAAGCGTGGAGATTTCCACGCTTTTTTTTTTACCGGGAGGAATTACTTCGCTTTACCCTGGTTGGCGACGGCAGCCGCTTTCGCCGCGATCTCTTCCGCATTGCCCAGATAGTAATGTTTGATCGGCTTGAAGTTTTCATCGAACTCATACACCAGCGGTACGCCGGTCGGGATGTTCAGTTCGAGGATCTCGTCTTCGCCCATGTTGTCGAGGTATTTCACCAGCGCGCGCAGGGAGTTACCGTGAGCGGCGATGATCACGCGCTCACCGCTTTTCAGGCGCGGCAGAATGGTTTCGTTCCAGTAAGGCACGACGCGGTCGATGGTCAGCGCCAGGCTTTCAGTGGTCGGCAGTTCGGCGTCGGTCAGTTTTGCATAGCGCGGATCGTGGCCCGGGTAGCGCTCGTCGTCTTTGGTCAGCTCCGGCGGAGTGACAGCGAAGCCGCGACGCCACTGTTTAACCTGCTCGTCACCGTATTTCTCAGCGGTTTCCGCTTTGTTCAGGCCCTGCAGCGCGCCGTAATGACGCTCGTTCAGCTTCCAGGATTTCTCAACCGGCAGCCAGGCCTGATCCAGTTCGTCCAGCACGTTCCACAGGGTGTGGATGGCACGTTTCAGCACGGAGGTATAAGCAAAATCAAAGCTGAAGCCTTCAGCCTTCAGCAGTTTACCTGCCGCTTTCGCTTCGCTAACGCCTTTCTCGGACAGATCAACGTCGTACCAACCGGTGAAGCGGTTTTCGTTGTTCCACTGGCTTTCGCCATGACGAACCAGTACCAGCTTAGTTACAGCCATTCTCTTACTCCTCTCTACACGCCATCCCTCGCGCCGCGAACGGTGCGCTGAATATGTTGGTGTATGTGTTATTGATTGATAACTATTCTCATTATATTGCCGTGATTTGGCTCACGGCAATGCTTATCCCTAACCATAGCGAAAATAGTGGCTCAGTGTAAGGTGCTTGTAAAACACAGGTTATTTTTTTGTCCTTTGGTGACGGAAAATAGAGCAGGTTGCTGAAAAAAGAGGCGGCAGAGAGGAGGGCGGGGACGAAAAACAGCGCCCCCGGCGGAGGGCGCTGGCGATTAACAGGCGATAAACTGATATTCCGTCAGGCTGACGTACTCCTGGCCCGGACGTAACACACAGTCCGGCTGCGGCCATTCCGGATGATTCGGCGAATCCGGCAGGAATTCGCTCTCCAGCGCCAGCCCCTGCCAGTCGGCGTAGGGCTCCGTCGTCTGCGACGGGGTGCCGCCGAGATAGTTGCCGGAGTAAAACTGCAGCGCCGGAGCGGAGGTATAGACCGTCATCTGCAGCTTGCCGTCCTGCGACCAGACCTGCGCCGCAGGCTGGCTGGCGTCGCCTTTGGCATCCAGCAGGAAGGCATGATCGTATCCCTTCACCTTTTGCTGATCGGCGTCGGCGAGGAAGTCGGCGGCGATGGTTTTCGGCTGGCGGAAATCAAAGCTGGTGTTAGCAACATCTTTGAGTTCACCACCCGGGATACCGTCGCTTTCCACCGGCAGATACCTCTGGGCGAGGATCTGCAACTGGTGCTGGCGCACGTCGCGCTGGTCACCGTCGAGGTTGAAATAGACGTGATTGGTCATGTTCACCGGGCAGGGTTGGTCCACGGTGGCGCGATAGGTAATCGCGATGCGGTTATCGTCGGTCAGACGATAGTGCGCGGTGGCCTGCAGAGTGCCGGGGAAGCCTTGATCGCCATCGGGCGAGGTCAGAGCGAACAGCACTTCCTGCTCGTCGGCGCGGACAATGCGCCAGCGGCGCTTATCAAACCCTTCCGGGCCGCCGTGGAGCTGGTGGCCCGCGTCGTTTGACGGCGTGACGTTGACGAGCTGGCCGTCAAGCGGGAAGCGGCTATTGCCGATACGGTTGGCGTAGCGGCCTACCGAGGCGCCAAGAAACGCGGCCTGGCGGGCATAGTCCTCCAGCTTCGCACAGCCCAGCAGCGGATGACGCAGGCTGCCATCAGCCAGCGGCACCTCGGCGCTGAGCAGCGTCGCGCCCCAATCCGCCACGGTAACGGTCATCCCCGCCTTATTGCGCAGGGTCACCTGCTGCCAGGGCTGGCCGTCCGGCGCCAGCGCGGTGGTTTGCGTTACCATTGGCCTGCCCCCTGTGACGGTTTGCAGACATAGAATGTCTCTTTAATACCGGTTTTCGCTTCATACGTTTTAGCAACGGCCTGCTGAACGGTATCGACCAGATCTTCCGGGACCAGCGCTACCACGCAGCCGCCAAAGCCGCCGCCGGTCATGCGTACGCCGCCTTTATCACCGATCGTGGCCTTAACGATCTCCACCAGAGTGTCGATCTGCGGGACGGTGATCTCGAAATCATCGCGCATCGAGGCATGGGATTCGGCCATCAGCTCACCCATCCGCTTCAGGTCGCCTTTTTCGAGGGCGCTGGCGGCTTCCACGGTGCGGGCATTCTCAGTCAGCACATGGCGTACGCGCTTCGCGACGACCGGATCCAGCTCATGGGCGACGGCGTTAAATTGCTCGAGGGTAACATCGCGCAGGGCGGGCTGCTGGAAGAAGCGCGCGCCGGTTTCGCACTGTTCACGACGGGTGTTGTACTCGCTGCCGACGAGGGTGCGCTTAAAGTTGCTGTTGATGATCACCACCGCCACGCCTTTCGGCATCGAGACGGCTTTGGTGCCCAGCGAACGGCAGTCGATCAGCAGCGCGTGGTCTTTTTTGCCCAGCGCCGAAATCAGCTGATCCATGATGCCGCAGTTGCAGCCGACAAACTGGTTTTCCGCCTCCTGGCCGTTGAGGGCGATTTGCGCGCCATCCAGCGGCAGATGATAGAGCTGCTGGAACACGGTGCCGACGGCGACTTCCAGCGAGGCTGAGGAGCTTAACCCCGCACCCTGCGGTACATTGCCGCTGATCACCAGATCCGCGCCGCCAAAGTGGTTGTTCCGCTGCTGCAGATGCTTTACCACGCCGCGGACATAGTTCGACCACTGCTGGGTATCGTGGCTGATAATCGGCGCGTCGAGAGAGAACTCATCGGTCTGATTGTCGTAATCGGCGGCAATCACCCGCACCGTACGATCGTCGCGCGGCGCACAGCTGATCACCGTCTGGTAGTCGATGGCGCAGGGCAGCACAAAACCGTCGTTGTAATCGGTATGCTCGCCGATCAGGTTGACGCGGCCTGGCGCCTGAATGACATGGCTGGCCGGATAACCGAAGGCGTCAGCAAACAGGGTTTGGGTTTTCTCTTTCAGACTCATCATTACACTCCGGATTCACGAAAATGGACGTCGCTGACGGCACGCAGTCGTTCGGCAGCTTGCTCGGCGGTCAGATCGCGCTGGGTTTCGGCCAGCATTTCATAGCCAACCATAAACTTGCGGACCGTTGCGGAGCGCAGCAGCGGCGGATAAAAGTGGGCATGAAGCTGCCAGTGGTGATGGTCTTCGTCGTTAAACGGCGCGCCGTGCCAGCCCATGGAGTAGGGGAATGAGCACTGGAACAGGTTGTCGTAACGGCTGGTCAGCTTTTTCAACGCCAGCGCCAGATCGCTGCGCTGGGCGTCGGTGAGATCGGTAATACGCTGCACGTGCGCTTTCGGCAACAGCAGCGTTTCGAATGGCCAGGCGGCCCAGTAGGGCACGACCGCCAGCCAGTGCTCGGTGTCCACCACCGTGCGGCTGCCGTCGGCCAGTTCGCGCTGAACATAGTCCAGCAGCATCGGCTGACCTTGTCCGGCGTAATACTCTTTCTGCAGACGGTCTTCCCGTTCCGCTTCATTAGGCAGGAAGCTATTGGCCCACACCTGACCATGCGGGTGAGGGTTGGAGCAGCCCATCGCTGCCCCTTTGTTTTCAAAGACCTGGACCCACGGGTAGCTTTTCCCGAGGTCCGCGGTCTGTTCCTGCCACGCTTTAACCACGCCTTCCAGCGCTTCAAGGCTCAGTTCCGGCAGCGTTTTGCTGTGGTCTGGCGAGAAGCAGATCACCCGACTGGTGCCGCGCGCGCTCTGACAGCGCATCAGCGGATCGTCACTCTCCGGTGCGTCCGGAGTGTCGGTCATCAGGGCCGCAAAGTCGTTGGTAAACACGTAGGTACCGGTGTAATTCGGGTTGGTGTCGCCGGTGACCCGGGTATTACCTGGGCACAGGAAACAGTCCGGATCGTGGGCTGGCAAGGTCTGTTTTGCCGGCGTTTCCTGCGCCCCCTGCCAGGGGCGCTTGGCGCGATGCGGAGAAACCAGAATCCACTGCCCGGTTAACGGGTTATAACGACGATGTGGATGGTCAACGGGGTTAAATACGCTCATGAAGGTTCCTTAGTCTGGATAACCCTGCGGATGGCGGGACTGCCAGTGCCAGGTGTCCTGCGCCATTTCGTCCAGGTTGCGCGTCACGCGCCAGTTCAGCTCGCGGTCGGCCTTGGCGGCATCCGCCCAGTAGGCCGGGAGGTCGCCATCGCGGCGCGGCGCGAAATGGTAGTTAATCGGTTTGCCGCAGGCCTTGCTGAAAGCATTGACCACGTCGAGCACGCTGCTGCCGACGCCGGCGCCAAGGTTGTAGATATGGACCCCGGCTTTGTCAGCCAGTTTTTCCATGGCCGCGACGTGGCCATCGGCGAGGTCCATCACGTGGATATAATCGCGTACGCCGGTGCCATCTTCAGTCGGGTAGTCGTTACCAAAGACGGCCAGCGAGTCGCGACGGCCAACGGCGACCTGGGCGATGTACGGCATCAGGTTGTTTGGGATCCCCTGCGGGTCTTCCCCCATGTCGCCCGACGGATGGGCGCCAACCGGGTTGAAGTAACGCAGCAGGGCAATGCTCCACTCTGGCTGGGCTTTCTGCAGGTCGGTCAGGATCTGCTCCACCATCAGCTTGCTTTTGCCGTAAGGGCTTTGCGGGGTGCCGGTCGGGAAGCTTTCTACATATGGGATTTTCGGCTGGTCGCCGTAGACGGTAGCTGAGGAGCTAAAGATGAAGTTCTTCACGCCCGCGGCGCGCATGGCAGAAACTAATTTCAGTGTGCCGGTGACGTTATTATCGTAATATTCCAGCGGCTTGGCGACGGACTCCCCGACGGCTTTCAGCCCGGCGAAGTGGATCACCGCCTCAATGGCGTGATCGTGGAGGATCTCCGTCATCAGCGCTTCGTTACGAATATCGCCTTCAATAAAGGTGGCTTCTTTGCCGCCGAGACGCTCAATCACCGGCAGTACGCTGCGCTTGCTGTTGCAGAGATTGTCGAGGATCACCACCTCATGTCCCTGCTGCAGCAGTTGAACGCAGGTATGACTTCCAATGTAACCGCTACCACCTGTAACCAGAACTTTCATGATTCGCTCCATTCGGCTTATCGTGTATGAGGAAGATAGCATATCAAAGAAGTGAAAAGTGTGACACAGGGCAAGTTAGTGGAATCGTTTACACTTGATGGTGAAACGACATAAATTAAAATTTTTTATCTTTAATACAGATGGTTAGGTGGTTTTGCCGCTATTTTTCTGAAAAATACCAGGGATCTTTCGACCCCCGGCAGGGGGCATCAGGCCACAGGACCGAGCTGATAAGTGTAACCGTCTCCACTGGGAACGAACGCCAGACGATGGGTAATACAGTCCGGGGCATCTTCCGCATGGTGCGAGACAAACAGCAGCTGTGTGGCCCCTTCGCCAATCAACACGTCGACAAAGCGACGCACCAGCTGGCGATTGAGGGGATCCAGCCCCTGCAGCGGTTCATCGAGGATCAGCAGGGTCGGATGCTTCACCAGCGCGCGAACGATAAGCGCCAGCCGCTGCTGGCCCCACGACAGGCTATGAAACGGCGCGTCGGCAGTGCGTTTATCAATGCCGAGAATATCCAGCCACTGTTGCACCAGCTTGTGTTGCTTGTCCGAGACCGCCTGATAAATGCCGATAGAGTCAAAATAGCCCGACAGGATGACGTTGCGGACGTTGGTGCTGACCCGGTAGTCCAGATGCAGGCTGCTGCTGACGTAGCCGATATGCTTTTTAATATCCCAGATGGTCTCACCGCTGCCGCGACGGCGGCCAAAGAGCGTCAGATCGTTGCTGTAACCCTGCGGATGATCGCCGGTGATAAGGCTCAGCAGCGTGGATTTACCGGCGCCGTTGGGGCCGACGATCTGCCAGTGTTCGCCCGGGTTCACGGTCCATGAGAGGTGATTGATGACCGGGCGATCGTTGTAGGAGACCACACCGTCATTGAGCACGATACGCGGCGCCGAGTCTGCCAGCGCATGACGGGCTGGTGGAACATCCGGCTCCGGCAGGGTGATGCCGTCCAGTTTTTCACTGTGCGCCAGCTGGGCGACCAGCGCCTGCTGCAGCAGGGAAGACTTCTCGCCGGTCTCGCTGAGGGTGCAGTCAGCCAGCACGCCGGCGAATTGTACAAACTCCGGGATCTCATCGAAGCGGTTGAGGACCAGCACCAGGGTGATGCCGGCGCGGTGCAGGTCGGCCAGCAGGGCAGCCAGCTGCTGGCGGGAGTTGACGTCGAGGCCGTCGAAAGGTTCGTCGAGGATCAGCAGTTGCGGATCGGTCATCAGGGCCTGACACAGCAGGGTCTTACGCGTTTCCCCGGTCGACAGGTACTTAAACCGGCGGTCCAGCAGGGCGCTGATGCCAAACTGTTCGGCCAGGCGCGCGCAGCGGGCAGGATCTTTTACCTCATCCTGGATAATCTCTGCGGTGGTGCGGCCGGTGTCTTCTTCGCCGGGGCTGAGCAGGTCGGTGTTATTGCGCTGCCACTCGTCGCTGACCAGCTTCTGCAACTGCTCGAAGGAGAGGCGGGTTACGCGGGAGAAGTGGCTTTCGTGCTGGCCGCTGAGCAGGGTCAGGTCGCCAGCCAGAGCCCGCGCGAGGGCGGATTTGCCGCTGCCGTTGCTACCGACAAACGCCCAGCTTTGACCCGCTCTCAGGTTCAGCTGGTCTATTTTTAAGGTTTTTGTATCGCTCAGGCGAAACGTGCCTTGCGAAATTTGCAATGATGACATGATGTATCCCATTTTTTGCAGCGATGTGCATCAGGGATACGACTTCGGGCGCGTAATGTCAATGGGGTCAGCATAACGTCGCGAGAATGATGCGATCGGCATTGAAGTAAGCGATCGCCTCCGTCCCTTCCGCCAGGCCAGACGTCTGCGCCTGTGGCAGAGTGGCGCACAGGGTCTGACCGTCGGCCAGCGTCATCAGTACTTCGCACTGCCCGGACCCGCATTCGATATGGCTGATACGACCCGACAACTGGTTATCGGCCTGGCGGGCCACGGCGGGGTCGAGGGTGATGCCGACCCAGGGCGCCTTCAGCAGGACCAGCACCTCCTGGCCCTCATCGAGCCCCAGTTTCTCAGCGCTTTGTGCGGTGATGGCGACGGTCAGGCGCGTCTGCCCGTCGGCCAGCAGTACCTCGACGTGCTGCTGCACCTGCTGGCGATCGCGGCCGGTAATGGTGCCGAACCACTGGTTGCGGGCGCTGGTCTGCAGGGAAAAGCGTGAGATGGCCGCCAGCAGGCTGTCCAGCGGCAGGGCATCGTCATCGCTGAGCACATCAAACGCTTTCTGCTGGATCTGCGCCAGCAGATCGTACAGTTGGATCAGCCGCTGCCCATAGCGGGTCAGCACCGCGCCGCCGCCGCCTTTACCGCCGGTGGCACGATCCACCAGCGGTTGTTCGCTGAGCTGGTTCATCTCGTTGATAGCATCCCACGCGCTTTTATAGCTGATACCCGCGTGCTTCGCCCCCTGGCTTATCGAACCGGTCTGGTCAATCTGTTTGAGCAGGGCGATCCGCCGCGGATCGGCAAACAGGCGCTGCTGTAGCTTAAGGGTAAGAAGAATTTCGGCCTGCATAATCGTTTCCTGACAAAAAAGGGTATTGTGACCGATAGTCACCCGCTTGCAAAACCTCTGTGCGCGGTTTTGTCATTACCCACCGCACAAATGGGGCGTGTTTTTTCGGCTGAAACCGTTACAATCAGCAAATCATACTATCTGGAGTGAACCATGTTAGAGCTTTTGAAAAGTCTGGTTTTTGCGGTCATCATGGTACCGGTGGTGATGGCGGTCATCCTGGGACTGATTTACGGTCTTGGCGAAGTGTTCAACCTCTTCTCCGGCGTAGGCCACAAAGATCGCAGCCAGCAAAATCATTGATTTCCCGGCGCCCGGTTTAACCGGGCGCTGTGCTATTTCCCTCCTGTATCATTTCCCTTCGTTTTATTGTCCTGTGTCACTATAAAAATGCTCTGCATATCGTTATATTGTCGAATACATAACGCATTGACAGGAGATTCAGATGGCAGGTTCTTGGTTACGCGGGGTTATCGGGGTATCACTCACGCTGTGCGTCGCGGGTCAGGCGCTGGCGGCAGAGGGGAAAGTGACCGTTTTCGCCGCCGCATCGTTAACCAACGCGATGCAGGATATTGCCCAGGCGTATAAGAAAGAGAAAAACGTCGATGTCGTGTCGTCGTTTGCCTCGTCGTCGACGCTGGCGCGGCAAATTGAAGCGGGCGCACCAGCCGATCTGTTTATCTCCGCCGATCAGAAATGGATGGATTACGCCGCAGACAAAAAGGCCATCGACCCGGCAACCCGAGCCACCCTGCTTGGCAACAGCCTGGTGGTGGTCGCGCCGAAAGCCAGCGCGCAGGGGGCGATTACCATTGATGAGAAAACCGACTGGACCAGCCTGCTGAAAGGAGGCCGTCTGGCGGTGGGCGATCCGCAGCACGTTCCGGCAGGCATCTACGCCAAAGAGGCGCTGCAGAAACTCGGCGCCTGGGAGACGTTGTCGCCGAAACTTGCCCCGGCGGAAGACGTGCGCGGCGCGCTGGCCCTGGTGGAGCGCAACGAAGCGCCGCTGGGGATTGTCTATGGCTCCGATGCCGTGGCCAGCAAAGGGGTTAAAGTGGTCGGCACCTTCCCGGAGGCCTCGCATCAGAAAGTCGAGTACCCGCTGGCGATTGTCGATGGTCACCGCAATGCGGCCGTGAGCGCTTTCTATGACTACCTGAAAGGGCCCGAAGCGTCCGCGATTTTTAAACGTTACGGATTTACCACCCGCTGATGTTTCTGAGCGAACCCGAATGGCAGGCTGTGCTGCTGAGCCTGAAAGTCTCCTCCCTGGCGGTGGCCTTGAGCCTGCCCTTTGGCATCTTTTTTTCCTGGCTGCTGGTTCGGCGCACCTTTCCCGGCAAGGCGCTGCTCGACAGTATTCTCCATTTACCGCTGGTGCTGCCGCCGGTGGTGGTGGGGTATCTACTGCTGGTGGCCATGGGGCGGCGTGGGTTTATTGGCAGCTGGCTGTATGACTGGTTCGGCATCAGCTTTGCCTTCAGCTGGCGCGGGGCGGTGCTGGCGGCGGCGGTGATGTCTTTTCCGCTGATGGTGCGCGCCATTCGCCTGGCGCTGGAAGGGGTGGATGTCAAACTGGAGCAAGCGGCGAGAACCCTCGGGGCCAGCCGCTGGCGAGTGTTTATGACTATTACGCTACCGCTGACTCTGCCGGGGATTATTGTCGGCACAGTGCTGGCCTTCGCCCGCTCGTTAGGGGAGTTTGGCGCGACCATCACGTTCGTCTCCAATATTCCCGGCGAAACGCGCACCCTGCCTTCGGCGATGTACACCTTGATCCAGACCCCGGGCGGGGAGGGGGCGGCGGCTCGCCTCTGCCTCATCGCCATCGGACTGGCGCTGGTTTCGCTGCTGATTTCGGAATGGCTGGCCCGCGTGAGCCGCCAGCGCATGGGAGGATAATGATGCTGGAGCTGGACTTTACCCAGATCCTCGGCAGTCACTGCCTGCAGATCCGTGAAACCCTGCCCGCCAGCGGGATCACCGCCATCTTTGGCGTCTCCGGCGCTGGCAAAACCTCGTTGATTAACGCCATTAGCGGCCTGACCCGGCCGCAGACGGGGCGCATCGTGCTCAACGGCCGGGTGCTGAACGACACCGCCCAGCGTATCTGTCTGGCGCCGGAGCAGCGCCGTATCGGCTATGTGTTTCAGGACGCGCGCCTGTTTCCCCACTATAAAGTGCGCGGTAATCTGCGCTACGGGATGGCGAAATCCATGGTCAGCCAGTTCGATAAGCTGGTGGAATTGCTGGGGATCGCGCCCTTGCTGGATCGCCTGCCGGGCCGGTTATCCGGCGGCGAAAAGCAGCGAGTGGCCATCGGCCGCGCCCTGCTGACCGCACCGGAGCTACTGCTGCTGGATGAGCCGCTGGCCTCGCTGGATATTCCGCGCAAACGCGAACTGTTGCCCTACCTGCAGCGGCTGGCGCAGGAGATCCATATTCCGATGCTCTACGTCAGCCACTCGCTGGATGAGATCCAGCATCTGGCCGATCGCGTGCTGGTGCTGGAGGCCGGTAAGGTGAAGGCTTTTGGTCCGCTGGAGGAGGTCTGGAGCAGCAGCGTGATGCACCCCTGGCTGCCGGCGGAACAGCAGAGTACGATCCTCAGCGCCACCGTCGCCGCGCAGCATCCGCAGTACGCGATGACGGCTCTGACGCTGGGTGACCAGCTGCTGTGGGTCAACCGGCTCGAACGTCCCGCAGGCGACACCGCACGGATCCGCATTCAGGCGTCGGACGTTTCGCTGACACTGGCCCAGCCGTCCGGGACCAGCATCCGCAATATCTTGCGCGCCGAGGTGGCTCAGTGTCTGGAGGTCAACGGACAGATTGAAGTGCAGCTCAGAGTGAGTGGCCGTCTGCTATGGGCCAGGATTAGCCCATGGGCGCGGGACGACCTGGCGATAGCGCCAGGTCAGCAGGTGTTTGCTCAGATCAAAAGCGTGTCGATCGCCGCCTGATTACAGCAGCTGGCGGTAGATAAACTCGGCGATGCTGGTGGACTCATTGTCGCCGATGACCACCCTGGCGCGAGCTTTCACCTCGTCCACCGCATTGCCCATCGCCACCCCAGTGCCCGCCGCTTCCAGCATGCTAAGATCGTTGTAGTTATCGCCGAAGGCCACCACATCCTGCATCGACAGCCCCTGGCTGGCCACCCATTGCGCCAGGCGTTTGCCTTTGCTGTTGCCGGCGCGCGCGATATCCACCTGATCGTGCCACGACCATTCGCACTCCAGGCCCAGCGTCTCGCCGACCTCGCGGGCAAAGCGCTGCAGACGGGGAATGTCTTCATCGGTGAGGGCGAATTTCCATACCGCGTTGACCTCGCGGACCGCCTGCGCCAGCGAGTCGACCTGGCGGAAGACCGGGCGCTGATCCTCCGGCAGCGCCTGCGCCCAGTTGCGGGTGCGGATCACATGCCCGGTAGGCTGTTCATAAAGCATCGCATCATCCACATACGCCAGGCCATGGATCTGCTGTTCGGCGAGCATGGCCGTCAGGCTGACCGCTTGCGCTACCGGCATAGGATCGGCTGCCAAAACCTCTTTTGCGTGATAATCATACAAATAAGTGCCATTACAACAAATTGCAGGTGTATCGAGAGCCAGTGCCTGATAAAAAGGATGGATAGCGACGTGATGACGTCCGGTAACGACGATAACCTGGTAGCCCGCCTCTCTGGCACGGGCCAGTGCCTCCAGCGAAGCGGGCAGGATGGTTTTTTTGCTGGTGAGCAGGGTGCCGTCTAAATCCAGGGCAATCACGCGTGTTGTCATGTGTTATTTCCGGTTGATGTTGAAAAGTGACCTGGCCATGATGGTACACCGCCGTGGCGTCAGGACCAATTTTTCCACATCTGCCGTGAATGCCTGTATGCCCTTTGTGCCGCCGTCCGTCGGAAATTCAGCGGACTTTGCGAGTATCATGGGCGGATGTCTTATAATTTTCAGGGTGCTGTTATCCTGAAAATGAAAATTCCACGTGCAGTGAGGGAAGGAGTAGTCATGAAACAAACCGTTTATACCGCCAGCCCGGAAAGCCAACAAATCCACGTCTGGAGTCTTGAAGCGGACGGCAAACTGACGCTGGTGCAGGTGGTTGATGCCCCGGGGCAGGTACAGCCGATGGTGGTCAGTCCCAATAAGGAGTATCTGTACGTTGGCGTTCGTCCGGAGTTTCGCGTGTTAGCGTATCGCATCACGCCGGATAACGGAGCGTTGACCTTTGCGGGGGAAGCGGCGCTGCCGGGCAGCCCGACCCACATTTCTACCGATCATCATGGCCGCTTTGTCTTCAGCGCCTCCTACAATCAGGGTTGCGTCAGCGTGACGCTGCTGCAGGACGGCCTGCCGGGCGAAACCGTCACCGTGGTGGAAGGCCTGGAAGGGTGTCACTCGGCCAATATCTCCCCGGACAACCGCACCCTGTGGGTGCCGGCGCTGAAGCAGGATCGCATCTGCCTGTTTACCCTTAGCGAGGATGGTTTCCTCTCCGCTCAGGAACCGGCGGAAGTGACCACCGTCGAGGGCGCCGGTCCGCGCCACATGGTGTTCCATCCGAACCAGCAGTATGGTTATTGCGTCAATGAACTCAACAGCTCCGTTGACGTCTGGGAGCTGAAAGACCCGAATGGCAACATCGAATGTGTACAAACCCTGGATATGATGCCGCAGGATTTCACCGGCGTGCGCTGGGCGGCGGATATTCACATCACCCCTGACGGTCGTCATCTGTACGCCTGCGATCGTACCGCCAGCATCATTACGGTGTTCAGCGTCTCGGAAGATGGCAGCGTGCTGGCAGTGGAAGGCTATCAGCCGACGGAAACTCAGCCACGCGGCTTTAACCTCGATCACAGCGGTAAGTATCTGATTGCCGCAGGGCAGAAATCGCACCATATCGCAGTGTATGAAATTGAGGGTGAGCAGGGGCTGCTGCATGAGAAAGGCCGCTATGCGGTTGGGCAGGGGCCGATGTGGGTGGTGGTCAACGCCCACTGAAGGGTCAGGCGGTAAAAGAAAAACCTCGCGTCAGCGAGGTTTTTTTGATCAGAGCGGACAGGCTCTGTAGAGAAGCTGTTGCCCTGGCGGGCCTGAAGCGTGACGGCTTTAGATATCGTCCATGGTGTAGCCGACGACAATCTCCAGCGTTTTACGGATCACGTCGGCGGTCACCACATCATCGGTGCTTTCCAGCGCCTGAATCAGCCATAATATAATGGCCTTATTGTTCAGGTGCCCCTCGGACTGAAGAATACTGTTGATGGCGAGCGACATCACGGCGGACTCATCAACCAGTTTATCACCGGCGGTACGGAAATAATCTGAGAGCGCGGTGTCCTGCAGTCCTGCGTAAATATCGGGTTGCTGATGCATAGTCTGTCTCATCACATTCTCACTCTGTTTTATTCACCATGGTTGGGACAATCAGTGGATTTTTTTAGCTTCCGGCGCCATGCTGCCCTGCGCCAGCGTTCCTCTGCTTTCCCAACGGCCATTGATTTTCTTAACCTGCAAAGGCGCGTGCTTCCGCTGGAGGGCGAGCTTCGCGCAAATTTCTTCAATAACGACAGCGATGATTTTCCTTCGCTGGCGATCTGACTCTGTGGCCTGCATCAACCGAAGCCGAACCAGCAGGGTCGGGGTGGTAATCGGGCGATTCGTTTTCAGAAGCGCGAGCACCGCCTCGCCGATGATCTCATCGGTTATTTCCTCAGTATCACTGCTATTCATAACCGTCTCTCTGCATGCCACACTCTTCCTGAATCTGATAACGGGCATTCAGGTCAGCAGCAGGTTTATGGAAGCGATCGCCCCTCATCTGCTACTGCGGTTGCAACAGGCGACGATCGATGACGTTATTCCTGACCGGCAAACAACAAACCAATTAAGGTTTGATAGTGGCTCTCTTCCTCAGGCGCACGGGCGCTGTCAAGGCGGCTCAACAGTTTGGTGCACAGTGCCTTGCGGTTGAGATGGCGCCCTTCGTTGAGAATATCCATCACGATCTGACCCAGCGTTTCCTGCTGGGAAGGTAACGATGCTTTGTTGAAATACTGGGCAATTGCGTTCGCTGTATCTGGAATGTAACCATTCTGCTGCATATGTGCTCCTTTCATTTCATTCATCTGTTAACTGCAAATAAACTTATACAATAATTAATAAGTTGTACATAGAAAGTTGCGTAATATTGCAGCGATCGTTGCTATCATGATGATTTTTAATGTAATATTTGTTTTTGTTTGCGGAGATCCTGGCTTGTAAAGGTAGGGGGTAGCGTTGCATGTTGTACAAGAAAAGAAAAAAAAGAAAAAACCTTGCACAAAGAGTGGATTTTTAGTGTATCTTTTTTGTTAAGATAAAACGTAGTTTTGCAAGACGATTAGCCTGATAACTGCTACTGTGAATGCTTATCCCTCCCATCTGGAATCACTATGCTTACCACCATCATTTATCGCAGCCATATTTGCGACAATGTCTCATTCAAATCGATCGAGGCCATGGTTGCCAGGGCAAACGAGAGAAATGGGCAGGCGGATGTCACCGGTATATTACTGTTTAACGGGACGCATTTTTTTCAACTTATTGAAGGACCGGAAGAAAAGGTAAGGGATATTTATCAAACAATTGTCCTCGATCCTCGTCATTATAATCTGGTGGAGTTGTTTTGCGATTATGCACCGTCCCGTCGATTTGGTAAGGTCGGTATGGAACTGTTTGATTTACGGGAACATGATCGTGAGGAAGTACTACAGACAGTGATGGACCGGGGCACGACAAAATATCAGCTCACCTATGACGACCGGGCGCTGCAATTTTTCCGTACTTTTGTCGAATCCACGGAAAAAGCGAACTATTTTGAGATCCCTTCGGCGGACAGTTGGGTTTTTATTCCCGATAAGGACACTTTTTATCCGGACACCCCCATTATCGATAATACGGAAAGCTGGTCTTTTGCCTTTCAGCCGATCGTCGATCCTTTCGCCTGCGAAATTATCTCATGGGAAGCGCTGCTGCGTACACCGGACGGCCAGTCTCCTGGCGCCTATTTTGCCGGGCTGGCAGGGGATGATATTTATCTCGCCGACCTGCACAGTAAGCGCGTCGCGCTGTCTCTGGCGGGTAAATTAGGTTTACGTAATAAGGCGTTAAGCATTAATTTGCTGCCGATGACGCTGGTCAAAGCGCCGAATGCGGTGGCTTTCCTGCTCGACGAAATTAGTCGCAATGACCTGATCCCGGAGCAGATTATTGTCGAGTTCACTGAGCGGGAAGTGATTTCGCGGATGGCCGATTTTACCGATGCGGTGCGCAAACTGAAGGGCGCGGGGATTAATCTTGCCATCGATCACTTCGGCGCCGGGTTTGCCGGGCTGTCGCTGCTGGCGCAATACCAACCCGACAGAATTAAAATCGACCATGAGCTGATCCGCAATATCCACCAGGACGGGCCGCGCCAGTCGATTGTACAGGCGATTATCAAATGCTGTACTTCTCTGGAGATTGCGGTCTCAGCCGTCGGCGTTGAGCGTGCTGAAGAGTGGATGTGGCTTGAATCAGCCGGGATTTCGCAGTTTCAGGGCAATTTATTCGCGGGTGCCCGCCTGGGGGGCCTGCCCGCCGTTGCCTGGCCGGAGAAGAAATGATCCACCGCGAAATCAGCTTACTATTTTTTCATCTTTTTCCCCGCGCGCTGTGAGCCACAACCTGATATCTTTATCTGTACAAGAAAATAGAGTTGTACAGGATGCCTGAATTCGTTAGTTTAGGTAAAAAGTATCAGGTTGATGTGAGGCTGCTATGGCGTTTTACAGTATCGGTGAAGTCGCCGAACGTTGCGGAATCAATCCGGTTACATTGCGCGCCTGGCAGCGGCGTTACGGTCTACTGAAACCGCAGCGCAGCGAAGGCGGGCATCGACAGTTTGATGAAGAAGATATCCTGCGCATAGAAGAGATCAAGCGCTGGATAGAGCGCGGTGTATCCGTAGGGAAAGTCAAAGCGCTGCTGGAGGATAATCTGCCGGCGGCGCGCGACGAATCCGCGCATCTTCAGGAAGAGATGATGTCCATTCTGCGTTATATGCAGCCCGCCAGAATCCGCGCCAAATTAATGGCGCTGAGCCATCAACACCCCGTTGATACCCTCATCGATAGCCTGTTAGTGCCGGTACGACAGCGTCTCAAGCTCGATCAGAATACCTCGTTGGTGATTAGCAGCCTGCTGGATGGCTTGCTCATTGACTGCGTGGCGCTGTTTCTCGCCGAAGCGCGTAAAAAAAATGGTAAAGAGACACTGCTGGTGGGCTGGAGCAATGAAGACCGGACGCGTCTGTGGCTGGAGGCATGGCGTCTTTCGCAGCGCGGTTGGCATGTCAACGTTCTCGCTGAACCGCTGGAGTCGCCGCGGCCCGAGCTCTTCCCCGGGCAGCATATCTTTGTCTGGACCGGACGCGCCGCCACGCCACTGCAGGAGGAACTGCTCAGCCACTGGCAGGAGCAGGGCTTCAGCATTCATTTTCACGGTACGCAATAGCCCCGTCTGGGGGACAGGCCGGGGCTATTGCACCTGACTACAGGTGAATCTGACTCCAGGATTTAAAGGTTTCACTACGACTGATATTAAAAAAATCGGTCCTACCGCTACAGCCGAGCTTTTTAATCAGATTCAGCCGGATCTGATAAATGGTTTTGATGTGCAGATTTAGCGAACGACCAATGCTGGCAACCGCTTCGCCATTGCTGATAAGCTGAATAACTTTCTTTTCCCGTTCGGTAAACTGCACCGAGGCGCCCGGCGCCGGGTGCGTTTTGTAATAGCGGGTGGGCTGATGCAGGAAGATTTTTAATTCTTCCGGCGTCGAATTTGCCGGTAAGCGCAACATAGGCAGTTCACTGAGAAAATTAAGATCGTTTCCCTCAGTTAACAGAATAAATAACGTATCCCGCCGATTATAGTTATGCTCAAGCACCGCGAAATAATTGTCGCTGGTAAAAAAAACATGTTTTTTACGAAAATAAGATGCCGGTAAGGTATTCAGGATCAGCGACATCCCGTAGAGAAGAAAACGATTATCAAACCACAGATCGTAATGCTCAGAACGATAGCAAGTATTATGGTGTGACATTTTTTGAGCCCCAGTTAGCAGATGAAAACCCAGGCGTGCCGGCACAGCAGGGCTGTCCCTGCTGTCGGCGCGGTGGGATCACTTAATGATGATGTTTTTTGCTGTACAGCATATCCAACGCCTGCAGATAGAGGTCGGAAAGTATTTCATTACTTTCCGTTTGCAGGCGGTGCTGGATTTCCGTAATCATCCGCTCATTATTGATCGTGCTGTGCTGCTTCATGAGCGTGTTTTCAATATTCTTCATCAGGGCTGAATTGAAGACAAATTCTGCTGGAATGGTATTTTTAATATGCATAGCTCGAACTCTCCCACGTATAAAGCAAACTGACCATAAAAGTCGCAGCGTACCGGTGGTACGCGAAAAGTCACTAACAGGAAATGCAAAACCAGGAACCACCGCCAGACTCGCCACGCAACCGTTTAGCGTTCCCGCTTTGTTGCGCAACAAGCAGTTAACACTCAAAAACTATAGTCGGTGATTTTAGGATGTACAACTTTTTTCATAACGATATGTACAGCGAGACGATTTATTTTTTCGTTTTAATTTTATTTGTTGATTTTAAAGGTATTTTTAATTTTATTAACTTGTACAAAAAAGCGGTTCTGTGCAGGATGCGGATACAGGGCAATCAGACAGGGGATAATGACGCAGACCCGATCGGAATACGGGCTCTGTCGGTTTACGTCACTTGAGCAGAAAGAGCGCCGACGCAGGAAGGGGTACACAGCAACTCTGTCGTCGACAGGTGGCTAACTTCCGCGTCGGACCCTGAGCATAGCGGAAAACAGGTGAGGTTTTGTCTGTTTTTTGCACAATATAGTAAAGAGAGAAATATCAACCACTCCGCTATCGCCATGGTCGGTTGTTGGCGGATTAGGCGTGTGCTACGCTTTTCTGGAACTCCATTTTCATTTCGGCACGGTTATCTTCCCCCATTTTCCTGTCGGGTGTCGCACCAGCATAACGACCGGTAAATACGGCAAAAGCATTCTGTTCATGGACAGGCATAGAGGACTGAGGAGGGATGATGCGTGGTAAAAGCGTGATGCTCCTGGCCGGGTTAGCCGCTTTCGCGCAGGCGAAAGAAATTAATCTCTATTCGGTAAATACTGGTTCCTATGTTTACCATCTGACCAATAACCACGGACAATATACTGAGAATTTTGAAAACCACTTTTTCTCGGTAGAGCGGAAATTCTCGGAAGATTCGAAATATAGTCTGCTGATTGGCACGATGAACAATAGTTTCGACGATCGTTGCCTGGCGCTGGGGGTGAGAAGAGACTGGTACCACAACGGCAGTGGATGGACCTTTAAAGGGGTCTACGGCTACACCGGCGAATTCTTCTTCGACGCCTTTGAGCATTGCGGCGATCATGGCTCCTACAAAGATTTTAAGGACGCCACCGGGATCGGCTTTTCCCCCTATATCTACCATGCCATTCAGTACAACTTTACCGACTATTTCGCCCTTGAGAGCGGCATCATTATTCCCAGCGTGTTTGTGATTAGCATCCAGTGGAGTTTCCGCTAAGTTGCCGCGTCGTTTGTCACAGGGTTATCACCTTCTTGAGCAGCGTGCTGGAGAGCACAGCGAGAGAAATGAGCACCGACAGGATAAACGTTAGCGCAATCACGCCCAGCTTGGTGGCTAACGAGTGAATAGGGATCAGCATCACCAGCAGGTGGAAAACGGAGTAGTGCAGAATATAGACCCCGGTCATCGCTTTGCTAACCGTCGCCAGCACCGCCTCCTTCAGTTCGCGGTTCTTTTTAAACTGCACGGCGTTAGCGGCGATCACCAGCAGGACGATCAGAATATAAATTTGCGATCCCGTCAGAATGAACGCATTGCGATCGGCTTTAAACAGCGCGAAGAAAAAATGGCGTTCATAAAACCAGGTAAATAAATAGACAAAGGGCAGGGCGATAATGGAGGCTTTAATCACCCGCGGGTCGCGTATCCACTCCGTGACTCGCGGATCGTTAAACAACTGCCCGGTTAAATAAAAAAGTAGCCATGTCCACAGACGATACTGCGGCGGCAGGCTGAAGAGATGTTTGTCCGGGTAGAGCACCGAGAGCAGGTCGTAACCATAAGCGCAGCACAGCAGCGTCAGAACCACGGTGAAAAACAGGCCCCGCCGCTGGCTGAGCCAGGCGATAAAGGGATGGAAGGTATAGATCACGATCAGGGCGAAAATAAACCAGGGCTGGATCAGGTAGCCGCGCTGATAAGGCTCCCAGACATAATAGACCGTTACCCAGAACAAAAAGACGATGACCACGCTTTTAATTTTGCCGATTTGCCAGTTGGCATCGTGACGCGTCTGTGCATCAAGATAACCAGCCACCACAAAAAACAACGGCGTCGCGATGGTCGAGATAAAGGTCAGCAGCCCGAGGATCCAGTGATAGTCATAATCATAGTGATCCCAGGTGTTATAGATAGTGAAAAAGGTCACCGCTGTCATACAGCCTAATGTCTTGATAATGCTGAGACCGGTACTGTTCATCGTTGAGGCGTCATATCCTTATGGTGGAAGCAAGCGTAAATTACCGGCAGAACCAGTAGCGTCAGTACGGTGGCAAAGGCGAGGCCGAACATGATCACCACCGCCATACTCTGGAAAAAGACATCGCGCAGCAGCGGGGCAAGGCCAAGCACAGTGGTAAAGGCGGTCAGCAGGATCGGCCGCAGACGAGAGGTTGCCGCATCAATGATTGCTTGTCTTTGATCTTTCTCCTGTTTTTGTTGCTCTATCTCTTCCACCAGCACAATGCCGTTGCGGATCAGCATACCGCTGAGGCTAAGCAGGCCGATTAAGGCCATAAAGCCGAAAGGGATGCCGGTCAGCAAAAAACCGGGCGTGACGCCGATCAGCGCCAGCGGGACGGTCAGCCAGATGGCAACAGCGTTTTTCAGCGAACTGAACATCAGCACCGTAATGATAAACATCACCAGATAGCCAAGCGGCAGGGTCGTGAACAGCCCTTGCTGCGCTTCACTGGAGTTTTCCGCATCGCCGCCCCATTCGATGCGGTAGCCATGCGGCAGCGTCAGCGCGTCAATGCGCGGTTTCACTCTGGCAAGGATATCGCCCGACGTTTGGCCGCTTTGCGGGCTGGGGTCGGTCTGAACGGTAAGCACGCGGGTGCGATCGCGACGGAGAATCAATGGATCTTCCCACTCCAGCGAGAAGCCATGGATGACGTTACTCAACGGAATATACTGCTGCCGGCTCTGGCTCCAGACCAGCACGTTATTCAGGTGATTGGCATCCTGTCGCTCTGCTTCCGGCGGACGGACGATAACCGGCAGCAGGTCGGCGCCCTCGCGATATAACCCGGCGCGACTGCCGGAGAAATTCATCTCCAGCGCGCTATCAATATCCTGTTTATCCACCCCCAGCTCACGTCCCAACGCCAGAGAGTATTGCGGGCGGATCACCTTGCTGCGGTTCTGCCAGTCGTTACGTACGCTGTCGGTCGCCGGATCCGCGGCGAGAATGTCGCCCACCTGACTGGCCAGCGCGCGCAGGGTATCCGGATCAGGGCCCTTAATGCGCACTTCAATCGCGCTATCGCCGGACGGGCCGAACATAATGCGTTTGGTGCTGGCGTTCACCTGCGGGTAGTTTCTGGCAATCCAGGCCTCGACGTGGCGGGTGACGGGGGCGATACTGCGCTGGTCGTCCATCCGCACCATAATCTGCGCGTAGTTGCTGTACTGGCGCTGCCCGCTGTAGGTGAGAATAAATCGCATACTGCCCTGGCCAATGGTGGAGACGGTGGTAGCCACCCCCGGCTGGCTGGCGATCGACCGCTCAATATCGCGGGTCATCTGCTCGGTGGCGTTAATATCGGTACCGTAGGGCAGCCACAAGTCGACAAAGAAAATGGGCGTATTCGATGACGGAAAGAAATTCTGCCGGACGAAGGTGAAGCCCCAGATCGCCCCGGCTAACAGCGCGCCCATCAGCACCAGCGTCAGGGTCTTTTGCTGCAGCAGTATTCGCAGCGTCTGCTGATAGCCGCGATAAAAGCGGCCGCGGTAGGGATCGGCTTTTTCTTTCGGCGCCTCGGCCGACGGGGCGTTTTTAAACAACCACCACTTGATGAGTACCGGCGTGATGGTCAGGGCGGAAAACCAGCTGAGCATCAGGGAGATCAGCAGCACCTGGAACAGGGATTTGCAATATTCCCCGGTGGAGTCTTGTGAGAGGCCAATTGGCGCGAAGGCGAGGATGGCGATGACCGTGGCGCCGAGCAGCGGCAGGGCGGAGCGGCGGATCACATAGTTAATTGCGCCCAGCAGCGGAGAGCCTTGCTGGCGGGCGATCAGCACCCCTTCGACAATGACAATGGCATTGTCCACCAGCATACTCAGGGCGATGATCAGCGCCCCGAGCGAGATCCGTTGTAACTCGATCCCCCAGATATACATAATAAGCAGGGTGCCGAGAACGTTGAGCGCCAGCGACAAAGCAATAATGATCCCGCTGCGCACCCCCATGAACACCAGCAGCACGCCGACGACGATCGCCAGGGCCATCAGGAAGTTGGTAATAAAGCCATTGACCGAGTGGGCGACCTCTGCCGCCTGATCGTAAAAAATGGCGATATCGATACCCGCTGGTTTATCGGCGGCCATCTGCTGAAGTCGGGCTTCGAGGGCATGCCCCACGTTAATGACATTGACCCCGGGGATAAAGGAGACCCCCATGGTCACCGCCTGGCGGCCGTTGGCATGATAGATACTGGAGGGAGAGTCGGTCAGCCCGCGCGACAACGTGGCAATATCCCGTAGTCGGGTGGTGGCGCTGGCGCCATGAGGGCTGACCAGAAGATCCCCCAGTTCATCGATATTCTGAAACTCCCCGGTGGGGTGAAGGCGGATCGATTCGCTGCCGGCGCGGATCTCCCCGGCGCTGGATACCACGTTGAGCCGGGTCAGGATAGCGGCAAGCTGGTTAAGCGTAATACCGCGCGCCGCCATTTTCGCCAGCGAGATATCAACATTGATCTGCTGTGGAATCGCGCCGCCAATGGCGACTTTGCCGACGCCTGGCACCAGCACCAGCTCACGGCGCAACTGCTCGGCATAGCGCACCAGCTCAGGATTGGTAAAACTGTCGCCCGAAATGGCGAAGAAAAAGCCAAACACATCGCCAAAGTCATCATTGACGAAGGAGGGGACTACCCCCGGGGGAAAAAGCCGGCTGGCGTCACCGACGCGGCGACGCAGCTCATCCCAGATTTGCGGCAGTTCGCTGGAATGGTACTGCGAAGCAATATTCACTGTAATTTGCGATAAGCCATTCGAGGAGATGGAGCTGACGTTATCCAGCGAGGGAAGCTGCTGAATCGCGTTTTCCAGCGGCAGGGTCACCTCCTCCTCCACCTGCTGAGCGGACGCGCCAGGGTAGTGGGTGACGATCACCGCCGTTTTGATGGTGAAGGCGGGATCTTCCAGGCGGCCAATATTGAGCAGGGCGAACAGGCCACCCACCCCCAACAGCAAAATGGCTAACCAGACGCGGGTCGGGTTGTTAATAAACTGACGGGAAATGTCCATTTATAATCCTCGTTCACGCGTCCAGATCCGCACCGGCTGCCGGTCGTGGAGTTCGCTTACCCCCGCTGCAACCACCTGTTCGCCCGCACGGAGCCCTTCGGTGATCATCACTCCCTGCGAGGTCACTTCCCCGACCGTGACTCTGCGCTCCTCAAGATACAGATGGGCGTTTTCGCCTTTTACCACCCAGACGACCGGTTCATTCTTCGGTCGGTTATCGGGGTTAAACACTGCTTCCACGGGCACTACGAGGGTTTCCCGTCCGGCGCTGGCCGGCAAATTGCCGAGATTGACCGTCACGGTGCCGCTAACCCCGCCGACGGTGGGAAAATCATCTGGTCGCGGCATGGTTAAAATGATCTGCCAGGTGAGGGTGCTGTTGTCGCTGCTGCCGGTATGCTCTTTGTATTCCGCGGTAAACTCGCGGCCCGGCAGAGTATTGATCCTGACGACGGGGCGGTAGGCGGTATTGCGGATATCGAGCGAGGTGAACAGATTTTCCGGAATGCTGAAGACCACATCGAGCAGGTCGGTACGCGTCAGGGTAATCACCGGCTGGCCAGCGGCGACCACCTGATGATTACGGATATGCACGCCGGCGGCAATCCCGCCGAAGGGGGCGGTGAGACTCATTTGCGCCAGCTCTTCACGGGCAATTTTCAAGGCCGCGTTGGCGGCATCGCGATTGGCGCGCTGCACGTCCATCTCCGCCTGGGAAATCGCCTGACGTCCTGCCAGGGTCTGGAAACGATCAAACTGACGCTGGGCGAGGGTTGCCGCCGTTTGTCGCTCATTGACCCGCTGCTGGGCTTCGCGGGCATTCAGACGCGCCAGCGTTTGTCCCTGAGTTAGGGTTGCACCCTGGCGAATATCCAGTGACTCCACCTGACCACCCCGTTTAAACGACAGTTCGGTGGAGTCGCCAGACTCGATGCGGGCTGGAAACGTCCGCTGCTGGGTGTTACCCACGGCGGTGACTTGCGCCACCTTGACCATCCGGGGAGCGGCTTCGACGGACGGCGCTTTCTGATCGCAAGCGGTTGTTAATAAAATAACAACCGGGATGAGAGAAAAATAACGGTTCACAGTATTCCCCTCAGACTCATGATTTATTTTACGTTTTTATTAGGCGGCGCACGCTTATTCTGCGAGGGCGGCGACAACCAGATAGGTGAATAGTCCTACCAGTGTACAGGCGACAATGGCCAGCGCGACAAACAATCCCAGACGTAACAGGCTATAACCAAACATGATTTTCTCCCTTAACTCCCACCCGAACCGCGAATGTCATTTCGCCCGGCACAATGTGTGACCGTCGGACATTCGGTGCGGCACTCCTGCTTGTAATCAGCATAGTCGGAGAAAACATGAAGTGTTAAAAAAGAGAATACCGCGTCGCTGTTGGCGTCAAGGGGTTAAGGGCAGGAGATCTGCGGGCTTTCGCGGGCTTTTATAATATTTTTCAGTCTATTAATGGCTCATTTTCTAATGTTAATTTTCCTGTGCTACGTTTAATAACATTGATTCCGCTTGCCGCTTCTGTTGTTGAGATTTGCTTCCTCCCCAAGTATGGGGCTATTCATCACTACGCATTGTATTGGTAATAAAAGGATTATCTCATGTATAAAAATATCGTTGTTCCCGTTGACGTGTTTGATGCAGGCCTGGCCGACAAAGCCCTCTCTCATGCGAAATTCCTCGCCCAGCACTCTGCCGGGCAAATTCATCTTGTGCATGTTATTCCGGCATTTTCACCGGTATTAACACGTGGATTTATCTCTGATGCGCGAAAGATGGAAGAGCATTTGATTTCTACCGCTAAGGAAAAACTCAGCGATCTGGTAAAGAAAAATGCCCTGGCGGAAGAGACCAGCCATCTTTATGTGCGCAGTGGCAATATTCGCGATCAAGTGATTGACCTGGCCGATGAGCTGAAAGCGGACGTGGTGATTGTCGGTTCGCGCAATCCGGGGATCCAGACCCATCTTCTGGGCTCTGAAGCGGCAAACATCGTGCGCTACGCCCATGTACCGGTTTTCGTTGTGCGCTGATGACGGCGGGATGTCGTCCTGACTTCCGCTTCAGAAATCGAGGGAGAGAGTATGAATACAGATAAACCGGGGGCGCCCTTCTATCAGCGTTCCGTCGAGGAGACGCTCGCCAGCGTGCAAAGTACGCCGGAGGGCATTAGCGGGACAGAAGCGGCCACACGCCTGCAGCAGTATGGCGAAAACGCCCTGCCGCAGAAGCCGGGTAAGCCAGCCTGGCTGCGTTTTATCGTGCATTTTAACGATGTACTGATCTACGTGCTGCTGGCGGCGGCGCTGCTGAAGGCGGTGATGGGCCATTGGATCGACATGGCGGTGATCCTCGCGGTGGCGGTCGTCAATGCGCTGATTGGCTTCATCCAGGAAAGTAATGCGGAGAAATCGCTGCAGAGTATCCGCAATATGCTGTCCAGCGAAGCGGTAGTGATCCGCCAGGGTAACCATGAAACCATCCCCACCACCTCGCTGGTACCCGGCGATATCGTGGTGATCCGCGCCGGCGACCGTATCCCCGCTGATTTACGGGTGATTGAGGCGCACAACCTGCGGGTGGAAGAGGCCATCCTCACCGGGGAGTCAACGGTGGTGGAAAAAACCACCGAGCCGCTGAGCGGCGATTTACCGCTCGGCGATCGCAGCAACCTGTTGTTTTCCGGTACCACCGTCAGCTCAGGGGCGGGCAAAGGGATCGTGGTGGCGACCGGCGGCGATACCGAGCTGGGTCACATCAACCAGATGATGGCGGGCATTGAAAAACACCGTACGCCGCTGCTGGTGCAAATGGACAAGCTGGGCAAAGCCATCTTTATCCTCATTCTGGTGATGATGGCGGCGCTGTTCGTCTTTAGCCTGCTGTTCCGCGATATGCCGGTCTCCGAACTGATGCTGTCGCTGATTAGCCTCGCGGTGGCGTCAGTCCCGGAAGGCTTGCCGGCGATTATCTCGATTATTCTGTCGCTCGGTGTGCAGGCGATGGCGCGCCAGAAAGCGATTATCCGCAAGCTGCCGACGGTGGAAACCCTCGGTGCGATGACGGTTATCTGTTCGGATAAAACCGGGACCCTCACCATGAACGAAATGACGGTGAAGGCGGTGATCACCGCGGACAGCGTCTATCGGGTGGAAGGGGATAGCTATGAGCCGGTCGGTAAGATCCACGCCATTGATGACCCGACGCCGGTCGCGGTCGCGCCTGGCACGCTGTTCGAACGCTATCTGCGTACCATCGATCTGTGTAACGACAGTCAGCTTATTAAAGATGAGAGCGGGTTGTGGAAAATCACCGGTGGCCCGACCGAGGGGGCGCTGAAGGTATTGGCGGCGAAGGTTACTCTGCCGCCGCTGACCAGCGAGCTGCGCAGTAAAATTCCTTTTGATTCGCAATATAAATACATGTCGACCCTCTACCGGCTGGGTGAAGAGGAGGTGGTGCTGGTCACTGGCGCGCCGGATGTCCTGTTCCGCCTGTGTCAATATCAGCAGAGCGACAGCGGATTGCAGCCGCTGGATCTACCGTACTGGGAAGGCAAAATTGAAGAGTACGCCCGGGAAGGGCTACGGATGGTGGCCGCGGCCTGGAAGCCGGCTTCCGCAGGCCAGACGGAACTAACCCATCAGGATCTGCAGCAGGGGGTGATTTTGTTAGGGGTTGCCGGGATGATGGATCCGCCGCGTCCGGAGGCCATCACGGCGATTGCCGACTGCCTGCAGGCCGGGATCCGCGTGAAGATGATCACCGGCGACCATCCGCAAACGGCGATGAGTATCGGCAAGATGCTGGGGATTGGCAATGCGGGGAATGCCATTACCGGGCGCGAACTGGAGGTGATGGACGACGCGCAGCTGAGCGTGGCCGCGCAGCAGTATGATATCTTTGCCCGAACCAGCCCGGAAGATAAGTTCCGCCTGGTGCAGGCCCTGCAGAGCAAGAAAGAGATTGTCGGGATGACCGGCGACGGGGTGAACGATGCTCCGGCGCTGAAGCAGGCTGACGTCGGCGTGGCGATGGGGATCAAGGGGACCGAGGTGACCAAGGAAGCCGCCGATATGGTGCTGACCGATGATAACTTCGCCACCATCGCCAGCGCGGTCCGCGAGGGGCGTCGGGTGTATGACAACCTGAAGAAAACCATTCTCTTTGTCATGCCGACCAACCTTGCGCAGGGGTTACTGATCGTGATCGCGCTGCTGGCGGGCAACGTACTGCCGCTGACGCCGGTGCTGATCCTGTGGATGAACATGGCCACTTCCGCCACGCTGTCGTTTGGTCTGGCGTTTGAAGCCGGTGAGAAAAATATTATGCGGCGGCCGCCGCGTGATCCGAAAATTCACGTCATGGACGGCTTTGCCATCTGGCGCGTGGCGTTTGTGGGGTCGATGATTGCGGTCAGCGCATTTATTCTCGAAGCCTGGCTGCAGCCGCGCGGCTATTCGCCGGAGTTTATCCGTACCGTGCTGTTGCAGACCCTGGTCACCGCCCAATGGTTCTATATGCTGAACTGCCGCGTGTCGGATGGTTTCTCGTTGACGAAAAGTCTGCTGGCTAACAAAGGGATCTGGATTGTCAGCGGCGTGCTGCTGGTGCTGCAGCTGCTGATTATCTATGCGCCGTTTATGCAGATGCTGTTCGGTACCACCGGGCTGCCGTTCCGCTACTGGGTGATCACCTTCATCATCGGCTTCGCGATGTTCCTGATCGTTGAACTGGAAAAACCGCTGACCCGCAAATGGCGAACCGCCTGACGGCGTGACGTGCAGTACGCAAAAGAGAACACGCAAAAGAGAAGAGGGGGCATCGCCCCCTCTCTGGCTGACGACAAACCTGTTTCGTCATTGTGCTCGCATTTCTGCCGGGTGGCGGCATTCGCCTTACCCGGCCTACGAAAGACTTCAATATCAAACCGTTATGCAGTTAGCTGTAGGCCCGCGCAAGCGCAGCGCCGCCGGGCAATTCCTGAAGATTGCACGTTGTCAGCAGTCTGAGAGAGGGCATCGCCCTCTCTTTTATTATGGTTCACGCTTGTTGCGCGTTACTGTTTCGGCTCGGCGACCACAGTGCTTCCCACGCCGCGGTTGTTATATTCCCACATGCGATTGACGCTATTGTCGTTGAGGTTGCGCTGCAGATTGCCTTTGGCATCTACTGCGCCAACGTTACCGCTAAAGGCACGGTTTGAACCGA
Source organism: Klebsiella sp. GL120222-02 (assembly GCF_003097195.1). Classification (NCBI taxonomy): domain Bacteria; kingdom Pseudomonadati; phylum Pseudomonadota; class Gammaproteobacteria; order Enterobacterales; family Enterobacteriaceae; genus Klebsiella; species Klebsiella sp. GL120222-02. The sequence continues at coordinate 226,478 of NZ_QEQO01000002.1, forward strand.
CCGCTGCCGCCCACGGCTGGGCGATGTTAAAGCCTTCATTGATGACGCTGTCGCGGATCACGACCTGGCCATTGCTGTTGCCGTCAACGTCCAGCGCGCGGCCCAGCTGCGCGACGTTATCGCCGGACGCGGTAAAGCGGCTGTTGGTCGCCAGGAAGCCGTAGGTCACGCTCTTCAGGGTAGCCGGCGCGAAAACATAGGCTTCTTTCTGGGTACGCGAGTTCACCACGCGGAAATCGGTGTTATCAAATACCACCGCGCCGCGACCGGACACGATATCCACATCGCCTTCAATGTAGCTGTTGGTCACCAGGGTGCGGGTCTGGCGGTTATCCTGCAGACGGTTCTGCACGCCGCTGTTGGTCACAAAGAAGGTGTTCTGACGGCCAAGAATATTGACCTTGTTGATCTGCACCTGATCGCCATCGGTGCGCAGGGCGACGGCCTGGTGAGTACCGGCGTCGACGCTGTCGCCAAGGTTGTTGGCGATGGTCAGGTTCTGCAGCTGCAGGCCGTTATTCTGCGACCAGAAGACCGCAGAGCACATCACGCCGACGGTGGCCGCGGATTTATTCTGGCAGCTATCGAACATATACCATGCCGGTTTGCCCGGCATATATTTACCGCCCGGATTGACCAGACGGCGCCAGGTGTTGCGATCCATTTCAGAATCAATGGCTTCGCTGATTTTCACGTCAATCGGTTTATCGCCGGTACCATACAGGGTCAGGGCGCCAGGCGCCGCCGGTACGTAAACCGTTCCCGGGTACTCGCCAGGCATGATGGCAATAAACAGACGGCGATTTGAATGACGGGCAATCGCCGCATCGACCGCCGCCTGGACGGTGGTATGGGTCACGCCCTGGGTTCCCGCCGGGCCAACGATAAAGTCAGGCTGCGCCGGCAGGCTGATGGCAGATGGCGTCCAGGCCGCGGCATTGGGAGTCAGCGACTGGAAATAGGCCGCCGGGGTAAAGTTTTTCGCTTCATCGGCGTTCAGAATGGGACGCGCGGTGGTGCCCGGTGCAGTCTGCGTAGAGGGCTGTTGATCGGCAGGCGTCGAGCTACAGGCGGACAGCGTCACGCCGAAGGCCAGCGCCAGCGCCAGACGGGAAACGGAATATGTGTTCATGTTGCTCCGGGCAAAATTAAGCGTAGTGAAATACCCCGGCTGAGACGCCAGGGTATAAGTCCTTTAAAACCTGCTGTTTTATACTAACTTGAACGAAACGGGAAGACATGGGCGGAAAAACTTACCGTCTTTACGCAACGTTCAGTCCTGCTGGATGGTCTTTAGTCACAAAAAAATAACATTTCCCCGCGCTATTGTTGACTTTATCGGCGTTATGAAAATAAATGTCTATACAACCCATGACAAGTTAAGCGCTATGACTCAAGCCACCTCTGAACGCGTTATCTGGCGAAACGCGCGTCTCGCCACCCTGAACCCTGATTACTCTCAACCCTACGGTCTGCTGGAGCGCCATGCGCTGCTGGTGCGCAATGGCCGCATTGAGGCAATTGTCGCCGACGCTGACGCCCCCGGCGGGCGCAGTATCGATCTCGAAGGCCGGCTGGTTACGCCGGGTTTAATCGACTGCCATACCCACCTGATCTTTGGCGGCAGCCGGGCGCAGGAGTGGGAGCAGCGGCTGAACGGCGTCTCCTATCAAACCATCAGCGCTAACGGCGGTGGGATTAATTCCACCGTGCACGCCACGCGCGACAGCAGCGAAGCGGAACTACTGGCGCTGGCGCAGCCGCGTCTGGCGCGCCTGCTGCGTGAAGGGGTGACCACCCTGGAGATTAAATCAGGCTACGGTCTCGATCTGCAAAACGAACGCAAAATGCTGCGGGTCGCCCGCCAGCTGGCCGACGACAATGGCGTGGAACTGTCGGCGACGTTGCTCTCCGCTCACGCCACGCCGCCGGAATATCATGGCGACGCCGATGGCTATATCTCGCTGGTCTGCGAGACCATACTGCCGACGCTGTGGCAGGAGGGACTGTTTGAAAGCGTTGACGTCTTCTGTGAAAACGTTGGCTTCAGCCCGCAGCAAACCGAGCGCGTATTTCAGGCGGCGCAGGCGCTGGGCATTCCGGTAAAAGGCCACGTTGAGCAGCTCTCGTCGCTGGGCGGTGCGCAGCTGGTGAGCCGCTATCACGGACTGTCCGCCGACCATATCGAGTATCTGACGGAAGAGGGCGTGGCGGCGATGCGCGAAAGCGGCACCGTGGCAGCTCTGCTCCCCGGCGCGTTCTACTTCCTTAATGAAACCCGCAAACCGCCGGTGGAACTGCTGCGCAAATACCAGGTGCCGATGGCGGTGGCGACCGATTTCAACCCCGGCACCAGCCCCTTCGCCAGCCTGCATCTGGCGATGAACATGGCCTGCGTCAAGTTTGGTTTAACGCCGGAAGAGGCCTGGGCCGGGGTAACGCGCCATGCCGCGCGGGCGCTGGGGCGGCAGGACAGCCACGGTCAGTTGGCGGCGGGCTTTGTGGCTAACTTTGCCATCTGGGATGCCGAGCATCCGGTCGAGATGGTGTATGAGCCGGGGCGCGCGCCGCTCTGGGGACGCGTGGTACGAGGAGAACGGCAATGATGCTGTGGCAAGCTACGCCCGCCAGTCTCTGGCAGGGACGCGATGATAGCGCGGAAGCGCCTAATGCGCTGCGCCTGTTCCAGACTATCGCCCGCGCGGAACGCTTCGCGCCGCAGGAGATGCCCGGCGATATCGCGCTGCTCGGCTTCGCCTGTGACGAAGGCGTCCGGCGTAACAAAGGGCGTACCGGCGCCGGGCATGGTCCGGAAGCGCTGCGCCGGGCGCTGGCCAATATGGCCAGCCATCAGGGCCACGACCGCTGCGTGGATATGGGCACGATTAGCGTCGATGGCGAACAGTTAGAAGCCGCGCATCAGGCGCTGCGCGAGGCGGTGGCCGCCTGCCAGCGTGCCGGCAAACGCACGCTGGTCCTGGGCGGCGGTCATGAGACGGCCTTCGGCCATGGCGCTGGGGTTCTGGATGCCTTCCCGGGCGAAAAAGTGGGCATTATTAATCTCGATGCGCATCTGGATTTACGCTTTGCCGAATGCGCCAGCTCCGGGACGCCGTTCCGCCAGCTGGCGCTGGAGTGTGACGCCCAGCAGCGCGGTTTTCACTATACCTGCATCGGCGTCAGCCGGGCGGCGAACACCCAGGCGCTATGGGATGAAGCAGCGCGCCGCCAGGTGGCTGTCGTTGAAGATCTGGCGGTGCTGGCGGACTTCGACACTCACGTGTTGCCGGAGCTGGAGCGCAATATCGCGCAGTACGATCGTCTGTATCTGACCATCGATCTCGACGTGCTGCCGGCGCGCGAAATGCCGGCGGTTTCCGCGCCGGCTGCGCTGGGCGTGCCGCTGGCAATCCTGCTGCGCATCGTTGAGCCGTTGTGCCGCAGCGGAAAGCTGCAGGCGGTGGATTTGGTCGAGTTTAATCCGCAATTTGACATCGACGGACAGGGTGCCCGCGCGGCGGCCCGTCTGGCATGGCAAATCGCCCATTGGTGGCGCTAGCGATCCGCGCTATTATTTTCGCTTCGCCGCTCCGCTTATTATGCATAAGGAAAGCCAGGCCATGTTTGCACAACAACCTCGTTCCGCGCCCGCGCCTTTCTATGAAAAGGTGAAGCAGGCGATTAGCGAAAAAATCTACCGCGGCGAGTGGCGTCCGCACGACCGAATTCCCTCGGAGGCTGAACTGGTTGCCCAGTTCGGCTTCAGCCGGATGACCATCAACCGCGCGCTGCGCGAGCTGACGGATGAAGGCCTGCTGGTCAGGCTGCAGGGGGTCGGGACCTTCGTCGCCGAGCCGAAAGGGCAGTCGGCGCTGTTTGAAGTGCGCAGCATTGCCGATGAAATTGTCTCTCGTCGCCATCAGCACCGCTGTGAAGTGCTGCTGCTGGAGGAGACCGAAGCCGATCTCATTCAGGCGGAGGCGCTCACCGTCGCCGAAGGCACGCGTATCTTTCATTCACGGATGGTGCATTTCGAAAACGAGGTTCCGGTACAAATCGAAGATCGCTGCGTGAATGCTGCGGTGGTGCCGGATTACTTGTTACAGGATTACACCACTACCACGCCGCATGATTATCTGTCGCTGATCGCGCCATTAACCGAAGGCGAACATATTGTCGAGGCGGTGCAGGCGACGTCAGAGGAGTGCGCGCTGCTGCGCATTCTGCAGCACGATCCCTGCCTGCTCATTCGCCGTCGCACCTGGTCGAAGACGCATATTGTCTCTCACGCTCGCCTGCTGTTCCCCGGCGCGCGCTACCGTCTGCAGGGCCATTTCAGCTCGTAATTTTCCCTGGCGTCAGCAAAACGTGATTGCTGACGCAATATAACAAAATTGTATCATTTCTGTTAAATCCTGGCTTGCGCAGAGTTGTATAGACAAGTATATGTATCTACGTACACAACGTTAATTGTCAGGAGAAACCCCGATGTCGCAAAGCAAATATCGCCAGCTGGACGTCCGTGCCCCGAGAGGCACGACGCTGACCGCCAGGAGCTGGTTGACCGAAGCGCCGCTGCGTATGTTAATGAACAACCTCGATCCCGATGTCGCTGAAAACCCGCATGAGCTGGTGGTCTATGGCGGTATTGGTCGCGCTGCGCGCAACTGGGAATGCTATGACGCTATCGTGAAGGCGCTGAAAAACCTGGAAAGCGACGAGACTCTGCTGGTGCAGTCCGGCAAACCGGTCGGCGTCTTTAAAACGCATGAAAACTCGCCGCGCGTGCTGATCGCTAACTCCAACCTGGTTCCGCACTGGGCCACCTGGGAACACTTCAACGAACTGGATGCCAAAGGGCTGGCGATGTACGGCCAGATGACCGCCGGCAGCTGGATCTACATCGGTAGCCAGGGCATCGTGCAGGGCACCTACGAAACCTTCGTCGAAGCCGGTCGCCAGCACTATCAGGGCAGCCTGAAAGGGCGCTGGGTGTTAACCGCCGGTCTGGGCGGCATGGGCGGTGCGCAGCCGCTGGCCGCGACGCTGGCAGGCGCCTGCTCGCTGAACATCGAATGTCAGCAGAGCCGCATCGATTTCCGTCTGCGTACCCGCTACGTGGATGAACAAGCCACTTCTCTGGATGACGCCCTGGCGCGTATCAAGAAATACACCGCCGAAGGCCGCGCCATCTCCATCGCGCTGTGCGGCAACGCCGCGGATATCGTGCCAGAGCTAGTGAAACGCGGCGTGCGCCCGGATATGGTTACCGATCAGACCAGCGCCCACGATCCGCTGCATGGCTATCTGCCGAAAGGCTGGAGCTGGGAGGAGTATCAGCAGAAAGCCGAATCCGACCCGCAAGGTACTATTCTGGCGGCGAAACGCTCAATGGCCGATCACGTGCAGGCGATGCTGGCCTTCCACGAGATGGGGGTGCCGACCTTCGACTACGGCAACAACATCCGTCAGATGGCGCAGGAAGTGGGCGTCAGCAATGCCTTCGATTTCCCGGGCTTCGTGCCGGCGTATATCCGCCCGCTGTTCTGCCGGGGTATCGGCCCGTTCCGTTGGGTAGCGCTGTCCGGCGATCCGCAGGATATCTACAAAACCGACGCGAAAGTGAAAGAGATCATTAAAGATGATAAGCATCTGCACCACTGGCTGGATATGGCGCGCGAGCGCATCAGCTTCCAGGGACTGCCGGCGCGTATCTGCTGGGTAGGTCTGGAGTGGCGTCAGAAGCTCGGTCTGGCGTTTAACGAAATGGTGCGCAGCGGCGAAGTCTCCGCGCCGATCGTAATTGGCCGCGATCACCTTGATTCCGGCTCCGTCGCCAGCCCGAACCGCGAAACCGAAGCCATGCGCGACGGCTCAGATGCGGTATCCGACTGGCCGCTACTGAACGCCTTGCTTAACACCGCCAGCGGCGCGACCTGGGTGTCGCTGCACCACGGCGGCGGCGTAGGTATGGGCTTCTCGCAGCACTCCGGGATGGTTATCGTCTGTGACGGTACCGATGAAGCGGCGGCGCGTATCGCTCGCGTCCTGCGCAACGACCCGGCGACCGGCGTGATGCGTCATGCCGATGCGGGTTACGATATTGCTATTGAATGCGCAGCAGAACAGGGTCTGAATCTTCCGATGGTGGCAGCAACGCAGGGGAACGCTAAATGAAATCGTTAACGCTCATTCCGGGGAAACTGAGCCTGTCGCAGCTCCGCGAGGTTTACAGCCACCCGCTGAACATTACCCTCGACAGCAGCGCGTTTGCCGCCATTGATGAGAGCGTGGCCTGCGTCAACGCCATCCTTGCCGAAGGGCGTACCGCCTACGGCATCAACACCGGCTTTGGCCTGCTGGCGCAGACCCGTATCTCGACGGACGATCTGGAGAACCTGCAGCGTTCGCTGGTGCTGTCCCATGCGGCGGGCGTGGGTGAGCCGCTGGACGACGACCTGGCGCGGCTGATTATGGTGTTGAAGATTAACAGCCTGTCCCGCGGTTTCTCCGGGATCCGCCTGAGCGTGATCCAGGCGCTGATTGGCCTGGTGAATGCCGGCGTGACGCCGTGGATCCCGACGAAAGGTTCCGTCGGCGCCTCCGGCGACCTCGCGCCGCTGGCGCATATGTCGCTGACGCTGCTGGGCGAAGGCAAAGCGCGGGTACGCGGCGGCGAATGGCTGCCAGCGACCGACGCGCTGCGTCAGGCGGGGCTGGAGCCGATAACCCTGGCGGCGAAAGAGGGCCTGGCGCTACTCAACGGCACCCAGGCCTCAACCGCTTTTGCCCTGCGCGGTCTGTTCGAAGCCGAAGATCTGTTCGCCTCCGCGGTCGTCTGCGGGGCGTTAACCACTGAAGCGGCGCTGGGTTCGCGTCGTCCGTTCGACGCGCGTATTCACGAGGTGCGCGGCCAGCGCGGGCAGATTGATGCGGCGGCACTGTATCGTCACCTGTTGACCGATGACAGCGCGATCTCGCGGTCGCATCATAATTGCACCAAGGTTCAGGATCCGTACTCACTGCGCTGCCAGCCGCAAGTGATGGGCGCCTGCCTGACGCAGATCCGCCAGGCGGCGGAAGTACTGTTAGCCGAAGCGAATGCGGTCTCCGATAACCCGCTGGTCTTTGCCGCCGAAAATGACGTCATCTCCGGCGGTAACTTCCACGCCGAACCGGTGGCGATGGCGGCGGATAATATCGCGCTGGCGATCGCCGAAATCGGCTCGCTCTCCGAGCGTCGTATCGCGCTGATGATGGACAGCCATATGTCGCAGCTGCCGCCGTTCCTCGTGAAAAATGGCGGCGTCAACTCCGGGTTTATGATTGCCCAGGTCACAGCGGCGGCTTTGGCCAGTGAAAACAAAGCGCTGTCACACCCGCATAGCGTTGACAGCCTGCCGACGTCCGCCAACCAGGAAGACCACGTCTCGATGGCGCCGGCTGCCGGTCGTCGCCTGTGGGCGATGGCGGAAAACACCCGCGGAGTGCTGGCCGTTGAGTGGCTGGCGGCGGCGCAGGGCCTGGATATGCGCGAAGGGCTGACTACCAGTCCGCTGCTGGAAGAGGCGCGTCATCTGCTGCGCGAACGCGTGCCGCACTATACGCAGGATCGCTTCTTCGCCCCTGATATTGAAAATGCCATTGCACTTTTGGCTGCACGTCACCTGACGCGTCTGCTGCCTGCCGTACTGCATTAATCACCGTTGTTCTCTGTACCCGCGTCGGGGGAAGTCATTCCCCCGGCCGACCTACATCGCATATTTGTCGTCATATAAAAAAATCAGGACACCTGTATATGCAACAACAACACAAACCGCATCTGCTGCGCGGGCTGAATGCCCGACACATTCGTTTTATTGCGCTCGGTTCCGCTATCGGCACCGGGCTATTCTATGGTTCGGCCTCCGCCATTAAGGCGGCGGGTCCGGCGGTGCTGCTGGCCTACCTGATTGGCGGCGCGGCGGTCTTTATGGTCATGCGCGCGCTGGGTGAAATGGCGGTGCGCAATCCGGTTTCCGGCTCCTTTGGCAGCTATGCTCGCCAGTATCTCGGGCCGCTGGCCGGATTTATTACCGGCTGGACCTACACCTTTGAAATGGTGATCGTGGCGCTGGCCGACGTCACCGCGTTCGGTATCTATATGGGACTGTGGTATCCCGATGTGCCGCGCTGGATCTGGATCCTCAGCATCATCTTCTTTATTGGCGCGATGAACCTGTGCAACGTGCGGGTGTTTGGCGAGATGGAGTTCTGGCTGTCGCTGATTAAAGTGGTGGCGATTATCGCCATGATGGCGGCGGGCGCGGGGATCATCTTCTTTGGCTTTGGCCATAGTTTCCCGGCCACCGGGCTGGAAAATTTGTGGAGCCACGGCGGCTTTGCGCCACATGGCTGGCAGGGGATCATCGCCTCGCTTGGCATCGTGATGTTCGCTTTCGGCGGCGTGGAAATTATCGGCGTCACCGCGGCGGAAGCGCAGAACCCGAAGAAGGTCATCCCACAGGCCATCAACACCATTCCGCTGCGTATTATTCTGTTTTACGTCTGCACCCTGGCGGTGCTGATGGCGATCTTCCCGTGGAACAGCTTTGGCGAGCAGGGCAGTCCGTTTGTGCTGATCTTCGATGGCCTCGGGATCCCGGCGGCGGCGACCGTGCTGAATATCATCGTGATTAGCGCCAGTATCTCGGCGATTAACAGCGATATTTTTGGCGCCGGGCGCATGATGTACGGCATGTCGAAAGAGGGGCTGGCGCCGAAGTGCTTCCAGCGGATTGCCAGCAACGGCGTACCCTGGATGACGGTGGTGGTGATGGGCGTGGCGCTGCTGGTGGCGGTGGTGCTTAACTATCTGATGCCGGAACAGGTCTTTGTCCTGATTGCCTCGCTGGCGGCGTTCGCCACCGTCTGGGTGTGGCTGATGATCCTGCTCTCTCATTTCTCGATGCGCCGCGGTTTGTCGGCCGAAGAGCGCAGTAAGATCGAATTCCCGATCCCCTTCTGGCCGGTTGGTCCGCTGTTGACGCTACTGTTTATGGGGCTGGTGATCGCCGTGCTGGGAATGGTGGAAGAGACGCGCGTGGCGCTGTTAGCCGGGTTGGTCTGGTTGGGGCTGCTGACGGTGGTGTGGTACGCGCGGGTGCGTAAAACCGCGCTGCAGGTGGCCACTGAACAGTAAGGTCAATCTCCCCGGTGGCGCTGCGCTTACCGGGGCTACAAATGGCACTGACTGTAGCGAGTAGCCCGGATAAGGCGTAAGCCGCTATCCGGGGGGATAATTAACTGAACAGGGCGGTGATGGAAGCGCTGGCGAGCGAATGGAAATGGACGTTAAAGCCGACCATCGCGCCGCTGGCCTCGGCATCGACATCAATCTTATCGATATCCAGCGCGTGGACGGTAAAAATGTAGCGGTGGGTTTCGCCCTTCGGCGGTGCCGCGCCGCCGTAGCCTGCCTTACCAAAATCGGTGCGGGTCTGAACGGCCTCTTCCGGTAGCTCCGCCTGACCGGAGCCGGCACCCTGCGGTAGCACCCGAGTATCGGCAGGCAGGTTGACTACCACCCAGTGCCACCAGCCGGAGCCGGTCGGTGCATCCGGGTCGTAGCAGGTGACGACAAAGCTTTTGGTGCCCGCGGGCACATCATCCCACATCAGGTGCGGCGAAATATTGTCGCCATCATAGCCCATGCCGTTGAAGACGTGACGATTGGGCAGCTTGCCGCCGTCCTGGAGATCGTGACTGATCAATTTCATGCTTCATCCTCATTGATAATGTGCAGATTAACAAAGAAGTGTAGCCTTCCCGGCGGCGCAAATCCGCTGTTTATTCGCTAAAAAATGTTTCGTCCTGCACGGCCAGGTTGACCGCACGGGTCAGGCGGGTCAGCTGTTTGGGCGTGATGATGTACGGGGGCATCAGATAAATCAGACGGCCAAACGGGCGGATCCACACCCCTTGTTCGACGAAAAAGCGCTGCAGGGCGGCCATATTTACCGGACGCCGGGTTTCAACCACGCCAATCGCGCCCAGCACGCGCACATCGGCGACCAGCGCAGATCCCCGCGCCGAAGCCAGCTCGGCCTGTAGTTGGGCTTCAATCGCCGCCACCTGCTGTTGCCACTCGCCGCTCTCCAGCAGGCGCAGGCTTTCGCTTGCCACCGCGCAGGCCAGCGGATTGCCCATAAAGGTGGGGCCGTGCATAAAGCAGCCGGCTTCGCCATTGCTGATGGTTTCCGCGATCTCGCGGGTGGTCAGTGCGGCGGAAAGAGTCATGGTGCCGCCGGTCAGCGCTTTACCCAGACACAGAATATCGGCGGCGATACCAGCGTGTTCGCAGGCGAACAGTTTGCCGGTGCGGCCAAAGCCGGTAGCAATCTCATCGGCGATCAGCAAAATCCCTTCCCGGTCGCACATTTTACGCACCCGCCTCAGCCACTCCGGATGGTACATCCGCATTCCGCCGGCGCCCTGGACGATCGGTTCGAGGATCACCGCGGCGATGTCGTGGCGATGCGCGGCCATCAGGCGGGCAAACGGCACCATATCCAGCTCATCCCACTCGCCGTCGAAGCGGCTTTGCGGCGCGGGGGCAAACAGGTTATCCGGCAGATAGCCCTGCCACAGGCTGTGCATTGAATTCTGCGGATCGCAGACCGACATCGCGCCGAACGTGTCGCCATGATAGCCGTTGCGGAAGGTCAGGAAACGACGACGCGGCTGGCCTTTGGCCTGCCAGTACTGCAGCGCCATTTTCATCGCCACCTCTACCGCCACCGAACCGGAATCGGCGAGGAAAACGCACTCCAGCGATTCCGGGGTCATCGCCACCAGTTGGCGGCACAGCGCCACCGCCGACGGATGGGTGATCCCGCCAAACATCACGTGCGACATCTGATCGATCTGCGCTTTCATCGCCGCATTGAGGCGCGGGTGATTGTAGCCGTGGATCGCCGCCCACCAGGAGGACATGCCGTCAACCAGTTGTTCACCGCCGGCGAGGGACAGCTCGCACCCGTGGGCGGAAACCACCGGGTAGACCGGCAGGGGAGAAGTCATAGAGGTGTAGGGGTGCCAGATGTGGCGCCGATCGAAGGCGAGATCGTCCAGTGTCATAAGCGACTTGTAAACCATTTTGAAAACATTTAGGTTTACAAGTCTACACTGAACTTACTTACAATGAAACGTACACAAAATATTTCGCGCAGCATCGAGGCGGCAAGCGAGAACATCCCCAGGAGCATAGTTCACTATGTGACTGGGGTGCGCGAGTGCAGCCAACAAAGAGGCTGTGTGAAATAGGAAGTGTACGACCTTTGGAGAGGAAAATGGCTCACCACCCCCGCTGGACAATGTCGCAAGTTACTGAGTTATTTAATAAACCACTCATCGATCTGTTATTCGAAGCGCAGCAAATCCACCGCCAGCATTTTGACCCGCGTCAGGTGCAGGTCAGTACGTTGCTGTCGATTAAAACCGGCGCTTGTCCGGAAGACTGTAAATATTGCCCGCAAAGCGCACGCTACAAAACCGGTCTTGAATCCGAGCGCCTGATGGAGGTCGAGCAGGTGCTGGAGTCGGCACGTCAGGCGAAAAACGCCGGCTCCACCCGCTTCTGCATGGGCGCGGCGTGGAAGAACCCCAATGACCGCGATATGCCCTATCTGGAGCAGATGGTGAAAGGCGTCAAGGCGCTGGGGCTGGAGTCCTGTATGACGCTCGGTACCCTTACCGATAGCCAGGCGCAGCGCCTGGCCGGCGCGGGGCTTGATTACTACAACCATAACCTCGACACCTCGCCGGAATTTTACGGCAACATCATCACCACCCGTACCTATCAGGAGCGTCTGGATACGCTGGATAAAGTGCGCGATGCCGGGATCAAAGTCTGCTCCGGCGGCATCGTCGGGCTGGGAGAGACCGTAAAAGATCGCGCCGGGCTGCTGCTGCAGCTGGCTAATCTGCCGACGCCGCCGGAGAGTGTGCCGATCAACATGCTGGTGAAAGTTAAAGGCACGCCGCTGGCGGATAACGACGATGTCGACGCTTTCGATTTCATCCGCACCATCGCCATCGCACGCATCATGATGCCCACCTCTTACGTGCGTCTCTCCGCCGGCCGCGAACAGATGAACGAGCAGACCCAGGCGATGTGCTTTATGGCCGGGGCGAACTCGATTTTCTACGGCTGCAAGCTGCTCACCACGCCGAACCCGGAAGAGGACAAAGACCTGCAGTTGTTCCGCAAGCTGGGAATCAACCCGCAGCAGACGGCGGTGCTGGAAGGCGATAATGAGCAGCAGCAGCGCCTGGAGCAGGCCTTACTCACCCCCGACACTGAGGAATATTACAACGCGGCGGCGCTATGACCTGGCAGCAACGAATCGAGCGGGCGCTGGACGAGCGGCGGGCGGCGGAGGCGTTTCGCCGTCGCCTGCCGGTAAGCCACGGCGCCGGACGCTGGCTGGAGCGTGAAGGGGAGCGCTGGCTCAACTTCTCCAGTAATGACTACCTGGGCCTGAGCCAGCATGCCGGCATTATCGCCGCCTGGCAGCAGGGGGCGGAACGTTATGGCGTCGGCTCCGGCGGATCGGGCCACGTAAGCGGCTATAGTGAGGCCCACCGCGCGCTGGAAGAGGAACTTGCCGACTGGCTCGGTTACCCGCGCGCGCTACTGTTTATCTCCGGCTTTGCCGCCAATCAGGCGCTGGTTGCCGCGCTGGCGGAAAAAGAGGATCGGATTGTCGCCGACCGCCTGAGCCACGCCTCCCTGCTGGAAGCGGCGAGCCTCAGCCCGGCCCAGCTGCGGCGCTTTGCCCACAACGATCCGCAGCAGCTCGCGCAACTGCTGGCGAAACCGCTGGACGGTCTGCAGTTAGTGGTGACTGAAGGCATTTTCAGTATGGACGGCGACAGCGCGCCGCTGGCGGCCATTCATGCCGCAGCGCAGACCGCCGGGGCGGTATTGCTGGCGGATGACGCCCACGGCATCGGCGTGGTTGGTGAGGAAGGGCGTGGAAGCTGCGCCGCGCAGGGGGTGCGCCCGGAGCTGCTGGTGGTCACCTTCGGTAAGGCGTTTGGGGTGAGCGGCGCGGCGGTACTGTGCAGCGAATCGATGGCCGATTATCTGCTGCAGTTTGCCCGTCATCTGATCTACAGCACCGCCATGCCGCCCGCCCAGGCGGTGGCGCTGAGCGCGGCGCTGCGGGTCATTCGTAGCGATGAGGGCCAGCAGCGGCGGGAAACTCTGGCCGCCCGCATCCGTCAGTTCCGTGCAGGGATGGGCGATGTGTCGCTGGGGCTGACCGATTCCGTCAGCGCGATCCAGCCGCTGATCGTCGGCGATAACGCGCGAGCGCTGAGCCTGGCCTGCCGTCTGCGCGAGGCCGGCTGCTGGGCGACGGCGATCCGACCACCGACGGTGCCGGTCGGCAGCGCTCGCCTGCGTCTGACCCTGACCGCCGCTCATCAGGCTGAGGACATTAACCGTTTACTGGAGGCGCTGCATGGTCACGGTGAATAAGCAGGCGGTGGCCGCGGCGTTTGGCCGGGCGGCCAGCGGCTATACGCAACATGATGAATTGCAACGGCGTAGCGCCGATCTGCTGCTGCGCCAGCTGGCGCGCCGCGATTTTGCTCAGGTGCTGGATGCCGGCTGCGGCCCCGGCAGCATGAGCCGCTACTGGCGTGAGGCGGGCAGCGTGGTGACCGCGCTGGATCTCTCCGCCGGCATGCTGGCCCAGGCGCAGCGCCACAACGCCGCACAGCATTATCTGCAGGGCGATATCGAAGCGCTGCCGCTGCCGGATGGCTGCGTCGATCTGGCATGGAGCAACCTGGCGGTGCAGTGGTGCGACGATCTGCGCGCGGCGATCGGCGAGCTGTGCCGGGTGGTGCGGCCCGGCGGGCGGGTGGCGTTTACCACGCTGCTGGCCGGATCGCTGCCGGAGCTCAATCAGGCGTGGCAGGCTATCGACGACCGGCCACATGCCAACCGTTTTCTCAGCGAACCGGCGGTAAGGGCCGCACTGAGCGGCCTGCGCGCCGAAGGCGTCGTTCATCAGATTAGCCTGCCGTTCGCCGATGCGCTGAGCGCTATGCGCTCCCTGAAGGGCATCGGCGCTACCCATTTGCACCAGGGGAGGGCATCCGCCCCGCTTGGCCGCGGCAAACTGCGCGAACTGCAGCTGGCCTGGCCGCAACAGCAGGGTATCTGCCCGCTGACGTATTATCTTTTTACAGGAGTCATTGAACGTGACTAAACGTTTTTTCGTCACCGGAACCGATACTGAAGTCGGGAAAACGGTCGCCAGCAGCGCGCTGCTGCAGGCGGCGAACCAGTTGGGTTTTAACACCGCCGGCTATAAACCGGTGGCTTCCGGTAGCGACCTGACCGCACAAGGGTTACGCAATGAAGATGCGCTGGCCCTGCAGCGTAATAGCCGGGTGGCGCTGAGCTATGAACAGGTCAACCCTTATACTTTTGCCGAACCGACCTCGCCGCATATTATTAGCGCCGATGAGGGGCGACCGATTGCCGCGACGACGCTTTCCAGCGGCTTACGCGAACTGGAGCGCCTGGCAGACTGGGTACTGGTGGAAGGGGCCGGCGGCTGGTTTACGCCGCTCTCGGACACCCTGACCTTCGCCGACTGGGCGCAGCAGGAGCAGCTGCCGGTGATTCTGGTGGTGGGGGTCAAGCTCGGCTGTATCAACCATGCGATGCTTACCGCCCAGGCGGTGCGCCAGGCGGGGCTGCCGCTGGCGGGCTGGATCGCCAATGACGTGCAGCCGCCGGGCAAGCGCCATGGCGAATATCTGGCGACGCTGAAAAACCGGTTGGCCGCGCCGTTTCTTGGTGAAATACCGTGGCTTGTCGATATCGCGCAGCGCGACGATCTCGGCCAGTATCTGGATCTCAGCGCGCTGGATCTGGCGTCATCCACTGCGCCAGCAGCGGTTCATCCAGCGCCATAATATCGCCCTCGGCGACATTACGCCCCCGGTGAAGGACACAGAACCGATCCGCCACCCGGCGGATAAAGGGCAGGTGCTGCTCGGCGAGCAGCACCGTCAGACCGATATCGCGATTTAACCGCAGCAGCAATTCCGCCAGCTTTTGCAGGCAGCGCGGCCCTGCGCCGCGTGAGGGTTCGTCAAGGATCAGCAGTCGTGGCTGGACGATCAGCGCCCTGGCCAGCGCCAGCTGGTACTGATCGTCGGCGCTTAGCGAAGCGCCTTTGCGCTGCCGTAGCGCATAGAGTTCGGGAAAATGGTCATAAATTTCGCCGCCGCTGGCGTTAGCCCCGGGTTTCCCGGCCGCCAGGGCAATATGCAGGTTCTCTTCCACGCTGAGCTGGGAAAAGATGCGTTTATCCTGCGGCACGTAGCCGATGCCGATGGCGCTGCGCGACTGAGCGGACAGGGGGGTGAGATCGCACGGCGGGGCGCCAATGTCATGCCAGGTCATCCGACCGCTGGCCACCGGCAGATGGCCGGCAATGCAGTTGACCAGGGTGGTTTTTCCCATTCCCTCGCGTCCCAGTACGCCAATGCACTCTCCGGGGCGTAGTTCAAGATCGACATTCCACAGCGAGTGCTGATTACCGTAAAAATGATTTACTGCCTGTAAATTCAACATGGACGTTTTCTCCTTATCCTGGCGTCAGGGCGACAGAAAGATGCTGCAAAACTCTTGCCAGGAAAAAGAACGCTCGGAAAAAACCGCGAAACGCCGACACCATCGGGCACAGTCAGCGCGGGCGCTGCACTTTTCCGGTGCCCGACGCTAAAGGGTGGTGCAAAAAGCAGCAAAAATCGAGCGGCTTTAAACGGATAGTTATCAAAAATAGTTCGATAAAAATTTTTCGCCGCACGGTTTACGGCGAAAGTCGATTTGCGCCGGGCGGCGGCGGTCTTGGGCTGCAGACAGTTATCCACTATTCCTGTGGATAACCTTGTGTATTAGAGTTAGAAAACCTGCGGTAAGCTAGAGCGTACGCGGCCTGCGGCTGAATTGGCGCGAAAGGCGTCTTTTCTTTAAATTCATTAAATATCAGTTTGTTAGATAAAATCAATGGGTGTAAGAAAAGCGTCATCTACTGCCATAAAACTTTCACCCGTCCGCTTGACAAATGTTAAAAGGTAAAAATTTCTGGGGATAACCCTGCCGGCCGGAGGATTATTCCACCCGGCGCGCGTTTTATGCGCACCATGGCGGCGAAATAAGCCGTTTGCTGACGCTATCATAGTGATGTACTGTTTAAATATCCAGTATAATTTGTTGGCAAAAAATGGCCCGGAGGGTAGAATTAAACACCGGCCGCTAAATCCATCTTCAGGTTTTGATCAATGAGTAAATCGTTTGTTCTGCATTCCGCCTTTCGCCCCTCCGGAGACCAACCGGAAGCCATCCGCCGCCTGGAAGAGGGGCTGGAGGATGGGCTCGCGCATCAAACGCTGCTGGGGGTCACCGGCTCCGGTAAAACCTTCACCATCGCCAACGTGATTGCCGACCTGCAGCGGCCGACGATGGTGCTGGCGCCAAACAAAACCCTGGCGGCCCAGCTCTACGGCGAGATGAAAGAGTTTTTCCCGGAGAATGCCGTCGAGTATTTCGTCTCCTACTACGATTACTATCAGCCGGAAGCCTACGTCCCCAGCTCAGATACCTTCATTGAGAAGGACGCCTCGGTAAACGAACATATCGAGCAGATGCGCTTGTCGGCGACCAAAGCGCTGCTCGAGCGGCGCGACGTGGTGGTGGTGGCGTCAGTCTCGGCTATCTACGGCCTCGGCGACCCGGACCTGTACCTGAAGATGATGCTGCACCTGACGGTCGGGATGCTGATTGACCAGCGCGCTATCCTGCGCCGTCTGGCCGAACTGCAGTATACCCGCAACGATCAGGCCTTCCAGCGCGGCACCTTTCGCGTGCGCGGCGAGGTGATCGACGTCTTCCCGGCGGAATCCGACGATATCGCGCTGCGCATTGAGCTGTTTGATGAAGAGGTCGAGCGCCTGTCGCTGTTCGACCCGCTCACCGGCCACGTGGAATCGACGGTGCCGCGCTACACCATTTATCCCAAGACCCACTACGTGACGCCGCGGGAACGCATCGTCCAGGCGATGGAAGAGATCAAGCTGGAGCTGGCGGAGCGGCGCAAGGTTCTGCTGGCCAACAACAAGCTTCTGGAAGAGCAGCGCTTAACCCAGCGTACCCAGTTCGACCTCGAAATGATGAACGAACTGGGCTACTGCTCGGGCATTGAAAACTACTCGCGCTTCCTTTCCGGTCGCGGGCCCGGCGAGCCGCCGCCCACTCTGTTTGACTATCTGCCGGCAGACGGTCTGCTGGTGATAGACGAATCCCACGTTACGGTGCCGCAGATCGGCGGTATGTACCGGGGCGACCGGGCGCGCAAAGAGACGCTGGTGGAGTACGGTTTCCGCCTGCCGTCGGCGCTGGATAACCGGCCGATGAAGTTTGAAGAATTTGAAGCGCTGGCCCCGCAAACCATCTACGTCTCGGCAACCCCCGGCGCCTACGAGCTGGATAAATCCGGCGGCGAAGTGGTGGATCAGGTGGTGCGGCCGACCGGTCTGCTTGACCCGATCATCGAAGTGCGGCCGGTAGCCACCCAGGTAGACGATCTGTTGTCAGAGATCCGCCTGCGCACGGCCATCAACGAGCGCGTGCTGGTGACCACCCTCACTAAGCGGATGGCGGAGGATTTAACCGAGTATCTTGAGGAGCACGGCGAGCGGGTGCGCTATCTGCACTCGGATATCGACACCGTCGAGCGCATGGAGATTATCCGCGACCTGCGCCTTGGCGAGTTTGACGTGCTGGTAGGGATCAACCTGCTGCGTGAGGGGCTGGATATGCCGGAGGTGTCGCTGGTGGCGATCCTGGATGCCGATAAAGAGGGCTTCCTGCGCTCCGAACGCTCGCTTATCCAGACCATCGGCCGCGCGGCGCGAAACATCAACGGCAAGGCCATCCTTTACGGCGATAAGATCACCCCTTCCATGGCCAAAGCCATTGGCGAGACCGAGCGTCGACGGGAGAAACAGCAGCGTTATAACGAAGAGCATGGCATCGTACCGCAGGGCCTCAACAAGAAAGTGGTGGATATCCTGCAGTTGGGCCAGGGCCTGGCGAAAACTAAAGCCAAAGGGCGCGGTAAAGCGAAGGCCGTTGAGCCTGCCGGGCTTAGCGCCGTGGAGATGACGCCAAAAGCGCTGCAGCAGAAGATCCACGAGCTGGAAGGGCAGATGATGCAGCACGCCCAGAACCTCGAGTTCGAAGAGGCGGCGCAAATTCGCGACCAGTTGCATCAGCTGCGCGAGCTGTTTATCGCGGCCTCCTGATGGGCAGGGGCGTACTCCCGGACGTTCGGATGAAAGGTCTGTTTTCCGAGTCTCGCCGCCCGCCAGTCAAATTCCTGAGAAGAAAAAGGCCGCATTGCGGCCTTCTTAATGTTTGCTTAATCTCGCCAGGCGACACTAACCTCCCCATGATGAGGATAGCGCCCATGCAAAAAATCAACTTCCGTGAATATCTGGCGGTTGCGACCGCCCTGGTTATTATTGTTGCCTTTTTCCATCAGTGGGTACTGACGTTCTGACCCGCGCGCCGCGGGAATAACACCCACGCGCGGACGCCGGGCCCCGGCTGGCGGTTGTGCAGGAAGAACTGGGCGTCATGCAGCTGAGCAATGCGCGTGACGATGCTCAGTCCGAGGCCTATGCCGCCGTAGCGACTGTCCATGCGCACAAACGCTTTACTGAGTTCGCCGCTTTTCGCCTCATCAATCCCTGGGCCTTCATCTTCCACCGCCATCACCGGCATCAGGCCCGCTTTCACCGACACGCGGATAGTTGACCCTTCCGGGCTGTAGCGGTGAGCATTCTCCACCAGATTGCGCAGGATCACACGGATTAACGTCGCGTCGCCAGAGACGATGGCCTCGCTTTCGACATCCGTCAGCAGCAGCCGCTGCTGACGCTGCGCCAGCATGGTCTCCAGCTCATCCTGCAGCGGTTTGACCACGTCATCCAGCAGCAGCACCTGCTGATAGCTGCCGGCGGAAAAAGACTGTCCGACGCGCGCCAGCTGCAGCAGCTGCGAAATGCTGGTGGTCATCTGGTCGAGGCGCTGGATCAGCGGGTCGACGCCCACGCCGTGCACTTTCGACAGTAGTTCGAGGTGCAACCGCAGGCCGGCCAGCGGGGTACGTAGCTCATGCGCCACGTCGGCGGTAAACAGCCGCTCACGGTCGAGGGTCAGATTGAGACGGGAAACCAGCTGATTCAGGGCGGTGGTCACCGCCGTGACTTCGGGCACCGATTCGCTGAGCACGATGGGGGTGAGGTTGTCCGGCGTGCGGCTCTCCAGCTCGCTTTGCAGTCGGGAGAGCGGGCGGGTGATCTTGCGCACCGCCAGCATGCTGATATACAGCGCCAGGCCAACGATCAACAGGCTCGGCACCAGCAGGCTGGCGACCGCTTCCCGTACCTCATGCTCCACATGTTTCTGGTTATTGTGGCCTTCGATGGCGCTGGCCACCAGCAGCTGGATCTGCTCTTTGCTCTCATGCCATAGCCAGAAGACGCTGATCAGCTGGCAGACCACCAGGATGGCGCCAATGGTCAGCAGCAGCCGGTGGCGCATGGTCCAGGTTTCGGTTGCAAACAGAGCCATGGTCTATTCCGTGTCGATGTGGTTAGCCAGCATATAGCCAAAACCCCTGACGGTGCGGATCCGCGATTTGCCAATCTTTTCGCGCAGGTTATGAATATGCACCTCAAGGGTATTGGTCGCCGGCTCGTTGTCCCAGCTGTAGATGTCGTTGTAGAGGATTTCACGATGCACCGGGCTACCGGCTTTCATCATCAGCCGCGACAGCAGGGCATACTCTTTTGGCGTCAATTCCAGCGCCGTCTCACCCAGCCACACCAGGCGGCGGGTGACGTTGAGGCGCAGATCGCCGACGCTGATTTCGTTATCGCCCTGGTTATTATGCCGGCGGAGCAGGGCGCGAATGCGCGCATTCAGCTCTTCCAGGGCAAAGGGTTTCACCAGATAGTCATCCGCGCCGGTATCGAGACCGCTAATGCGATCCTCAAGCGTATCGCGGGCGGTGAGGATCAGCACCGGCTGGGTCATCTTCTCCCGCCGCATACGGGTGAGAAAATGCAGACCGTCTTCATCCGGCAGGCCGAGGTCGAGTACGATCAGGCTGTAGTGATTGCTGGCCAACGATAGCGCCGCTTCGTGCGCTGTGGAGACGCCGTCGCATACGTATCCTTCACTTTGCATCGCCAGAATCAACCCCTGCAACAGCAGCGCATCGTCTTCAATGACTAAGATTTTCATCAACCAGCCTCTCTACATGGCGTTAAAATATCATCTGCTGCCTGGTACTCGTGGGTGCTGACGCCGAGCAGGCCGAGCAGGGTGGAGAACAGATTATCTTGTGAATAATCCTTCGTCTTAGCCTGTTGTTGCAAACACTGGCTGGAGACACCGTAACGTTGCTGGTAATCCGGCGACAGCCACAGCAGCATGGGCACGTGTTTTTGCGTATCCGGCGCAATTGAGTACGGCAGACCATGCAAATAGACGCCATCTTCACCCAGCGATTCGCCGTGGTCTGACAAATAAACCAGACTAGTGGTAAATTTATCCTGTTTGGATTGCAGTAATTTTATCGCTTTATCAACAACATAGTCGACATACAGAATGGTGTTGTCGTAGGTATTGGTCAACTGTTGTTGCGTACAACTTTGGATTTCATTGGTATCGCAGGTCGGGGTGAATTTTTTGAATTCAGCCGGATAGCGGTTGTAATAGGTCGGGCCGTGGCTGCCGATAGTATGCAGTACGATAATGCCATCCTGTTTCAGGTTGTCGATGTAACTGTCCAGATTATGGAACAGGACCTCATCGTAGCACTCGCCGTCGATGCACTGACCGCTGAGGTGCAGATCGGTGACGTTCTGGTGCGGTACACGGTCACAGGCGCCCTTACAGCCACCGTCATTGTCGTTCCACAGCACCTGAACACCGGCGCGCTGCAGAATATCCAGGACGCCTTCCTGATGGTGCGCCAGTTCTTCATCGTAATGCGCGCGCGGCATATTGGAGAACATACAGGGGACGGAAACCGCAGTTGCCGTGCCGCAGGAGGTGGTTTTCGGGAAGTACACCACGTCGTCCTGTTGCAGGCGTGGGTTAGTCTCCCGATCGTAGCCGCCCAGCGAAAAGTTCCCGGCGCGCGAGGTTTCGCCCAGCACCACAATCGTCAGGTTTTTGCGGGGGCCGCTATGCATCACCGGTTTCTGCCTGGCATCTTCGCCAATCTTCACCAGCGGCAGATTGTCCATGCGGTTGTGCGCATACCACGAGTTCAGCGCCACAATGCTGTTGGAGGGACTCAGGGATTTCACCAGCTCTTTGTTGTTACGGAACACCGAGGCGTAATCTTTGTAGAACAGCGCGGCCACCAGAATAATCAGCAGCGCCGAAACGGCGATATTGAGCAGGCGCATCGCCGCGCCGCGCCACCGTGTGGCGGGCTTACGGATTTTCACCCACCAGGCGACGAATACCGCTAAAACCCCCGAGAGGCCGAGGACGGCGATCATTTGGCCGGAGAGCAGAGCAAAGCTCTCCGCCGGAGTGGTGTCGAGGATATTGGTGATCATGCTGCGGTCGATCACTACCCCGAAGTTCCAGATAAAGTACTGCGCCGACGCGCTGAGCAGAATAAACAGGCTGATGACCACCCGATCGAGCTTCAGGAACGAGGCGAGGGTGGTGATGATATTCATCACGCTAATGGCCACGATCGGCATACTGAGGAATACCAGCCAGTTATGCAGGCTGTTTACCGGCAGTAACGGGAAAACCTGGCGATAAAAAGCCAGGTTGAGAAAGATACCGATATAGCAAGCAAAGAGAATCAAATAAGTCGTGCGGCTGAAGAGCGGCCGACGCAGAGGCAATAACGACATAATACCTACCCACAGAAAGAGATAAGCGTATAGTGCCAGCCCTATTTTAAGACAACCTTAAGATTTTAAGGTGCACCGAAGGTTGGCCCTCCGGCGCGCAGCGTCAGCCAGGAAGCTGAATCGCCTTTTCCAGCGCGCCGCGGAGCAGCGCCCGATCATGGCGATAGGGCACGTCACTGGCCTCCAGCGGCGTCTGGATCACCAGCCGGTCGTTGATGCCGCGGATATCGGCTTTTGGCCCGGCGATCACCGCATCCACCACCCGCTTACCCACGTAGCGCTCCATAATCGCAATGCGCTCCGCCAGCGACAGCCTCGCCGCCGGGCTGTGCTCTTTACCCAGATTATCGATAAACACCATCGGCGCCGGGGTGCGGCGCAGCGCCTGGGCCATCTCGTCGAGCAGCAGGATCGGCAGCAGGCTGGTGTAAAAGCTGCCCGGGCCGATGAGGATCAGATCGGCTTCGGCGATCGCTTCCACCGCCTCGCGGGTGGCGGGTACCGGTGGGGTAAGCATCAGCTCCTGCGGTAGGTTGTCGAGCTGATCGATATTTACTTCGCCGTAAACTTCATGGCCTTCATGATCGAGCGCCATCAAATCCACCGGTTGTTCCGACATCGGGATAAGAAACGCGTCTACTTTGAGCAGGTTTCTGATTAAATTGATAGCTTCTAAAGGCCGCACGCTCAGGTGGTCCAGCGCCTTTAACATCAGATTTCCGAGGTTATGCCCGGAAAGTTCGCCATTACCGCTAAAACGATACTCAAACATCGCCGACGCCACGCTGGGCTCGGCAATTAACTGATTGATGCAGTTGCGCATATCGCCCCAGGCAATGCCGCCTTCCGAGCGGCGGATCCGCCCGGTGGAGCCCCCGTTGTCGGTGGTGGTGACAATGCCGGTCAGCCGCGAGCCGAGCGAGGAGAGGGAGGACATCACCCGGCCCAGACCATGCCCGCCGCCGAGCGCGACCACCCGATCGAGGTCAGCGAATGTACGATTGCGCATAGAAATTCCTTATTTCACATAAACGGCCACACACTACCCGATCTACCCCTAAAAGACGATGGGAGGAGCCCGACAAACTGACCGACATCAAGGCAAAAAAATGATTTATGGCTATTCTGTAGCGAAAATGCACGAAGGTAGCGATATATACAATGTTATATAACGAAATCGCAAATGGCGAAACCGTCCGTAACGCGCTACTATCGGCATAACCTGTTAACACTCTAGCCTCTTCGCCTGTGTCAAAAGATATGGCGGTTTGGCCGCGACCCCTCCGGGTGTCGCCAGGGCGTGGGAAGAAATGACCGCGCCTCCCGTATTTGGAAAGGTGTATATGGCCTCACAGCTTACCGATGCATTCGCGCGTAAGTTTTTTTACCTGCGTCTGTCGATTACCGATGTGTGCAACTTCCGTTGCACCTACTGCCTGCCGGACGGCTACAAACCCGGCGCCGTCAATAACAACGGCTTTCTTAGCGTAGACGAAGTGCGCCGCGTCACGCGCGCTTTCTCCGCGCTGGGCACCGAAAAAGTTCGCCTCACCGGTGGGGAACCCTCTCTGCGTCGCGACTTCACCGAAATCATTGCCGCGGTGCGTGAAAACCCGGCGATCCGTCAGATTGCGGTTACCACCAACGGTTACCGCCTGGCGCGCGATGTCGAACGCTGGCGCGATGCCGGGCTGACGGCGATTAACGTCAGCGTTGATAGCCTCGACGCCCGTCAATTTCAGGCCATCACCGGCCAGGACAAGTTCCACCAGGTGATGGACGGCATTGATGCTGCTTTCGCCGCGGGCTTTGACAAGGTGAAGGTCAATACCGTGCTGATGCGTGATGTTAATCATCACCAGCTCGATACCTTTCTCGCGTGGATCCAACCCCGTCGTATTCAGCTGCGTTTTATTGAGCTGATGGAAACTGGAGAGGGCAGCGATCTGTTCCGCCGTCACCATCTCTCCGGCATGGTGCTGCGCGACGAGCTGCTGCGCCGCGGCTGGATCCACCAGATCCGCCAGCGCAGCGATGGCCCGGCGCAGGTCTTTTGTCACCCGGATTACGCCGGTGAAATCGGCCTCATCATGCCGTATGAAAAAGACTTCTGCGCCACCTGCAACCGTCTGCGCGTCTCATCCGTTGGCAAACTGCACCTGTGTCTGTTTGGCGAAGGCGGCGTCGACCTGCGCGACCTGATGGCTGAGGACGAGCAACAGGCCGAGCTGGAAGCGCGGATAGCCGAAGCCTTGACCCATAAAAAGCAGACCCATTTCCTGCATCAGGGCAACACCGGTATTACGCAGAACCTGTCCTATATTGGCGGTTAATCGTTTTCGAAAGGAGCATTCAGATGAGCCAGGCTAGCGCTGAGTTTATTCCGACCCGTATTGCTATTCTTACTGTTTCCAGCCGCCGTGGCGAAGAGGATGATACCTCCGGCCACTGGCTGCGCGAGGCGGCGCAGGAGGCGGGACACCATGTCGTCGATAAGGCGATTGTGAAAGAAAACCGCTACGCCATCCGCGCCCAGGTGTCGGCGTGGATCGCCAGCGATGACGTGCAGGTGGTGCTGATCACCGGCGGGACCGGGTTCACCGAGGGTGACCAGGCGCCGGAAGCGCTGCTGCCGCTGTTTGACCGTGAGGTCGAAGGCTTTGGCGAAGTGTTCCGCATGCTGTCGTTCGAAGAGATCGGCACCTCGACGCTGCAGTCCCGGGCCGTGGCCGGCGTTGCCAACCGCACGCTGATTTTTGCCATGCCGGGCTCGACCAAAGCCTGCCGCACGGCGTGGGACAACATCATTGCCCCGCAGCTGGATGCTCGCACCCGTCCGTGTAACTTCATTCCTCACCTGAAGAAATAATCTATGTCACAACTGACCCATATTAACGCCGCGGGCGAAGCCCATATGGTGGATGTCTCCGGCAAAGCGGAAACGGTGCGCGAAGCGCGCGCCGAGGCTTACGTCGAAATGCAGGCGGCGACGCTGGCGATGATTATCGACGGCAGCCACCACAAAGGCGATGTGTTCGCCACCGCGCGTATCGCCGGGATCCAGGCGGCAAAACGTACCTGGGAGCTGATCCCGCTGTGTCATCCGCTGATGCTGAGCAAAGTGGAAGTCAATCTGCAGGCGCAGCCGGAGCATAACCGGGTGCGCATTGAGTCACTTTGCCGTCTGACCGGTAAAACCGGCGTTGAGATGGAAGCATTGACCGCCGCCTCCGTTGCCGCGCTGACCATCTACGACATGTGCAAGGCGGTGCAAAAAGATATGGTCATTGGCCCGGTGCGCCTGCTGGCGAAAAGCGGCGGCAAGTCCGGCGATTTTAAGGTGGACGAACGCCATGATTAAGGTTCTGTTTTTCGCCCAGGTGCGCGAACTGGTCGGCACCGATGCCCTGACACTCGACGCCAGCGACCTGGCAACCGTCGAGGCCGTGCGCCAGCAGCTTGCCGCGCGCGGCGACCGCTGGGCGCTGGCCCTGGAAGAGGGCAAGCTGCTGGCGGCAGTCAACCAGACGCTGACCGCGTTTGACCATCCGGTCGCCAGCGGCGACGAAGTGGCGTTCTTCCCGCCAGTGACCGGAGGCTAAGATGACGCAAACTCGTATCGTGGTTAGCCCGGCACGCTTTAGCGTCGGCGATGAGTATCCGTGGCTGGCCGAGCGCGATGAAGACGGTGCGGTGGTTACCTTCACCGGTAAAGTGCGCAATCACAATCTTGGCGACAGCGTAAAAGCGCTGACCCTCGAGCACTATCCGGGGATGACCGAGAAATCACTGGCGGAAATTGTCAACCTGGCGCGCGAGCGCTGGCCGCTGGGCCGGGTGACGGTTATCCACCGCATCGGCGAAATGTGGCCGGGGGAAGAGATTGTGTTTGTCGGCGTCACCAGCGCCCACCGCGGCAGCGCCTTCGCCGCCGGCGAGTTTATTATGGACTACCTGAAAACCCGCGCGCCGTTCTGGAAGCGTGAGACGACGCCGGAAGGCGAACGCTGGGTCGACGCCCGCGACAGCGATCGTCAGGCGGCAGAGCGCTGGTAGTGTGATACGCTTACAGGGTGAAACTTTGTTAATCAGGAGAGAGTCATGGACAGATATCCGCGTTCCGATTCAATCGTGCAGGGCCGTAGCGGCCTGCAGACTTACATGGCGCAGGTATACGGCTGGATGACGGTTGGCCTGCTGCTGACGGCGTTTATCGCGTGGTTTGCGGCGAATACCCCGGCGGTGATGATGTTCGTCTTTTCGAGCAAAATCACTTTCTTTGGGCTGATTATTGCCCAGCTGGCGCTGGTGTTTGTGCTGTCGGGAATGGTGCAGCGACTGAGCGCCGGGATGGCCACCACGCTGTTTATGCTCTACTCGGCGCTGACCGGGCTGACGCTGTCGAGCATTTTTATCGCCTATACCTACTCATCGATCGCCAGCACCTTTGTGGTCACCGGCGGGATGTTCGGGGCGATGAGCTTGTATGGTTACACCACGAAGCGCGATCTGAGCGGCTTCGGCAGCATGCTGTTTATGGGGCTGATTGGCATCGTGCTGGCATCACTGGTCAACTTGTGGCTGAAGAGCGAGGCGCTGATGTGGGCGGTGACCTACATTGGGGTGGTGCTGTTTGTCGGCCTGACGGCGTATGACACCCAGAAGCTGAAAAACATCGGCGAGCAGATTGACACCCGCGACAGCGCCACGCTGCGTAAATACTCGATCCTCGGGGCCTTAACGCTGTACCTGGACTTTATCAACCTGTTCCTGATGCTGCTGCGTATTATGGGCAATCGCCGCTAACCTCTTAATATCAGAGGGTTGCATCTCCTAACGCCCGGCAAGCGCAGCGCCGCCGGGCGATATATCAGGCACGGTACCCGTGATTTTGCCGGGTGGCGGCTACGCCTTACCCGGCCTACGGTGCGTGCGACCTGTCGTTAATTTATTCACCTTTCTTGCTGAAACTGCCGGTGCTGACGGCCTCAAAATCGCTGAGACGTTCCCGGAAGGCCGGGGCAGCCCGCATGGATGCGGGCTGAGGGCCGAGTTTTGCAGGGACGCTGCCTCGGCCCGACCCGAAGCCTGCAGGGATAAGTCGAAGGCACCACGAAGTGGCGATTTTGCTGGCCGCCCCCTATGCGCTCCCTGCGCCATGAATGACATAACGCAGAAGACTAACCGGGAGCGCAAACTACGCTGAAGCCACAAATAATATAAACAACCACACCGCAGTGCTTCCCCTCACCCTGTCCCTCTCCCGGAGGGAGAGGGAACCGTCCGGCTGGCGTTTAGACCTGCCAAGCGCAGCGCCGCCGGGCAAGATATCAGGCACGGTACCCCTGGTATTGCCGGGTGGCGGCTGGCGCCTGACCCGGCCTACAGGAGCCTCTCACAGGCTCACACCCCGTAGGCCCGTGCAAGCCGCAGCGCCGCCGGGCGAGATTTCAGGCACGGTACCCGTGATGTTGCCGGGTGGCGGCTGGCGCCTTATCCGGCCTACGGTGCGTGCGACCTGTCGTTAATTTATTCACCTTTCTTGCTGAAACTGCCGGTGCTGACGGCCTCAAAATCGCTGAGACGTTCCCGGAAGGCCGGGGCAGCCCGCATGGATGCGGGCTGAGGGCCGAGTTTTGCAGGGACGCTGCCTCGGCCCGACCCGAAGCCTGCAGGGATAAGTCGAAGGCACCACGAAGTGGCGATTTTGCTGGCCGCCCCCTATGCGCTCCCTGCGCCATGAATGACATAACGCAGAAGACTAACCGGGAGCGCAAACTACGCTGAAGCCACAAATAATATAAACAACCACACCGCAGTGCTTCCCCTCACCCTGTCCCTCTCCCGGAGGGAGAGGGAACCGTCCGGCTGGCGTTTAGACCTGCCAAGCGCAGCGCCGCCGGGCAAGATATCAGGCACGGTACCCCTGGTATTGCCGGGTGGCGGCTGGCGCCTTACCCGGACTACAGGATCCTCTCACAGGCTCACACCCCGCAGGCCCGGCAAGCGCAGCGCGACCTGGCCGTGTCATTCGCGGGCCAGCTTACGCTGGTTCTTTTGCCGCAGCTTTTTCGCCCGACTCTCCAGCAGCAGATAAGCCACCGTCGCCAGCAGCAGCGGCAGGAAATAATAGAGCGCGCGCCAGGCGAGCAGGGCGGCGATAATCGCGCCCTTCGAAATCTCCTCTCCGGAGAGCATGGCGATAAACACCGCCTCCAGCACGCCGATACCGGCCGGAATATGAACGATCACCCCGGCGATACTGCTCACCAGCAGCACCCCTAATACCAGGAAATAGTTAATTTCGCTGCCCAACAGCAGCCAGATTATCGCCCCCATCGCCATCCAGTTCGCCGCCGAAATCCCCATCTGCAGCAACGCGAAGCGCCAGGAGGGCAGCACCAGCCGCTGGCCTTTAATCGTCAGGTGACGGCGTTTGGCAAACGCGCAACCGAACAGATAGCAAAGCGTAAGGATCAGCATCACCCCGCCGATAATGCGCAGAGTGGTCTGGCTGATGTACCAGTGCGGCGGCAGCTTCACCAGATCCGCCGTAAATATCACCCCACCGAGCAGGATATAGCCCAGCCAGTTGGTGGTAATGCTTAATGAAAAAATACGGGTGATGGTGCCGCCGTTGAGCCCCAGCCGCGAGTACAGCCGGTAGCGCATGCCGATCCCGCCGACCCAGGTGCTGAGCGTCAGGTTAAAGGCATAGCAGATAAACGACACCAGCATCACCTGGCGTTTCGCCAGCTTATGCCCACAATAGGCCCGGCCAAGCAGATCGTAGCAGCCGTAGATCAGATAGCTGACGATGACCAGCGCAATGGCGCTAAACAAGGCCAGCCGATCGTAGCCGCGGATCACCTTCCACACGTCCTGCCAGTCGACTTTTTGCGCGTAAATCACCAGCAGGACGATCACCGCGATAAAAAAGAGCACGGTAAGTACTCTTTTCGCCATCCGCCAGCGGGGATGCGATTTGCTCATAGCGGATTATCCCTGGTTTGTGAGTCGACACGATCCTGGGTTTCAATCTCCGGCTGCACCGGCGGGCTGACCCTGGCCAGCCGCGGCGTATGGGCTGGTAGCCAGCCGACCCACGCCGGGAAGTGGCGCAGAAAGTGGAAGGCCATCACGCTGACGCCCAGCCGCCACCAGTTGCGTTTCGGCAGCATCGTTTTATCGATCCGCTGGCAATCCCTGGCGATAAGCCCGTTAAGGTTATCGCGCAGCGTCTGGTTAAACACCCGGTCGTGGATAATCAGATTGGCTTCCAGATTCAGCGACAGGCTCAATGGATCCAGGTTGCTCGACCCGACGGTGGCCCAGTGGTCATCCGCCAGGGCGACCTTGCCATGCAGCGGACGGCGGCGATATTCGTAGATCTGCACCCCGCCCTTAACGAGATAGTGATAGAGCAGGTGGGCGCCAAACTTCACAATCGGAATATCCGGCTCGCCCTGGACGATCAGCTTGACCCGCACGCCGCGCCGCGCAGCGTTGCGCATCGCATGCAGCAGGCGGTAGCCGGGAAAGAAATAGGCGTTGGCAATGATCACCTCCCGGCGGGCGCTGGTGAGCATCTTCAGGTAGTGGCGTTCGATATCGTCGCGATGATCCTGGTTATCGCGCCAGATGAACAGCGCCTGCGCCTCGCCGGGAGTCTGGTTGATCTCTGGCTGGTGGCGACGGCGGCGCCACCAGCGGCGGGCGGTTTCGCTGTTGGGCAGGTTCTCCAGCTCGAACTGGAGAATATCAAGCACCACCGGCCCCTCGACCTGCACCGCATAATCCTGTTTCGCCTCCGGGCCGTAGTCGCTCATATGCTCGGCGGAGTAGTTGATGCCGCCGACAAAGGCGG
The DNA here is from genome assembly GCF_003097195.1 of Klebsiella sp. GL120222-02. NCBI lineage: Bacteria > Pseudomonadati > Pseudomonadota > Gammaproteobacteria > Enterobacterales > Enterobacteriaceae > Klebsiella > Klebsiella sp. GL120222-02. The sequence continues at coordinate 256,368 of NZ_QEQO01000002.1, forward strand.
TGGTGTCGTCAATCACCACGATTTTACGGTGCATCCGACGGAACAGGTTGGTGCGCATCCCCATCAGCTTAGGGCGCGGATCGTAGTAGCGAAAAATCACCCCGGCGGCGGTCAGTTCGCCGACAAACTCATCGCTGAGATCCGGCGAGCCGTAGCCGTCAAGCAGCACCTCCACCTGAATACCGCGGCGGGCGGCTTTCAGCAGCACCGCGTGCAGCCGCCAGCCCACCTCATCTTCAAACCAGATAAAGGATTCGAGGATCACCCGCCGGCTGGCGCGACCAATAGCCGCAAACAGCGCCGGATAGTACTGGTCGCCGTTCTCCAGTAGCGTAATGCGGTTGCCTTCCTGCCAACGACATTTCACAAGTGTATCTCCACGCTAAGGGGCGCATGATCGGACAGATGCCGCCATTGTTTGAGGGCCAGCGCCTTCGGGTGGCTGGCGTGGGCGTTTTTGACATAAATACGATCGAGGCGCAGCAGCGGAAAACTGACCGGAAACGTACGCGCCGGCCGTCCGCGGGCGCGGGTAAAGATCTCTTCCAGCCCGGCTTGCGCTTTTAACGGCTGATTCGCCTGCTGACGCCAGTCGTTAAAATCCCCGGCCACCACCACCGGCTCACCGGCGGGGAGGGTATTGACCCATTCTGCCAGCATGGTCAACTGCGCCTGCCGTTGGTCGGCGCGTAAACCCAGGTGAACGCAGATCACATGGATCGTCACGCCGCTCTCTGGCGGCACGATGCGGCAGTAAAGCAGACCGCGTTTCTCGCCGTTGCCGACTGAAATATCCCGATTTTCATAGTATTCAATGGGAAAGCGCGACAGTACGGCATTGCCGTGGTGGCCTTCCGGATAGACTGCGTTGCGCCCGTAGGCGTAATCGCTCCACATGGTGTCGGCGAGAAATTCATAATGGGTGGTATCTGGCCAGTTCTCGATGTGCAGCGGGTGAACCTCGTGAGCGCCCATCACTTCCTGCAGGCAAACAATATCCGCGCTGACGCTGCGCACGGCGTCGCGCAACTCGGGCAAAATAAAACGCCGATTAAACGCCGTAAAGCCTTTATGGGTGTTAATTGTCAGCACGTTCAACGAAAATCCCGACGTTGGCTCAGCCATAATTCTCCAGTAAATGTCACTTTCCTGAATAAAATAGTGTAGTAGACGTCACAAAAAGATGCGGTGTTACGGAATTTTCCGTAAAGTGCGGTACTCTGAGTAGCAGAGAAAAATCCTTCAGGAGAGAAGCCATGAAGTGGCAACAACGTGTACGCGTCGCAACAGGTCTTAGTTGCTGGCAGATTATGTTGCATCTACTGGTCGTGGCAGTGCTGGTGATGGGATGGATGAGCGGCGCGCTGGTGCGCGTCGGATTGGGGCTGTGCGTCCTCTATAGCGTCACGCTGCTGGCGATGCTGTTTTTGCAGCGTCACCACGAGGCGCGCTGGCGCGATGTGGGAGACTTCCTTGAGGAGCTCACCACCACCTGGTACTTTGGCGCGGCCATGATAGCGCTGTGGCTGCTGTCGCGCGTGCTGCACAACAACCTGCTGCTGGCCCTCGCCGGGCTGGTGATACTGGCAGGCCCGGCGGTGGTCTCGCTGCTGGCGAAAGATAAAAAACTACGCAATCTTTCTTCGGAACATCGCATACGCCGCTGAGCCGGTGGTGGCCGCTATGACCAGTAGCGGCCACAAACTTCCCCACACAATCTTCAGACTCGCATCCTTCAGATAAATTTGCTTGGTGATATCGGTAAAATGGCGGATCGGGTTTATCCAGGTCAGATCCTGCAGCCACTGCGGCATATTTTCCACCGGTGAAACGTAGCCCGAAAGCAGGATCGCCGGCATCATAAAGACGAACACGCCGATAAACGCCTGCTGCTGGGTGGCGCACAGCGATGAAATCAATAAACCGAAGCCCACCAGCGATAAGCCATAAATCACCATCGTGAAATAGAACAGCAGCAGCGAGCCGGCAAACGGGATCTGATAGGCCCAGATACCAATCGCCAGCACGATAGTCGCCTGCAGGGTGGCGACGATCAGCGCCGGCACTGCTTTGCCAACGAAGATTTGCCAGGTGGCGAGGGGCGAGACCAGCAGCTGATCGAGGGTACCCTGTTCGCGCTCACGGGCCACCGACAACGACGTCACGATCATCACTCCGATGGTGGTGATCATGGCGATAAGCGACGGCACCACGAACCACTTATAGTCGAGATTCGGGTTGTACCAGTTGCGCACCACCAGTTCGCTGTTGTTCGGCTTCGCTTTCCCCTCCAGCAGCTCCTGCTGATAGTTTTTTACGATCTGCTGCAGGTAGTTGGCGGCGATTTGCGCGCTGTTGGAGTTGCGCCCGTCGAGCAGGAGCTGCAGCGGGGCGGTTTGATAGTTGTCGAGATTACGCGAGAAATCCGCCGGGAAGCGTACCACCAGCAGGGCTTTTTGTTCATCGATGGTCGGCTGGATCGCCTGCGGGCTTTTCAGCAACAGGACGTGGGTAAAGGCTTTGGCGCGGGCGAAGCGCTGAGTGAGTTCCACCGCGTGGCGGCCGCTGTCTTCGTTGTAGATGGCGATGGTGGCGTTGGTCACCTCCAGCGTCGCGGCAAAGGGAAACAACAATACCTGAATCAGCACCGGCATGATTAAAATTGCCCGCGTTTGCGGCTCGCGCAGCAGCGACTGCAGCTCTTTGCGGATCAATGTCCATAAACGGTGAAACATAATTGCTCCTTTGGCCCATTCAACCACGCCGGGCGGCACTGCGTTTGCCCGGCCTGGGGGATCGGCGAACCGTATAATCGATGTTGGTTAAACCGTAGGCCCGGTCAGCGCAGCGCCACCGGGCAAAACCTAATCCAGACGCCGCTTGGTTTTTAACCACGTCAGGCCGATAAACATCACCGCCGACGCAATCAAAAACAGCACATTCACCAGCAGCACCACCGGAATATTGCCCGCCAGAAACAGGCTTTGCAGGGTGTTGACGAAATAGCGCGCCGGGATCACGTAGGTCACCGCGCGGATCACCGCCGGCATACTGTCTATCTGGAAAATAAACCCGGACAGCATAATCGACGGTAAAAACGCGGCATTCAGCGCCACCTGCGCGGCGTTAAACTGGTTGCGGGTAATGGTTGAGATCAGCAGCCCCATCCCCAGGGTGCTGAGCAAAAACAGACTGGTGATGACAAACAGGATCGGCAGCGAGCCGCGATAGGGCACGCCGAGAATAAATACCGACACCAGCATACAGAGCAACATCGCCAGCATGCCGAGGAAATAGTAGGGAATGAGCTTGCACAGCAGCAGTTCGGCGCGGGTGATCTCCGTCGACAGCAGCGCCTCCATGGTGCCGCGCTCCCATTCGCGCGCCACCACCAGCGAGGTCAGGATCGCGCCGACCACGGTCATGATGATGGTAATTGCGCCGGGGATAATAAAGTGCTGGCTAATAGCCGCCGGGTTAAACCAGTAGCGCATCTGCACGTCGATCAGCGGTTCAAAGGTTTCGCCGCGGTCTTCCGCCCGCTGCTGCTGCCAGATCTGCCAGATACCTTCCACGTAGCCCTGAGCGAAGTTGGCGGTATTGGGCTCGCTGCCGTCGGTGATGAGCTGCAGCGGTGCGTCGGCGCCGGCGCGGGCCATCTGGCGGTCGAAGTCCACCGGAATGACCACCATGGCGCGGATGCGCCCGGCCTGCATCATTTGAATCAGTTGCTGGCGATTATCGCTGACCGTGGCGTCGATATAGGGCGAGCCGGTCATGGTATGGACGAAATCCAGCGCCTCTTCGCTCTGTTGCTCCAGTAATACGCCGACCCGCAGTTTGCTGGAGTCGAGGTTAATGCCATAGCCGAAGATAAACAGCAGGAGTAGCGGGATCACCACCGCGATCAGCCAGCTGCTGGGATCGCGGACGATCTGCCGGGTCTCTTTCACGCACAGGGCGCGGACCCGCCGCCAGGAGAGAATGCTATTGCTCATGGCTATTCTCCTTATCCCAGCGGTTAATCAGGGTAATGAACGCCTGCTCCATGGTCGGGTCCGTCTGGCTGTCATCCGCCGCCTGGGCCTTCAGCGCGTCCGGGGTGCCGCTGGCGATAAGTTTACCGTGGTAAACCAGCCCGATACGGTCGCAGTATTCCGCCTCATCCATAAAGTGGGTGGTCACCATCACCGTCACCCCTTTATCGACCATGCTGTTGATATGCAGCCAGAACTCGCGGCGGGTGAGGGGGTCGACGCCGGAGGTCGGTTCATCGAGAAACAGAATATCGGGCTCATGCATCAGCGAGCAGGCCAGCGCCAGCCGCTGCTTGTAGCCGAGCGGCAGCTCGTCGGCGGCGTGACGGGCGATACTTTTCAGGCCAAAGGCATCGCTCATTCGGGCGATTTTTTCATTTTGCGCCCGGCCGCGCAGGCCATAGACGCCGGAGAAAAAGCGCAGGTTCTGCTCGACGCTGAGGTTGCCGTACAGCGAAAATTTTTGCGCCATATAGCCCAGATGCTGGCGCGCCTTGCCAGAGCTGACCTTAAGATCCATCCCCAGCACCAGCGCTTTGCCGGAGGTGGGCACCAGCAGGCCGCACATCATTTTGAAGGTGGTGGATTTCCCGGCGCCGTTGGGGCCGAGCAGGCCGAAAATTTCACCGCGCTTAACCTGGAAATCGACGTGGTCGGTAGCGGCGAAATCACCAAACTTTTTCGTTAACGACTGGGCTTCAATGACCGTTTCGTCTTTGCTGCCGTCAACACGATGGATAATCGCTCCCAACGGCGATTCGGCGGTTCCCGCTCCGCCGAGCAGATCGATAAACGCATCTTCAAAGCGCGGTGCGGTGTCGGCCACCTGCAGCGGCGGCATGTCGCCATGCTGCTGGACTTCCTCAATGCGGGCGTCCTTTTTCAGGATCAGGCGCACCGATTTGCCCTGGATCACGCCATCGCTGACCTGCGGCAGTTTCAGCGCCCGCTGCAGCAGACGGCGGTTGTTTTCCTGTGGGCTGGAGACGAGGAAACTGCGCCCGGCCATGGTTTGCGTCAGCTCCGTCGGCTCACCCTGGTAGAGCAGTTTGCCTTCGTTCATCAGCAGCACGTCGCGGCATTGTTCCGCTTCATCGAGATAGGAGGTGCTCCACAGGATCAGCATGCCGTCGCCGGCCAGCTCGTGCACCATCTGCCACAGCTCGCGGCGCGAGATAGGGTCGACGCCGACGCCGGGCTCATCCAGCAGCAGTACTTTCGGGTCGCCCACCAGGGTACAGGCGAGCCCCAGCTTTTGCTTCATGCCGCCGGAAAGCTTGCCTGCCAGCCGTTCGGTGAACGGGCCAAGGGAGGTGAACTCCAGCAGACGGTCGAAAATTTTCTTCCGCGCCTCGCCGGTGACGCTGCGCAGGTCGGCGTACAGGGTCAGGTTTTCCATCACCGTCAGATCTTCATACAGGCCGAACTTCTGCGGCATATAGCCGAGCACCGCGTGCAGGGCGCTGTCGTCTTTTAGCGGGTCGAAGCCGATCACGCTGGCGCGGCCCTCATCAGGCTTGAGCAAACCGGCCAGCATTCGCATCAGGGTGGTTTTCCCCGCGCCGTCGGGCCCCACCAGCCCGGTGACGTAGCCGGCGTGGATCGTGCAGGTGAGCGGCGCCACCGCTGGCCTGTCCATTCCGGGAAAACGGCGGCTCAGACCGTTTAAGGCAATGATGGCCTCACTCATGTCCGTTCCCGTGGTTAAAGGAGACGGTCACCGGCATCCCCTGGCGCAGGGCGCCGTCGGCATCGTTCACCACAATACGCAGACGATAAACGAGGTCGGTACGCAGATCCGGCGTTTCAACGGTCTTCGGCGTGAATTCAGCGCTTGGCGAGACAAAGCCGATTTTGCCGTGATAGGGCTTATCCGGCCGGCTGTCGGTATACAGCAGCACTTCACGTCCCGGCTGCGCCTGACCAAGGTTTTTTTCGTCAACATAGGCGCGGACCCATACCGGATGGGTTAACGACAGCGTCAGTACGGTGCCGCCGGCGTTGAGCATGGTGCCGGGCTCGACGGCGCGGGTCATCAGCGTACCGTCGGAAGGGGCGGTGAGCACGGTATCGTGCAGGTCCAGTTTGGCCTGGGCCAGCGCCGCCTGCGCCTGTTCCAGACTGGCTTTGGCCTGGGCAATCTCCTGCGGGCGGTTACCGGCGCGATACTGACGCAGTTTATCCTGCGCCGATTTGAGCGTTGCCTGCGCCTGGTCGCGTGAGGAGCGGGCGTTCTCCAGATCGTTGGCGGAAATCGCGCTGCTGGCGCGCAGCCCGAGCTGGCGCTGATAAAAGTTTTGCGCATAGTCGTAAGCGGCCTGCGCCTGTTTCACCGCCGCCGCGGCCTGGGCAATCTCTTCCGCGCGGTAGCCGGCCATCATCAGGTCATACTGCGCCTGGGCGGTGGAGACGTTGGCCTGGGCCTGCAGCAGGGCATTTTCATACGGCGCGCGATCAAGCTCGCCGAGAGTTTGCCCGGCGCGGATGCTGTCGCCTTCGTCGACGGTCAGCGAAGCCAGTCTGCCGCCGACGCGGAAGCTCATGTTGACGGTGCGGATATCGACATTGCCATACAGGGTCAGCGGCTGCTGCCGGCTGCTCTGGTACCACCACCAGCCGCCGCCCAGCGCGGCGAGAAGAATCACGATCAGCAGAATGACGACGACGGGTTTTTTCATCAGCCCAAACTCCTTTGCGATAACCCATGCAGAATGAAATCGATATGACAGGTAATGACCTCGAAAATCTGTTCGGTCTTTTGCGCGTCAAACTGCGTCCAGCCGGTGCGTAGCAGGATGGTTTCACGCCCAAGACGGAAAGCCAGCACCTCGCCCAGCAGGGCGTGGGTGTGGAGGATCATTTGCGTATCACCGGCATCGCGGCCTGTCCAGGCGGCAATCAGCCGGGTGAGATAGTGGTGCAGGGGGGCGATCACCTGCTGGTGGATCAGATGGTAGGCGGCGGTCGGCGCCAGCTGCTCACGGGAAATGAATTTGCTTAAGTTGACCGTATCATCCTGGGTCAGCAGCAGGATCATGTTGTGGCAGGCGTTGAGAATGAGGGCGCGTATTGCCTGGCGATCCGGCGACTTCCCGGCGAGCAGGGCCTCCGCCGCTTCGGCCTGTGGGCGAAAATTGTCGCCGATAAAATCGGCGATCCATTGGGCACAGGCGAGATATAAGTCGTCTTTCGAGCCAAAATAATAGGTGATAGCGGCGATATTCTGCCCGGCCTGGGCGGCGATATCGCGGGTGGTGGCATGCTGACCATACTCGCCAAACTGGGCGATAGCGGCCGCGATAAGCTGATTTTTTGCCTGTTCGCCTTTACTGGTCATCGCGCTCGGTAAAAGTTAATCAATCGATTGATTAACTTTAGGCCTCGATCGGCGGTTTGTCCACCAGCCGGGATCAAATATGGAACCCTTCCTCCTTCAGCTCCCCGGCGACCCAGGCGAAGAAACGCTGGACCTTCTCCTTCTGTTCATTGGCATGGGGAAGAACGAAGTGGTGCGCGCCGACCGGCATACTCCGCTCGTCGTCAAATACCGGCGTCAGCTGCCCCTGACGCACGTGCCCGCCGGCCAGCAGATTGCTTTCGAGGATCACGCCCATCCCCATTCTGGCCGCCTCGATGCTCATGTACGACCGGTCGAAATTAAAAATGAAGTTTTTATGCCAGCCGCGGACCTTGTGCCACGACAGCCAACTGCTCCAGTTAATTAAGGTGCTGTCGGAGTGGATCAGATCGCAGGCCAGCAGATCTTCCACCGCATGCACAGGATGGCTGGCTAAATAAGACGCTGCGCTGTAGGGCAAGACGCACTCATTTTTAATGGTTCTGACCAACAGCGTTGGCCACTGTGATAGCCCGTGACGAATATCGATATCAATATTATCCCGGGAGAACTGGATGCTTTCGTAGGAACAGGTCAGGCTGATTTTTAACTCCGGCCACGCCTGGCGAAATTTATCCAGGCGAGGCATCAACCACAGCAGGCCGAAGCTCGGCGCCGAGTGAATACGTAAATAATCCTGATGGATATCATTGATCACCTGGCTGGTGGCCTGGCCAATCTTATTCAGCGCCCCGGAGACCTCTTTGAGATATTTTTCTCCCACCGCCGTTAACATGACGCCTTTACTGCTGCGGGAGAACAGTTTTTTCCCCAGAAAGTGCTCCAGGCTGGCTATCTGATGGCTGACCGCCGAGGCGGTAATATTGAGATTCTCTGCGGCCAGGTTGAGGCTGCCGGTAGCGGCGACTTCAATAAAGGCCTGGATATTGCGTAAAGAGGGCATCGGCAAATTTTTATTGGGCAGCGGTTGAATCATGGCAGCATCCTGGGCAGGGCGTTTCTAAAAGAAAATAGCGAATAGCGTGGCGCAGTCGTGATAGCCAGCATAGGGAAAAGGAAAAAAATGATTTTAATTTGTGATGGGCTTAACAATTTATCTCGTTAAAAGCGCGCGTGTCAGTAAAGACTAAAAATTTGCGGGAAGTCACTAACTCAATTTTTCTCAATCATAATTGAGGTTTTTTGAATACCGTTTCATTTTGGGGTTGTTATATTCCTCTCACAGGCTTGATCACAAACGGCGATGCGTTGAGATCGCCATTATAAAACACCTAACCACCTATTTAGCTGAGCGAAAAGATATTTATCTTTTGCTGCTGTATGGAAAGTGAAAACGCGGTGATCCGAAGCGGCAACGGGCAGCGAAGTGGATGAGGTATAAGATGAGGAAACCCTATGTCACGTATAGATACACTAGTCTGTACTGACGCCAGGAAAACGAAATATCGTTTCGTGGTTTTGACGATGATTTTCCTGGTGTATGCCATCAATTACGCCGACAGAACCAATATTGGCGCGGTTCTGCCGTTTATCATTGATGAGTTTCATATCAATAATTTTGAAGCCGGGGCCATCGCCAGTATGTTTTTCCTCGGCTATGCGGTAAGCCAGATCCCGGCCGGTTTTTTCATCGCCAAACGCGGTACCCGGGGGCTGGTTTCGCTGTCCATTTTCGGCTTCTCCGCCTTTACCTGGCTGATGGGCACGGTGAGCTCCGTGTTTGGCCTGAAGCTGGTGCGTCTGGGACTGGGGCTAAGCGAAGGGCCTTGCCCGGTGGGGCTGGCTTCCACCATAAATAACTGGTTTCCACCAAAAGAGAAAGCCACGGCAACCGGCGTTTACATCGCGGCGACCATGTTTGCGCCGATTATTGTCCCGCCGCTGGCGGTGTGGATTGCGGTGACCTGGGGCTGGCGGTGGGTCTTTTTCTCCTTCGCGATACCCGGGATTGTGGCAGCGATAGCCTGGTATCTATTGGTGAAGTCAAAGCCATCAGAAAGCGGATTTGTTTCACAAAGTGAACTGGCAGAGATTAATGCCGGGCGTGAAAGTCATAATAATAGCGTACGCGAAAATATATTAATTGCCGATCGATTCACCTGGCTGGATAAAATCATTCGGGTAAAGAAGATGGCGCCAATTGATACGGCGAAAGGCTTATTCACCTCAAAAAATATTCTCGGTGACTGCCTGGCGTATTTTATGATGGTTAGCGTGCTGTACGGATTATTAACCTGGATCCCGCTGTACTTAGTCAAAGAGCGTGGCTTTGATGTAATGAGTATGGGTTTCGTGGCCAGTATGCCGTGCATCGGCGGCTTTATTGGCGCGATTGGCGGCGGGTGGATTTCAGATAAAGTCCTGGGCCGCCGACGTAAACCCACCATGATGTTTACTGCCGTGTCAACGGTGGTCATGATGTTAATTATGCTGAATATCCCGGCAAGCACCCTGGCGGTCTGTATTGGATTATTTTTTGTCGGTTTTTGTTTGAATATCGGCTGGCCGGCTTTTACCGCCTACGGTATGGCCGTTTCGGACAGCAAAACCTATCCAATCGCCTCTTCCATAATTAATAGCGGCGGCAACCTCGGTGGATTTGTCGCGCCGATGGCAGCCGGTTTCTTACTTGATAAAACCGGGAGTTTTAATTCTGTATTTACCTATTTTGGTATCTGCGCCGCCATTGGTTTGGTGGTGATTCTTTTCCTCGATGAACCACAATAACGGAAATATATCCTGTTAATTAATATGACGTAATGTCATGGAGTGAAACTATGTTATTAAAAGATAAAGTCGCCATTATTACTGGCGCGGCCTCAGCACGCGGCTTGGGCTTTGCCACCGCGAAATTATTCGCCGACAACGGCGCGAAAGTGGTCATTATCGACCTCAATGGTGAAGCCAGCAAAACCGCGGCGGCGGCATTAGGCGAAGGCCATCTCGGCCTGGCGGCGAACGTCGCCGACGAAGTGCAGGTACAGGCGGCCATCGAACAAATTCTGGCGAAATATGGCCGGGTTGATGTGCTGGTGAATAACGCCGGGATTACCCAGCCGCTGAAGCTGATGGAGATCAAGCGCGCCAACTATGACGCGGTACTTGATGTCAGCCTGCGCGGTACGCTGCTGATGTCGCAGGCGGTTATTCCCACCATGCGGGCGCAAAAATCCGGCAGCATTGTCTGCATCTCGTCCGTTTCCGCCCAGCGCGGCGGCGGTATCTTCGGCGGCCCGCACTACAGCGCGGCAAAAGCCGGGGTGCTGGGCCTGGCGCGGGCGATGGCGCGCGAGCTTGGCCCGGATAACGTCCGCGTTAACTGCATCACCCCGGGGCTGATTCAGACCGACATTACCGCCGGCAAGCTGACCGACGACATGACGGCCAACATTCTTGCCGGGATCCCGATGAACCGCCTCGGCGATGCGGTAGACATCGCGCGCGCTGCGCTGTTCCTCGGCAGCGACCTCTCTTCCTACTCCACCGGTATCACCCTGGACGTTAACGGCGGCATGTTAATTCACTAAGCGAGGCAACAGATGAAGATGACCGAATCACAAAAAGTCGCCGCGGCGGCGTGGCGTATTCGCCGTTACGCCCTGCAAATGGGGGAAGTGCAGGGGCAGGGCTATATCGGCCAGGCGCTGGGCTATGCCGATGTGCTGGCCACCGCCTTCAGCCACGCCATGACCTATCGTCCGGAAGATCCCGAGTGGGAGGGGCGCGATCGCTTCCTGCTCTCTCATGGCCATTACGCTATCGCTTATTATGCCGCGCTGCTGGAGGCGGGCATTATCCCGGAAGCCGAGCTGGAAACTTACGGCTCCGACGACAGCCGCCTGCCGATGTCCGGCATGGCGACCTACACCCCAGGCATGGAGATGTCCGGCGGTTCGCTGGGACAGGGGCTGTCCATTGCCGTCGGCATGGCGCTTGGGCTGCGGCAGAAACAGAGCACGGCCTGGGTCTACAACTCCATGTCCGATGGGGAGCTGGACGAAGGTTCGACCTGGGAAGCGGCGATGTCGGCGGCTCACTATGGCCTGAGCAACCTGATTAACCTTGTCGACGTCAACAAACAGCAGGCCGACGGCGATTCACGCAAAATCCTCGGCTTTGAGCCGCTGCAGGATAAATGGGCCGCCTTCGGCTGGTACGTACAGCGCGTGGACGGTAACGATCTGCCGGCGGTGATGGCCGCCTTTGACAACGCGAAAAGTTATTCCGGCAACCAGCCGCGGGTCATTTTATGCGACACGCTGATGGGCAAAGGGGTGTCGTTCCTCGAAACCCGCGATAAAAACCATTTTATTCGCGTCGATGCCGACGAATGGCAAAAAGCGATTGCGGTGCTGGACGCTAACAAACCAGAAGGAGTGCTGTAATGAGACAGAGTCAACCCCGTTTAAAAACGTCGGCGATGATCGCCTCGATTGCCGATGAGGGCCAGGCGACCATCTCTGCGCCCTTCGGCGTCGCGCTGTCAAAACTGGCGGCGCAGCGTCCGGAAATCGTCGGCATGACCGCGGACCTGTCAAAATATACCGATCTGCATATTTTCGCCCAGGCCTTCCCGGATCGTTTCTTCCAGATGGGCATGGCCGAGCAGCTGCTGATGGCGGCGGCGGGGGGAATGGCGAAGGAGGGATTTATTCCTTTCGCCACCACCTATGCCGCCTTTGCAACCCGTCGCGCCTATGATTTTATTCATCAGGTCATCGCTGAAGAGCATCTGAACGTGAAGATCTGCGCGGCGCTGCCGGGCCTGACGACCGGTTATGGCCCCAGCCATCAGGCCACTGAAGATCTGGCGATTATGCGCGGTATCCCCGGCATGGTCATCGTCGATCCTTGCGATGCGCTGGAGATAGAGCAGGCGGTGCCGGCCATTGCCGATCACCAGGGGCCGGTGTATATGCGCCTGCTGCGCGGTAAGGTGCCGCTGGTGCTGGATAAATACGACTATCAGTTCGAACTGGGTAAAGCAAAGCTGCTGGAGGACGGCAACGATGTGCTGATCATCTCCTCCGGGCTGATGACCATGCGCGCGCTGGAGGCGGTTGAAAAGCTGCGGGCCGATAACATCAGCGTGGCAGTCCTGCACGTGCCGACCATCAAACCGCTGGATGAAAAAGCGATTATTGAACAGGCGTCGAAGCCAGGTCGTCTGGTGGTGACTGCGGAAAACCACACCGCGGTCGGCGGCCTGGGGGAGGCGGTGGCCGCGCTGTTGATGCGTAAGGGTGTGCGCTGTGAGCTGGATACTGTGGGGCTGCCCGACGCGTTCCTGTTAGCCGGCGCGCTGCCGACCCTTCACGATCGTTATGGCATCTCCACCGCGAAGATCGTTGAAAAACTTAAGTATCGTCTGCGTTAATCGCTTTGCCATGACGCACCAGGCCGCTGAGCGCGCTCAGCGGCCTTCTCATGCCCGCCAGCCAGGCGCGGTATTCTTTTGCAGATTTTATGCGGCCTGTCACAAAATCTGCTAGACTGCGCCCCTTCATGGCATTGTGGTTTTTGCCATCTCTTATCGCAATAATCTCCCTGAAAACTACGCCCTTCACCGGGCCGGGGCGGTTCGGAGTTGTTATGTCTTTTGATTCCCTTGGCCTGAATCCCGATATCCTGCGCGCTGTCGCTGAGCAGGGCTACGTTGAGCCGACCCCTATCCAACAGCAGGCGATCCCGGCAGTAATGCAGGGGCGCGACCTGATGGCCAGCGCCCAGACCGGTACCGGTAAGACGGCGGGCTTTACCCTGCCGCTGCTGCAGCGCCTGATTGACAAAGAGCCGCACGCAAAGGGTCGCCGCCCGGTGCGCGCGCTGATCCTGACCCCGACCCGTGAGCTGGCGGCGCAGGTGGGCGAGAACGTCCGCGATTACAGCAAGTACCTGAATATTCGCTCGCTGGTGGTATTCGGCGGCGTGAGCATCAACCCGCAGATGATGAAGCTGCGCGGTGGCGTCGACATCCTCGTTGCCACCCCGGGCCGTCTGCTGGACCTCGAACATCAGAACGCGGTCAGCCTTGATAGCGTGGAAATCCTTGTGCTGGACGAAGCGGACCGCATGCTGGATATGGGCTTTATCCATGACATCCGTCGCGTACTGGCTAAACTGCCGGCGCGTCGACAGAACCTGCTGTTCTCGGCGACCTTCTCCGACGAGATCAAGGGCCTGGCCGAGAAACTGCTGCACAACCCGCTGGAAGTGGAAGTGGCGCGTCGCAACACCGCGTCCGAGCAGATCACCCAGCACGTCCATTTCGTTGATAAGAACCGCAAGCGCGAACTGTTGTCGCAGCTGATCGGCGAAGGCAACTGGCAGCAGGTGCTGGTGTTTACCCGCACCAAGCATGGCGCCAACCACCTCGCGGAGCAGCTTAATAAAGACGGCATCCGCAGCGCGGCGATCCATGGCAACAAGAGCCAGGGAGCGCGTACCCGCGCGCTGGCCGACTTTAAATCCGGCGGCATTCGCGTGCTGGTGGCGACCGATATCGCCGCCCGTGGTCTGGATATCGAAGAGCTGCCGCACGTGGTGAACTACGAGCTGCCAAACGTACCGGAAGATTACGTCCACCGTATCGGCCGTACCGGCCGCGCGGCGGCCACCGGTGAAGCCTTGTCGCTGGTGTGCGTGGATGAGCATAAGCTGCTGCGCGATATCGAGCGCCTGCTGAAAAAAGAGATCCCGCGCATCGCGATTGCCGGCTATGAGCCGGATCCGTCCATTAAAGCCGAACCTATCCAGAACGGTCGCCAGCAGCGCGGCGGCGGTCGTGGGCAAGGTCAGGGACGCGGTGGCCAGGGTCAGGGACGCAGCGGACAGCCGCGCAGCCAGAACAGCGCCCCGCGCCGTCAGGACGGCGAGGCGCCGAAAGCGCGTACGCAGGACGGCAAACCGCCGCGCCGCCGTCGTCCGCGTAAACCGGCTGGCGAATAACACGCTGATGCCCCGGCCGCGATAACGCGGCCCGGCTCAGGCCCGTCTGTCCGCTACGCGGCGGCGGGCCTTTTTCTTTCCATTACACTATTTGTCGAGCACGCTTCCACACTCAGCAGAAAGCAATACCTCCAGGCGGGCAAAAATGGCACAATAGTGGCTGTTTATACAGTATTCAGGTTTTCTCATGGCTTTGACCGCTGCGCTGAAAGCGCAAATCGCCGCCTGGTATAAGGCGCTTCAGGAACAGATCCCGGACTTTATTCCCCGCCCCCCGCAGCGGCAGATGATCGCCGATGTGGCGAAAACCCTCGCCGGGGAAGAGGGCAGGCATCTGGCTATCGAAGCGCCGACCGGCGTCGGTAAAACGCTGTCATACCTGATCCCGGGCATCGCCATCGCCCGGGAGGAACAAAAAACGCTGGTGGTCAGCACCGCCAACGTCGCCCTGCAGGATCAAATCTACAGTAAAGACCTGCCGCTGCTGCGTAAAATTATTCCCGACCTGCGCTTTACCGCCGCCTTCGGTCGTGGGCGCTACGTCTGTCCGCGTAACCTGACGGCGCTGGCCAGCACCGAGCCGTCGCAGCAGGATCTGCTGGCCTTCCTCGATGACGATCTCACCCCGAACAACCAGGCCGAGCAGAAGCTGTGTGCGACCCTGAAGCAGGACCTCGACAGCTACCGCTGGGACGGCCTGCGCGATCATACCGATAAAGCCATCGATGACGCGCTGTGGAGCCGGCTGAGCACCGATAAGGCCAGCTGCCTGAACCGCAACTGCCACTACTATCGCGAGTGCCCGTTCTTCGTGGCACGGCGGGAAATTCAGGAGGCGGAAGTGGTGGTGGCCAACCATGCGCTGGTGATGGCGGCGATGGAGAGCGAGGCAGTGCTGCCGGAGCCGAAAAACCTGCTGTTGGTCCTCGATGAAGGCCATCATCTGCCGGACGTCGCCCGCGACGCGCTGGAGATGAGCGCTGAGATCACCGCCCCCTGGTTTCGCCTGCAGCTGGATCTGTTCTGCAAGCTGGTCGCCACCTGCATGGAGCAGTTTCGTCCGAAAACCACACCGCCGCTGGCCAATCCGGAGCGGCTCACCGGCCATTGCGAAGAGCTGTTCGAGCTGATTGCGTCGTTGAATAATATTCTCAATCTCTACATGCCCGCCGGTCAGGAAGCGGAGCATCGCTTCCCGATGGGCGAACTGCCGCAGGAGGTGATGGAGATCTGCCAGCGGCTGGCGAAGCTCACCGAGATGCTGCGCGGGCTGGCGGAGCTGTTTCTTAACGATCTCAGCGAAAAGACCGGCAGCCATGACGTGGTGCGCCTGCATCGGGTGCTGCTGCAGATGAACCGCGCGCTCGGCATGTTTGAAAGCCAAAGCAAGCTATGGCGCCTGGCGTCGCTGGCGCAATCCTCAGGCGCGCCGGTAACCAAATGGGCGACGCGAGTGGTGCGCGACGGCCAGATCCATGTCTGGTTCCACTGTGTCGGCATCCGCGTCAGCGATCAGCTGGAACGGCTGCTGTGGCGCAGCGTACCGCATATCGTCGTGACGTCAGCGACGCTGCGCTCGCTAAACAGCTTCTCGCGCCTGCAGGAGATGAGTGGTCTGAAGGAGAAAGCGGGTGACCGCTTCGTGGCGCTGGATTCGCCGTTCAACCACGTGGAGCAGGGGAAAATTATTATTCCTCAAATGCGCTATGAACCGCTGATGGATAACGAAGAGCAGCACATTGCCGAGATGGCGGCCTATTTTCGCCAGCAGGTAGAGAGCAAGAAACATCTCGGGATGCTGGTGCTGTTTGCCAGCGGGCGGGCGATGAACCGCTTCCTGGAGCATGTGACCGATCTGCGCCTGATGCTGCTGGTGCAGGGCGACCAGCCGCGCTATCGGCTGGTGGAGCTGCATCGCAAACGGGTGGAAAGCGGCGAGCGCAGCGTGCTGGTGGGTCTGCAGTCCTTTGCCGAAGGGCTGGATTTAAAGGGTGATCTGCTAAGCCAGGTACATATCCATAAAATCGCCTTTCCGCCCATCGACAGCCCGGTGGTGATCACCGAAGGCGAATGGCTGAAAAGCCTTAATCGTTACCCTTTCGAGGTACAGAGTTTGCCCAGCGCCTCCTTTAATCTTATTCAGCAGGTGGGGCGTCTGATCCGCAGCCATCACTGCTGGGGAGAGGTGGTGATTTACGATAAGCGTCTGTTGACCAAAAACTATGGCGCGCGTCTACTGAACGCGTTACCTGTTTTTCCCATAGAGCAGCCGGGCGTCCCGGAGGTTATAGTAAAACGGAAAGCAAAACAGACAGCAAAACAGTCAGGCCGCAAACGTCGCTGACGCCGGCGCGTGATGCACCAGGGGGAGCCATGGAGTACAGCAAAATTATAAAAGAGGTGGGTCGCGGTAAGAATCATGCCCGCGACCTCGATGAAGAGACCGCCCGTGCGCTCTATGCGCGGATGCTGGACGGCGAGGTGCCGGAGCTGGAGCTGGGGGGAATATTAATCGCCCTGCGCATCAAAGGCGAAGGCGAAGCGGAGATGAAAGGGTTTTACGCGGCGATGCAGCAGCATACGCTGCGCCTGACCCCGCCGGCCGGCAAGCCGATGCCGATTGTCATCCCCAGCTACAACGGCGCGCGCAAGCAGGCGAACCTGACGCCGCTGCTGGCGATGCTTCTGCACAAGCTGGGGTTTCCGGTGGTGGTTCACGGCGTCAGTCACGATCCCACCCGGGTGCTGACCGAGACCATTTTTACCCTGCTGGATATTCCGGCCACCCGGCACGCCGGACAGGCTCAGGCGCAGCTGGAGGGCCATGAACCGGTGTATATCCCGGTGGGGGCTTTCTGTCCGCCGCTGGAGAAACAGCTGGCGATGCGCTGGCGGATGGGCGTGCGCAACAGCGCCCATACCCTGGCCAAGCTGGCTACACCGTTTGGCGAAGCGGAGGCATTGCGTCTCTCCAGCGTGTCGCATCCGGAATATGTTCCGCGGGTGGCGAACTTCTTTCGTGAGACCGGTGGCCGCGCGCTGTTGATGCACGGTACCGAGGGCGAAGTGTATGCCAACCCGCAGCGCTGCCCGCAGATCAGCCTGATCGATGAGCAGGGCGTGCGGGTGCTGTACGAACGCCAGACTGAGACGGCAGCGGAGGCGGTGGTCCTGCCGGCCTCGAAAGATCCCGAGGTCACGGCGCGCTGGATCGAGCGCTGCGTCGCCGGCGTCGAACCGGTGCCCCACTCGTTGAAAATTCAGCTTGCCTGTTGTCTGCTGGCCAGCGGGGAAGTCACCACCCTGGAGCAGGGCCTCAGCCGCGTCAACGACTGCTGGTGATCGGATCTGCAGGATAAAAAAAAGCCCGTCCGGTGGCTCGGACGGGCAAGGCAAGGGTATTAAAGGTCTTTTCAGGGTTAATTCAGTGGCTTACAGAGGGAACAGCGATTATTTATAGATAACCGCAGTACCGCTCAGTTTGTTGTTGGTGTTAGCGGAAGTAATGCTGTAGCCGGTCGCGCCAGCGGCTTCGGCTTTAGCAGCCAGTTTTGCTTCCAGACCATCTAAAGTGGTTGCGCCTTGCGCAGACACCACACCGATTTTATTCATGCTTTCTGCCTGAGCGGGGGTGACCGGTTCGGCGGCAAAGGCGCCGAAGGAAAGGGCGGTCAGAGCGATGGCAGCGGCAGCATATTTGATGTTTTTCATAGTTAATCTCTCGCAGGTTGTTCTGTTCAGGGGACGATGTTCCGTCGATGTGATAAGTATCACGCTTTTTTGCGGGAGATAAAATCGAAGGAAATTCACAGTCTTCATCGAATTTTTTGAATGATTAATAATTTACTGATTATTAATAAATTATTTCTCATTCTTTTCGTCACGAAGCGTAGCGAGGAAGACCGACGCGTTTAAGGGCACATATTGCGACTTTTTCCGCCAAAAAATGTGCGCGAAAAGATAATGCGAAAGGCTGTCATGAACGGTAAAGGAAAGTCAGCGTAGCTGGCTATCCTTGGATCCGCGGCGATTATATCCTGAAAATGTATTGTTATGTAAATCTTTCTCCTGCTGGCACTTCACGCAATATCTGACCCCTGGGATGGCCTGTCGACGGGCCTCCGGAATCGGCTCTCCACATTCATCACAAAATTTGTTGCTTTCGCCGCGCGGAAGCTCACGGCGCGCGCGAGCCACCGCATCGTCAATGGTGCTGTCGATCTGATCCTGAACGGCCCCATCGCCTGCCCAACCTGATGCCATCGTCTGCCTCCTGTGAAAGGTTATTGATAAATTATAGCTGAACCGTGCAGTCGGTTACCGCTGCTGGCGGCATTGACCCGCCAGGCTATCGCCCCCTGGCGGTGGGCCTTATCCGCGAGGGCGGCCACCAGATCATCAAGGGTGCTGGCACCGGAGGCGGAGACGGTACCGACAGGGCGGAGCGGCCCGGCATAGGGCAGTACGGGTGTCGGTGGCAGGGGAGAGGCTGCGGCGGCATGAGCGGTGAGCGCAGCGGCGAATAGCAGCGAGATGATTTTCATCAGCATATCCTCATAAACAGCATGGGACATAGCTTAAGTGTAGGTCTTTCCAGACCGTGCGATAGGGGATTTTTAATGCAAAACAAGGCGTTTTGTAGGCTACCGGCGCAGGGCAGCGGTACTCTGGCCGGTAGATTATTTAGCGGGCGTCAGGGCGGATCATGTCAAAACGCAGACTATCATCAATACTGTAATAGGCGCTCGGACCTCCGGCGCGCAGGATCGGCTGGGCGCGGGCGGTTTGATAGATGCCGTTGTCCAGCAGTGATTCATCAATATGCACGGCGACCACTTCGCCGAGCACCAGCCACGTATCAACAGGGTTACCGTCGGCGGTGGTGAGTTGAATACACTGCGACAGACGGCACTCAAAGTTCACCGGACTCTCCGCGACTCGGGGGGCGCTGACCAGGCGGCTGGCGGCGGCGGTGAGACCGGCGCGCACGAATTCGTCCTCATGGTGCGGGATCGAGGCAGACGTTTCATTCATCGCCACGGCCAGCGGTCGCGTCGCCAGGTTCCAGACGAACTCCTTTGTTTCGACGATATTTCGCACGCTGTCTTTCCAGCCGCTGCTGGCGAAACCAATGATCGGCGGGCGATAGTTAAAGCAGTTAAAAAAGCTGTATGGCGCCAGATTTCGCTGGCCCTCGGCGTCCTGCGAGGCGATCCAGCCTATCGGGCGAGGCCCGATTATCGCGTTCAGCGGGTCGTGCGGCAGGCCGTGGCCCTGCGAAGGTTGATAAAAGTACATGCTGCACCTGTCACGGATAAAGGAGATATCCAGACTCCCTTATTTACCGCGCCGCCGTCAACGGGTATCTTACGCGGCTGTTCAAAGGAGATTGTCATGAAAGCCCAGAAACCGGGGTTACACCCGCGTAACCGCCACCATCAACGCTACGACCTGCCTGCGCTCTGCCAGGCGCATCCTGACCTGCAGGGATACATTACGCTCAATCCGCTGGGTGAGCAGACCATTGATTTTGCCAATCCGCAGGCAGTAAAGGCGTTGAATAAAGCGCTGCTGGCGCATTTCTACGCGGTCAAACACTGGGACATTCCTGACGGTTTTCTCTGTCCGCCGGTGCCCGGGCGTGCCGATTATATTCATCATCTGGCGGATCTGCTGGCGCAGGATAGTGGCGAGGTGCCGAAGCAAGCCACGATCCTTGATATTGGCACCGGCGCCAACCTCATCTATCCCCTGATCGGCGTTCACGAGTACGGCTGGCGCTTTACCGGCAGCGAAATCAGCCCGGAAGCCTTCGCCAGCGCGCAGGCGATTGTCAATGGCAACCCCGGATTGACCCGGCAGATCCGTCTGCGTCGGCAAAAAGAGAGCCAGGCCATCTTCCACGGCGTCATCCACAAAAACGAGACCTATGACGCCACGCTGTGTAATCCGCCGTTCCATGACTCCGCAGAGAGCGCCCGGGCGGGCGGTGAGCGCAAGCGCCGCAATCTCGGACTCGGCGCCGACAGCGCGCTTAACTTTGGCGGTCAGCAGCAGGAGCTGTGGTGCGAAGGAGGCGAAGTGGCCTTTATCTCGCAGATGATCCGCGAAAGTCAGGCCTTCGCCCGCCAGGTGAAATGGTTTACCTCGCTGGTGTCGCGCGGCGATAATCTGCCGCCGCTCTACCGCCTGCTGACCGAGGTTGGGGCCGTGAAAGTGGTGAAAAAAGAGATGGCCCAGGGTCAAAAGCAGAGCCGCTTTATCGCCTGGAGCTTTATGGACGACGCCAAACGCCGCCGTCCGTTCTAACTACTCGGCGGCCGGGCTGTCTGAGCCCGGCATCGGCAGCTGTTGCCAGGTCTGTACCGGGGCGCGAACCCCGGCGCGATCGAAGTGCTTTTTCACCTGAGTGTCGAGGGCAAAGCGCACCGTCCACTGCTTCAGCGGCAGGGTGGTGAAGCTGACGCGTAGCGTAAAGGCGGTATTGCTCAGCCCCACCAGCCCGGCGAACGACGGTTCGCCAATGATCAGGCCGCGGATCTCCTCCTGGGCCAGCAGATCGTCCACCGCCGCCTTCAGCGCCTGGCTGGCTTTATCCAGATCCTCATGACGGTCGACATCATAGTTGGCGACTACCGAGCCAATGCCGCGCACGAAGTTGGCAAAAGTGGTGATCGAGGACCAGGGAATAATGTGATAGGCGCCGGTATCCTGCCGTACCCCCACGGAGCGAATCGACATTCGTTCCACGGTGCCGGTCAAAGGGCCGATGGTGACCAGGTCGCCGGTATTCATCCCGTTCTCAAACTGGATAAATATGCCGGTGATAATATCTTTAACCAGCGTTTGCGCGCCAAACGAAATCGCCAGCCCTAACGCCCCGGCGCCCGCCAGCAGCGGCGCAATGTTAACCCCAATCTCCGAAAGCAGGATCATCACCGTGATGGTGCTGATCACCACCGCCAGCGCGTTGCGAAACAGGGTCAGCAGCGTTCGGGCCCGCGCGCTGGGCAGCGGGCGACCATGGATATCCGAGGCCAGCCGGTTTTCGATCAGGCTGGCCAGCACCGTCCAGCCGATGGCAGAGAAGAAGAGGATGAGGGCGATGCGGATCAGCACATCCACCGTTTTTTGCCCGGCATCGTTATGCAGCCATTCGCGGAAGTCAAACAGGCCCCAGGCGCTCAGCAGCAGCATGACGGCGACGCAGACGGTGAGAATGCGCGCGGCCTTCAGCGAGGCGGAGATCCAGCCATTCAGCCGCTTTTGCAGCTCAGGATAATTGCGCTGGGTGGCGGGTGACAGGGTGATGGTTTTGGCTATCCAGCGCGACAGGATGCCGGACACCAGCGCCGCGCCGCCGATAATGGCCAGGCTGCGCAGGGTGGCGCCCATCATGAATTTCAGGCTATTGCCCGGGTCGAACAGGGAGAAGAAAAAGAGCACCACAAAGTAGGCGCAGGCCAGCCAGTGCCAGACCAGCGCGAAGGCGCGGATAAACAGGCTAAAGAAGGAGAGCGAACGGTCGGCCAGATGGATTAGCCCCTGCGTAATCAAGGTCTTGTTATGAAAAATCAGGTACAGCGCCCACAGCGTAATGCACAGCATGATGACGACGTTAGCCAGCGCGCCAACCTGAACATTCACCTGATTGGAGATAATCGGCACCGCGACGATCAGGCCATAGCCAATCAGGCTGCTGAGCGCGCTCAGGCGCAGGCTCCAGTATGACGCGGCTTCGTCGCTGAGGTTAAAAGGCCGGAGCGCCGGGATGCGCGGGCAGAAAATGAGCCGCAGAATGGCTTTAAAAAACTCGATCAACGCGAAGGCGTTGAGGAAAAGACTCTGCTGGAAGGCGATGGTGGGGTTATTACCATTCAGGCGATCGCTTAACAACTGGCCGACAAACAGGGTCAGCGCCAGCAGCAGCAGGTCGATAACAAACGCCCCGGCGATGGTCAGGGGCAGCTGGAGCCAGTTTCCGCGATCGCGGTTTTTATGCCGCCCCCATTCACCCATTTTGCGATACAGCGGCAGCGCCGCAAGACGCACCAGCCACCAGAAGGCAAAGACCAGGCCGGCCAGCAGTAAAAAATGCCAGGCCGCGCTGGTGAAGGTTTGCGAATTAAAAGGTTTATGCGGTGAGCCGGTGATATTGCGCCACAGTTGAGAGAAGCGAGACGAGAGCTGCTCGCGGTATTCCCGGCTGATCTGCGTGACGTTCTCCAGCACCGTGGTCCCTTCTTTCACCGCCGGCGGCGTCAGCGTCGGGGTGCTGTCTGGCGGCGGCGTGGCGGCTGCTTTACGCAGCTGGTCAATGAGCTCCTGACGGGCGCTGTCGTTAGCCAGCACGTCAGCCAGCGCGGCGTAGGCCGCTCTTTTCTGTTCCGCATCGGGTTCGCTGGCGCTGGTTTTATCGGCGTTAGCTGTCGGCACGCCGGGCAGGGCGGCGGCGGAAAGCGGGGCAGTAAACAGTGCAGCGAGCAAAAGCAGGATCCACGGCATGGGCACCTCCGTTGCAACGTAAACGGGTAAGTATAGAAGCCGATGGCGGAAGGGGAGGGAAGAGGAATCTGGAAAAGCGGCTCTCTCCGCGGAGGAAGAGAGCCGTTGCGGGTCAGGCGACGTGCTGCAGGAATTCGCGCAGGCGCGGGCTTGGCGGGTTCTTCACCAGCTCCTGCGGGTTGCCGTCTTCAGCAATGCGTCCTTTGTCGATAAAGATCAATCGCGAAGCCACTTTTTCGGCAAAGCCGATTTCGTGGGTTACGATCACCATCGTCATCCCCTCTTCAGCCAGATCCTGCATCACCTTGAGCACTTCATGGCGCAGTTCCGGGTCGAGCGCGGAGGTCGGTTCATCAAACAGCATCATCTTTGGCTTCACCGCCAGCGCGCGGGCGATGGCCACACGCTGCTGCTGGCCGCCGGAGAGTTCAGACGGA
Organism: Klebsiella sp. GL120222-02; assembly: GCF_003097195.1. Taxonomy (NCBI): domain Bacteria; kingdom Pseudomonadati; phylum Pseudomonadota; class Gammaproteobacteria; order Enterobacterales; family Enterobacteriaceae; genus Klebsiella; species Klebsiella sp. GL120222-02. Next base: position 279,653 of record NZ_QEQO01000002.1, read on the forward strand.
TAGTGATGCGCGCGCTCGGCCAGGCCGACTTTCGCCAGCAGATCTTTCGCCTGCTTCTCTGCCGCCTGCTTGCTGGCGCCGCGCACCCGCAGCGGACCAAACATGACGTTCTCCAGCGCCGTGAGGTGCGGGAACAGATAAAACTGCTGAAATACCATCCCGGCTTCCTGACGAATCAGACGTTCGTCCACCTTCGGATCGTTGACCTTTAAGCCATCGACAATCAGATCGCCGCTGGTGATCTCTTCCAGTTTATTGATGCAGCGCAGCATCGTTGATTTACCGGAGCCGGACGGGCCGATAATGACCACCACTTCACCCTGATTAATTTTCAGGGAGATATCGTGCAGCACCTGGGTCGGGCCAAAGTGCTTGGAGACGTTTTTAAATTCAATCACAGGATTTTCATCCTTCTTTCAAGACGACGCAGAATAAAGCTCAGGACCAGGGTGATAATCAGGTAGATAACAGCAACGGCGCTCCAGATTTCCAGGGCGCGGAAGTTGCCCGCGATGATCTCCTGTCCCTGACGGGTCAGTTCGGCGACGCCGATGACGATGAACAGCGAGGTATCCTTGATGCTGATGATCCACTGGTTGCCCAGCGGCGGCAGCATGCGGCGCAGCGCCAGAGGCAGGATCACGTGGCGAATGGTTTCGCGACGCGACAGGCCCAGCGCCAGGCCCGCTTCGCGGAAGCCTTTATGAATGGAGAGCACCGCGCCGCGGGTAATTTCCGCGATATAGGCGCCCGAGTTAATCATGATGGTCACTACCGCTGCGGAGAAGGGGTCGATGCGCAGGTCGCTAAAGGCCATCGGCAGCGCAAAGTAGATGAACATGACCTGCACCACAATCGGGGTGCCGCGAATGATTTCAATAAACACCAGTGCGATGTGGTTGGCGATCCAGCCGCCGAAGCAGCGGGCGAAACCGGCAACCAGACCGATTATCAGGCCGCCGGCCAGGCCGAGGACGGAAATCCACAGCGTCATTTTGGCGCCTTCCAGCAAAATCGGAATGGCAGGCCAGATGGCACTCCAGTCAAACTGCATAATACGTTCCTGTTACCGTGTCGAGAGCAGAGGAAATCCTCCGCCAAAATACGGTCTCCCGCCGAGTCTGTGCCGGAAGACCGTTGTGATGTCGCCGGAGCTGCGTCTGGCGAAGTGTGTTCTTATTATTTTGGTTCAGTGCCGAACCATTTTTTATAAATTTCGTTGTAGGTACCATTCTCGCGCAGCGTTTTCAGCGCACCGTTCACTTTCTCACGCAGCTCGTCGCTGCCTTTCGGGAAAGCGATACCGTAGTTTTGCGCTTCCAGTGATTCGCCTACCGCTTTGAACTTGCCGTTGCCTGCGGTTTTGATGAAGTACAGAATATTTGGCGTATCGTGCAGCACGGCATCAGCGCGGCCGGTACCCAGTTCCATATAGGCGTTATCGATGTTCGGGAACTGACGCAGATCTTTGGTTTTGATATTGGCTTTCGCGTAATCAACGGAGCCGGTACCGCTCTTCACCGCGACCACTTTACCGTTCAGATCTTTCACATCTTTGATGTCGTTATTATTGGCGTTGACCATCACCAGCAGGCCGCTTTTGTAGTAGCCGTCGGAGAAGTCGATCGCTTTTTTACGTTCGTCGGTGATGGTGATCCCGGCCAGCGCCAGATCGATATTTTTAGTTTGCAGCGCCGGGATAATGCCGCTGAAGTCCATTGGCTTCAGGGTGTAGTCGAGCTTCAGCTCTTTGGCGATAGCCGCCCACAGGTCAACGTCAAACCCGACATATTTATCGCCTTGCTTAAATTCGAACGGGACGAACGCCGTATCGGTGGCGACAACCAGGGTCTTATTGGCGGCATGGGAAGAAACCGCAAAAGCCAGGGTCAGTGCAGCCAGTGAAACTTTAAATACAGACTTCATAGCATTTCCTTTTATATCCACGGGACGATCCCCTGCGAGAACGACTAGCCTAATGAAAAAATCGTGCCACTTTTACAAGCTGTTGTTTTTCAACAAACGAAGCGCGAGTGGTTGCACAATTTCGATCATGACAGGCACTCACTGCACCATGATGGGGCGTCGCTTTGGTGCGTTATAGAGTTGCTGAATAACGAGCACATTTTTAGCGCAAACCCTGATGGGAAAACAATCTCGACGTAACGATTGTGTGAGGTGATTATTACAATTGTTTTACTTTTGCGCGCATTTTCATCAATTTGGCGCCCTAAAACAGTGCATGGCCAGCAGGGGGGACGAAAAGCATAGAAGGGGAAACGGATAGAACGGAAAACAGAAAGGTGGGCGGGAAAAGTAAAGGCGCCGCCGACCGCGCTGCGGCCGGCGGCAAAGCCTTACTCGATATTCGCTTCAATGAACCACAGGAATTTATCCAGATCGCGGGAGGCCGCGGTGAAAATATCCGCAGTATCCTCGTCTTTGGCTTCATCGATCGCCTTGCGCACATCGTTAGCGACGACGGCATAGCGGTCAGCCAGCGCTTTCAGGTGATCCTGAACGTGATGGATATCGAGCGGGTAGCTCTGCAGCGGCGTTTTGCTGTTAATGACCTGAGTGGTGCCCAGTGCGACGCCGCCCAGCTGCACGGCGCGCTCCGCCATGGTGTCCAGGTGCTCGGTTAGCGCGGTACGGAAGCCATCCAGCATTTCGTGCACGGCGATAAAGTTCGCACCGCGCATATTCCAGTGTGCCTGCTTGGTGATAAGTGACAGGTCAATGAACTGGATCACCTGGCGATTCAACAGCTCAATGGTCGCTTTCTTTTCGCTGTCAGCGACATCGTTGCGGGTATAGACCAGATTAGATGCTTTTGATTTAACCAGTTTTGCGGTACTCATCGTTTCATATCCTCTTGATATTGATGCTCGTCACACTTCAAATCTGAATGATGTGGAGCGTTGTCCCAGGTAACTTCGGGACTAAGTATAGCAAGGGTTTCAAAGAGTGAGGCATCGGCAGGCCATATCACTTCGATAGCGCAAAGTGGTTGGTTATTTTGAAAAGCGCTAAATATCATAGGGTTATATTTAGCTGAACGGCCCGGATTTCTCACGGGCCGGCGGCGTAACAGAATGTTAATTGATATCGACTTGCTCGATTTTACTTTGTCGCTGCATGGTCAGCGTGGCGCCCATCGAGGCGATAATGATCGCGCCCAGCGCCAGGGTCTGGGAGAGCTTCAACGTTTCGCCGAGGAAGACCATACCGGAAAGGGCGGCTAATGCTGGTTCAAGGCTCATCAGCGTGCCGAAGGTGCGCGTCGGCAGGCGCGTCAAGGCCATCATTTCGAGAGAGTAGGGCAGCGCGGTTGAGAGAATAGCAATCCCCAGCCCCATCGGCAGCAGCGACCATTGCCACAGCGTATCCGTAGCCTGCGCCATGCCTAACGGAACAAACACCAGCGAGGCGATGAGCGACCCCATCGCCACCGTGGCTGGCCCATGCTCTTCACCGGCGCGCTGCCCGGTCAGAATATAGACCGCCCAGCAGGCGCCGGCGCCCAGGGCAAAGAGCGCGCCGGTTAAATCGACCTGCGCCACGTTCTGCCCCAGCGGCAGGAGATACCACAGTCCGAGGATCGCCAGCGCCACCCAGACAAAATCCAGCGGTCGGCGCGAACCAAACAGCGCCACCGCCAGCGGGCCGGTAAACTCCAGGGCTACCGCCACGCCGAGCGGAATACGCTGCAGGGATAAATAAAAGAGATAGTTCATCGCGCCGAGCGCCAGGCCGTACAGTAGCAGCGGCACGCGCTGTGTCGGGGAGAAACGTAACCGCCATGGCTTGAACACGACCACCAGAATCAGCGTCCCGAGCGCCAGGCGCAGGGCGGTGACCCCCGGGGCGCCGACCAACGGGAACAGCGATTTGGCGAGCGATGCGCCGCTCTGAATCGAGGTCATGGCGATTAAAATCACCAGAATCGGCAACCATGCCGCCGCTTTTCGGGATGGACCGGGCATCCTTTCTCCTGTCAGGTTTTGTCAAAAGTCGTAAAAGTGCCAGTGTACTGGAATAACCTGCTGACGGTTGAGCTAATGTTGAAAAAAACAGAGGCGAAAACAGTAGAATGGCGCACGTTGCTGAGAAATTCGCCAGGTGATTAAGATTAATCTGGATGCTTGCGAATTTCTTAATGAGCGTTAAGATGTACGTTAACGCCAAAAATTGTTGTTTTCCATATTGTTATAGAAATATGGAAACTTTTGGTTACATGAAAAAGTATGTTAGACAATGTAAACTCCAAAGAGTTTCCCAAAAGTTTTTGATATATTTAAGGCTTAGGACTTATTAGAAACACATTTGAGGTGGTTATGAATAAAATTGCACGTCTTTCAGCACTGGCCGTTGTTCTGGCTGCATCCGTAGGTACCACTGCATTTGCTGCAACTTCTACCGTAACCGGCGGTTACGCGCAGAGCGACATGCAGGGTAAAGCGAACAAAGCTGGCGGTTTCAACCTGAAATACCGTTACGAGCAAGATAACAACCCGCTGGGCGTTATCGGTTCCTTCACCTACACCGAAAAGGATAACACCAGCAACGGTACTTACAACAAAGGTCAGTACTACGGCATCACCGCAGGTCCGGCTTACCGTCTGAACGACTGGGCAAGCATCTACGGTGTAGTGGGTGTTGGTTACGGTAAATTCCAGAACAACAACTTCCCGAACCAGAAATCCGATATGAGCGACTACGGTTTCTCCTACGGTGCTGGTCTGCAGTTCAACCCGATCGAAAACGTTGCTCTGGACTTCTCCTACGAGCAGTCTCGTATTCGTAACGTTGACGTCGGTACCTGGATTGCTGGCGTGGGTTACCGCTTCTAATCACTCCGGTGATATAAAAAATCCGCCTTTCGGGGCGGATTTTTTTTGCCTGTTGCCGGCCAGCCTGAGCGACTGGCCGGGCCTGCACGATTAATTGACGGTGAACTCATCGGTACCGAGGTGAGCGTAGTCCACCTTCTGCAGCTGGAAGTTGGTGATGTACACCGGACCGGCCTTTTGCTCAGAGATAAAACGATAGCGCGGGACGATTTCCGCCGCCTTGATCCCGGTCCACTGGGAGAAGAAACTGAGGAAATCATTCGCTGAGCGCTGCGCTTTAATCACTTTATGCGCTTTGTCATCGCTGGATAGCACCATAAACGGCACCTGGAAGTTCTGCTGGAACTTATCGTCATGCGCCAGATACTGCACCTCTTTTCCCCGCTCCTTGAACGCCAGACCATGATCGGAAAAGTAAGTCAGTGAAAAGGTATCGCCGGAGTTTTGCAACTGACTGTATAGCTTAGCCAGCAGCGAATCGGTCTGCGTCATGCTGTAGAGATAACAGGAGGTCTCTTTCGACTGGACGAAAACCGTGTACTTGCCTTTGGTCCGATCGCAGGCCTGCGGGTGAGAGCCCATCAGATGCAGGACAATCAGCTGCGGCTGGGTGCGCTGCGTAGAGAGTACCTGCTCGGTCAGCTTTAATAACTGCTCGTCCTGAGTATTTTTATTGGCCTCGAAATCGCCGTTTTTCAGGAACTGGACTTCATCCGCACGTTTGGCGATGCTGGCGATAGCGGTGTCGTACTCGCCAATCTGCCCCTGGTTGGAGAACCACCAGGTCTGGAAACCCGCGCGGTTGGCGAGGGTGACAAAGTTATCCTGAAACTGCGGTTTGCCGTCGACCACCCGGTTAAGCGTCAGGCCGAGCGATTTCTGCGTCGAGCCGCTGGCGGCGACATAGTTGTTAAACAGATAACCGTTTACTGAGCTGGCAAACGGCGTGTTATCCCAGTGGCCGCCGAAGGCGCCGAGGGCGTCGCGACGGGCGCTCTCGCCAATCACCACCACATAGAGATGGTACTTTGGCTTCACCGCCAGCACGTGCCAGCTGTCTTTCATGCCGGCCAGCTGCGCCATTCGCGCCTGCTCGTCCAGCACCTCGTTATTATTCACCACCACGTCTTTCACAAAACGAAAGGCCGGATAACCGGTGTCAATCACCTTGAACACGCCGCCCCAGGCGAGGTTTTGCACCGGCTGCAGAAAGAAGATCCCGACGCTGAACAGCAGGCCCAGGGTCTCCATTTTTCCCCAGCGGGAGGGCTCAACGATCCTGCGGCGGACCGCAATGATCCCCAGTGCGAAAATGAAGACCGCCAGCAGATAGTTGTACCACGGGAAGATGGTCAGAATTTCCGTAGATTCTTCCACGTTGGTCGCGTGCAGCGCCAGCAAGGTGTTGAAATTGGGGGCGCCGTAAGCCTGGCCAAAGGGGTAATACAGGGCCGCCAGCAGCGAATAGGCGCCGACTACCCCTTTCTGGACGCGCGGAAAAGCGCGCCACAGAAGATGTAACACGCAGGTAAATGCCACGGTATAGAGCAGGCTAAATTCATAGCCCAGCGCCAGGTTAATCAACAGCGATTGTAAAAAGTAGAATCCTGTCCATGGGTTCAGTGCCAGTCGGCGGGCGACCAGCGTATCTTTCAGGGTGGTGACATTCATAGTAAACAATCAAAAAGAGGCCATGCGCATCCCCTGGCGACAAGGGGTAAAACCTGCTGGACAGTGCGTGAAGAGGGTCTCTGCGAGCCGCGAATGTGGCAGGGCTGTGCAAAGATAGGGCTTGTAAATGGTAAGGTCAACCAGACATAACAGATTGTTTTGCGAGGGCGCTTACAAAACTTGAAAAAAGGTCAGGGAAACGGGGGAAACCGGTCATTTTGCCGGCAGAAGATGACAGAAAAATGAAGCGGCGTACCGCGACGCCGCCTTAGGAATGGGGTTTGCCCTGCTGTGGTTTACCGTTGATCATCTCGCACAGCATACCGATCAGCATTAATCGTACTTTAAAGGGTGAATGGCTAAACACGTTTAAGCACCTCTTGAATTCGTTCATCTGCTCTCCTCCTGCCTGTTCACGCCGTCAATCCATGATGGCTGTTTGCATTACATACAGATATAGCACAGGCTATATTTTATAGCTATGGCTAAAACGTTAATTTTTTGTGCTCTTGGCGCAATCCATTACAATGTGGATCTTTTTATATGATGCTTGACGCGTCACACGAATGAGGAAGCACAATGAACCGTCGCGCAGGTAAGCCAATAACAAAAAAAGTGACGCAGTTAGTAAATGTTGAAGAGCACGTTGAGGGGTTCCGTCAGGTGCGGGAAGCGCATCGCCGCGAACTGATCGATGACTATGTGGAGCTGATCTCCGATCTGATCAACGAAGTGGGGGAGGCGCGCCAGGTGGATATGGCGGCGCGTCTTGGCGTTTCGCAGCCCACGGTCGCCAAAATGCTCAAACGCCTGGCCAGCGTGGGTCTGATCGAACAGATCCCCTGGCGCGGGATCTTCTTAACCCCGGAAGGGGAAAAGCTGGCCCAGGAAAGTCGCGAACGCCACCAGATTGTGGAAAACTTTCTGCTGGCCATTGGCGTCAGTCCGGAAATCGCCCGCCGCGATGCGGAGGGAATGGAGCATCACGTGAGTGAAGAGACGCTGGCCATGTTCCTGAAATTTACCCAGAAACAGGGATCACAGGAAGCATGACTCTTCCCTTTGTTCAGTCGCTGCTGCGCGACCGTTTTTTACACCTGCTGCTGATTATCGCCTGCGTGCTCAGCGCCATCGTGCCGTTTGTCCCGGCAAGCTGGCCGGCGGCCATTGACTGGCATACCATCATCACGCTCAGCGGCCTGATGCTGTTGACCAAGGGCATTGAACTGAGCGGCTACTTTGACGTGCTGGGGCGGAAAATGGCCCGCCGCTTCGTGACTGAGCGCCAGCTGGCCATCTTTATGGTGCTGGCGGCAGCGCTCCTGTCCACCTTCCTGACCAACGATGTGGCCCTGTTTATTGTGGTGCCGCTGACGCTGACGCTGAAAAAGTGGTGTGCGATCCCGGTTAACCGTCTGATTATCTTCGAAGCGCTGGCGGTTAATGCCGGGTCGCTGCTGACGCCGATCGGCAACCCGCAGAACATTTTGCTGTGGGGACGGTCCGGCCTCTCTTTCGTCGGGTTTATCGGCGAGATGTTACCCCTGGCGGCGGCAATGATGTTGACCCTGCTGGTGCTGTGCTGGTTCTGTTTCCCGGCGAACCGGCTCAGCTACCAGAGTAGCGATAAGGCGCCATCGTGGCAGCCTAAGCTGGTCTGGAGCTGTCTGGGATTGTATCTGGTGTTCCTGACGGCGCTGGAGATGAATCAGGCGCTGTGGGGGCTGGCGCTGGTGTTGCTGGGCTTCCTGATTCTGGCCCGGGCGGTGATCGTCCATGTGGACTGGTCGCTGCTGCTGGTGTTTATGGTGATGTTTATCGACGTCCACCTGCTGACCCAGCTTCCGGCGCTGCATCATGTGCTGAGCGGCGTCGGGACGCTTTCCGGCGGCGGACTGTGGCTGACCGCCATCGGCCTGTCTCAGGTGATCAGTAATGTGCCCTCGACCATTCTGCTGCTCAACTATGTCCCGCCGTCGATACTGCTTGCCTGGGCGGTTAACGTGGGCGGCTTTGGTCTGCTGCCAGGATCGCTGGCCAATATCATCGCCCTGCGCATGGCCAGCGATCGGCGGATCTGGTGGCGCTTCCATCTTTACTCCATTCCTATGCTGCTATGGGCGGCCATCAGCGGCTATTGGCTCTTTAAACTCTGCGCCTGATTTCTGCAGAATTGGGCAAGAAACTGACAGAAACACCCCATTCGCACGCCTCGACACAGCGGTATAACTATACCGCTGACGTTAACCATCCTGTTGAGGAGAGTGCTATGCGATATCAAAAACTGGGCAATACCGGTCTGTTTGTCTCTGAGCTGTGCCTGGGCACCATGACCTTCGGCGGCGAAGAAGGGATGTGGGGCAAAATCGGCCAGCTGCGCCAGGCTGAAGCCGAACAGCTGGTCGGCAGCGCGCTGGACGCCGGGATCAACTTTATCGATACCGCCAACGTCTACTCGGAAGGGCGCTCTGAAGAGATTACCGGTCAGGCGCTGAAAAACCTGAAAATCCCGCGTGAAAACGTGGTGGTGGCGACCAAAGTGTTTGGCGAAACCGGCACCGCCGGCGTGAACTCGCGCGGCAGCTCACGGTACCACATCATGGGCAGCGTGAAGGAGAGCCTGCGCCGCCTGCAGCTCGATCATATCGATCTCTATCAATTGCATGGCTTCGATCCGGCGACGCCGATCGAAGAGACGCTATCGGCCCTGGATACCCTGGTACAGCAGGGGCATGTGCGCTACATCGGTGTTTCAAACTGGGCGGCCTGGCAAATCGCCAAAGCGCTGGGCATCGCGGAACGCCTTGGACTCTCGCGCTTTGCTTCTCTGCAGGCCTACTACACGATTGCCGGGCGTGACCTGGAACGTGAGCTGGTGCCGATGCTGCAAAGCGAAGGACTCGGCCTGATGGTCTGGAGTCCGCTGGCGGGCGGCCTGCTGAGCGGGAAATACCGCCGCGACGGCGAGGCGGAAGCGGGTGGTCGTCGCCTGGCGTTCGACTTTCCGCCCGTGGATAAAGCGCGCGCATTTGATTGCATCGACGTCATGCGGGTGATAGCTGAAGCAAAAGGGGTATCGGTGGCGCAGATTGCCCTGGCGTGGCTGCTGCATCAGCCGGCGGTGACCAGCGTCATTATTGGCGCCAAACGGGCCGAGCAGTTGCAGGATAACATCGCTGCGACCGCTATCCGCCTGAGCGATGATGAGTTGCGCCAGCTTGACGCGGTCAGCGCCCTGCCGCGCGAATATCCGGGCTGGATGCTGGAGCGCCAGGGGGAATATCGTCGTCATCAGCTTGACGCGCAGTAACGCCGTTTTTTCCGTGCCTATAAAGATCGCCGCTTGCGGCGATCTTTTTTGTTTGCCTGGCTCACAGAAAACGATCCGACTTTTGCTTCGGTGGCGGATCTTTTGTATATGACTAGTCATTATAGTTAAATGACTAGTCATATACCGAGGCGCAGCATGAAGAACACACTACCGGCAGATTTTTTATGGGGTAATTCCGTCTCCAGCATGCAGACGGAGGGGGCGTGGAACGAGGGGGGCAAGGGGATGTCGGTGTACGATATTCGTCAACCGGCGGAATTCGCCTCGGACTGGAAGGTCGCGACCGACTCCTATCATCGCTTTCGCGAAGATTTCGATCTGATGCAGGATCTGGGCATGAACTGCTACCGCTTCCAGATCGCCTGGAGCCGGGTGTGCCCGGAAGGGGACGGCGAATTCAATGAAGAGGGGATCGCGTTCTACCATCAGTTTATCGATGAACTCATTGCCCGCGGTATTGAACCGATGATCTGCCTGTATCACTTTGATATGCCGCTGTCGCTGGCGGAGCGTTACAACGGTTTTACCGACCGCCGGGTCATGGACGCCTTTATCCGCTATGGCCAGAAGATGATCGACTGTTACGGCGATAAGGTGAAGTACTGGCTGACCTTCAATGAACAGAACCTCTACCATTCGCCGGAAGCCTTCCTGATCACCGGCTATTTGCGTGGCGATAAAACGCTGCGCGAACTCTACCAGATCCAGCACCACGTGATGATGGCGCATGTCCATCTGACCCACTATCTGCATCAGACGAAGCCGCAGTGCCTGATGGGCGGAATGCTGGCCCATGCGCTGGTCTATCCGGCTACCTGCAAACCACGCGATATTCTCTGCGCCCAGCAACTGGACGAGTTTTTAAACCAGAACCTGCTGCGCGCCTACGCCGGCGAGGGTTATAGCCCGGAAGTGATGCATTTTGTCGCTCGCCAAGGCTTTGACGATATTTATCGCCCTGAAGATATCGCGCTGATGGCGACGGTGAAGGTCGATTATCTGGCGTTCAGCTATTACGCCAGCCGTGCGCTCAATAGCGACGCGATCCCGCCGGGAACGGCGGTCAACAATTACATGCTATTCGGTAATCAGGATAACCCGTACCTGAAAGCGACGGAATGGAACTGGCAGATCGATCCGCTGGGATTTCGCATGATCATCACCCGCTATTACAATGATTGGCGGCTACCGGTGTTCCCGATTGAAAATGGCATCGGGGTGATCGAATCCTGGGATGGCGAACATCCCATTGCCGATGATTACCGCATCGCCTACCATCGCGACCATATTAACGCCATGAAAGCGGCGATATTTGAGGACGGCGCGCAGGTGATTGGCTATCTCGGCTGGGGATTAATCGATATCCTCAGCTCTCAGGGCGATATGCGTAAGCGCTACGGCGTGGTGTACGTCAATCGTGAGAACCATGACCTCAAGGATCTGCGGCGGGTGCCGAAGAAGAGCTATGCGTGGCTAAAGCAGGTGATCCACAGCAACGGCGAAGCGATGTAACAGTGTCCTGGCGGTCAGGTCAAGTATGCTGTCCGCCAGCCACACACAGAATGTAAAAGGACCGGGAATGACGGCGAAGTATCTGCAAATCGCGCGGGAAATAAAAAAACGCATCATCAGCCAGCAGTATCCTGCCAGCGCGCCGCTACCCGACCAGTTTGCGCTGGCGGCGGAGTTCAACACCAGCCGGATGACGATCCAGCAGGCGATGCGTCAGTTAATCGTCGAAGGGCTTATCTATACCCGCAAAGGACTGGGTACCTTTGTGCGGAAAAATTTTCTCCAGCTGTCGCAGTGGGAGTTGCCCGGCAGCGACTATTTTGGCGCCACCAAAACCTGGGAGCATCTTGGCGAGGTACAAAGCGAAGTGGTGCGCTTTGAGGTGCGTTTTCCCAGCGACAAAGAGCAGAGTTCGCTGCTGATTGACGCCGATGCGCCGGTGTATGACTTCGTTCGCCTGCGGTTGCTCAACGGGGAACCGGTGTCGCTGGATCTGACGGTCATGCCGGTGGGGCTAGTGCCGGGGCTCAATAAAAGCCATCTGGAAAGCTCGGTGTTTCGCTATATCCAGGAGACGCTGGGGCTGAAGCTGATGGGATCTTACCGCGTGGTGCGGGCGATGAAGCCGGATGAACTGGATAAATTACATCTTCACTGCGACCTCTCCGACCCGGTGCTGGAGGTTGAACAGGTGATCTACCTCGAAGACGGTACGCCGCTGGAGTATGCCCACTGTCACTATCGCTACGATCACGGCGGGATTATTCTGGTGAATAACGGTTAGACCGGGGACCCCTGTTTGCGCAGCGCTTAGCAGGCCCAGGGTGTTGTCAGGTTTGGTAACCCAGGCAAGGCGTCAGCCGCAGCCCGGGGAAATGCAGATAAAAAAACGGCGGGCATCAGGCCCGCCGTTTTTCTTGTCATGCAGAACTTAGTTCAGACGCACCGGCATACCGGAGCGGTTCTGGATAGCCTGCTCAACCACGTTCTGATCGACATCAGACTGGCTGGTGATCGCCTGTACCGGCTGAGTCAGGGTGATCGGCACGATTTCGCCGCCCTGGAACTGCGCTTCGGTGGTCGACAGCGGGTTGTGAACCTCAATGTAACGGCTGCCGTCCGGCTCGGTGGTCGCTTTTACCGGCTCATCGATAAACTGCACGCGGGTGCCGACCGGCACATTCTCAAACAGGAATTTGATGTCATCGTTGCGCAGACGCACGCAGCCGTGGCTCACGCGCAGGCCAATACCAAAGTTAGCGTTGGTGCCGTGGATGGCGTACAGACGGCCGATATACAGCGCGTACAGACCCATCGGGTTATCCGGACCGGCCGGTACGACGGCTGGCAGCGGGTTGCCGGCAGCGGCGTATTCAGCGTGCATCTTGGCGGTCGGCGTCCAGGTCGGGCCGGCCTTCTTGCGTTCGACTTTGGTGGTCCAGTTAATCGGCGTATCTTTACCTAACTGGCCGATACCGATCGGCAGGACGATCACGGTGTTAGTGCCTTTCGGATAGTAATACAGACGCATCTCGGCGCTGTTGATGACGATGCCTTCGTGGACGGTGTCCGGCAGGATCAGCTGCTGCGGGATGTTCAGGACGCTACCGCCTTTTGGCAGATAGGTGTCCACCCCCGGGTTGGCTTCCAGCATGTTGGACAGCCCCATCTGATATTTCGCCGCAAAGTATTCCAGCGGCTGCTTGTTATCATCCGGAATGGTGATGACCTGATTCTGACCAACCAAACGGCTGCCGTCGGTCGGCAAAGGATAGGTGACAGCAGACGCTGTATTGCAAAAGCCTACGAGGGCGAAGGCTGCCGCTAAGAGTGTAGATAATTTCATAGTCTTTAATGTCGTGTGCGAAATCAACGCCACACAGGCCTTTGTTAATGATTGAGACAGTAGATGGGAGCGCATTATATGTGCATTCCGCTAAACAGGTAAATCAGATGTGTACGAAATCACATTTTTTTCCCTGTCGCCTCGGCTGACGGGGCTGGCGGATGATGCAATCGCCGCCTCTCACGCGGGTGACAGGGAGGTTATCCTTCCAGTAACCGGTCCTGTAGCGAAGCGCGTGCCGGGGCGGTGAGCTGGTACTCTTCTGCCAGCCAGGCGTCGACCGTGCCATAGCGCTGGTGGATGGCTGACAGCGCGGCGGCGAGATAGGACTCTTTCACCGTCAGGATATCCGCCAGACTCTGGCGTCCCTGGGGCGTCAGGTCGTTGCCCAGCATCTCCAGCATCCAGGCTTCCACTTGTGTCAGCATGCCGTGGGTGAGCAGATACTCCTCCATGACCGTCTCGCTGTCGCATCCGACGGCAAACAGGGTTAACGCGCAGCCGACGCCGGTGCGATCTTTGCCGACGGCGCAGTGTTGCAGTAAAGCGCCTTCAAAAGGCGTGGTCAGCCAGGCGGCGAGCTGGCGATAGGCCGGGTTATTAAAGGGCAACTGGCGATACAGTTGCAGCATAAACTGCTCCCCGTTCAGCGCGTTAAGGGTGGCAGCATTCAGCTCGGTGACTTTCGCATTCACATCGCCGAGCGGCGGATTAGCGGGCGCGTTTAAATAGTGAGTGAGCGGGCTAAGCTTGTCAGGGGTGCGCTGCACTTCGCCGGGGTCGCGATAGTCGAGCACCCGACTGAGCGGCAGCGTCGCCAGATGGTTGAGATCGTCCGCCGTCAACCGATTTAGCGCACCGGAGCGTAGCAGCTTGCCGCTGCGTACCGTGCGTCCGTCGGCGGCGCGCTGGCCGCCGAGGTCGCGAAAATTGATACCGCCCTGCAGGGATAAAAAAGCCGGGTGTCGCGGTAGGCTGGTGGTCATGGGGTTCCTCATAATGACGTACAGAATAACCGTTTGAGCCCTGGTCTGCGGCTCATCTGACAAAGACCTTAGCACAAGCGCCGCGGCGGAATTTACCGCAGGCCGTGAAAAGTGTGTCATTTGCTGGCATAATGTCTGTTGTGTCACACCCCTCATTCTCTTTTTTCAGGATATCCCCGTGCTAGTATCCAGCAACGTTACCATGCAGTTTGGCAGTAAGCCGCTGTTCGAAAATATCTCCGTTAAATTTGGCGGCGGCAACCGTTATGGTCTGATCGGCGCCAACGGCAGCGGTAAATCGACCTTTATGAAGATCCTCGGCGGCGATCTCGAGCCGACGCTGGGCAACGTTTCTCTCGACCCGAACGAGCGTATCGGTAAGCTGCGCCAGGATCAGTTCGCCTTCGAAGCATTCACCGTGCTGGATACGGTTATCATGGGCCACGGCGAGCTGTGGGAAGTGAAGCAAGAGCGCGATCGTATCTACGCGCTGCCCGAAATGAGCGAGGAAGACGGCTATAAAGTGGCCGACCTGGAAGTGAAATACGGCGAGATGGACGGCTACTCCGCCGAAGCGCGCGCCGGCGAACTGCTGCTCGGCGTCGGCATTCCGGTTGAACAGCATTACGGCCCGATGAGCGAAGTCGCGCCGGGCTGGAAACTGCGCGTCCTGCTGGCGCAGGCGCTGTTCTCCAATCCGGATATCCTGCTGCTCGACGAACCGACGAACAACCTGGACATCGACACCATCCGCTGGCTGGAGCAGACGCTGAACGATCGCGACAGCACCATGATCATCATCTCGCACGACCGTCACTTCCTGAACATGGTCTGCACCCACATGGCGGACCTCGACTACGGCGAGCTGCGCGTCTATCCGGGCAACTACGACGAATACATGACCGCGGCCACCCAGGCGCGTGAGCGTCTGCTGGCGGACAACGCCAAGAAAAAAGCGCAGATTGCGGACCTGCAGTCCTTCGTTAGCCGCTTTAGCGCCAACGCTTCTAAATCACGTCAGGCCACCTCGCGCGCGCGCCAGATTGACAAAATCAAGCTGGAAGAGGTTAAAGCCTCCAGCCGTCAGAACCCGTTTATCCGCTTCGAACAGGACAAGAAACTGTTCCGTAACGCGCTGGAAGTGGAAGCCCTTACCAAAGGCTTTGATGAAGGTCCGCTGTTCAAAAAGGTCAACCTGTTGCTGGAAGTGGGCGAGAAGATTGCCATTCTGGGCGCCAATGGCGTGGGTAAATCCACCATGCTGAAAACTCTGGTAGGCGAACTGCAGCCGGACAACGGCACCGTGAAATGGTCTGAAAACGCGCAAATTGGTTACTACGCGCAGGATCATGAGTACGAGTTCGAAAACGACCTGACGGTCTTCGAGTGGATGAGCCAGTGGAAGCAGGAAAGCGACGACGAGCAGGCGGTACGCAGTATCCTCGGCCGTCTGTTGTTTAGCCAGGACGATATCAAAAAGCCGGCGAAAGTCCTTTCTGGTGGTGAGAAAGGGCGCATGCTGTTCGGTAAGCTGATGATGCAGAAGCCAAACATCCTGATCATGGACGAACCGACCAACCACCTGGATATGGAATCGATCGAATCGCTGAACATGGCGCTGGAGATGTATCAGGGCACCCTGATCTTCGTTTCTCACGACCGCGAGTTCGTCAGCTCGCTGGCGACCCGCGTCCTGGAGATCACCCCAGAACGCGTGATCGATTTCAGCGGTAACTACGAAGACTACCTGCGCAGCAAAGGTATCGAGTAATCCCTGTCCGTTACCCGGGTAGCGGCTACGCCTTACCCGGGCTACGCCTGGCATGTGATCTGTAGGCCCGCGCAAGCGTAGCGCCGCCGGGCAATAACTGCGGGTAAAGAGCCACTTTCGCGCCGGATGGCGGCTGCGCCTTATCCGGCCTACGGTCCGTGCCATTGTGAGCTTAAGAGCGCTATCTTGTACCCATGGTTACTGAAACTGTCCGTTACCCGGGCTACCAAACCGCACAGTGCTGTAGCCCCGGTAAGCGGTAGCGCCACCGGGGATTTTGAGGCCACCCGTTTGTAGCCCGGATTAGCGTAGCGCAATCCGGGAACATCATAAAATCCAGGCCGGGCAAGGCGTAAGCCGCCGCCTGGCATATCGCTTAGCGCCTCCACTCGGTCCCTTCAACGCCATTCACCAGCAGCTTGCGCTTTTCTCCCGCCGGTAATGACAGCTTCAGCGCTTTCCACGCCGGACGGTAGCTGCCGCGAGCGTTGATATTCAGGTTTATGCTGTTGGCGCTGCAGATCATTTCCCACTCCAGCCATAGCGCATCACCTTCTTTATAGCCCCAGCTTTCGCCGTCGTCTTCAAACAGCAGACCGCGGGTTGAGCCGGTACCTTTCAGCGGGAACAACTGCAGTTCGCGACGATCGTCTTTTTGCGCATCGACGTGGCTGATACGTTCACTAAGCGGCAGACCGGCGCCGGCGCGGACCAGCAGCGGCAGTTTTTCCAGCGGCGCGTCCAGCGTCACCCACTGGCCGCCGGCGAACCACTGGTGGCTGTAAAAATCGTACCAGCCGTCCTGATTATCGGGCAGCCACAGCTGGCGTTGACGGGCGCCGGGCTCGACCACGCTGGCCACCAGCAGATCGCGACCCAGCAGGAAGTCATCGCACTCGGCGAAGGTCTGGGTATCGTGCTGGTGATCGAGGAAGGTCGGGCGCAGCATCGGTTCGTCATCGGCATGCGCCTGCCATAACAGGGTGTACAAATAGGGCAGCAGACGGTAGCGCAGCTCGATGGCTGAGCGGATCGCCGGGGTGATTTCCGGGTACATCCAGGCTTCATTGACCGTCTGGTCGTCATTCCACGAGTGAATGGTAAAGCGCGGATGCATCACGCCGTTTTGTACCCAGCGCACGAACAGCTCCGGCTCGGGTTTATCGCCGGAGAAACCGCCGACGTCGTGGCCGACGTTAAACAGCCCGGAAAGGCTCATGCCCAGCCCCATGCGGATGTTATAGCGCAGCGTATCCCAGTTGGTGCGGTTGTCGCCGCTCCAGGTCTGGACGTAGCGCTGCATCCCGGCGCAGCCGGAGCGGGAGATCAGATACGGGCGCTTTTGCGGCGCAAAGCGCTGCTGGGCTTCCATGGAGGCGCGCATCATCAGCAACGGCATCACCGGGCGAATATGTTTAATGGCGATTTCACGGCCAAAGCCGTAGCAGCGCGCCTCGCCGTCCCACACCTCATACTCGTTATTATCGTTCCAGGTCGAATCGATACCCATCTCCAGTAGCTGGGTGGTCACGCCTTCCTGCCACCAGGCCACGGTGTGCGGGTTGGTGAAGTCGAGATGCGACCCTTCATCGTCCCAGAAGCTGGAGCGCTCCGGCGCGTCGGTTTGCGAATCGCGAATAAAAAGACCGCGCTCCGCCACTTCGCCATAGCGCGGATGATCCTGCAGCAGGCAGGGTTTGATATTGGCGGCCAGCTTCAGCCCGGCATCATGGAACGACTGGCTCATCACTTTTGGCTGCGGCACCTTGTCGTAGTTCCAGTTAAAGACGTAGCGCTTGCCGTTGATCGAGGTATAGCCGGAAGAGAGCTGGAACGAGTCGCAAGGGATCGCGTGCTGCTCGCACAGGCGGATGAAGTTCATCAGCTGATTTTGCGCATCCGGCGCGTCGGTGTAGTGCATGGTGGAGCCGCTGTAGCCGAGGCTCCATTTTGGCCCGAACAGGGTTTTACCGGTCAGGCGGACGAAGGCTTTGGTCACATCCAGCACCTGTTTACCGGTAAACAGGTAATAATCGATATCGCCGGCCTCCGCCTGCCAGCGGCGATAGGCGGTGTGGTAGTTGTCGATTTCATTGCCCAGATCCAGCCAGCAGCTGCTCAGGTTGTCATAGAACAGGCCGTAGCTGATATCGCTGCGCTGGGTGATGGTAAACGGAATATGTTTATACAGCGGGTCGGTGCTGACGGCGTTGTAGCCCATGGCATCGAGGTTACGCATTTCATAGCGTTTGCCGTTACGCTGCAGGTCGCCGGCTTTTTCACCCAGCCCGTAGAAACGCTCATCTTTGCGGCGGCTCAGATAATGGGCGACGCCGTCGCCGTGAGCGTTTGCCAGATAGGCGCTGGTGGGGCGGTCACTGGCGAGCGTCTGCCACTCGCCGGCGTCGTCGCGATAGCTCCACTCCAGCCAAAGCGGCTGGTGGACGGTGACGCGCAGCTGGCGGGTGGCGATGGTCAGCGCGTCATCTTCTTTGGTCATCTGCCAGGCCGGGAGGCTAAAACCGCTGAGGTCATCCCGCGCGCGGCCTTCCCACGGCACATCCTGCTGCGGGGCGATACTCCAGGTGCGATCCAGCGCCAGTTGGCCCTGGCGCTTCAGCAGGACGCGGAATAAATTCTCTTCCAGCACGTACAGACACAAAGTGTGCTGACCATCAACGGTCAATTCAACGTGATGCTCCAGCTGTTGGTGCAAACTCCAGTGTTTCAACGTCTTCATATTTTACATCCACTCTCAGGCGCGCTTGGCGCGACGTTCAGCAATAAATGCCACCAGGAAAACGGCGCCAATCAGGTCAAAGAACCCCATGGCGATAAACAGCGGGTTGAAGCCAATTTTGTCGGCGGTCACCCCGATTAATAATGAGAACAGGAAGCTGGCGATCCACGCCGCGGAGCCGCGCATACCGTTGACCGTCGCCATTTGTCCCTTGTCGAAAGACTCCACCACCAGCGCGCTGAGCATGCAGGAGATGATCTGATGGCCGAAACCACCAATGGAGATCAGGATGATGGTGATATAGGGATCGCGAGTAATGGCGACCAGGGCCAGCGAGATCATCAGAAACGCGCCGGTTACCGAGCTGGCGATAACCGAGTTGACTCGCGTGCAGCCGAACCAGCGAACGTACAGGCGGGTGAGATAGCCGCTGACCACGCTGCCAAGATCGGCGGCGAGGAACGGCAGCCAGGCGAACATCGCGATCTGCTTCAGATCCATGCCGTGCTCTTTCGCCAGGTACAGCGGCACCCAGAAGCTCAGTACCGCCCAGGCAGGCTCGGCCATAAAGGCGGGGATGGCGATACCGTAGAAACGTTTATTCTTCGAGACGGTTTTGAGCGCGGTAAAGAAGGGCTGTTTCACCGGCGGGGCTTCGTTATCCTGCTTGATGTACTCCAGCTCGCTTTTGCTGAGGTTCGGGTGCTTTTCCGGGTTCTGATAGAAAGCCCACCACAGCACCACCCACAGCAGCGCCAGCGCGCCGGTAAACATAAACGCCCCCTGCCAGCCGAAGGAGGCGTGGGCGAAGTAGATAATCGGCGGGGCCAGCATTGCGCCGATAGAGAAGCCGACGCCAGCCCAGCCGGCGGCGATTGGCCGTTCAGATTTCGGGAACCACTCGCCGATGGTTTTGGCGTTCGCCGGCGTGGCGGCCGCCTCGGCGCCGCCCATAAAGAAGCGCAACATAGCCAGGTGCAGCCAGCTGCCAGCCCCGGCGTGGGCGATACAGGCCAGCGCCCACAGGGTAGCGCAGATCATAAACCCGAGCTTCAGGCCGATGACGTCGATAAGCCAGCCACAGAGCGGCTGGAAAATCGTGTAAGCCAGCTGAAACGCGCCGACGATCCAGGAATATTGTTCGGTGGTAATACCGAGCGTCGCTTTCAGTTCCGGGGCGATAATCCCCAGCGAGTTACGTGTGATGTAGTTGACGGTGACGCCGAGTAAAAACAGGACCAGCACCCACCAGCGCAGGTTTTTTACCACCCGGCGCGTTTTACTGACCGCGATATCATTGTTGAGGCCTTGACTCATAGCACACTCCACAAGACGTTGTAGGGGGAAAGTGACGGCCTCTTTCCCTGAGTGGTCACATAGTTTTTTTTAACTATTTGAATAGTCTATTTTTTATCTCAACATCATTGGTATAACTAGTATGGGAGATGTTGGACCAATTCAGGCTAAGGGAGAAAAAACGTCGGGCAAAGTGCTATTTATGCAACTTTTTTCATGAAATGACCGAGATCTCAAATTTCGCTCTGTCATTTGCTTACAGGAAGCGCTTTGGCGATTATGAAAATTCTTTCATTTTCCAATCGGAGCTGGATCACAAAATGGATAAAAAGCTGCGCGTCGCCGAAATCGCCGCCCGCACCGGGCTGTCGGCCAGCACCGTTTCGCGCGTCCTGGCCGGAAAGGCGAATACCAGCGATAAGGCGCGCCGGGCGGTGCTGGAGTGCGCCCGCGAGCTGGGGGTCATGCAGGGACTGGCCGCCGGGCGTCTGCTGCTCAATAATCTGCTGGTGTTTGCTCCGCAGCGCGCCTTCGATGAGCGATCGGATATCTTCTACTACCGGGTGATCCAGAGCATCAATAACGCGCTGGCGGCGCATGAAGTGCGCCTGCGCTACTGCGCACTGGACGAGAACGACAGCGACGCCAATCTGTTTCTTGCCCGCATGAACGAAGCGGAGACCCAGGCCGCGGTGCTGCTGGGGATCGACGATCCGCATATTCATGGCCTGGCGGCGGATGTGGGCAAACCCTGCGTATTGATCAACTGTCGGGATGAAGGGATGCGGCTGCCGTCCATTGCCCCCGACCATCGTCTGATTGGCCAGTGCGCCGCCCGCTATCTGTTTGATATGGGCCATCGGGCGGTGATGAACGTGATGTGCCTGCGCCGCTATACCATGGAGCTGCGGCTGGGCGGGATCCAGGAAGCATGGCGCGCGCGCAATCTGCGCTTTACCGCCAGCCGGGATCTCATCAGCGTCGCCAACTTTAGCGCCAGAGAGACGGAAGAGCAGGTAGGGGCCTGGCTTGACGCTTTACAGGGGCGCCCGATGCCCACCGCCTTCCTGGTGGGCGGTGATTTTATGGCCGCCGGCACCGTCAGCGCCCTGCAAAAACGAGGCCTGCGGGTGCCGCAGGATGTTTCGGTAATGAGTATCGACGGGTTTAATCTGGCGGCGATCCAGGAGGTGCCGCTGACCGCGGTGCATGTGCCGCGAGATGAGCTGGGCAGCGAGGCGGTGCATCTCCTGCAGCAGCGCCAGCTGCGCCCGGAGGCGCCGCACGGCTCGCTACTGTTGCACGGCACGCTGGTGGTACGTGATTCGGTACGGCGGATCCGGCCGGGCAAAGGCCATACCGCCGTGGAGCCGCAGGGGCTGTATGACGATTAAACCGGGATACCCAGCGCCCGTTTCCCGTGAATATTCAGATCTTCCAGGGTGAAGCGCCCCTGCCAGCTGGCCTCATAGTCCTCGCGCGGGAAATCCCCCGGCGAGGCCCCTTTTTCCAGAGCAATTTTCACTTTCTGCGCGTAGGCGAGGTTCTTTTCGCACATCGGCGCGGCCGGGATGTACATCACGTTGCCCCAGCCCTGTTGATTTTCCACCGGCGCCACTGAGTGAATAACATCGCAGTGCCACCAGACGGAATCGCCAGCGTTCAGCGCCGGAATCGAGCTTAACGCTTTAATTAAGAGTGGGTGCCATTGCTCAGAGATCGGCAGCACTCTGCCCGGCGCGACGCCGCACAGCTCATCTTCCGGCACATCGTCGAGCAGGGGGCGCAGCAGCACATAAGCCATCGCCTCCGGGATCGGCACCACGTGTAGCAGCCCCTGACCCGGCATCATGTCCGACAGCGCGGTCCAGCCCTGGAAGGTGCGGAACACCGAGCATTTGGTGGTGTTGTCGACGGTGTACTCTTCCACTTCGGTACGGTGCGCGGCGTCCCACGGATCGTAGGCGTCGATATTGCCATTAAAGACGTTGGCGAAAACCTGCTGATAGGCGGGAAGCAGCCAGCGCTCCAGCGCGCCAGAATCGGTATGCGCCCCCAGCCCCTTTGACGTGGTTCCCGGCGGGCGGCGGCGGATACGGTCAGGGTAAATCACGCTGACATCCGGATCGAACCAGCGCTTGCCATTCTGTTCAAAGCGCCACAGGCGATTGAGGAAGGATTGCACCGCCGCCATTTCATCACTCTGTCGCGCCTGCATTTGCGAGGGGGACCAGTAGATCGGATAGATTTCCGGACGCGAAGCCTCCAGCGAACCGAAGAAGCTGTCGCCAGGTCCTTTGTAAACATCATCGAAATGGTTCAGATCGAGGTATTCCAGCATCGCGTTGTCCCAGGCCAGCGCCTGTTCGCGCGGGTAGTGTCCTTTGATCACTGCGCAGCCCCGGCGCTTAATCGCCGCGCGCTGCTCATCGCTCACTTTTCCTTCGGCGATATCGCTGAACGGGATCGTCGGCCAGACCTCCTGGCCTGTGGCTTTCAGGGCATTAATCTCGTCCAGGCGCTCGCTGATACGCGCCGAGAGTTTATCGAACACTGCCTGGACATCGCCAATTTGTGCCCGTAAGGCCTGTTTCATCTGGCGAATTGCCGCTTTGTGGTCGGCAGGTAATGTTTCGTGGGTCGGGAGAGCAGCCATAATAACCTCGCTGTATCTTTCATTCGAAAGTGTTAAATCTTACAAACGTTAATTTAAGTTAAAATGGAGTTAATGCAAGTTTAAAATCTTGCTACGGCGCACAAAATGGAAAAACCGGGGCGCGATGCCCCGGCGAAGGGTCACGCGTTGAAGGGAGCGGTATTATCGAGGACGGCCTGAATGACGTTCAGCGCGCCGTCATGGTTATTATCGTCAGTGGCGTAGCCGGCGATAGCCTTGATGGTGTCGGCGGCGTTACCCATGGCGAAAGCGTATTTCACCAGCTTCAGCATTTCGGCGTCGTTGCCGCTGTCGCCGATGGCCACGCACTGCTGCGGCGAAAGGTTCCAGCGTTTGAGCAGGCGGCTGATGCCGTTGGCTTTATGCAGGCCGGGGATAATCAAATCGACAAAGCCAAAGCCGCTGGTGACCGGCTTCATGATCCCGTCGAGCGACACGTGCAGTTTATCGATCAGCTGTGGGATCTCGCTGTCCGGCAGGTTGAGGGAGAATTTGAACAGCGTGTCGTCGATGCGATGGTAATCGCTTACCCGCTGCAGACGGTGGTAGTGCTTTGACATCAGGTCGACGAAGGCATCCGGAGCTTTATCGCTCACATACGCGCTCTGCAGGCCGCAGGCGACAAAGTTGAGCTGCGGATCTTTGAGCAATTCGCCAATCACCACCTGTGATTCGTGGCGGGTCAGTTCGCCGTGGAACAGCTGCTTGCCATGCTCAAAGACCAGCGCGCCGTTTTCGGCGACGAACGAAATCTGCTCGCGGATCTCCGGGAAGAAGGAGATCAACTGATAGTACTGGTTGCCGCTGGCGACAACAAATTCAATGCCGCGCTGCTGCAGCTGGGCGAATTGCGCCAGAAACCGTGAGCGATCGTAGGTTTTAGCGTCATTGAGAAAAGTTCCGTCCATATCGGTGACGATAACTTTAACGGTCATAAGGGGATGCTCCTGGCTTAACTTCGACCAGTAACATTCTAATTACAATGTGATGGGGAGCACAAATTTATTTCGAATGAAAGTTCACTCAGCGCAGAAAATGCCGGGTGGCAACGTTGCCTTACCCGGCCTGCAGAACAGGGTAGGCCCGCTAAGCATAGCGCCAGCGGGCACGAAGGGTTACAGCGTATGTTCGGTTCGGGCGATGATATCGTCCTGGGTATCCGGCGACAGGGCGGTGAAGAACGCCGAGTATCCGGCGACGCGGACCACTAAATCGCGGTACTGGTCAGGGTGTTTCTTCGCCTCCAGCAGCGTGTCGCGTGACACGATGTTGTACTGGATATGCCAGCCTTTGTGCACTTCAAAGAAGGTGCGCAGCAGCACCATCAGCTTCTGCTTGTCGGACTCATTCTCCAGCGTGGACGGATTCAGCTTCTGGTTAAGCAGCACGCCGCCGAGGATCGCGCCGGTGGGGAGTTTGCCCACCGAACTGATGACCGCTGTCGGCCCCAGATGGTCGGTACCGGAGGCCGGGCTGGCCCCTTCCGCCAGCGGGGTGTGCGCTTTACGGCCATCCGGTGTCGCCATCGTCTGGGCGCCGAACGGAACGTTGGCGGAGATAGACGACGTGCCGGCGTAATAGTTGCCGCCGATTGGGCCGCGGCCATAGCGCGGGTTGTGATACTGCTTCAGCTCGTCGATATAGGTCTGGTAGGCCCGCGCCAGCAACTCGTCGACGCTGTCATCATCGTTACCGTACTTCGGCGCGCCGTTGATCAACCGCTGGCGCAGTTGCTCGTGGGTCAGACCGTCGAAATCTTCCGCCAGCGCCTTCGCCAGTTCCTGCTGGCCGATGGCGCCCTGATCGAAGACCAGTTTTTTCACCGCCGCCAGGCTGTTGCCGAGGTTGGCGATACCCACCTGCAGGCCGGAAACCCAGTCATATTTCGCGCCGCCTTGCTTGATGCTTTTCGCCCGTTCGATACAGTCATCCACCAGCGCCGAACAGAGAATATCGTGGACGTTTTCCTCCAGCATGGTATCGACCACGTACTCAATCTCAATGGATTTACGGGTGTAGTAGCGGATCTGGTTATCCCAGTCTGCCAGCACCTGGTCGAAATTAGCGAAGTTGCCTTTCGACAGGGCATGCTCCTGGGGCAGGAATACCTGACCGCTGGTGGCATCGCGGCCACCTTCCAGCGTCGCCAGCATCACCCGCGCGAAGTTGATAAAGCTCATGCCGGTGCAGCGGTAGCCCCATTTGCCGCCAACCGCGGTTTCGATGCAGCCGATGGCGGCGTAATCGTAGGCGTCCTGCGGCTCGATGCCGAGTTTGATAAATTCCGGGATGACGATTTCGTCGTTATTAAACGCCGGCATGCCGAAGCCGCAGCGGATCACCTGGACGCAGGCGTCGAGGAAGTCGTTGCTCATCCCGGCATGGTAACGCACGCTGAGGTTCGGCTGGGTAGAGCGCAGACGACCACAGGATTCCAGGATGGCATACGACAGCGGGTTGACGGCGTCCTGCGGCTGGCCGTCGACCAGGTTCTGGCCGCCAATGGTGACGTTCTGGTACAGCGGGCTGCCGGCAGAGGCCTTGGAGTGCGAGCCGGAGCGAATTTTGTTGACCTCCAGCAGCTTCAGCCAGCAGCTGTGCAGCAGCTCAATGGCCTGTTCGCGATCCAGCGACTGCTGCAGTTCAACGTCGCGACGGTAGTACGGATAGAGGTACTGGTCCATACGGCCAAAGGAGACCGAGTGGCCATTGGATTCAATCTGCAGGATCAGCTGAATGAAGTAGCACAGCTGCAGCGCCTGCCAGAAGGTTTTCGGCGGCTCATGGGCGATGATGTCGCAGTTTTCGGCTATCGTCAGCAGTTCGTGGCGGCGTGATTCGCGGGATTCTGCTGTCGCCATCTCGCGCGCCAGCGCGGCGAAGCGTTTGCTGTGGTCGCTGACCGCTTCCAGAACGATATCAATCGCTTTCAGGAACTGCTCGCCGTGCAGGTCTTCCAGTACCGTCAGGTTAATGCGCGACCGGCGTTCGGCGACCTTGGCGCGCATACCGTCGAGGCCTTTCTCCAGCAGCAGCGGGTAGTTGACCGCCAGGTGAGCGTCACCGGAAGTCATGTTGCCTTCCGCCTTGATAATACCGGTGGCGAGGAGCGCCTTCTGCTCATCGGTAAACATACCGTAGCAGCGGTCCTGTACGGTCTGCCCGCGCCACCATGGGCACACTTCATGCAGCACGCGTTTGTTCTCTTCGCTGACCGAGAAGCCGGCGCCGGGGCGGTCGGCAAGATCGTCGATCTCTTTCTCAATCCAGCTGACGGTGTATTCCGGGAAAATCGGCGCAGCGCGCACTTCGCTGGCCTGGTTGCCGACGATCAGTTCGTCGTGCTTGATCCAGATGGTGCGCTCGGCAAGGTGATGCGCCAGCGCCAGGGCGCGACGCACCGGGATTGGCTTATCAAGATGCTGCTGATACATCTCGGTGTAGTGGCGGGCGCGTTCGGTACAGACCGGCGGTTTGACAATATGCACCAGTGCCATTTTATGGGCCTGGATGCGGGCGCTGAGGGTATTGAGTTTGAGAGTCGTCATAAGGTTATCCTCGTAAGATCGCCGTTAGCCCCTTGCTCCGCGCATAATCCTGCGCGAAGGCGAGCAGCTCAGGAGCATCCAGCGGTTTGTCCGGTGCGGTGTAGGGCTGACTGAGTAACTGGTATTTGTTCATTCCCAGCGTGTGGTACGGCAGGAAATGGATCTCGCTGACCTGCAGGCGGTCGGCGGCAAAATCGGTGATCGCGGCAATGTCGGCTTCACTGGCGTTGAATCCCTGGATCAGCGGCACGCGAATAATCATTTTTTTCCCTGCCTGCGCCAGTCGCTGCAGGTTATCCAGCACCCGGCGGGCGCTGCCGTCGGTCCACTGCTGGAAAACGGCCTCGTCGACGTGTTTCAGGTCGGCGAGAAACAGGTCGACAAAGGGTAAAGCCGGTTCAATGTATTTCCACGGCACGTGCAGGCAGGTTTCCACGGCGGTGTGAATACCTGCCTGATGGCTGGCTTCGAAAAGCGCCTGCGCCAGCGTCGGGTTCATAAAGGGTTCGCCGCCGGAAAGGGTGATGCCGCCGCCGCTGCGATCGTAGAACGGTTTATCACGCAGCACCGTCGCCATGATCGCTTCGACGTTTTTCTCCTCGCCGCAGACCGTTAGCGCGGTGGTGGGGCAGCAGTCACGCAGCGCAGTAATATGCTTGTCGTTAACGTTTTGCCGATCAATGATCAAACCATCGAGGGTACGGGTGATAACCTCCAGCGCCGCCTGCTGGCACAGATCGCAGCCGGCCAGGCACAGCCGCGAGTCATACAGCAGATCTTCGCTGCGGGCGCGGCTTTCCGGGTTCTGGCACCAGCGGCAGCCCAGCGAGCAGCCTTTCAGGAAGACGACGGTACGGATCCCTGGGCCGTCATGGGTGGAGTAGCGCTGGATGTTGAAGATCATGGCTTATCCTCTTGTTTGCGTATGAATATAAAAACACTTTCGAATGAAGGTTATATTGACGCAAATCAACAAGCGGGATGGGGCTAAGCTCCTGGGGATAAAAAAACGAGAGAGGTCACAAAACCACCGACGACCCTCGTCGCCGGTGTGGGGGTTAGTTCGAGCCGCATACCTCGCACTGCGGATGACGCATCAGCTTCATTTCACGAAACTGGCAGGTCATGGCGTCGTACATCACGATTTTTCCGCTGGCAGGGGTGCCGTAGCCGGTCAGCAGTTTAATGGCCTCCATCGCCTGCAGCGAACCGATGGTGCCCACCAGCGGGGCCATTACCCCGGCTTCGACGCAGGTGAGGGCATTTTCGCCGAACAGACGGCTCAGGCAGCGGTAGCAGGGTTCGCCATCCTGATACGTGAAGACGCTGATTTGCCCCTCCATGCGGATCGCCGCCCCGGAGACCAGCGGGGTGGTGTGCTGGAAACAGCCGGCGTTGAGCTGGTTACGAATGGCGACGTTGTCGGTGCAGTCCAGCACCAGATCGTGATCGGCAATCTGCCCCGCCAGCGCGGTCTCATCCAGCAAGGCATTGAGCGGGACCAGCCGGACGTGCGGGTTAATGCGCGCCAGCGCCTCGCGGGCAGAATCCACCTTCGGTTGGCCGATGGTCGCGTCGCTGTGCAGCGTCTGGCGCTGGAGGTTGGACAGCGAGACGGTGTCGAAATCGAGCAGGGTGAGCTGACCCACGCCGGCCGCCGCCAGATATTGAGCGGCGGCGCAGCCGAGCCCGCCGAGGCCGACCACCAGTACGCGAGCGGCTTTTAGCCGCTCCTGACCGTCGAAATCAAAACCGCGCAAGATGATCTGCCGGTTATAGCGCAGCATCTCCTCGTCGCTCAGCTCAACGGCCATTACAGCCCCCCAAACAGATGATTAAAGGGCTCGACTTCGACCCATTCGCCCGCTTCGACGTGGCCGCGTTCGCGCTCCAGTACGATAAAGCAGTTACCGAGGCTGAATGAGCTGAAAATGTGCGAGCCCTGATGGCCGGTGGTGGTCACCACCAGCTCGCCGTCGGGGTTGCGCTGCAGAATACCGCGCTGGAAGTCGAGACGGCCCGGCGACTTCTTCAGTCGCGTGGCGGCGCGTACCCGCAGGCGGGTTGCCTGAAGCGGGCCGTGCTTGCCCGAGAGTTTCGCCAGCAGCGGCTGCACCAACTGACAGAAGGTGACGGTGGCGGAAACCGGGTTACCCGGCAGGCCGCAGAACCAGCTGCTACTGAGTTTGCCGAAGGCGAAGGGTTTCCCCGGCTTGATCGCCAGTTTCCAGAAGCCGATCTCCCCCAGCTCTTCAAGAATGGTTTTGGTGTAGTCGGCTTCGCCCACCGAGACGCCACCGGAGCTGATGACCACGTCGGCCTGCTGGTCGGCGGCGATAAACGCGTCACGCAGCTTCGCCGGGTCGTCAGGAATAATGCCGAGGTTAATGACCTCGTAGCCCAGCTGCTGCAGCATCTGGTGCACCGCCAGGCGGTTGGTATCGTAAATCTGGCCGTCGCCGAGCGGTTGACCCGGCAGCTGCAGCTCATCGCCGGTTGAGAAGACCGCGACGCGGACCTTGCGCACCACCTCGACCTCGGCAATGCCCAGCGAGGCCAGCACCGGCAGCTCGGCCACCGTCAGGGGCGTCCCCGCCGGGAAGACCACCGCGCCGTGGGCGATATCTTCTCCGCGACGGCGAATGTGCTGCCCGGCTTTCACCGGCGCGGTAAAGTGCACGCCGGCGTCGGTCTGTTCGGTCTCTTCCTGCATGACCACCGCGTCGCAGCCCGCAGGCACCGGCGCGCCGGTCATGATGCGGATACAGGTGCCGGTGGGCCAGGTCTCGTGAAACGGTTGGCCGGCAAAGGCCTTACCGGCGACCGGCAGCGCCGCGCCGTCGCGAAGGTCGCTTAGCCGGACGGCATAGCCATCCATCGCGGCGTTATCAAAGCCGGGCACATCCAGCGGGGAGACGATGTCATGGGCAGTCACACGCGAGAAGGCCTGCAACAGCGGTACAGTTTCCGTCGCGTTCAGCGGCGTAATACGATCGAGCATCTGGGCGAGGGCTGTGTCGAGCGGCATCAGTCCGGCGGTAAAATCCATGGGTCACTCCTGCGGGCAAAACAGCGAAAACGCCTATTATGGCAGAAAAGCGGCGCGGGCTGTATGCCACCTGGGTACGAGGCTTTACATCGCCCGCCGCTCTTTCTATATTCAAAAATTGTATAAGACATTCAGCAATATAATGATATCAATACCCTTATTCCTGACGTGACCGGCGCCGCGCCGCGGTACGACGGGGCAGGGGCGATCCACTTCATCGTTAAGGACTGGCGAAATGGGCAAGGCGGTTATAGCAATTCACGGCGGCGCAGGGGCGATTTCTCGCGCGCAGATGACGCCGGAGCGGGAGCGAGAGTATGCGGCGGCGCTGTCGACTATCGTCGAAAGCGGGCAGAAGATGTTGGCTGCGGGCGCCAGTGCGCTGGATACCGTGACCGAGGCCGTTCGGCTGCTGGAAGAGTGCCCGCTGTTTAACGCCGGGATGGGCGCGGTATTTACCCACGATCAAACCCACGAGCTGGACGCCTGCGTAATGGATGGCTACAGCCTGCAGGCGGGCGCGGTGGCCGGGGTCAAACATTTGCGTAATCCGGTGCTGGCGGCGCGTCTGGTACTGGAGGAGAGCCCGCACGTGCTGCTGATTGGCGAGGGCGCGGAAAATTTCGCCTTCTCCCGGGGGATGGAACGCGTGGAAAACGATCTCTTCTCCACGCCCGAGCGCCTGCTGCAGCTGCAGGAGGCGAAAGCGGGCGGGGAGATTATCCTCGACCACCACGCCGCCCCGCTCGATGAACGCCAGAAAATGGGCACCGTCGGCGCAGTGGCGCTCGACCTGGCTGGCAATCTGGCGGCGGCAACCTCCACCGGCGGCATGACCAACAAATTGCCCGGACGCGTCGGCGACAGCCCGCTGCCGGGCGCGGGATGCTATGCCAACAATGCCAGCGTGGCGGTCTCCTGCACCGGCACCGGCGAAGTTTTTATGCGCACCCTGGCGGCCTACGATATCGCCGCCCTGATGGAGTATGGTCAGTTGAGTCTCTACACCGCCTGCGAGCGGGTGGTGATGGAGAAACTGCCGGCTCTCGGCGGTAGCGGCGGGCTGATTGCCGTCGATCGCGAAGGTAACGTCGTTTTACCGTTTAACAGTGAAGGCATGTACCGCGCCTGGTGCTATGCCGGCGATACGCCGACCATTGGCATTTATCGCGAATAGAAGAAGGGAGAGGGAGAGTGTCGCAAACTCACGAAACCGATACCTGCGAAGTGCTGGTAGTGCGCAACCTGAACGTGGCCTTTCGCCAACAGGATGCGCCAGAGGTGCAGGCCGTGCGTCAGCTATCCTTCAGCCTGCGTCGCGGCGAGACGCTGGCGATAGTGGGTGAGTCCGGTTCGGGAAAATCGGTGACCGCGCTGGCGCTGATGCGTTTGCTTGACGCCGCCAGCAGCGAAGTGAGCAGCGAGGGGCTGTGGCTGCGGCGGCGTAACCGGCAGGTGATCGCGCTCAATG
Source organism: Klebsiella sp. GL120222-02 (assembly GCF_003097195.1). Taxonomy (NCBI): domain Bacteria; kingdom Pseudomonadati; phylum Pseudomonadota; class Gammaproteobacteria; order Enterobacterales; family Enterobacteriaceae; genus Klebsiella; species Klebsiella sp. GL120222-02. Next base: position 310,404 of record NZ_QEQO01000002.1, read on the forward strand.
AGCAAACGGACGCCGAGATGCGCCGGGTGCGCGGCGCGGATCTGGCCATGATTTTTCAGGAGCCGATGACCTCGCTGAATCCGGTTTTTACCATCGGCGAACAAATCGCCGAATCCCTGCGCCTGCACCAGGGGCTGGGGCGCGAAGAGGCGCTGCGCGCGGCGAAAAAGATGCTCGACCAGGTACGTATTCCCCAGGCGGAAGAGATGCTCTCACGCTATCCGCACCAGCTCTCCGGCGGCATGCGCCAGCGGGTGATGATCGCCATGGCGCTCTCCTGCCGGCCGGCGGTGTTGATAGCCGATGAGCCGACCACGGCCCTGGATGTCACCATCCAGGCGCAAATTTTGCAACTCATTGCCGTCCTGCAAAAGGAGATGGCGATGGGGGTGATCTTTATTACCCACGATATGGGCGTCGTGGCCGATATCGCCGATCGGGTGCTGGTGATGTATCGCGGTGAGGCGGTAGAGACCGGCAGCGTTGAGGAGATCTTTCGTTCGCCGCAGCACCCTTATACTCAGTCGCTGCTGGCGGCGGTTCCGCGGCTGGGGGAGATGCGGGGTCAGGATCTGCCGCGCCGTTTTTCGCTTCCCGGTCAGCCGCAGGCGGAGACCGAAACGCCAGACACGGTGGCGGCGGGGGAGCCTATCCTGCAGGTGCGCGGCCTGGTGGCCCGTTTTCCGGTGCGCGGTGGGCTGCTCAATCGCGTGACGCGCGAAGTGCATGCGGTGGAGAAGATCAGTTTTGATCTCTGGCCGGGAGAGACCCTGTCGCTGGTGGGAGAGTCCGGCTGCGGCAAGTCGACCACCGGCCGGGCGCTGCTGAGACTGGTCGAAACCCAGGGTGGCACCATTACCTTCGACGGCCAACGGATTGATACGCTCTCCGGCAGCAAGCTGCAATCCCTGCGCCGTAATATTCAGTTTATTTTTCAGGATCCTTACGCTTCGCTTGACCCGCGTCAGACGGTCGGTGACTCGATCATGGAGCCGCTGCGGGTGCATGGCCTGCTGCATGGTGAAGCCGCGCGTGAGCGGGTTTCCTGGCTACTGAAGCGCGTGGGGCTTCAGCCGGAGCATGCCTGGCGTTACCCCCATGCCTTTTCCGGCGGCCAGCGGCAGCGGATCTGCATTGCCCGCGCGCTGGCGCTGAATCCGAAGGTGGTGATAGCCGATGAGTCGGTGTCGGCCCTGGATGTCTCCATTCGGGCGCAGATTATCAATCTGATGCTCGACCTGCAGCGCGAGATGGGTATCGCGTTTCTGTTTATTTCCCATGATATGGCGGTGGTGGAGCGCATCAGCCACCGCGTGGCGGTGATGTATCGCGGTCGCATTGTCGAAATAGGCCCGCGCCGTGCGGTGTTTGAAAACCCGCAGCACCCCTATACCCGTAAGCTAATGGCCGCCGTACCGGTGGCCGACCCGGCCTACCGTCATCCGCAGCGAGTCCTGCTGTCTGATGACGTCCCGGGCAATATCTATAAGCGGGGCGAGGAGATGGCCAGCGTGCCATTGCAGCAGGTTGGGCCGGACCACTTTGTCGCCCGCGAATCCGCCGATGTGCTGGGCAGAGCATAACAACACATAACGCACCTTTTCAGGAGAATACGATGACACAACCTGTTTCACGCAAATGGTGGCTGGCGCTGAGTATCGCGGCGGCCCTGGCGAGCGCCCCTGCCTTTGCCGCCAAAGATGTGGTCGTGGCGGTCGGGTCTAACTTTACGACGCTCGATCCCTATGATGCCAACGATACCCTGTCGCAGGCGGTGGCGAAGTCCTTTTATCAAGGCCTGTTCGGCCTTGATAAAGAGATGAAGCTACAAAATGTTCTTGCCGAGAGCTATACCGTGTCACCGGACGGCCTGGTGTACACCATCAAGCTGCACAGCGGGGTGAAATTCCAGGATGGCACCGACTTTAACGCCGAGGCGGTCAAGGCTAACCTCGACCGCGCGAGTAACCCGGATAACCATCTCAAGCGCTATAACCTGTATAAAAATATCGCCAGCACCGAGGCGGTCGATCCGACCACGGTCAAAATTACCCTGAAGCAGCCCTTCTCGGCATTTATTAACATTCTCGCCCATCCGGCGACGGCGATGATTTCGCCGGCGGCGCTGAAAAAATATGGCAAGGATATTGGCTTCCATCCGGTGGGTACCGGGCCGTATAAGCTCGACACCTGGAACCAGACAGATTTCGTGAAGGTCAGCAAGTTCGATGGTTACTGGCAGCCAGGCCTGCCGAAGCTGGACTCCATCACCTGGCGTCCGGTGGTGGATAACAACACCCGGGCGGCGATGCTGCAGACCGGCGAAGCGCAGTTTGCTTTCCCGATCCCTTACGAACAGGCGCCGCTGCTGGCAAAAAACAGCAAACTGGAGCTGGTGGCCAGCCCGTCGATCATGCAGCGCTACATCAGCATGAACGTGACGCAGAAGCCGTTCGATAATCCGAAGGTGCGTGAAGCCATCAACTATGCGATTAACCGTCAGGCGCTGGTCAAGGTGGCGTTTGCCGGATACGCCACCCCGGCGACCGGGGTGGTGCCGCCGTCGATTGCCTACGCCCAGACTTACACCGCCTGGCCCTACGATCCGGCGAAAGCTCGCCAGTTGCTGAAAGAGGCTGGCTACCCTAACGGTTTCAGCACCACGCTATGGTCATCACATAATCACAGCACCGCGCAGAAAGTACTGCAGTTCACCCAGCAGCAGCTGGCGCAGGTGGGGATTAAGGCGCAGGTGACGGCGATGGACGCTGGTCAGCGGGCGGCGGAAGTGGAAGGTAAAGGGCAGAAAGAGAGCGGGGTACGGATGTTCTATACCGGCTGGTCCGCCTCCACCGGTGAAGCCGACTGGGCGTTGTCGCCGCTGTTCGCCTCGCAAAACTGGCCGCCGACGCTGTTTAATACCGCGTTTTACAGCAACCCGCAGGTGGATAACGCGCTGAGCGAGGCGCTGAAAACCACCGACCCGCAAGAGAAAACCAAACTCTATAAAGAGGCGCAGGATATTATCTGGAAAGAGTCGCCGTGGGTACCGCTCGTGGTCGAGAAACTGGTCTCCGCCCACAGCAAGAACCTCACCGGTTTCTATATCCAGCCGGATACTGGCTTTAGTTTTGAACAGGCAGATTTAACACCGTGAAGGATGGGATGATGCTCTCCGGCGCCAGCGCATGGGGGGCGGTTTTTCCGCGGGGCGGGTTGCGGAGGTATGATGCTCAACTATGTGATTAAGCGCCTGCTGGGGCTGATCCCCACCCTGCTTATCGTCGCAGTACTGGTGTTTCTGTTCGTCCATATGCTGCCCGGTGACCCGGCGCGGCTGATTGCCGGACCGGAGGCCGATGCCCAGGTGGTGGCGATGGTGCGCCAGCAGCTGGGGCTTGACCAGCCGCTGCATGTCCAGTTCTGGCACTACATCACCAACGTGTTGCGCGGCGATTTTGGCATTTCCATGGCCTCGCGGCGTCCCGTTTCCAGTGAAATAGCCAGCCGCTTTATGCCCACGCTGTGGCTGACGCTGGCCAGCATGAGCTGGGCGGTACTGTTCGGGATGGCGGCGGGGATCGCGGCCGCGGTGTGGCGCAATCGCTGGCCCGACCGTCTGGGAATGGCGCTGGCGGTGAGCGGCATTTCGTTTCCGGCTTTTGCTCTCGGCATGCTGCTGATGCAGGTGTTTTCGGTTGAGCTGGGCTGGCTGCCGACGGTGGGGGCCGACAGCTGGCGGCACTATATTTTGCCATCGTTGACCCTTGGCGCGGCGGTAGCGGCGGTCATGGCGCGCTTTACCCGCGCGTCGTTCGTTGATGTGTTGCATGAAGACTATATGCGTACCGCGCGGGCGAAAGGGGTGAGCGAAACGTGGGTGGTGCTCAAGCATGGCCTGCGCAATGCGATGATCCCGGTGGTGACCATGATGGGGCTACAGTTCGGCTTTCTGCTCGGTGGGTCGATCGTCGTGGAAAAGGTGTTTAACTGGCCGGGACTTGGGCGCCTGTTGGTCGATTCGGTAGAGATGCGCGATTACCCGGTAATTCAGGCGGAAGTCCTGCTCTTTTCGCTGGAGTTTATTCTTATCAATTTAGTGGTGGATGTGCTGTACGCGGCCATTAACCCGGCTATCAGGTATAAGTAAGGTGCGATTGCTCAACTGGAGAAGGCAGGCGGCGCTGAACGCCATGCCGGGTATCAGACCCGGCGAGATCCATACCCCATGGCATGAGTTCTGGCGGCGCTTTCGTCGCCAGCCGGTGGCGATGGGCGCTGGTATTTTCGTGCTGTTGCTGATTGCGGTAGCCATCGTTGCGCCATGGATAGCACCGTACGATGCGGAAAATTATTTCGATTATGACCGGCTTAACGAGGGGCCCTCGCTGGTGCACTGGTTCGGTGTCGACTCGCTGGGGCGCGATATTTTCAGCCGGGTGCTGGTCGGGGCGCAGATCTCGCTGGCTGCCGGGGTACTGGCGGTGCTGATTGGCGCGGCTATCGGCACGGTGCTTGGGCTACTGGCCGGGTATTATGAGGGCTGGTGGGACCGGCTCATTATGCGACTTTGCGACGTGCTGTTCGCCTTTCCGGGGATCCTGCTGGCGATCGCGGTGGTCGCTGTCATGGGCAGCGGGATGGCCAACGTGATCATCGCCGTGGCGATCTTCTCGATCCCGGCGTTTGCTCGTCTGGTGCGCGGCAATACGCTGGTGTTAAAGCAGCAGAACTTTATTGAATCGGCGCGCAGCATCGGCGCCAGCGACGCCACCATTCTGTTCAACCACATCCTGCCGGGGACGGTGTCATCGATCGTGGTTTATTTCACCATGCGTATTGGGGTGTCGATTATTTCGGCGGCCAGTCTGTCGTTTCTCGGCCTCGGCGCGCAGCCGCCCACCCCGGAGTGGGGCGCGATGCTCAACGAGGCGCGGGCGGATATGGTGATGTCCCCGCACGTAGCGCTGTTTCCGGCGGTGGCGATTTTCGTGACCGTGCTGGCGTTTAATCTGCTGGGAGATGGCCTGCGCGATGCGCTGGATCCGAAGTTAAAGGGGTAGGGTGAGGGAAAGCACCGCCGTGCGGTGCTTTATATTATTTGCGGCTTCAGCGCACATTGCGCTCCCGGTTAATCTTCTGCGTTATGTCTGGCATGGCGCAGGGAGCGCACAGGGGGCGGCCAGTCGCCGCCGCCCCCTGTACCCCCGGGCTCCGGCCAGCAA
>NZ_QEQO01000002.1:315638-926556 GCF_003097195.1 Klebsiella sp. GL120222-02
TGGCGCAGGGAGCGCACAGGGGGCGGCCAGTCGCCGCCGCCCCCTGTACCCCCGGGCTCCGGCCAGCAACATCGCCACTGCGTGGTGCCTTCGACTTATCCCTGCAGGCTTCGGGTCGGGCCGAGGCAGCATCCGTGCAAAACACGGCCCTCAGCCCGCATCCATGCGGGCTGCCCCGGCCTTCCGGGAACGTCTCAGCGATGTTGAGGCCGCCAGCACCGGCAGTTTCAGCAAGACTGGTGAATAAATTAGCGACAGGTCGCACGAACTGTAGGCCGGGTAAGGCGTTAGCCGCCACCCGGCAATATAAAGGCTTGATGACTGATAAATTACCCGGCGGCGCTGCGCTTGCGCGGACCTGGGGGGTGCCTACGGGAGGACCCCGTAGGCTGGGGAATGCGATAAGCCGCTATCCGGGAAGCTGGACTAGACCCGGGTACCCCACAGGTCGTATTCGTCGGCATGCTCGACTTTCACCCGCACCACGTCGCCCGGCTTAACGCGGGTTTCGCCGTTCAGGTAGACCGCGCCGTCGATTTCCGGGGCGTCGGCCATGCTGCGGCCAATGGCGCCTTCTTCGTCAACTTCATCCACCAGCACCAGGATTTCGCGGCCCACTTTCTCCTGCAGACGCTCGGCAGAGATCTGCTGCTGTAGCTGCATAAAGCGGTTCCAGCGCTCCTCTTTCACCTCTTCCGGCACCTGATCCGCCAGTTCGTTGGCGGTGGCGCCTTCAACCGGGCTGTACTTGAAGCAGCCGACGCGGTCGAGACGCGCCTCTTTCAGGAAGTCGAGCAGCATCTGGAAATCTTCTTCCGTTTCGCCCGGGAAGCCCACGATAAAGGTAGAGCGCAGGGTCAGATCCGGGCAAATTTCACGCCACTGCTTAATGCGCGCCAGCTGGCGGTCTGCAGAGCCAGGACGCTTCATCAGCTTCAGAATACGCGGGCTGGCGTGCTGCAGCGGAATATCGAGGTATGGCAGAATTTTGCCTTCCGCCATCAGCGGGATCACATCGTCGACGTGCGGATACGGGTAAACATAATGCAGGCGCACCCAGATGCCGAGCTTCGCCAGCTCTTCGCACAGACTGACCATGCTGGTCTTCACCGGCATGCCGTTGTGGAAACCGGTACGGTGCTTGACATCGACGCCGTAGGCGGAGGTGTCCTGAGAAATCACCAGCAGCTCTTTCACGCCGGCGTCAGCGAGGCGTTTGGCTTCCGCCAGCACTTCGCCAATCGGACGGCTCACCAGATCGCCACGCATGGACGGGATGATGCAGAAGGTGCAGCGATGGTTGCAGCCTTCAGAAATTTTTAAGTAGGCGTAGTGACGCGGGGTCAGCTTAACGCCCTGTTCCGGCACCAGGCTGAGGAACGGGTTGTGCTTCGGCTTCGGCGAGTAGTGGTGGACGTGCTCCAGCACCTGCTCATAGCTGTGCGGACCGGTGATCTCCAGCACCTTCGGGTGAACTTCGCGGATCTGATCCTCTTTCGCGCCGAGGCAGCCGGTGACGATCACCTTGCCGTTCTCTTTTAACGCTTCGCCAATCGCTTCCAGCGATTCCTGCACAGCGCTATCGATAAAGCCGCAGGTGTTAACGATGACCATATCGGCGTTGTCGTAGGTAGGGACGACGTCATAACCTTCGGTGCGCAGTTCGGTCAGGATACGCTCTGAGTCCACGAGATTTTTCGGGCAGCCCAGGGAGACGAAGCCGATTTTCGGCTGGTGCGTGACATTGCTCATAGCTTAAAAAGTGTTCAATTATTGGAATGGTCAGGGCAGGAATTCTACAGATCTTTGCGAAAAAGAGTATAGCTCCGTCACGGTTAATGGTGAAAAAGCGCTCGGGTGAGGAGCGCGTGGGCTTCAGCACCGGGTCAAAACCGCCATTCCTGATAAAAACGCCCGTCATTTACGTTGTAATCTACAAAATGATAACAATTTCTTTACTAAATACCTCGATGACCGCGAGGAGAAGAGGCAAGGAAATGACACCAACAGGCTCCCCTGTGGCGATAGCCACCCTGCCATTCAGTAATCTGGAGATCCCCCCGCAACCGCCGCAGATCCAACACTCCCTTGAGCAGGGAAATGTGCTCTATCTGCCGCAGCTGGCGTTTTCATTAACCGCCACGGAGCAGGCATTGCTGACCCCTGAGCTGGTCGCGCCGCGGCGCAAGAATATCAGCTATCAACCCGACACCCGCACGCTCAGAGGCGTGGCGGATAAGCAGAAAACGGCTGCCATCGCCCGGCTGATGGCGCGTTACCACCAGATGACGCTGCAGCTGATCGACGCGTTATTGCCAGGCTATGGCGAGGCGCTGCACCATCCGCAAACCAGTCTGCGTCTGCATCCCATTACCGCCTGGCGTGAAACGACCTCCTGGCGCAAAGACGATTCGCGCCTGCATGTGGACGCATTCCCGTCGCGCCCGGTCAAGGGTGATCGTATTCTGCGCATCTTTTGCAATATTCATCCCCGCGGCGAACCGCGAACCTGGCGGACAGGGGAGCATTTCGATACCCTCGCGGCATGCTTTCTGCCGCGGCTGAAACCCTGGTCGCCGTCAGGCGCCTGGCTGCTGGCAGCGCTGGGGATCACCAAAAGTCGGCGTAGCCATTACGATCATCTGATGCTGGCCCTGCACGATGCGATGAAAAGCACACCTGAGTACCAGCGACAGGGGGTGCAGCAGGAGATCGACTTTGCCGCCGGCAGCACCTGGATCTGCTTTTCCGATCAGACCCCGCACGCCGCGATGCGCGGCCAGTATCTGCTTGAGCAGACCTTTCTGTTGCCGGTGAAAGCGATGAGTCACCCGCAGCTCTCGCCGCTGCGGGTGCTGGAAACGCTCCTGCAAAAGCCGTTAGTCGCGCGCAACGTGTAGCGCCCGGCGTGGCTACCGGGCAGAGGATTATTGCGCCGGCGTAACGGCCCCGGAAGGCCTGGCGCTGGGCTTTTTCGGCTCGCGCTTATCCTTCAGGGTGAAAATGGAGATCAGCGTAAAGAGCCCGGCGATACCGCCGAGGATCAGATAGGTATCGGCGAAGCCAATGGTATCGTACAGATAGCCTGCCAGCGGAGAGTAGATGGCGGTGGCGATCGAGGCGACAAACAGCACCAGCAAATAGACCGTCGAAGAGAGCTTGTGGTCGAAGTTGGCAGCGATGAATTTAAAGACCGATACCAGAATTAACGGTTTCTCCAGGGCATGCATCATTTTCACCGCGCCAATCCACACCGGACCGAGGGGCACGGCTGACCCGACAATACGTACCGACATGATCAACCCGGCGATGATCAGCGCCCATTTGGCGCCGGTCCGGTTAACAAACCACGGCATCAGGCATAAGAACAGCGTTTCGCCGCACACCTGAATGGAGGCGAGGATCCCATACCAGCGGTTGCCTTCCTCCGGCGTCGGGAACTGCAGCGAGAAATACTGGGCAAACTGCTGATCGTAGGTGTCATAAATTTGCGTGACGAACAGGGTAAAGAGCAGCAGCATCCAGAACTGACCATTCTTCGCCAACTCGAGGGCATGGGAGACCTTCAGCGATTCGCTTCGCGCCACATCGGCGTCGGTTAATTCAATTTTGGTCAGCATAAAGCAGATGGCGGCGATGACGATGGCGAGGCTGGCGAGCCAGAAAGCCAGATTAGGATTGCTGTCGATATATTTACCCACAATCCAGGCCGCCGCTGCCCAGCCTAACGAGCCCCACATCCGCACCCGACCGTATTCGAACTGGTAGCGACGGGAAATCTTATCGATGTAAGAGTCGATCACCCCGCAGCCGGAGTTAAAGATGATCCCCAGATAGATCCCCCCCAGCAGCGCGCCGAACCAGAAATTGTGCACCAGCAGCGGCGCGTAAACATAGATAAAGAAGGGGCCCACCGGCAGGAGCAGGGCGACCAGCAGCCAGATAAGCCGTTTTTTCAGGCCGAACTTGTCGGAGATAAAGCCGAAGAAAGGTTGCATCAGCAGGGCGATAAAAGCGTTGACCGAGTACAGCAGGCCAGTCTTCGTGGCGCTGATGCCAAGATGCTGGGTGGTCCAGATGACGAAGAAAGCCATGGTCGACGACCAGGCGAACAGGTAGAGGAAATCGAAAAGACTCAACAGGAGGTAGTTTCTTTTACCGGGCGTCATGTTTCAGTTCCTTGCAAACGGGCAGAGAGATTATCAGCGATCCGCGGGCAGCGTTCGCTGTTTTTATGAAATGTTATACGTATTACATTAATGATTTGTTATGGCATTCTGGCTGGCGATCGCGCAATAGCATTTGTGGTATAGTGTGATCTTAGCAGCACTATTTCCGCCTTTTAATGGTAATGATTGCGAGTTGATTTCTTTTTGAAATTAATTGTGATCGTATACCATTATCTTTGGTATATATCCTACAAAGCGGTAAGGTTGTCACATTGTAAAGGGTGTTACAGGCTTGGGAATAATTGACCTGGCGCATCATTTTGCACAAAAAATAACCGTATCATGAGAAGGGTAAAGGACGACAGAGGAGGAACTGTGATGACCGTTGACAGACAATATCGCCACCTTTTGCAGAAGCTCATCAATGCCAATATCGATATTGATGCCTATCTGCAGTTGCGAAAGGCTAAAGGCTACATGTCAGTCAGCGAAAATGACCATCTGCGTGATAACTTGTTTGAGCTTTGCCGTGAAATGCGTGCGCAGGCCCCGCGCCTGCAGAATGTCGTTTCACCGGAGGAGAAGGAGGCCCTTCGCCTGGCGGGCGAGTCCCTCGCCGCCGCTGCAGTATGCCTGATGAGCGGGCATCATGATTGTCCGCTGTACATCGCTGTTAACGTAGAGAAGCTAGAACGCTGTCTGACAGGATTGACTTCAAATATTCATAAATTGAATAAATTGTCGCCAATCACTCATGCCTGATCGGCTGAAACTCAGGGGAAGTGGACGCTTCCCCTGTTAAAGGTTATGTAAAAATCCCCGCGCAAATTTCCCCGCTGGCTACCCTTTAGCGCAGAGCTGACTAAAGGAGAATGCCATGCGTCCGATCCCGCTGCTGTTGATATTGAGCGCCTTAGCGCTGCCAGCCCTGAGCCAGGCCGCGGTGCGGGTGGAGGTATTGCAAAACCGGCTGGCCCATCCGTGGGGCCTGGCGTTTCTCCCTGACGATCAGGGCATGTTGATTACTTTGCGCGGCGGCGAGCTCAAGCGCTGGCAGCCAGGTAAAGGCCTGTCGGCGCCGATATCCGGCGTGCCGCAGGTGTGGGCCAACGGCCAGGGCGGCTTACTGGATGTAGCGCTGGCGCCGGATTTTGCGCAGTCGCGGCGGGTTTGGCTGAGCTATGCGGAAAGCGACGCCAGCGGCAAAGCGGGCACCGCGGTAGGCTACGGGCGGTTAAGTGAGGATGCCACGCAGCTGTCGAACTTTACCGTGGTGTTTCGCCAGCAGCCGAAGCTCTCCGTGGGCAATCATTTCGGTGGCCGGCTGGTGTTCGACGGCAAAGGGTATCTGTTTATCGGTCTGGGAGAGAACAATCAGCGCGCCACCGCCCAGGAGCTCAGCAAGCTGCAGGGGAAAGTGGTCCGCCTGACGGAGAGCGGGGACGTTCCACCGGATAATCCCTTTGTCGGCCGGGCTGACGCCAGGCCAGAGATCTGGGCCTACGGTATTCGCAATCCGCAGGGCATGGCGATGAACCCATGGAGCGACGCGCTGTGGCTCAATGAGCACGGCCCGCGCGGCGGGGATGAAATTAACATCCCGCAGGCGGGGAAAAACTACGGCTGGCCGCTGGCGACGCATGGCATTAACTACAGCGGCCTGCCGATCCCGGAGGCCAAGGGCAAGACGGCCCCGGGTACCGAGCCTCCCCTGTATGTCTGGCCGGTCTCCCCCGGGGTGAGCGGGATGGCCTTTTACGCGGCGCAGACTTTTCCCCAGTGGCAGCATAAGCTGTTTATCGGCGCGCTGAAGGAGACGTCGCTTATCGTCTTATCGGTGGACGGTAATCAGGTCCGCGAGGAGGGGAGGTTACTGGAGGCGCGCGGGAAGCGTATCCGCGACGTCCGCGTGGGACCCGACGGCTATCTGTACGTATTAACCGACGAGTCTAACGGCGAACTGTTGCGCTTGAGTCCGGAGGGTTAACCTCAGGTGACCGGGATCTTCACGACCGCGTGCCAGGCGGGGCGCTGGCTAATCTGCTGATACCAGCGCTGCAGATGGGGTCGCGGTTGCCAGGTATCGAGGATCGTCAGCAGATTGTAGACGAAGGGGGCAACGGCAATATCGCCGAGGCCGAAGTGCTCGCCAGAGAGCCATGGCGTTTTCGCCAGTTCGTCATCAAGCATGGCAAACAGCGATTCACAGGCGCCGATCCCCGCGGCGATGACCGCCGGATCGCGCTGCTCCGGCGGCGTCCTGACCAGGCCCATTAACACCGGGCGATGGGCGGGAGAGAGCGTGCCGTTGGACCAGTCCATCCACTTTTCCCCTTGCGCGCGCTGCGCCGGTGCGGCCAGCCACAGGCGATCGACGCCGTACTGGGCGGCAAGGTAGCGAATAATGGTATTTGATTCCCACAACACCACCCCGGTAGCATCGTCTTTTAACAGCGGCACCAGCCCGTTCGGGTTCATCGCCAGATATTCCGGGTCATGATTGAGACCAAACTCCAGCCCGGCGAGGATCTGCTCATAAGGAAGATCCAACTCCTCCAGCACCCAGCGTACTTTCTTCACGTTGGTCGAGTTATTACGTCCCCACAGTGTAATCATTTTCGCTCCTGAGTTTGTTTCACTGCCGTTGCAGCGCGATCGGCGATCATGTTGGGATAAAGTTAATATTTAGGCAATCACGATCAAAAAAGTTGTTCTGATTAAAGCACAGCGGCACGTTATTGCGTAAACTTTAAAAACTTTACCAACTCGCTGTTTCTTTAAGGTCATTTGTACGCTTTACTCACCGGTTGCTGCGGCGCGGTCAGAGTGGTGCGGCATATTTTGTTTGGAAAGGATACTTGGGTGGCTCTTATGATGCATGACGCTTTTTCCCTTCGCGGCCTCGCTGCAGGTTGCGCGCTGTTATTTCTTGTCGCACCTGCGGTGCAGGCTGCAGAACAACTCCCCGACGCCCCTTCGATTGACGCTCGCGCCTGGATCCTGATGGACTACGCCAGCGGGAAGGTGCTCAGCGAAGGCAATGCCGATGAAAAACTCGACCCGGCCAGTCTGACGAAGATCATGACCAGCTACGTGGTGGGGCAGGCGATAAAAGCGGGAAAAATCAAGCTCACCGATATGGTGACCGTCGGACGTGATGCCTGGGCGACCGGCAACCCGGCGCTGCGCGGCTCATCGGTGATGTTCCTCAAGCCCGGCATGCAGGTCTCGGTGGAAGATCTGAACAAAGGGGTCATTATTCAGTCCGGTAACGACGCCAGCATTGCCATTGCCGACTACGTGGCGGGCAGCCAGGACGCATTCGTCAGCCTGATGAACGGCTATGCCAAAAAAATGGGGCTGACCAACACCACCTTTATGACCGTCCACGGCCTTGATGCGCCGGGTCAGTTCAGTACCGCCCGCGATATGGCGCTGCTGACCAAAGCGATGATCCACGATGTGCCGGAAGAGTACGCGGTACATAAAGAGAAAGAGTTCACCTTCAATAAAATTCGCCAGCCGAACCGCAACCGTCTGCTGTGGAGCACCAACCTCAACGCCGATGGTGTGAAAACCGGGACCACCGCCGGGGCCGGCTATAACCTGGTCTCCTCGGCCACCCAGGGTGATATGCGTCTGATCGCCGTGGTACTGGGGACCAAAACTGACCGCATTCGCTTTAACGAGTCAGAAAAACTGCTGACCTGGGGCTTCCGCTTCTATGAAACCGTGACGCCGATTAAACCGGATGCCACCTTCGTTACCCAGCGCGTATGGTTTGGCGACAGCAGCGAAGCGAAACTGGGAGCCGGCGAGGCGGGCTCTATCACCCTGCCGAAGGGCCAGCTGAAAAACCTGAAAGCCAGCTACACCTTAAATCAGCCGCAGCTTACCGCACCGCTGGAGAAGGGGCAGGTGGTCGGGACTATCGACTTTAAGCTGAATGATAAAACCATCGAGCAGCGCCCGCTGATCGTCATGGAGCCGGTGAAAGAGGGCGGTTTCTTCAGCCGGATGATCGACTTCGTACTGATGAAACTCCACGGCTGGTTCGGCAGCTGGTTCTCCTGATGCCATGACCGCGCCCGGCGGGGCGCGGTCAGTGACGCCTCAATACAGCAGGGAGATCTGCTGCGCCTTCGCCAGCGCGACCAGCTCATCATCCGGGCAGATATCGCTGGCGATCACGTCAAATTTCGCTAACGCCCCCATGCGCGCCGGACGCACTTTGCCAAACTTACTGTGGTCGACCACCAGCACATGGTAGCGCGCGTGACGCATCGCCCAGTGCTTGACCGGCAGCTCCTCCAGGTTATAGCAGGTCGCCCCCTGCTCGCAGTCAATGCCTGCCGCCGAGTAAAAGGCGATGTCGGGGCTCAGATGGCTGAGGGTATCCTCAAGGCTCAGCGGCATAAAAATCGCGTTGCTGGCGTGAAATTCCCCACCGCACAGGACCGCCCGGCACTGTGGTTTCTCCTGCAGAGCCAGGAAGGTATTCAGGGAGTAACAGACGCCGGTGAAGGGCAGGGCATCATCGATGGCGTCAATGATCCACGGCGTGGTGGTCCCGCAGTCGAAGAAAGCCATCTGATGGGCCTCCAGCAGCGCGGCCGCATGGCGAGCGGCGCGGCGCTTTTCCTCGACCAGCCGGGTTTTTTGATCGCTTAGCAGGTAATGGGTGGCGCTGCGCGGCTCCAGCACAATGTATCCGCCGAGCAGCACAACCGGGCCGCTGTGGCCATTGAGGTCGCGACGAATGGTCATTTCCGACACCCCAAGCAGGGAGGCGGCTTCTTTCAGATGTAGCTTATCGCTGCGTTTGAGTGCCTGAATGAGCTGACTGATACGTTCGTCACGGCGAGTTTCCATATTCCCTCTGCGCTAAAATCGCCCTGCGGGGGCAGGGCGTTAGCGGGATTTTACCTGTCGCTTACGGGTTAGTCACGCGGTGGCCGCAGCGACGGCTGGCGTTTAGCCGCGTACCCAGCCTTTGCGGATCGGCAGGGAGAAGCAGAGACGATACAGTCGCTGCAGCTGGCGATACAGCGCCGGTCCGAACGTATGCCAGATCAGCGCCGCACCGAGGCAGCCGCACATTCCGGCCAGCAGACCACCGACCATATCCAGCGGCCAGTGCACGCCGAGATAGACGCGGGACCAGGCGATGGCGGCGGCGATGGCCATCAGCAGCGCGCCGGACCACAGGCGGTGCCAGAACAGAAAAGCCAGGGCAAAGGTAAAGCTGACGGTGCCATGATCGCTGGGGAAGGAGTCGTCCGCCGCGTGATGCAGGAAGTTATAGCCTACGCCGGCGACAAACGGCCGATCGTGCGGATAGAGGTGGCCGATCGCCCACGACACGGTCAGGCTAATCATCAGCGCCAGCATCAGCTTAAACACCATCTGCCGCTGGGCAGGCCCCCACAGCCATAATGTCACTACCAGCAAGGGCACGATCAGAATCAGATCTTTGGCGATCAGGATCGCCACCTCAATGGCCCACTGCGGCGAGGCCGGCGTCGCGTTGATCAGGGCGAACAGCGCGTAGTTAATATTTTCCAGCATAGACTTCCAGGCTCGTTGGTCCGATAGCAAATAAGCCGCCTACCCTAAAAAAAAGCGGTGTGGAGATAAAGCAGCATTGTCTTAAAGATCAGGTTGTTAAGAAATCTTGCAAATGGATTTCAATGCTAACCGCCTGAAAAGCGCCAGTATATCGTTTGTCACATTGCTGAAACATAAACGGAATATATACGCAGGCTGAATAGCAGGGGGAGAGTCTGGAGGGGCGCGCGCAATTCGCAATATTGTGCGGTGTCACCCACAATTCACTATCTCCGCGCCGGGAGTTTCATTACACTTTGCGCGATTTTTGATAGATAAGAGATTTCATGCAAAATTATTCGCTTTCAGGCCGCCGCCTCGGAAGGCAGGCGTTGCTGTTCCCGCTATGTCTGGTGCTGTACGAGTTTTCCACCTATATCGGCAACGATATGATCCAGCCGGGTATGCTGGCCGTGGTTCAGGAGTTTCAGGTGGGCAACGAATGGGTACCTACCTCGATGACCGCCTATCTGGCCGGCGGCATGTTTTTACAGTGGCTGCTGGGGCCGCTGTCGGACCGTATTGGCCGCCGCCCGGTGATGTTGACCGGGGTGGTGTGGTTTATCGTCACCTGTCTGGCGACGCTGCTGGCGCAGACCATTGAGCAGTTTACCCTGCTGCGCTTCCTGCAGGGGATCAGCCTGTGCTTTATCGGCGCGGTAGGCTATGCGGCGATCCAGGAGTCTTTTGAGGAGGCGGTGTGTATCAAAATCACCGCCCTGATGGCCAACGTGGCGCTGATTGCTCCGCTGCTGGGGCCGCTGGTGGGCGCCGCCTGGGTGCACGTGCTGCCGTGGGAGATGATGTTCGTCCTGTTCGCCGTGCTGGCGGGCATCTCGTTCGTCGGGCTGCAGCGGGCGATGCCGGAAACCGCGACGCGGTTGGGCGAAAAGCTGTCGGTCAAAGAGCTGGGTCGTGACTATCGTCTGGTGCTGAAAAACCTGCGCTTCGTCGCCGGCGCGCTGGCGACAGGCTTTGTCAGCCTGCCGTTGCTGGCGTGGATTGCCCAGTCGCCGGTGATTATTATCAGCGGCGAACAGGCCACCAGCTATGAGTATGGCATGCTGCAGGTGCCGATTTTCGGCGCGCTGATTGCCGGTAACCTGGTGCTGGCGCGCCTGACTTCGCGCCGTACCGTGCGCTCGCTGATTATCATGGGCGGCTGGCCGATCATGTTTGGTCTGATCCTCTCCGCGGCGGCGACCGTGGTCTCTTCCCACGCTTATCTGTGGATGACCGCCGGCCTGAGCTTTTACGCCTTCGGAATTGGCCTCGCGAATGCCGGGCTCGTGCGCTTAACGCTGTTCGCCAGCGAGATGAGCAAAGGCACGGTCTCGGCGGCGATGGGAATGCTGCAGATGCTGATCTTCACCGTCGGCATTGAGCTCAGCAAACATGCTTATGAGCTGGGGGGCAACGGCTTGTTCAGCCTGTTTAACCTGCTGGGCGGAGTACTGTGGCTGGGGCTGATGATCTACTTCCTGAAAGATAAAAGCGTCGGCAATTCGCAGCAGGCGTAACCGGTGGCAAACCCGGATGCACAAAGGCATCCGGGGTCTTATCAGGCGAACGGCGCTTCGCGATTTAACACCTTATCAATAATCTGCAGCACGCCTTCTTCGTTGTTGTGCGGCGCGTGATGGCTGGCGACGGCTTTGACGTCTTCCCGGGCGTTGGCCATGGCAAAGCCAAATCCGGCGTGCTGCAGCATCTCGATATCATTGCCGCTATCGCCGAACGCCACCACCTCATGATCCTCAATGCCCCAGCGCTGCTGCAAAATGCGCAAGCCGTTGGCTTTGTGCACCCCAGGCATAATTAAGTCAATACTGCCGTAGCCGGTGGCCACCGCGGTGACCATATCCCCCAGCGCCGCGTGCAGCTTCGGCTGAATTTCCGGGATCAGGCTGTCCGGTACGTTGAGACCAAATTTGAGGATCGCGTCATCAAGGTGGTTAAAATCATCCACCAGTTCGAGGCGGTGATAATACTTCGCCGCCACATTCTTCAGCGCGTCGTTATAGCGGTTGAGAGTGTAGGCGCTGCGCTTCCCGCAGGCGATGATTTCGATATTCGGCAGGGTCTGCAGATGATCGACCACGGCGTTGAAATGGTGGAGCGGCAGCTGGCAGTTGAAGACGTCTTCATTGCCGCTCACCACCCAGCCGCCGTTTTCCGCCACAAAGGCGATCTGATGGGCGATCTCCGGGAAAAAGGAGATCAACTGATAATACTGGTTGCCGCTGGCGACCACGAAGCGAATATTCTGTTCACGCATTCGCTGGTACTGGGCGAGGAAGCGCGGCCGGTTGTAAGTTTTGGCATCGCTTAAAAAGGTGCCGTCCATATCCACCGCAATCAGTTTGATGCTCATTAGCTGTTCTCCATAACGGGTTCAGATTGTGGCTTAGCCACCGCGCGGGCGACCAGTGCCGCCACCATGACCAGACCCAGCACCACCATCATGGCGCTGCGCAGGCCGAAGTGTTCGCCGAGGAAGCCCAGCAGCGGCGGCCCGACGAGGAAAGCAAGATAACCGGTGATCGCCACCACGCTGACACGCTTGGGCGCGTCCGGCCCGGTATCGCTGGCGGCGGAGATGGTCAGCGGGAAGCCGAGCGAGGCGCCGATGCCCCACAGCAGTACCGAGATGCCCGCCACCCAGGGGTTATCGACGAAGATGATCAGGCCAATACCCAGGGTGCCCATCACCGCGCTGCCGCGGACCACCGTCACCCGGCTGTAGCGATCGATAAACCAGCCGCCGGTAAAGCGGCCCAGCGTCATGCCGAGGGTGAAGCCGGCATAGATCAGCGAGCCGGAGGTGGGGCTAAAGCCGTGGCCGTCCACCATCAGCAGCGGCAGCCAGTCGTTGGCCGAGCCTTCGGCAAAGGCCATCGCCAGGACGATGACCCCGATCAGCAGCAACTGCGCGTCGCGCCATACCGGCAGACCTTTCGCCTCACCGTGGGCGGCTTCGGCGGCGTTTTTACCGGTGCCATCGGGAATGGCGCGGATGGCAATGGCGATGGGCAGAATAGCCACCAGCGCGGCCGCCAGGATATGCGGGGCGGCAGGCAGGCCGAATCCGGTCACTGCCATGCCCACCCCGGCGCCGAACAGGGTGCCAAAGCTGTAAAAGCCATGCATCATCGGCAGCACCGTTTTATTCATCTCTCGCTCGATGGCCGCGCCTTCGACGTTAATAGCGACTTCGGCGGAGCCAAAGCTGGCGCCAAAGATGGCCAGGCCGAAGGCGAACAGCGGGGCGGAAGAGACCCAAAGGGCCAGGCTGAGCACCAGCATGCCGAGTACGGCGAAGGACATGGTGGCGCGGATGACCTTGCGGGTACCAAAGCGCTTCACCAGCCACGCCGAGCAGAGAATACCGCTCATCGACCCCACCGACAGACCAAACAGCACCACGCCCATTTCTGCCGTAGAAAGCATCAGCTGATCGCGGATCGCCGGCGTGCGGGTAGCCCAGGAGGCCATTAATAAGCCGGGGATGAAAAAGAACATAAACAGCGCCCACAGCCGAAGCTGGAGCGCTCTGCGCGAGGTTTGCGTCGTCATCCGTAAACGCCTTAAAGGAGAAGAGTGAAGACAACAGTAGCAAGCATGTGTACATTTGTACATAAACCGGAAGAGGAAAATTATGGCCCGTAGACCGAACGATCCGCAGCGCCGTGAGCGCATCCTGCAAGCGACGCTGGACACCATCGCGGCGCACGGCGTCCAGGCAGTGACGCACCGCAAAATCGCCCTCTGCGCGAATGTGCCGCTGGGGTCGTTGACCTATTATTTCAGCGGCATCGAGGCGCTGGTCGAGGAGGCGTTCAGCCTGTTTACCGCCGAGATGTCGGCGCAGTATCAGCAATGCTTTGCCGGGGTAACGAACCGGGAACAAGCCTGCGATGCCATCGCGGAGCTGATCTTCAGCGCCCAGGTGACCACGGCGCGCAATATGGAGCTGATGTATCAGCTGTACGCGTTCTGCAGCAGCCAGCCGGCGCTAAAGGGGGTGATGCAGAACTGGATGCGGCGCAGCCAGCAGACGCTGGAGCAATGGTTCGCCCCCGATACCGCCCGCGGCCTCGACGCCTTTATTGAAGGAATGACTTTGCACTTTGTCACCGACCGCGCGCCGCTGTCGAAGGCGGCAATCCGGCTGCTGGTTGGGCAGCTGGCGGGGGAGAGGGCGCAGGAAGAGGGGCGCTGAGGCGGTGCGAGACATGCGTGAGGGATAAATTCAGGCAACAAAAAACCCATCAACCTTGAACCGAAGTGGCGGGGTTGATGGGCTCCACAAAATGGGGACATCAAAGAAAAGCAGTGGCATTACTTAT
This sequence comes from Klebsiella sp. GL120222-02, assembly GCF_003097195.1. Classification (NCBI taxonomy): domain Bacteria; kingdom Pseudomonadati; phylum Pseudomonadota; class Gammaproteobacteria; order Enterobacterales; family Enterobacteriaceae; genus Klebsiella; species Klebsiella sp. GL120222-02. The sequence goes on from NZ_QEQO01000002.1 coordinate 329,764, forward strand.
GACTGATGCCCTGAGAAAAAGTTCTGCCTGTGACGGCTTTTTTCTCAAAAATTTATTGTAGCCCTGGCCAGATGATCACGATGAGCGTCCCGGCAAGGGTAAGCAGCACGTTGGCGATGGCGTAGGTGCCTGCGTAGCCGAGCGCCGGAATGTTGCTGCGCGCGGTATCGCTGATGATCTCCATTGCCGGGGCGCAGGTGCGGGCGCCCATCATGGCGCCAAACAGCATTGCCCGGTTCATGCGCAGCACATAGGCGCCGAACAGGAAGCAGATCACCACCGGCAACAGGCTGACAATAAGCCCTGCCGCCAGCATCTGACCGCCGACGGCGCCCAGACCGTTATTGATCCCGGCCCCGGCGCTGAGTCCGACCCCGGCCATAAACACCATCAGGCCAAACTCTTTCACCATGTTCAGCGCCCCCTGCGGGATATAGCCGAAGGTTGGGTGGTTGGCGCGCAGGAAGCCAAGCATAATGCCGGCGAACAGCAGGCCGGCGGCGTTGCCGATGCCGAAGCTAAAAGAGCTGAACTGGAAGGTGATCATGCCGATCATCAGGCCGACGATAAAGAAGGCGCAGAAGGCCAGCAGGTCGGTCACCTGGCTGTGAATGGAGATGAAGCCGATGCGGTCGGCCACGGTTTTCACACGGCGGGCGTCGCCGCTGACCTGCAGTACGTCGCCTTTGTTCAGTACCACGTTGTCGTCGATAGGCATTTCAATCTGGCTGCGAATAACCCGGTTTAAGAAGCAGCCGTGGTCGGTGAGCTTCAGCTGCGCCAGGCGGCGGCCGACGGCGTTGTGGTTTTTGACCACAATCTCTTCGGTGACGATGCGCATGTCGAGCAGATCGCGGTCGAATACCTCCTTGCCGTTACGGAAGCTCGGGTCGAGGCGAGCGTGCGCGTCCGGATAACCCACCAGCGCAATATCGTCGCCCATCTGCAGCACCGCGTCGCCGTCCGGGTTGGCCAGAATGCCGTTGCGGCGGATGCGTTCGATATAGCAGCCGGTCTGGCGATAAATACCCAGCTCGCGCAGATTTTTGCCATCCGCCCAGGCCACCAGCTCCGGGCCGACGCGATAGGCGCGGATCACCGGCAGGTAAACTTTACGTTTTGAATCGGTATCGAGGCCGCGCTCGCGGGCGATTTGCTGGGCGCTGGTCTGCAGATCCTGATGCTGCAGCTTGGGCATATAGCGGGCGCCGACGATCAGACTCACCAGGCCGACCAGGTAGGTCAGGGCATAGCCGAGGCTCAGATGGTCAAGCGACTGCGCCAGCTGATCGCTGGGCAGGCCGAAATGGCGCAGGGTGTCGCCCGCGCCCACCAGCACCGGGGTGGAGGTCATGGCGCCCGCCAGCATACCGGCGGTAAGACCAATATCCCAGCCGAACACTTTGCCCAGCACGGTGGCGATCAGCATCGCGCTGCCGACCATCACCAGCGCCAGCATCAGGTAGTTTTTGCCGTCGCGGAAAAAAATGGAAAAAAAGTTGGGTCCGGCTTCCACGCCGACGCAAAAAATAAACAGCATAAAGCCGAGATTAAGGGCATCAGTGTTAATCGCGAAATGCTGCTGACCTAATAAGAGAGAAACGACTAAAACGCCAATGGAATTACCAAGTTGTACTGAGCCGAGACGCAGTTTTCCCAGGCATAGTCCTAATGCAAGTACAACGAATAATAACAGGATGTAATTCCCGTTTAACAAATCTGCGACGTTTATATTCACGAAAGCCAACTTCTCATTTACTAGTAAGTTGTTGAAGGAAATGGTTATTTGGTCTAAGGTTGCTCAGGCGTTCGCGTTGTGGCGAACCTATTCTGGCACCCTGTTATAACCAGCAAAAATATACCCGCTAGTTTAATCCTTCCTGGATGCGGCGGCTAGTGACAATCGTTTTTAGGCTGGTTGGGGAGTTATTGGCATGGATTGCCGAAATGCTTTATCTGACTGGGCGACGTGGACGTGAGTTAGAGGCAACATCAGGAGGATACGGTGAAGTCTGAGCGTAGTTGGGCCGGTATTATCTGCGGCTTCGTTCTGTTCATTGTGGTGTGCTTATCGCTGCTATTACATATGAAAGGGGCCTTTCGCGCCAGCGGCAACCCGGAGCTGGGCCTGCTCTTCTTTTTGCTGCCAGGGGCGGCGGCGAGCTGCCTCTCTCCCGGACAGCGGGTACTGCGTCCTTTGCTGGGTGCGATGCTGGCGGCGCCGGTCTGTATGGTGACGATGCGGCTGTTCTTCGTGACGCACAGAACGTTCTGGCAGGAGATGGCGTGGGTACTGAGCGCGGTGTTCTGGTGCGCACTCGGGGCGTTGTGCTTTTTGTTTATCTGCGCCTGGCTTGATACCTGGCGCAGTCACTCATCGAGCAAATAAATTGACTCAGGCAAACAGGCCAAGGTTCTCTTTCGCCCAGGCTTCGAAATCGGTGCAACCGCCGATGTGTTTCTGGTCGACGAAGATCTGCGGCACGGTTTCAACCGGTTTGCCGACGGTCTTTTCCAGGTCAGCTTTGCTGATGCCTTCGGCGTGAATATCCACGTAACGGTAGTTAAAGTCATCACGCTCGTTGGTCAGTTTTTCTGCCAGCTCTTTGGCGCGAACGCAGTAAGGGCAGCCTGGACGACCAAAAATAACGGTAAACATTGCTTCTCTCCTTAAACCTCAGCCGGATGGCGAATGGCGCTTATGATGCCTGCATTGACCGGTGAGGGAAAGAAGGTTCTGCCTTTTGCTTCGATGGTTTACGGCTATGTTTGATAAATGTCGTACTATCAAAACCCGTATACTGACCCGGCGGCGTAGTGAGATTGTCTGATGCGCCGCGCTTATCAACCGGAGAGGTGTGATGCGAAAATTTGCCCCGTTGCCGAAAAGCATTCTGCTGGTTGAGATCCTCGGGATGGGGCTGTTAACCCTCGCCTGGCTCTCGCTTAACCAGTATGTCCAGCTGCCTGCGCCCATTGCCAGCCCGACCGCGGCGCTGGTGATGCTCTTTGCCGGGATCGTGCTGATGATCCCCGCCGCCATCGTCGTTATGTGGCGGATGGCGCAGATCGTGGCCCCGCAGTTAACGCACTCTCCAAAGCCTGAATCCTTGTCTGACAGAGAAAAACGTAATGACGCCGACCATTGAGCTGCTGCGCAGCCATCGTTCCATCCGCCACTTCACCGATGCCCCCGTGAGCGACGAACAGCGCGCAGAGATTATCGCCAGCGCGCAAGCGGCATCTACCTCGAGTTTTTTACAGTGCACCTCCATCATCCGTATTACCGACCCCGCGCTGCGTGAGCAACTGGTCCCGCTGACCGGCGGCCAGCAGCACGTCGCCCAGGCGGCGGAGTTTTGGGTTTTCTGCGCCGACTTTAACCGCCACCTGCAGATTTGCCCACAGGCGCAGCTGGGGCTGGCTGAACAGCTGCTGATCGGCGTCGTCGATACGGCGCTGCTGGCGCAAAACGCGCTGATTGCCGCCGAGTCCCTCGGGCTGGGCGGCGTCTATATCGGCGGGTTGCGTAATAGCATCGAGGCGGTGACTGAGCTGCTGGCGCTGCCGCAGCACGTCCTGCCGCTGTTCGGTCTTTGCCTTGGCTGGCCGGCGGATAACCCGGACATCAAGCCGCGGATGCCGGCCGCCATGCTGGTGCATGAGAACCGCTATCAGCCGCTGGATAACGCGCTGCTGGCGGACTATGACGACCAGCTGGCGCACTATTATCTGTCGCGCGGCAGCAACGCCCGCCGCGATACCTGGAGCGATCATATCCGTCGCACTATCGTGAAAGAGAGTCGTCCGTTTATTCTCGACTATCTGCATAAGCAGGGGTGGGCAACACGCTGATTACGTGTACACTGCTGCTCCGGCCAGGTGATCTCCGCCGCCGGCCGCAGGAAAGGTGAAAGTGTGTTCGATAGCTGAGGCCCGCCAGAGCGGGTCTTTTTGCAGAGGTGCAGGATGAAAATTGCCATATTATCCCGGGATGGAACGCTTTATTCATGTCGACGCCTGCGCGAAGCGGCGCAACAGCGCGGGCATCAGGTCGAGATCCTCGATCCGCTTTCCTGTTATATGAATGTCAGTCCGGTGGCATCGTCCATCCACTACAAAGGGCGTCAGCTACCGCATTTTGATGCGGTGATCCCGCGGATTGGCTCGGCGATCACCTACTATGGCACCGCGGCTTTGCGTCAGTTTGAACTATTGGGAAGCTATCCGCTGAATGAGTCGGTCGCCATCACCCGCGCTCGCGATAAGCTGCGCTCGCTGCAGCTGCTGGCGCGCCAGGGTATCGATTTACCGCTGACCGGCATCGCTCACTCCCCCGATGACACCAGCGACCTGATCGCCATGGTGGGCGGGGCGCCGCTGGTGGTGAAGCTGGTGGAAGGCACCCAGGGGATCGGCGTGGTGCTGGCGGAGACCCGTCAGGCGGCGGAGAGCGTGATCGACGCCTTTCGCGGGCTGAATGCGCATATTCTGGTGCAGGAATATATTGCCGAGGCGAAAGGCTGCGATATTCGCTGCCTGGTGGTCGGCAATGAGGTGGTGGCGGCGATCGAACGGCGGGCTAAAGAGGGCGACTTTCGTTCTAACCTGCACCGCGGCGGCATGGCCACGGTGGCGCAGATTAGCGACGAGGAGCGGGCGATTGCCATCAAGGCGACGCAAACCCTTGGGCTCGATGTCGCCGGTGTCGATATTTTACGCGCCACCCGCGGGCCGCTGGTGATGGAGGTGAATGCCTCGCCGGGGCTGGAAGGGGTGGAAACCACCACCGGCGTGGACATCGCCAGCCGGATGATCGCCTGGATCGAGCGCCAGGCGACGCCGGAATTCTGTTTGAAAATAGGCGGCTAGCCGCTGGATGCAAGTCTGTCATGGTATGCGGCGCTTTTTTTGCGTAAGCTATGGCGTCGTTTTTTCATTGTAAGGGGTCACAGGCACTATGGATTCACTGGTCGTTCCAGGTCTGGATACGCTACGCCGCTGGCTGGATGAGATCGGCATCAGCTTTTTTGAGTGCGATTCCTGCCAGGCATTGCATCTGCCGCATATGCAGAATTTCGACGGTATTTTTGATGCCAAAATTGACCTGGTAGACAACGTGGTGCTCTTTTCCGCCCTCGCGGAGGTGAAGCCGTCCGCTCTGCTGGCGCTGTCGGCGGATCTCTCGGCTATCAACGCCAGTTCGTTAACTGTGAAGGCGTTTATCGACATTCAGGACGATAACTTGCCCAAGCTGGTGGTCTGTCAGTCGTTGTCTATCGGCCCGGGGGTGACCATGGAGCAGTTCGCCTGGTTCTTCCGCCAAAGCGAAGAGCAGATCTCAATGGTGATCCTCGAAGCCGGCGCCAACCAGCTGCTGTACAAAGGCGAAGAAGAAGAGCCCGCGGCGGAAAACGTGCAATACCATTTTCTTCACTAAACCTGCCTAAAATTAGCGCAGCCACTACCGCAGCGGCTGCGTATTACCCGCTTTTATTCTGCGTTTACCCTTTTCTTAAAGCATTATTCACCGCCATTCAGGCCGTTTTGGCTTATCACGTAGACCGTTATTGCATAAAAATTTGATAAAAGGCGTTTTTTTACCTGGGCTATAGCCTCTTATTCTGGCTACAGTTATTCTGGCGATGCTTCCAGTTGCGAGCAACCACTCCGGGAGAGATCCGCTCTCCTTTTCTCAGGCAATGAAAAAATATGCATGATTCTTGCATGCGTTGAAATGCGTATATTTGAGCCCGTAAATTAACGGGCGTTGAGAAGGATAAGAGATATGACCGCCTTTGGTAAAAAATGGTTAACAGGTCTGGTTACGGGTGCGCTGATGGCCGTCTCTGCCGGTTCGCTCGCCGCCGAACAAAAAACCCTGCATGTTTATAACTGGTCTGATTATATTGCGCCGGACACGGTAGCGAATTTTGAAAAAGAGACCGGGATTAAAGTCGTGTATGACGTTTTTGATTCCAACGAAGTACTGGAAGGCAAATTAATGGCCGGCAGCACCGGTTTCGACCTGGTGGTACCGTCGGCAAGCTTCCTTGAGCGCCAGCTGGCGGCGGGCGTGTTCCAGCCGCTGGACAAGAGCAAGCTGCCCAACTGGAAGAACCTTGATCCCGAAGTGTTGAAGCTGGTCGCCAAGCATGACCCTGAGAATAAATACGCCATGCCTTACCTGTGGGCGACGACGGGCATTGGCTACAACGTGGATAAGGTGAAAGCCGTCCTCGGTAAAGATGCGCCGGTGGACAGCTGGGATCTGGTGCTGAAGCCGGAGAACCTTGAAAAACTGAAAAGCTGCGGCGTCTCCTTCCTCGACGCGCCGGAAGAGATTTTCGCCACCGTGCTGAACTACCTCGGCAAGGATCCGAACAGCAGCAAAGCGGATGATTACACCGGCCCGGCGACCGATCTGCTGCTGAAGCTGCGGCCGAACATTCGCTACTTCCACTCTTCGCAATATATTAATGACCTTGCCAACGGCGACATCTGCGTGGCGATCGGCTGGGCAGGGGATGTCTGGCAGGCGGCCAACCGCGCGAAAGAGGCGAAGAACGGCGTTAACGTCTCCTACTTTATTCCGAAAGAAGGCGCGCTGGCGTTCTTTGATGTCTTTGCCATGCCGGCCGACGCCAAGAATAAAGATGAAGCCTATCAGTTCCTTAACTATCTGATGCGCCCGGATGTGATCGCTAAAATCAGCGACCAGGTGTTCTACGCCAACGGCAACAAGGCCTCCACACCGCTGGTCAGCGAGACGATCCGTAACAACCCGGCGATTTATCCGCCAGCGGATGTGTTCGCCAAACTGTTCACGCTGAAGGTGCAGGATCCGAAGATTGACCGCGTGCGCACTCGCGCGTGGACCAAAGTGAAGAGCGGCAAATAATCTCTGACGGCCCGTCGAACACGGGCCGAATCAGATCTGCACTCGCCGGGAAATGGCAGCGCGCCCGGCGAGCAGAAGCACCAGGATGGTGCAATTGCACTGTTAAGCACGAAGTATGGCACCGGACCATATGGTGATCGTTTTTTTGCCGGAGAGCACCCGATTGAACGACGTAATGCCCCGCCCACAGGCGAAAGCCCCCAAAGCGCTGACCCCGCTACTGGAAATCCGTAACTTAACCAAGTCGTTCGATGGCCAGCACGCGGTCGACGACGTCAGTCTCACTATCTATAAAGGCGAAATTTTTGCTCTGCTGGGCGCATCAGGCTGCGGGAAATCGACCCTGCTGCGTATGCTGGCGGGCTTTGAACAACCGACCGCCGGGCAGATTATGCTCGACGGCGTGGATCTGGCGCGCGTGCCGCCCTATCAGCGGCCTATCAATATGATGTTCCAGTCCTACGCCCTGTTTCCCCATATGACCGTTGAGCAGAATATCGCCTTCGGTCTGAAGCAGGATCGTCTGCCTAAGGCGGAAATCACCGCCCGGGTGCAGGAGATGCTGGCTCTGGTGCATATGCAGGAATATGCCAAACGCAAGCCGCACCAGCTCTCTGGCGGCCAGCGCCAGCGCGTCGCGCTGGCGCGTAGCCTGGCGAAACGGCCGAAGCTGCTGCTACTCGATGAGCCGATGGGCGCGCTGGACAAAAAGCTGCGCGATCGCATGCAGCTGGAGGTAGTGGATATTCTCGAACGCGTTGGCGTGACCTGCGTGATGGTGACTCACGACCAGGAAGAGGCGATGACCATGGCGGGCCGTATCGCCATCATGAACCGCGGCAAGTTTGTGCAGATTGGCGAACCGGAAGAGATTTACGAGCACCCGACCACCCGCTATAGCGCCGAGTTCATCGGCTCGGTGAACGTCTTTGAAGGGCTGGTGAAGGAGCGTCTGGAGGATGGCCTGGTGTTGAGTTCGCCAGGACTGGTGCACCCGCTGAAGGTCGACCCCGACGCGTCGGTGGTGGACAACGTGCCGGTCTGGGTGGCGCTGCGCCCGGAGAAGATCATGCTGTGCGATGAACCACCGGCGGACGGCTACAATTTTGCCGTCGGCGAGGTGATTCATATCGCCTATCTCGGGGATCTCTCTATTTATCATGTGCGCCTGCAAAGCGGGCAGATGATCAGCGCCCAGTTGCAGAATGAACACCGCCATCGGAAAGGAACGCCCACCTGGGGTGACGAGGTGCGTTTATGCTGGGATGCGGATAGCTGCGTAGTGCTGACGGTGTAAGGAGAGGGCGATGAGTACCGTTGAATCCCCGTCAGGGGCGAAAAAACCGGGCGGCTTCGGGCTGTGGGCGGCGCGCCTGCAGATGGCGCATGGCCGCAAGCTGGTGATTGCGCTGCCCTATCTGTGGCTGATCCTGTTGTTCATGCTGCCGTTCCTGATCGTGTTCAAGATAAGTCTTGCCGAGATGGCGCGGGCGATCCCTCCCTACACCGAGCTGATGGAGTGGGCGGATGGCCAGCTGACGCTGACCCTCAACTTTGCCAACTTCCTGCAGTTGACTGACGATCCGCTCTATTTCGAAGCTTATCTCCAGTCGCTGCAGGTGGCGGGCATATCGACGATCTGCTGCCTGCTGCTGGGCTATCCGCTGGCCTGGGCGGTGGCGCACAGCAAGCCGTCGACGCGCAATATTCTTCTGCTGCTGGTGATCCTGCCGTCGTGGACGTCATTCTTAATCCGCGTTTATGCCTGGATGGGGCTGCTGAAAAGCAACGGCGTGTTGAATAACTTCCTGCTGTGGTTAGGGGTTATCGATCAACCGCTGGAGATCCTGCACACCAACCTGGCGGTGTATATCGGTATTGTGTATGCCTATCTGCCGTTTATGGTGCTGCCGATCTACACCGCGCTGACCCGCATCGACTATTCGCTGGTGGAGGCCTCGCTGGATCTCGGCGCCCGGCCGCTGAAGACCTTCTTCCAGGTGATCGTCCCGCTCACCAAAGGCGGCATTATCGCCGGTTCGATGCTGGTGTTTATCCCGGCGGTGGGGGAGTTCGTGATCCCGGAACTGCTGGGCGGGCCGGACAGCATTATGATTGGCCGCGTGCTGTGGCAGGAGTTCTTTAACAACCGCGACTGGCCGGTCGCCTCGGCGGTGGCGATTGTCATGCTGCTGCTGCTGATCGTGCCGATCATGTGGTTCCACAAGCACCAGCAAAAACAGATGGGAGAGCAGGGATGAACGACTTGCCGGTAGTACGCTCGCCGTGGCGCATTCTGATCCTCGTGCTTGGGTTCACCTTCCTCTATGCCCCGATGCTGATGCTGGTGATCTACTCGTTCAACAGCTCGAAGCTGGTAACGGTCTGGGCCGGGTGGTCGACGCGCTGGTATAGCGAACTGTTCCACGATGATGCGATGATGAGCGCGGTAGGGCTGAGCCTGACCATCGCCGCCTGCGCGGCGACGGCGGCGGCGATCCTCGGTACCATCGCCGCGGTGGTGATGGTGCGCTTTGGACGCTTTCGCGGGTCTAATGGCTTCGCATTTATGATCACCGCGCCGCTGGTTATGCCGGACGTGATCACCGGTCTCTCGCTGCTGCTGCTTTTCGTGGCGCTGGGACATGCCATTGGCTGGCCGTCGGATCGCGGGATGTTGACCATCTGGCTGGCGCACGTCACCTTCTGTACCGCCTATGTGGCGGTGGTGATCTCCTCGCGGCTGCGTGAACTGGACCACTCGATCGAAGAGGCGGCGATGGATCTGGGCGCCGCGCCGCTGAAGGTCTTTTTCGTCATCACGCTGCCGATGATTATGCCAGCGGTGATCTCCGGCTGGCTGCTGGCGTTCACGCTGTCGCTGGATGACCTGGTGATCGCCAGCTTTGTCTCCGGTCCCGGGGCCACGACGTTACCGATGCTGGTCTTCTCCAGCGTGCGTATGGGGGTCAACCCGGAGATTAACGCCCTGGCGACGCTCATCCTTGGCGTGGTCGGTATTGTTGGTTTTATCGCCTGGTATTTGATGGCCCGCGCAGAAAAGCAGCGAGTGCGCGATATCCAGCGTGCAAGACAAGGCTGAACCACCTAAAATCGGTACAGCAGCCTCCGGTCGGCGCCACCCTGTGGCGCCGTTTTCATGGAAGACATTACGTTGGGATTGTTTACGAAAACTCGCTCATCGCATGCCCGCCTTAACGTCCCTGCGCTGGTGCAGGTGGCGGCCTTTGCTATTATTTTGATCCGCGCTCTGGACCTGCTGATGATCCTCAATCTGTTGGGTCTGCAGGGGCTGAACGAATTCATACACCGCAGCGTCCAGACCTGGAACCTGACGCTGGTCTTCCTCGGCAGCCTGGCGCTGGTATTTGTCGAAATCTGGTGCGCCTTCTCGCTGGTGAAAGGGCGCAACTGGGCGCGCTGGGTCTATCTGCTGACGCAGATTATCGCCGCCGGCTACCTGTGGGCGGCGTCGCTGGGCTACGGGTATCCGGAACTGTTCAGCATTCCCGGCGAATCCAAACGGGAGATCTTCCACTCGCTGGTGATGCAAAAACTGCCGGATCTGCTGGTTCTGACGCTGCTGTTTGTGCCGGCGAACTGCCGTCGGTTTTTCCGCCTGCAATAACGGTGATACAATCCCCGCCCCTGGATTTTTGAAGGTCAATTATGCATTGCGCACTCTACGACGCCGGCCGCTGCCGCTCCTGTCAATGGCTGGAGCGGCCGGTCCCGCAACAGCTCGCCGATAAAATGGCCGATCTGCGCACGCTGCTGGCGGCGATCCCGGTCGCTGCCTGGGGCGAGCCGGTCAGCGGGCCAGAGACGGCCTTTCGTAACAAGGCCAAGATGGTGGTCAGCGGCAGCGTTGAGCGTCCGCTGCTGGGGATGCTGCATCGCGATGGCACCCCGGTGGATCTCACCGACTGCCCGCTCTATCCTTCATCGTTTGCGCCGGTGTTTGCCGTCCTGAAGCCCTTTATCGCCCGCGCCGGGTTAACCCCCTATAACGTCGCGCGCAAGCGCGGGGAGCTGAAATATCTGCTGCTAACCGCCAGCCAGCAGGGGGAGATGATGCTGCGCTTCGTACTGCGCTCAGAGGCCAAGCTGGCTCAGCTGCGCGCCGCGCTGCCGTGGCTGCAGGCGCAGCTCCCGCAGCTCAAGGTGATCACGGCGAATATCCAGCCGGTGCATATGGCAATCATGGAAGGCGAGCAGGAGATCTTCTTCACCGAACAGCAGGCGCTGGGGGAGGTCTTTAACGAGGTGCCGCTGTGGATCCGCCCGCAAAGTTTCTTTCAGACCAACCCGGCGGTAGCCAGTCGGCTGTATGCCACCGCCCGCGACTGGGTGCGCGCGCTGCCGGTCCAGCATATGTGGGATCTGTTTTGCGGCGTCGGGGGATTTGGCCTGCACTGCGCGACGCCGGCGATGCGCCTGACCGGTATCGAGATTGCCCCGGAAGCGATCGCCTGCGCCAGACAGTCAGCCGCGCAGCTGGGGCTCAGCAATCTGCATTTTCAGGCGCTGGACTCGACGCAGTTCGCCACTCATGAAGCGGATATCCCGCAGCTGGTGTTGGTCAACCCGCCGCGCCGCGGCATTGGCGCCGAACTGTGCGACTATTTAAGCCGCATGGCACCGCCCTATATCATCTATTCCAGCTGTAACGCTCGCACCATGGCGACCGATATTGCCCGTCTTCGCGGCTATCGCGTCGAGCGGGTCCAGCTGTTTGATATGTTCCCTCACACCGCGCACTACGAAGTGCTGACCCTGCTGGTCCGCGAAGTTTAAACAAAATGTGAAGGCTTTGCGCCGCTGAAATCAGGTAAGCTTGGCGCTGCATGTTTTGTTATTGGTGGGGGGAATCTAATGGCCAAAACCATTCTGCTGGTGGAAGATGACGAGGATATTGCCACGCTGCTGCGGCTCAATCTTCAGGATGAGGGCTATCAGATTGTGCATGAAGCCGACGGCGACCAGGCCCTTGTCCAGCTGGAAAAGCAGGTCTGGGATGCGGTGATCCTTGATTTGATGCTGCCTGGCGTCGATGGCCTGGAGATCTGCCGGCGTATCCGTCAGATGACCCGTTACCTGCCAGTAATTATCATCAGCGCTCGCACCAGCGAAATGCACCGCGTGCTGGGCCTGGAGATGGGCGCCGATGATTATCTGGCGAAGCCCTTTTCACTGCTGGAGCTTATCGCCCGCGTCAAAGCGCTGTTTCGTCGCCAGGAGGCGATGGGGCAGAACCTGCTGATGGACGCCGGGCGCCTGTCCTGCCATGGCCTGAGCATCGATCCGCTGTCGCGCGAAGTGAAGCTGCGCGGCGAGGTGGTGGACCTGACGCCGCGCGAATTCGATCTGCTCTATTACTTCGCCCGCCATCCCGGTGAGGTGTTTTCGCGGCTGGCGCTGCTGGAGCAGGTCTGGGGATATCAGCACGAGGGCTATGAGCACACGGTTAATACCCATATCAACCGCCTGCGCAGCAAAATCGAACGTGACCCGGCGGAGCCGGACATTATTCTTACCGTCTGGGGTAAAGGCTATAAATTCGCCCCGATGTCGCAAGAGGTCGCCCCGTGATCCGCCGCCTGAGCCTCAGCCAGCGGTTGGCGCTGGTGGTGGTCTCCCTGCTGATGCTGTGCGCGGCGGCGGTATGCGCTGTTCAGTTACACAGCAGCGCGCAGTATGGCAACGCCATGGTGCAGCGCCTCTCCGCCGGGCTGGCTCAGCAGATTGTCGCCCGCGAGCCGCTGCTGGACGCCCACGGCGGGGTCAACCGGCAAACCCTGAAGTCGTTGTTCGACCGCCTGATGACCTTTAACCCCAGCGTGGAGCTCTATCTGCTGTCGCCGGATGGCGACCTGCTGGCCGATGCGGCGCCGCCGGGACATATCCAGCGCCAGCGTATCGATATGGCGCCAGTGCAGGCTTTTCTCACCGGCAGTGCGTCGCCGGTGTATGGCGACGATCCACGTAGTCTCGACGGACGAAAAGTCTTCAGCGCCGCTCCGCTGCGCGTCGACGGGCAGCTGCGCGGCTACCTGTATATCATTTTGCAGGGAGAGACCTTTAATCAGCTGGCGGCCGACGCCTGGCAAAAAACGCTGTGGAGCATTGTTCTGTGGACGCTGCTGCTGGTGGCCCTGTTTGGCCTTCTGACAGGGGGGCTGGCATGGTTCTGGGTCACCCGGCCGGTCCGCCAGCTCACCGCCCAGGTCGCGGCGAGCGGCCAGGACAGCATCAGCGCCATCAAAACCCTGGCGGCCCGCACGCCGGAGCCCCTGCCTGGTAACGAGGTGGCGGTGCTCGAGAATCGCTTTATTGACCTTGCGCAGCAGATCGCCGGCCAGTGGGATCGGCTGGCCGACAGCGACCGCCAGCGCCGCGAATTTGTGGCCAATATCTCCCATGATTTGCGTACGCCGCTCACCTCGCTGCTGGGGTATCTGGAAACGCTGACGCTGAAGGATGAACGGCTGAGTGCCGAGGAGCGCAAGCAATATCTCACCATCGCCCTGCGTCAGGGCAACAAAGTGCGCCATCTCTCGCAGCAGCTGTTTGAGCTGGCGCGACTGGAGCACGGGAGCATTAAGCCGCAGCGTGAGCGTTTTGCGATGGGGGAGCTGATCTCCGATGTCGCGCAGAAGTTTGAATTAACTGCCCGCACGCGCGAGGTGAACCTGCGTATTGATGTGCCGGGACCGCTGCCGCTGATTAACGCCGATGTGTCGATGATTGAGAGGGTGGTGACCAACCTGCTCGATAACGCGATGCGGCATACACCCGTCGGCGGGGAGATCCGTCTGGCGGTCTGGCAGGAGGATCAACAGCTCCAGGTGGAAGTGGCCGACAACGGAACGGGCGTCGATGCCGCGCTGCGCGACGATCTGTTCCAGCGGCCGTCGGCGTTGTCTACCCAGGCATCGCGGGAGGATCGCGGCGGGTTAGGGCTACTGATTGTGAAACGAATGCTGGAGTTGCACGGGGGCGGTATCAGACTGGTGGAGTCGGTAAGCGGGGCGCGGTTCAGGTTCTTCGTGCCACTTTAAGACATTGCCGGATGGCGGATACGCCTTACCCGGCTACGGGGGAAGAGTAGGCCGGGTAAGCGCAGTGCCACCCGGCAAAAAATTTACTCCGGGAACCATTGGTTGCTGATTTTCTGGTAGGTACCGTCGGCCTTAATCGCTTTCAGCGCGGCGTTCAGTTTCTCCAGCAGCGCCTTGTTATCCGGGCGCACGGCAATGCCGAGTCCGGTGCCGAAGTATTGCGGATCCGTCACTTTCGGCGTGGCTGCGCCCAACTGCGGGTTGGTTTTCAGCCACTCGTTGACCACTGCGGTATCGCCGAACACGCCGTCGATACGGCCATTTTTCAGATCGATAATCGCATTCTGGTAGCTGTCATAGGCGACGGTCTTCACCTCAGGATGTTTATCCTGCAGATATTTCTGGTGGGTGGTGCCGTTTTCCATGCCGATCCGTTTGCCTTTCAGGTCATCGAAGGAATGGAACGCGTCTTTTTTGGCGATCACCAGCGCCGAGTTGGCGTAGTACGGGTCGGTGAAGGCGACCTGCTTGCTGCGTTCCGGCGTAATATCCATTCCGGAAATCACCGCATCATATTTCTTGAACTTCAGTGCCGGGATCAGGCTGTCAAAAGCGTGGTTGGTAAAGGTACATTCTGCCTGCATTTGTTTGCACAGCGCTTTGGCCAGGTCGAGATCGAAACCAACAATCTGATTATTGGCATCCATCGATTCAAACGGCGGATAGGTTGCGGACACGCCGAAGCTGATTTTCTCTGCGGCGGCAGCGCCGAAGGTGAACGTGGTGAGCAGTGCAGCCAGAACTAACTTTTTCATCGTGGAACTCCCGTCTGTCAATCTTATGATTATTCGCCGTGTCTGCGGCATAGAGTGACAATGCCATTAAATGAATTTATATGCAATAAATATGATTAAATATTTTTAATGGCATAAAAAAAGACGGACAGGTGTTAGACTTGTCCGTCTTGTTGTCTGCTTTTTATGCAATAAGGCTCCGGCGCTAGTTACGTCGCTCGAAGGCCAGCGCTTTACGTTCCACCAGGCGCATCAGCAGCGTCAGCAGTCCGTTGACGATGAGATAGATAATCCCGGCGGCGCCGAACACCATCACGTCGTAGGTGCGTCCGTACAGCAGCTGGCCGTGGCCCATTACTTCCATCAGGGTGATGGTGTAGGCCAGAGAGGTACTCTTGAAAACCAGCACCACTTCGTTGGAATAGGACGACAGCGCACGCTTAAAGGCATACGGCAGCAGGATCGCCAGGGTATCCTTTTTACTCATCCCCAGCGCGCTGCACGACTGCCATTGCCCGTCGGGGATCGCCCGGATGGCGCCATAAAACAACTGAGTGGTGTAGGCGGCGCTGTTGAGCGACAGGGCGATCAGAGCGCACAGCCACGGTTCAGAGATAAGATGCCACAGCCACGGATAATCCTGCAGCGAAGGAAACTGTCCGGGGCCGTAGTAAATCAGGAAGATCTGCACCAGCAGCGGCGTACCGGTAAACAGGGTGATATAGCCGCGGACTATCCACACCAGCCCCGGCGTCTTCAGCGTCAGGATAATGGTAAAAATTAGCGACAGGATCAGCGCCACGATAATCGACGCCACGGTCAGCGTCAGGCTGGTATGAAGCCCTTTCAGCAGTTCGGGTAAGTAGTCGAGCATCAGCCTGGTCTCCGTTCGAAGCGCGTCGCACGCTGGTCAATCCGCTTAAGGATGTATTGACTCAACAGGGTGATGACGAGATAGATTGCCGCCGCAATGATATACCAGTTAAAGGGTTCCTGAGTGCGGGTGGCGATGCTTTTGGTCTGCAACATCAGATCGTTGACGCTGATCAGGCTCACCAGCGCGGTGTCCTTCAGCAGCACCAGCCACTGGTTACCGAGGCCAGGCAGAGCATGGCGCCACATCTGCGGCATCACCAGACGGAAGAATATGGCCGCTTTCGACAGCCCCAGCGCCTGGCCGGACTCCCACTGGCCCTGCGGAACGGCTTTCAGCGCGCCGCGCAGCGTTTGCGAGGCGTAGGCGGCATACAGCAGCGACAGGGCGATCGCCCCGCAGAGGAACGGACTGACGTCAAAGTTCTCAATCTGCATCTGCACCGGGATCTGCGTGAACCCGAGCGGGATGGTGAAACCGTCAGAGAGCGTCAGCAGCAGCTGGGAAGAGCCGAAATAGATAAACAGCACCACCAGAATTTCCGGTAGTCCGCGCAGGATGGTCACAATGCCGGTTGCAAGCCAGGCTACCGGGCGCCATTTCACTGACTCCAGTACCGCAAAGAGCATCGCCAGGACCAGGCCGATGACGAGCGCGCAAACGGCAAGGCCGACGGTCATCCCGGCGGCGCTTGCTAATGGAAAAATTTCGTTCATTCAGTCTTACTTCTGGAACCATTTGTTATAGATGGTCTGGTAAGTGCCGTCTTTCTTCACTTTTTCCAGCGCAGCGTTAAATTTCTGCTGCAGATCGGTGTTGCCCTGACGCACGGCAATGCCCAGCCCGGTGCCGAAATAGGCTTTGTCGGTCACTTTGTCGCCCACGGCCGCCAGCTTCGGATTGCTCTTCAGCCATTCGGTGACCACGGCGGTATCGCCAAAGACCGCGTCAATACGACCGTTCTGCAGGTCCAGCTTCGCATTCTGGTAGCTGTCGTAAGGAACGGTAGTAATTTCCGGATGTTTATCGGTGATGAATTTCTGGTGGGTGGTGCCATTCTGCACGCCCACTTTTTTGCCCTTCAGCTGGTCAATGCTGGTGAACTTACCCTGCTGACCGACGAACAGCGCCGAGTTGTCATAATACGGGGTAGAGAACAGCACCTGCTTTTCACGCTCCGGCGTGATGTCCATCCCGGCCATGACCGCGTCGAAACGGCGGAATTTCAGTCCCGGGATCAGGCTGTCAAAGGCCTGGTTGGTAAAGGTACAAGTGGCATCGATCTCTTTACACAGCGCGTTCGCCAGATCGACATCGAAACCGACGATCTGGTTGTTGGCGTCCACCAGCTCAAACGGAGGGTAGGAGGCCTCGGTGGCGAAACGAATGGTCTGCGCGGCGGAAGCGGAGAGGCTCATGCCTGCGAGCAGGGCGGCTATCAGTACTTTTTTCATCGTCATTTCCCCGAAGAACATCAATGTGAAAGATAGTTTTTAAACGCGTCAGTTTGCGGATGCGTGAAGCAGGAGGCATCCCCTTGCTCGACGATATGGCCATTTTCCATATACACCACCCGGCTGGCCGTCTTGCGCGCCACTTCAACTTCGTGGGTGACGATAACCTGGGTGATGCCGGTTTCAGCCAGCTCGCGAATGATGCTGACGATCTGAGCCGTGATTTCCGGGTCAAGCGCCGCGGTAGGCTCATCGAACAGCAGGACCTGCGGCTCCATCATCAGCGCGCGGGCGATAGCCACACGCTGCTGCTGGCCGCCGGATAAATGCAGCGGGTAGCGATCGCTGTAAGGCTTCAGACGCAGACGCTCCAGCAGTTTCTCTGCGCGAGCCAGCGCCTGATCCTTGCTTAACCCCAGTACGCGGCAGGGGGCTTCGATCAGGTTCTGCTGTACCGTCAGGTGCGGCCACAGGTTGTATTGCTGGAAGACCATGCCGACGTTCTGACGCAGCTCGCGAATCGCTTTATCGGACGGCGCTTTGGTGAAGTCGAATTGGTTGCCGGCGATGGATAACGAACCGGACCGCGGCATCTCCAGCAGGTTGAGTACGCGCAGCAGCGAGCTCTTCCCGGCACCGCTGGGGCCGAGCAGCACCAGCGTTTCCCCCTGCGGGCAATCCAGCGTGATGTCGAACAGCGCCTGGTGTGCGCCGTAGAAGCAATTAATGCCGTTTAGTTTAATACTCATCTGGGCAGTCTGATACGAATAGCTATTGAGGCCGCAAATACTACCTTTGGCAGAATAGTTATGCAATATTTATGCGTTAAAAGTTAAATCTAAACCACGTTTAGCTTTAAAGTTAGCACAAAATATGGCCTGGTGGGTGAGGGGGGCGCAAATGTCGGCATTCCTGGGGCGAATACCGACATTTTACCGGGGTTATCGTTTCAGCGGGGTGGCTTCAACTCCGGAATCAGCGTTTCTCCAGACTCTGTCGCAGCGTCCCGGCTGGCGCATGGCTGTTGTTGCCGAGATAGCGGACGTCATCGACAGCCCAGCACTGGCCTTCCTGGATCATCAGCACTTCATCTTTCCAGCTCTGGGTGCCCTGTTTTAGTTCGACGCGCAGCGGAATATTGCGCGCATCACGGTTCGGGATGGTGGAGGCGCTGGCGACCACGGCGCTGTCTGCTGGGGTGCTGCTGCTGGAGAACGGGTTAGCCTGCAGCAGTTTGCTGTTGGCCGGATCCTGGCGGGCGTCATTGAGTAACTGCGCCAGCCCGTCGCTCAGATAGGGGCGCAGCGCCGCCGGATCCTGAGTGCGGTTCTGGATCTGAGTGTCATAGAATTTTTGCGCTACGTCGTCAGGGCCGCCTTCGACACAGGGGCCGCTGCGGGTACCATTATCTTTATAGGCCGGGGTGACGGTCGTACAGGCGCTGAGCGCCAGCGCGCAAGGGAGAAGTACAGCAAGAAGTTTGTAGCGCATGATGATTTCCTTATAAGCGAACTACGTTTTCAGTTTCCGTTAAAGCATAGCGTATAGCGTGCGGATTGTACTTGACGCAAAGAGCTAAGACCTTGATGTGACAACGGCCTTAAGGCAGGAAGTCGACAATGCGCATCACCGAATGATATTCAGGCAGGAAAAACCAGGCGCCGTTTAAAAATAAACAGACTTTTTGGGCAAACAAGAAACATTACCCGGACAATAGGATAATGTTTCTTGAGATATAAGATTAATTACTTCTTCTTATAGATGTTAGCGGAGACGTGCAGTTTTTTATCGGTATTACCGGAAGAGAGCACGATAACGTCCGCGCCTTTTTCATCGGCCTTTTTAATCAGCTCTTCACGGGCATCGCTCGGCGCAGTCTGGCCGGTAGAGGAAATGGTGCCGATTTTGGTATATTGCGTATGGACCTTATTAAAGGCTTCTTTCGTTAAAATCTCAGCGGAGAAGGCGTTCGCCGTTAAAAACAATGCTGCACCTGCCACTAAAGCTGCATATTTCATATTTTTAGACTCCATTGTTTATTTTGCTATCATCATGCTCTTGTTTTAACTCACCAATGAGCGATTTCAGATTGTACTAACGCCGCTTTTTTTTCAAGCAAAATACTGCAATTTTATGACGATTAGTTAACGCTTTTTTAAAGAAAAGATGACGAGGTTCTCATTGATAATGCTTGCTTTTTTTTGCGGGATGAACATTGAGGCGACGCAAGACCTTTTTTTACTGTGGTTAGCTGAAAATTAGCTGAGGCGCACGCAGGAGAAGGGACCGGGACGCTGACAGACATTCCCGGTAACATGGTTTATCATATAGAACAGCAGGGGCTGCACCCATGGTCATGCAGGTCACCAGGGAGATAAGATGTTAACAAATAAGCGAGAGCGGGCCCGGCAGCAGCGAGCCGCGTTGTGGGCCACTAAAGATAATGTTCAGCGCCATGCGCTGTCCATGAGTATGCCCTGGCTGGCCTTTGTCAATATCGCTTTTGCGTTAATGATTTTCTTCCGCAATTTTATCTTTACCTATTTTGATAAGAAGTTACTGACGCACCGGGCGGTTATTCCTTATATCGAAGTGGCGCTGATCGCGGTTATTATTATTTCGGCCATTTTAGTGATTATTGCCGTCACGCCGCGGCTGGCGCAGGGGCGATATACGCTGAATATCATCACCGGGCTGCTGCTGGCGCTCAGCCTGTGCTGGTCCCTGAGTAATTACTGTTTTATCTTTTTCTGGACCTTGCCCTTCGCCTGGCCGCTGCTGGTGATTTTAATGACCACCGGCCTCACCGCGCTCTATCACCACTGGCCCGGCATTATCGCCTTTATGCTCCCAATGTGGGTGACCGCCTTGCTGGCAGGGGTGCAGATTCACTATGACGGTGAATTTCGTTTTTTGACCTTATGGGCTATTTTCACCGCGATTTTGCTTTATGGACGGCGTATTCTGCAGCGCTGGTATGATGAAGCCTGGGATACGCATCAGGAAAATATGCAGCTTATCCAGCGGCTGGAAAGTATCGCTAACCGGGATGCCTTAACCGGAACGGCCAATCGCCGGGCACTGAATGCTTTTCTGGCGCAGCTCTGGGAGCAAAAAGCGCCGTTAGCGCTGATCATGATCGATGTCGATTACTTTAAGCGTTATAACGACCATTACGGCCATCAGGCCGGCGATGACTGCTTATCGTCTGTCGCGCAGGTGCTTAAAATGGCGGTGCGGGCTGAGGACGATTTGGTGGCCCGCTACGGCGGCGAGGAGTTTGTCGTGTCGCTGCCGGGGGTTTCCTTAGCGCACGCCACCGTCATTGCCGAGCGCATTCAGCAGAAAATCCACGACGCGGCCTTGCCGCATGAAGCCTCTGCGGTGGCGGCGGTAGTGACCGTCAGCATGGGCGTGGTGGCTTCCGACGGCACGGTCCCGATGGAGACGCTGATCGCCCGGGCGGACAGTGCGTTGTACCAGGCTAAAAATAAAGGACGTAATCAATGGTCTTATTAACCCGGCTCCACTGCCGGGCGAGGGAAAGGGGATGAAACGGATTGCGCAGGTCGCCCTGCTGGCGCTGCTGTTAACCGGCTGTGCCGGGGAAAAGGGAATTATCGATCGCGATGGATACCAGCTGGACACTCGCCATCCGGCGCAGGCGGCCTATCCGCGAATAAAAGTGCTGGTGATCCACTATACGGCAGACAATTTTGATGTTTCTCTGGCGACGTTGACCGATAAAGAGGTCAGCTCCCACTATTTAATCCCCGAGCAGCCGCCGCGTTATCAGCATAAACCGCGGATCTGGCAGCTGGTGCCGGAAGAGGATTTAGCCTGGCACGCCGGGGTGAGCTACTGGCGCGGCAGTACGCGTATCAATGATACGTCCATCGGCATTGAGCTGGAGAACCGCGGCTGGCAGAAGACGGCGGGCGTCAAAAGCTTTACCCCCTTCCATCCGGAACAGATAGCGGCCCTGATCCCGCTGGCGCGCGATATTATCACCCGCTACCACATCGCGCCGCAGAACGTGGTGGCCCATGCCGATATCGCGCCGCAGCGTAAAGACGATCCGGGGCCGCTGTTTCCCTGGCAACAGCTGGCGCAGCAGGGGATTGGCGCCTGGCCTGACGAGCAGCGAGTGGCCTTTTATCTGAACGGACGGCCGGCCAGCGATCCCGTTGACCCAGAGGTGGTGCTGGATTTACTGGCGCGCTACGGCTATCAGGTGACGCCGGAGATGACCCCCGCGCAGAAGAAGCGGGTGATTATCGCCTTCCAGATGCACTTCCGTCCGCAGCGCTGGGATGGCGTAGCGGATGCGCAAACTGAAGCGATAGCCGAGGCGCTGTTAGAAAAATATGGCCAGGGTTAGCGGTGAAGTTTGCCGTGGTCGCGTAGCCAGGCGGCGGTACGCACAATGCCGTCGTCAAGCGTCACCACCGGCTGATAGCCCAGTTCATCCTGCGCGCGGGTGATGTCGAGCGTAAAATCAAAGTTAAGTTTGGAAACGCCGTAGTGGGTAAAGGCGGGCTCTTTGGCTGTTTTATCGCCAAAACGTTCCATGCTGCGGGCAATAATATCCAGCATCGGGTAGGGAACTGAGCGGATTCGGCACTTGATGCCCAGCTCGTCGATCAGTTTCTGCACGATGCTTCGCAAGGTGCGCGGTTCGCCGTTGCTGATATTCCACGCGCGGGCGGAAGGAAGATGATCGCAGGCCGACTGGCTCGCCAGCCACATCGCATGCACGGCGTTTTCATAATAGGTCATGTCGACCAGCGCGCTGCCGCCCCGCGGCAACAGGACGCTGCCATAATGCTGCATCATTTGCGCCAGCCGGGGAATAAAGACTTTATCGTGCGGCCCGAACAAGCTCTGCGGACGCAGAATGGTAAAACGGGTGTGCGGGTTGGCCTGCGCCAGCAGGTTGATCACCTCCTCGCTGGCCGCCTTGCTGTGGGCAAACTCGTTGGCGAAGCGGTGCGGGCGGAAATCTTCCTGGATATCGCGATGGTGGTGATAATCGAAATAGAGCGATGGCGAAGAGATATGGACGAAATTGCGCACCCCCCATGCCACAGACCATTCGCCCAGACGGCGGGTGGCGCGGACGTTAGCGAGATCGAAAGCCTGCTGGGTGCCCCAGGGCGAGGTAAAGCTGGAGCAGTGCCACAGGGTATCGATACCGGCGAGCATCACTTTAGCCTGCGAAGAGACCAGCTCGGTTAAATCGGCCGGGATGAATTCTGCCCCCATTTTGCTCAGAAGCTTACCCATCGCTTCGTTGCGCCCGGTGGCTCTCACGCTGATGCCCTTATTGCGCAGATATTCCACTGCGTTGCGGCCTAATCCGCTGGTCGCACCGGTAACCAGTACCTTCATATCACTCTACTGTCCCAGAAAAGAATTTCGTGCGCATTTTTCCGTGATTCTCCCGACTATGCAATGAGAATCATGAAAGAATAATGCTTATCCTTGGTCTCTGCCTGAGATTTGTTCGGCCAGCCGGGCGATGCGTTGCGCCATACCGCGGAAAATAAACAGGTGCGCCGGGATCATCAGCAGCCAGTAGATCAGTCCGGGCATACCGTGCGGGTGCCACCAGGCGCGCACGTCCAGTTCGCGATGGTCGCCTTTATCGTTTATCGTAAAGCTTAACCGGCCCAGCCCCGGCGCTTTCATACCGAACAGCAGGGTGAGCTGTTTTTCTTCCTCCACGATAATTACCTTCCAGCTGTCGACCGTATCGCCGGTTTGCAGATAGTCGCGCTGCGGCCGTCCTTTGGCTAACCGATGGCCGACCAGCAGGTCCATCGCACCACGGGTTTTCCACAGCAGATTGCCGAAAAAATACCCCTCTTTACCACCGATTTGGTTAACGACCTGCCACAGGGCCTGGCGGCTCGCCTGGGTGGTGACGGTGCAGCCAGCCTGTTTCGGAAAGTAGCCGTACTCCGGTCGCCAGCGGGCGAAAGCCTGGGCGTCGTAGCCCCAGTCGCTGGAGTTTACCAGCTGCTCTTCTTCTTTCAGCGTGCGGCGAACCGCCTGATCGAAGGGGATCAGCGTTTGCGGGATCAGCGCTCGCAGCGCCCGGTCGTTGGCGATCAGATCGTGCTTCAGCCCCTGAATCAGCGCCCTGGCGATGGTAGGCGGCACCGAGGTGATAACGTTAAGAAACCACACTGAGATCCAGCGCGTCGGCAGGGGAATGGGAATGAGCGGGCGATGTTTACCGCTGACGGCCATAAAGTGGATAAACTGCTGCTGATAGCTTAACACCTCCGGACCGGCGGCTTCGAAGACGCGATGCGCGTTGGACGGATGATTCAGCAGCTCAACCAGGTCAACGAGCAGATTTTCCAGGGCGACAGGGGTGGTACGCGAGCGAACCCAGCGCGGGGGAGTGAGCACTGGCAGGTTATAAACCATATCGCGCATCACCTCGAAGGCGGCGGAACCGGCGCCGACGATAATCCCGGCCCGCAGTTCGGTCACCGGCACGCCCGACTCACGCAGGACCTCACCGGTCACCTGGCGGGCGCGCAAATGGTCAGATTGCTCCTGCGCCGGGGCCTGTAGCGAACTGAGAAATATCACCTGGCGCACTGACGACTGACGCAGAGCATCGCGCACATGCGTGGCTACCCGGCGCTCATGGGCGATAAAATCGCCGCCTTCGCCCATGCCGTGGACCAGATAATAAAGGGTATCGATGCCGGCGAGCAGTGCAGGCAGAGCCTGCGGCTGATTAAGATCGACTGACCGGCAGGTGACGCCGGGCAAATCGAGCTTTTGCAGTCGGTCGATGTGGCGTGCCGCCGCCAGCACTGGATAACCCCGCGCGCTTAACTCGCGCACCAAATGCTGGCCAATATAGCCGCTGGCGCCGAGCACCAGAACCGATTGCGACACGCCTGACTCCTTAGCGCTGTAAAAAAGCCTGCCAGTGAGCGACCACCTCGCTCAGCTGCTGACGGTTGACATCCAGGTGAGTGACCAGACGGACAACAGGCGAGGCGTTAATCAACACGCCGCGCGCCTGCATAAACTCGCCGAGCGCCGGGGCCTGCGCTTCGCCAACGCGCACAAACAGCATGTTGGTATCATGGCGGGTGACGTCGGCGCCGATGGCGCGAAGCTGCTCCGCCATCCACGCGGCGTTGTCATGATCCTCCTGCAGGCGCTGTACGTTATTTTTCAGCGCGTACAGCCCGGCAGCGGCCAGTATGCCCGCCTGGCGCATGCCGCCGCCAACCATTTTCCGCCAGCGGATAGCACGGCGAATGTATGCCTCGCTGCCCAGCAATAGCGAGCCTACCGGGGCGCCAAGCCCCTTTGACAGGCAGATGGTGAAGGAGTCGCAGTATTGGGCAATATCACGCAGTTCGCAGCCGTAGGCCACTACGGCGTTAAAGATACGCGCGCCGTCGACGTGCAGCGCCAGGTCGCGCTGGCGGGTAAACGCCCAGGCTTCCTGCAGATAGTCGCGCGGCAGCACCTTACCGTTGTGGGTGTTTTCCAGGCTCAGCAGGCGAGTCGGGGCAAAATGGATATCGTCGGGTTTGATTTTCGCCGCCACTTTATCCAGCGGCAGCGAACCATCCGCCGCGGCGTCAATCGGCTGTGGCTGAATACTGCCGAGTACTGCCGCACCGCCGGCTTCGTACAGATAGTTATGCGCCCCCTGGCCGACGATATACTCTTCGCCGCGCTGGCAGTGGCTGAGCAGGCCAACGAGGTTGGCCTGGGTGCCGGTGGGCAGAAATAGCGCCGCCTCTTTGCCGGCGAGGTCGGCGGCATAGCGCTGCAGTTCATTGACGGTAGGGTCGTCGCCATACACATCGTCCCCGACCGGGGCGGCCATCATGGCCTCCAGCATGGCGCGCCCGGGACGGGTAACGGTATCACTGCGTAAATCGATCACGGCTTTTCCTTGGTCTGGTTCAACGTATTGCTTCTGTTTTACCTGAGCCAGTTGGTTTTCGCCAGTTCGATGACCTCATCGCCGCGCCCGCTGATGATCGCCCGCAGCATATACAGGCTAAAGCCTTTGGCCTGCTCCAGCTTAATCTGCGGCGGGATAGCCAGCTCCTCTTTGGCGACCACGACGTCGACCAGCACCGGACCGTCGGTGCGGAAGGCGGTCTGCAGCGCTTCATCCACCTCGGAGGCTTTTTCAACGCGTATACCTTTGATACCGCAGGCCTCGGCGATGCGGGCGAAGTTGGTATCGTGGAGCTCCGTACCGTCGGTGAGATAGCCCCCGGCCTTCATCTCCATCGCCACGAAGCCCAGCACGCTGTTGTTAAAGATGACAATTTTCACCGGCAGCTTCATCTGCGCCAGCGACAGAAAATCGCCCATCAGCATGCTGAACCCGCCGTCGCCGCACATGGCCACTACCTGCCGTTCCGGAGCGGTGGCCTGGGCGCCGATGGCCTGCGGCATGGCGTTGGCCATTGAGCCGTGGTTGAACGAGCCCAGCAGGCGGCGTTTGCCGTTCATTTTGAGATAGCGTGCCGCCCAGACGGTGGGGGTGCCGACATCGCAGGTGAAAATGGCGTCTTCATCGGCAAAATGACTGATCTGCTGTGCCAGATATTGCGGGTGGATTGCCTTATCGCTGGGTTTTGCCAGATCGTCGAGCCCTTTTCGCGCGTCGCGATAGTGCTCCAGCGCCTTATCGAGGAAGTGGCGATCGGTTTTCTCTTCCAGGAGCGGCAGCAGCGCTTTTAGCGTCGATTTAATATCGCCCACCAGCGCCATATCAACCTTACTGTGGGCGCCGATGCTGCCGGGGTTAATGTCGATCTGAATAATTTTGGCGTCGGTTGGATAGAAGGCGCGATAGGGGAACTGGGTGCCCAGCAGGATCAGGGTATCGGCGTTCATCATGGTGTGGAAGCCAGAGGAGAAGCCAATCAGCCCGGTCATGCCGACATCGTACGGATTGTCGTACTCCACGTGCTCTTTGCCGCGCAGGGCGTGGACGATGGGGGCTTTAATTTTGGCCGCGAACTCCACCAGCTCCTGATGAGCGCCGGCGCAGCCGCTGCCGCACATGAGCGCGATATTGCTGGAGTAGCGAATAAGCTGCGCCAGCTTGCGCAGTTCTTCTTCCGCCGGAGTGACCGTCGGCAACGGCGCATGATACCAGTGGCTGCTGGCGCTCTCCGGGGCAGCCTTCAGCGCCACGTCGCCGGGCAGCACCACTACCGAGACGCCGCGGTTAATCACCGCTTTACGCATGGCGATGGCCAGCACCTGCGGAATCTGTTCCGGGGTGGAGACCAGCTCGCAGTAGTGGCTGCATTCGCGGAACAGCTCCTGGGGATGGGTCTCCTGAAAATAGCCGCTGCCGATTTCGCTGGAGGGGATGTGGGCGGCAATGGCCAGCACCGGCACATGGTTACGATGACAGTCAAACAGACCGTTAATCAGATGCAGGTTGCCCGGCCCGCAGGAGCCGGCGCAGACCGCCAGTTCGCCGGTCAGCTGCGCCTCGGCGCCAGCGGCGAAAGCAGCCACCTCTTCGTGCCGGGTGGGCATCCAGTCGATGGTGCCCATGCGGTTCAGACTATCGCTCAATCCATTGAGGGAATCTCCGGTGACGCCCCAGATACGTTTCACGCCGGCCTGTTCCAGCGTTTTGGCAATGTATGCGGCCACGGTTTGTTTCATGATCTCCATCTCCTTTTTGTGATAACGCCTTCAAGCTTAGATGAAACTGCAGGTTACGTTGCTGATTGTCCCTTATTTTTTGCTGGTTTTATTGCTGAAAAATTGTGCATACTCTGGGACCTCACAGGATGTAAAACAGGAAGCACATCAGATGGTTAAGGGAATGTTAAACGTAGTAAATAAAACGCTGTCGCATGACGACGCCGGTAAACTCTTGTTACGACTCGCCGTCGGCGGGTTAATGCTGTTTCACGGTCTGCACAAGCTGCTGGACGGCGTGGGCGGGATCAGCGGCATGCTGGTGGCGAAGGGGTTGCCGGGGTTTATAGCCTACGGTGTGCTGGTGGGGGAAGTGGTCGCTCCCTGCTTGTTAATTCTCGGCGTCCTGACCCGCCCGGCGGCGCTGGTGCTGGCGTTCACCATGGTGGTGGCGTGGCTGATGGTCGGTCTCGGCAAGACGTTTGCGCTTGATGCAGTGGGGGCGTGGGCCATTGAGAACCTGGTCTATTTCTTTGTTGGCGCGCTGGCGATTGCGCTACTCGGCGCAGGGCGTTATTCGCTGGCCGGCCAGTCGGCCTGGCGGTAAAAATGCCTCATTTGTCCTGGGGCGTAAAGTCGATACTGTTGCCGGTTTGCAACTTTTTCAGTCTGAGAAAATGTTTATCTCATGTCGCCTGAGCGTTTATTGTCGCCCGGGATTTTCCCGGAGTCGGCGCATTGCGCCTTCTCCGGGCTACCCAATCGCACAGCGCTGTAGCCCCGGTAAGCGGTAGCGCCACCGGGGATTTTGACCTCAGGCGAGAACCAGATCGCTCTGCGGATGGCAGGAGCAGGCCAGCACATAGCCGTCGGCGATTTCGGCGTCGGTTAACGTCATGGTGCTGGTGACGCTGTACTTCCCGGAAACCACTTTTGTTTTACAGCAGCCGCAGACGCCGGCGCGGCAGGCGACGGTCACCGGCACTTTATTGCTCTCTAGCGCATCAAGCAGTGTGGTGCCCACCGGCGCGTAAAACTCGCGCGCCGGCTGCAGTTTGGTAAATTTCAGTCCACTGGTCGCGGCTTCCGCCACCGGGGTGAAGAACTTCTCCTTAAAGAAGCGGGTGACGCCCAGGGCGGCAACATCCTGCTCGACCTTCTCCATATAAGGCGCCGGGCCGCAGGTCATCACGGTGCGGCTGGCTAAATCCGGCACGCTCTGCAGCAGCTCCCGGGTCAGACGGCCGGCGACAAAGCCATGAGTGGCATGGTGCTCTGCCACCAGGGTGACCGGATACTGGCGCCACTCCTCGGCAAAGATCACATCCTCCGGCGAACGCACGCTATAGATCACCTGCACGTCGGCCTGCGGTCGATACTTCGCCAGCCAGCGACGCATCGACATTATCGGCGTTACGCCGCAGCCGGCGGCCAGCAGCAGGAATTTATCTTCCGCTTTATCGTCGCAGGTAAACTCGCCCATCGCATCGGACAGCCAAAGGTAATCGCCGCGTTTGACCTCGCGGGTCAACCACTGCGAACCCGCGCCCTCGTCAATACGGCGAACGGTCAGCGTAATGTACTCGCTGACCCCCGGCGTGGAGGAAAGGGTATAGGCGCGCAGCGTTTCCGCCGAGTGACGCACGCTGACCAGGGCATACTGGCCGGCGCGGTACGGATAGTAATCGTGGCACAGCAGCGAAAGGGTCCACACGTCCGGGGTTTCCTGGTGAATGTGGTGAACCTGCATCCGCCACGGGCACTGGGAGGTTGGCATGGTCATCAGGGACTCCTTAAGCGCTCAGCAGCTGCTGCATATCTTGTTCCACGGTGGTCACGGACCGCAGACCAAACTTCTCATTGAGGACCGCCAGCAGATCCGGGGTGAAGAAGCCAGGCGCCGTCGGGCCGGTGACGATGTTTTTCACCCCCAGCGACAGCAGCGTCAGCAGAATGACGATCGCTTTCTGTTCGAACCAGGAGAGCACCAGCGACAGCGGTAGGTCGTTAACACCGCAGCCCAGTTTTTCCGCCAGCGTAACCGCGAGAATAATTGCCGAGTAGGCATCGTTGCACTGCCCGGCGTCGACCAGACGCGGCAGACCTTCGATATCGCCGAAGTCCAGCTTGTTGAAGCGGTATTTACCGCAGGCCAGGGTCAGGATCAGACAGTCATCCGGCACGCTGGTGGCGAAATCGGTGAAGTAGTTACGCTCCCCGCGGGCGCCGTCGCAGCCGCCGACGAGGAAGATATGGCGCAGTTTTTCACGGCTGACCAGATCGATCAGCGTATCCGCCGCGCCAAGCAGGGTCTGACGGCCAAAGCCGACGGTGATCAGATGCGGGATTTCGCTGTACGGGAAGCCCGCCATCTGCTGCGCCTGGGTGATAACCGGGGCGAAGTCTTCACCTTCCAGATGGTTCACGCCCGGCCAGCCGACGATGCTGCGGGTCCAGATGCGGTCGTCGTAGGCGCCGACGGTGGGGTCGATGATGCAGTTCGAGGTCATCACGATAGGGCCCGGGAAGCGGGCGAATTCCACTTGCTGGTTTTGCCAGCCGCTGCCGTAGTTGCCGATCAGATGTTTGAATTTACGCAGCTCCGGATAGCCGTGCGCCGGCAGCATTTCGCCGTGGGTATAGACGTTAACGCCGGTGCCTTCCGTCTGCTCAAGCAGGTTATACAGATCTTTCAGATCATGGCCGGAGATCAGGATGCACTTCCCTTCGGTGGCTTTAACGTTCACCTGAGTCGGCGTCGGGTGGCCATATTTAGTGGTTTCACCAGCGTCAAGGATGCTCATCACCTGGAAGTTCATCTGGCCGATTTCCATCGAACATTCCAGCAGCGCGTTCATATCCGCCGGCCAGGTTCCCAGCCATGCCATGATTTTATGGTACTGGGCATAAATCGCGTTGTCGTACTGGCCGAGTACGTGGGCGTGCTCCATATAGGCCGCCGCGCCTTTCAGGCCGTACAGGCACAGCAGACGCAGACCGAGAATATTCTCGCCGATGGCGGCTTTATCTTTATTTGGGGCATAGTCTGCCGCCTGACGCTGCAGGTCACCCAGATCGTCGCTGACCAAGTGTAAATCGGCTACCGGGTTATCAACCGCGGCGCTGGCGTCGAGGTTCTGGCACTGCGCTTTCAGCGCTTCACGCAGGGCAATCGCCTGGCGGGCGTAGCCGACGATACGCGGAGAATCGAAGTTGACGTTGGTCAGGGTGGAGAAGAAGGCGCGGGGGGCAAAGCTGTCGACCTCATGATCGATAATGCCATATTCGCGGGCCTTGAGCGCCCAGGCGGACAGGCCTTGCAGTGATGCAATCAGCAGATCCTGCAGATCGGAGGTTTCCGCTGTTTTACCGCACATCCCCTGCGCGTAAGAGCAGCCGTTGCCGGCTGGGGTACGAATGGTTTGTTCACATTGCACACAAAACATGGTCACACCTTTAAAGTTATATTTAATATACATGTTTAAGGTTATGCCGCATGGCACAAGGTGAAAAGGCATTTCTGATACAACTTAAAGGGAGATTGATTTAGCGCAAATTTGGCGGCAGTAAGTCTGCCGCCAGCGGGTATTCAGGCGGTAAAAAAGGCGATCAGGATCGGGACCAGCAGGCTAAGCAGAAAACCGTGCACGATAGCGGCAGGAACAATCTCGACGCCGCCGGAACGCTGGAGTACCGGTAAGGTGAAGTCCATCGAAGTGGCGCCGCACAGCCCCAGCGCTGTGGAGCGGCTGCGGCGAACAAGGCCCGGAATTAACATGATAGCCAGCAGCTCGCGACACAGATCGTTAAAGAACGCCGCACTGCCGATCACCGGGCCAAAGGATTCAGTGAGTAAAATACCGGAGAGCGAATACCAGCCGAAACCGCTCGCCATCGCCAGACCGGTCTTTAACGGCAGACCGAGAATAAAGGCGTTAAGTATCCCGCCAAGTAATGAACTGGCCATAACCACCATGGCGACGATCATTCCCCGACGGTTAAGGACTATTTGTCGCAGACTCATTCCATTATTGCGTAATTGAATACCGACGAGGAACAGGAGAAAGATCAGCGTATATTCGCTGGCTTCGGTCGCGTGCTGTAAAAAAGACAGGCCGGTCAGGCCGAGCAGAAAACCGAGCACCACCACGCCGCACAGCTGCAGCGATTCCAGGGCCATGGCCAGGCGCGAAGGTAATTTCTCCTGCCGATGCTGACTGCGCCATGGCATTTTACTTTCCAGCCACAACAGGGCGGCAATATTACACAGTAAAATGATGACCACGCTCACTGCAGCGTAATGCAATATGGCCAGCAGGTTGATGGCCAGATTGTCGAGGAATGCCAGGCTGATCCCCATAAAAAAAAGGATGACATAGACAATCCAGCTGAGCATCCGGTTAATCAGTTTTAGCGCGGAGGGTTGACGAAGTGGCACCAGATAGCCGACAACCAGCGGCAACAGAATGATGAAGAGTCCCGATAACATGAACGATGCAGCCCTTGCATAATGAGAATAGCGCCCATGACACTACCCAAATCACCGGGCCGAGTAAAGCTGCCACCAGAAAGAAAAAGCCCGGAAACCCGGGCTTTACAAAGGATTAATCGCGTTTTTCCAGCAGGGTGCGATACAGCACGCCGCCGAGGATCCCGCCGACGATCGGCATGACCCAGAACAGCCACAGCTGCTGCAGAGCCCAGCCGCCCTGGAAAATCGCTACCGCGGTGCTGCGCGCCGGGTTGACCGAGGTGTTGGTAACCGGAATGCTGATCAAATGGATGAGGGTCAGCGCCAGGCCGATAGCGATCGGCGCAAAGCCCGCCGGTGCGTGTTTATCGGTCGCGCCATGGATAACCAGCAGGAAGCCACAGGTCAGGACAATTTCAATGACGATAGCCGACAGCATGGAGAAGCCGCCCGGGGAGTGTTCGCCATAGCCATTGGAGGCAAATCCGCTGGCGGCGGCATCAAAGCCGGCTTTACCGCTGGCCACCACGTACAGCACCGCCGCGGCAATAATGCCGCCGACCACCTGAGCGATAATATAGCCAATGACTTCTTTCGCCGGGAAACGGCCGCCGGCCCACAGGCCCAAGGTCACCGCCGGGTTGAAATGCCCCCCGGAAATATGGCCGACCGCAAATGCCATGGTTAATACCGTTAAGCCAAATGCCAGCGCGACGCCGGCAAAACCAATACCGAGCTCAGGGAAGGCTGCGGCAAGCACGGCGCTACCGCAGCCACCAAATACAAGCCAGAAAGTGCCGAAGCATTCTGCTGCTAATTTTCTGAACATAACCACCTCAATTAAAATGTATACGCGCACGAGCGGACCGTGCCGGTCTTTATTTATCGTGATAAGGGATGACGATAAAAATAAAGCGGCGTTATTCTAGAGATAATCGCCATCCCAGAGCCAGTTAAATATATTGATATTATTTGATTTAGGGCAAGGTGAAGGGATTCCGTTTGCCAGTGTAGTCTTTCCTTATATCCGTGGAAGATTATCAATAGTGTAGATCATAACGCCTGAAATAAAACTATTTTGTTTGATGAATAATCAACAGCCGGTAATAGGCGATAAGTGAGTAATTTTATGAATATATTTAATCTGCTGAATATGATGCGCCGATGCGATTAAGCAGAGTGTCATCTTGCCGCTGCCCTCGCTATACTGTTGATTACTGAAGGAGAGTGGTGGTTTAGCGGAGGGGATATGCTTCTTGAGCGCGTAGAAATCGTCGGTTTTCGCGGTATCAATCGTTTGTCGTTGATGCTGGAGCAAAATAACGTCCTGATCGGGGAGAACGCGTGGGGGAAGTCCAGTCTGCTTGATGCGCTGACCCTGCTTTTGTCCCCTGAGTTCGATCTTTATCACTTTGTACGCGATGACTTCTGGTTTCCCCCGGGCGACATCCAGGGGCGCGAGCACCATTTGCATATTATCCTGACCTTCCGCGAAACCGAACCGGGCCGCCATCGGGTCCGGCGTTTTCGTCCGCTTCAGCGCTGCTGGGTACCTTGTGACGATGGTTATCATCGGGTGTTCTACCGTCTGGAAGGCGAGCTCGCCGATGACGACAGCGTGATGACCCTGCGGAGCTTTATCGATGGCGAAGGCGAAGCGCTGGCGGTTGAGGATATTGATGATCTGGCCAGACACCTGGTGCGTCTGATGCCGGTGCTGCGCCTGCGCGACGCGCGCTTTATGCGGCGTATCCATAACGGGACGGTACCGCATTCGCCGCAGATAGAGATCACCGCCCGCCAGCTCGATTTTCTCTCCCGGGAGCTGGTCAGCCATCCGCAAAATTTATCGGACGGTCAGATCCGCGAGGGGTTGTCGGCCATGGTGCAGCTGCTGGAGCATTACTTTGCCGAGCAAAGCAGCGCCCAGACGCGGCATCGTCTGATGCGGCGGCGCTCCCATGATGAGCAGCGCAGCTGGCGCTATCTGGATATTATCAACCGGATGATCGATAAACCCGGCGGGCGCAGCCATCGGGTGATTCTGCTGGGGCTGTTTTCCACCCTCCTGCAGGCAAAAGGGACGGTGCGCCTCGATCGCGACGCGCGGCCGCTGTTGCTGATTGAAGATCCGGAGACGCGTTTGCATCCGATTATGCTCTCTGTCGCCTGGCACCTGCTGAATTTATTGCCGCTGCAGCGCGTGACCACCACCAACTCCGGGGAGCTGTTGTCCCTGACGCCGGTGGAGCAGGTCTGTCGACTGGTTCGTGAGTCGTCGAGGGTGTCGGCATGGCGGCTGGGACCCGGCGGAATGAATGCCGAAGACAGCCGGCGTATCGCCTTCCATATTCGCTTCAATCGCGCCTCATCGCTCTTCGCCCGCTGTTGGCTGCTGGTGGAAGGGGAGACGGAGACCTGGGTTATCAACGAACTGGCCCGCCAGTGTGGCCATCATTTTGATGCCGAGGGCGTGAAGGTGATCGAGTTCGCCCAGTCAGGCCTTAAACCACTGATCAAATTTGCCCGCCGGATGGGGATCCAGTGGCACGTGCTGGTGGATGGCGATGAGGCGGGGAAAAAATATGCCGCCACCGTGCTCGGCCTGCTGAATAACGATCGCGAGCTGGAGCGTGACCATTTGACGAGCCTGCCCGCGATGGATATGGAGCACTTTATGTATCGCCAGGGATTTGATGACGTTTATCACCGGGTGGCGCAGATCCCGGATAATGTCCCTATGAATATGCGGCGGGTGATCACCAAGGCCATCCATCGTTCATCCAAGCCCGACCTGGCGATTGAGGTGGCGATGGAGGCCGGCCGACGCGGGGTGGACGCGGTGCCGACGCTGTTAAAGAAAATGTTCTCGCGGGTACTGTGGCTGGCTCGTGGTCGTGCAGATTAACCTGCGCCGTAGGGCTGGCGCAAAGCTCTCCGGTAGCTAAACAAAACGTAAGCAACGTTAAAAATGGGTGTTCTGTTGTCGACGGGTTTGGATAGAATCACCGTCTGGAGCGGCAGGGAAACAGCAGGAATCGGATAATGAAAGTGAAGGGAAAACGCAGGACAATCTGGTGGTTGTTAGCGATCGTTGTGCTGGGTCTGGCCGTCTGGGGATGGCGGATCCTGAATGCGCCGCTGCCGAACTACCAGACGCTGGTGGTGCGCAAAGGTGACCTCCAGCAGAGCGTGCTGGCCACCGGTAAGCTGGATGCCCTGCGGAAAGTTGACGTCGGCGCCCAGGTCAGCGGACAGCTGAAAACGCTGCACGTCAATATCGGCGATAAGGTCAAAAAGGACCAGTTGCTGGGGGTTATCGATCCGGAGCAGGCGCAAAACCAAATTAAAGAGGTTGAAGCGACGCTGATGGAACTGCGTGCCCAGCTCAATCAGGCGCGCGCGGAGAGCAAACTGGCGCAGGTGACTCTGGCCCGTCAGCAGCAGCTGGCGCAGCGCCAGCTGGTCTCGCGACAGGACCTTGATACCGCGGCCACCGATCTGGCGGTGAAACAAGCGCAGATCGGCACTATTGAAGCGCAAATTAAGCGTAACCAGGCGACGCTCGACACCGCGAAGACCAACCTCGACTACACGCGGATCCTGGCGCCGATGGCTGGCGAAGTGACGCAAATTACCACCCTGCAGGGACAGACGGTGATCGCCGCCCAGCAGGCGCCGAACATTCTGACGCTGGCGGATCTCAGCACTATGCTGGTCAAAGCGCAGGTCTCTGAAGCGGATGTCATCCACCTCAGACCGGGGCAAAAGGCGTGGTTTACCGTGCTGGGGGATCCGCTGACTCGCTATGAAGGCACGCTGAAAGACATTTTGCCGACGCCGGAAAAAGTCAATGACGCCATCTTCTACTATGCCCGCTTCGAGGTGCCGAATCCGCAGGGCATCCTGCGTCTCGACATGACCGCGCAGGTGCATATCCAGCTGGCCGAGGTGAAAAACGTGATTACCATCCCGCTGAGCGCCCTGGGTGACGCGGTGGGTGATAACCGCTATCACGTCCGGTTGTTGCGCACCGGCGAGGTAAAAGAGCGTGAGGTTGCCATTGGCGCCCGCAACGATACCGACGTCGCGGTGGTGCAGGGGCTGGATGAGGGAGATGAAGTGATCGTCGGCGAGAGCGCGAGCGGGGCGGCAAAATGACGGCGCTGCTTGAGCTGCGTGATATTCGTCGCAGCTACCCTTCCGGCGACGGCAGCGTTGAGGTACTGAAGGGGATCACCCTCAGCATCAATGCGGGGGAGATGGTGGCGATCGTGGGTGCCTCCGGCTCGGGCAAATCGACGCTGATGAATATTCTCGGCTGTCTCGACAAACCGACCAGCGGCACCTACCGGGTGGCGGGAACCGATATCGCGCAGTTGAATGGCGATGCGCTGGCTCGGCTGCGGCGGGAACACTTTGGTTTTATCTTTCAACGCTACCACTTGCTGTCACATCTTACCGCCGCGCAGAACGTTGAAGTGCCTGCGGTGTATGCCGGCAGCGAGCGACGGGCACGCCTGGCGCGCGCCCATGATCTGCTGGTGCGTCTGGGGCTTGGCGATCGGGCTGACTATCAGCCGTCGCAACTGTCCGGCGGCCAGCAGCAGCGGGTGAGTATCGCCCGTGCGCTGATGAACGGCGGGGAAGTGATTCTGGCGGATGAACCGACCGGCGCGCTGGACAGCCATTCCGGCGAAGAGGTGATGGCGATCCTGCATCAGCTCAAAGCTCAGGGCCATACGGTCATCATTGTCACCCACGATCCGCAGGTCGCGGCCCAGGCGGAACGGATCATTGAGATCCGCGATGGCGAGATCGTCCGCAATCCGCCCGGCAGCCGCCAGGGCGGTGGGCTGCGCGCCCGTCAGCAGCCGGAACCCTCGGCGTGGCGTCAGTTTACCAGTGGCTTTCGCGAAGCGCTGGTTATGGCGTGGCGGGCGATGGCGGCGAATAAAATGCGTACCCTGCTGACTATGCTCGGCATTATTATCGGCATTGCGTCGGTGGTATCGATCGTGGTGGTCGGTGATGCCGCCAAACAGATGGTGCTGGCGGATATTCGCGCCATCGGCACCAATACCATCGATGTCTATCCCGGAAAGGATTTTGGCGATGACGACCCGCGTTATCAGCAGGCGCTGAAGTATGACGATTTGCTGGCGATCCAGAAACAGCCATGGGTGCGTTCCGCCACGCCGGCGGTATCGAAAAGCCTGCGCCTGCGCGCCAACAATATTGACGTTGCCGCCAGCGCGGAGGGGGTCGGGCCGCAGTACTTTAATGTTTACGGCATGACCTTCAGCGAAGGCAATACCTTTAATGAACTGCAGCTCAACAGTCGGGCGCAGGTGGTAGTGCTCGACAGCAATACCCGTCGCCAGCTGTTTCCCAATAAAGCGAAAGTGGTGGGCGAGGTGATTCTGGTGGGCAATATGCCGGCCACGGTGATCGGCGTCGCGGATGAAAAACAGTCAATGTTTGGCAGCAGTAAAATTCTCCGCGTCTGGTTGCCTTACACCACCATGGCGGGAAGAGTGATGGGCCAGTCGTGGCTGAACTCCATTACGGTACGCGTTCATGAAGGTTATGACAGTGAAACCGCGGAGAAACAGCTGCTGCGTCTACTGGAGCTGCGGCATGGTAAAAAAGATGTATTCACCTGGAATATGGACAGCATCTTGAAAACCGCAGAAAGGACCACACATACCTTACAGCTGTTCCTGACATTGGTGGCGGTGATTGCCCTGGTGGTTGGCGGTATTGGTGTAATGAATATTATGCTGGTGTCGGTGACCGAACGGACGCGCGAAATCGGCATCCGCATGGCGGTTGGCGCGCGGGCCAGCGATGTACTGCAGCAGTTTCTCATCGAAGCGGTGCTGGTTTGCCTGGTCGGTGGCGCGCTGGGGGTCACGTTATCGCTGATGATCGCATTTATTCTGCAGCTGTTTCTGCCCGGCTGGGAGATCGGTTTTTCCCCGCTGGCTCTGCTAACGGCTTTTCTCTGTTCGACGTTGACCGGGGTGCTGTTTGGTTGGCTGCCAGCGCGCAACGCGGCACGGCTCGATCCGGTGGATGCGCTGGCACGCGAATAGAAATAAAAATGCCAGTCAGAAGGACTGGCATTTTATTAGCAGGATGTACACAATGAAGCAAAAGAGTTATGCAGCCGTTTCCGCTTCCACAGGGACGATCACGCTGGCGTGGTTGCCTTTTGGCCCCTGGTGAACATCAAACCGAACGGCTTGTCCGGCTTTTAGCGTTCTGTAACCATCCATCTGGATGGTGGAGTAATGGGCGAAAATGTCTTCGCCGCCGCCCTCAGGGCAGATAAAACCGAACCCTTTGGCATTGTTGAACCACTTAACAGTACCCATTTCCATACTTCGACATCCTTCGTAAATCTTTATAAGTAAGATGGAATGAACCGGTGGTGGAGTGACGAGTTGTTCAATTGCTCGCCAACTCTCGCCACTACAATTTAGAGAAATACGAAAACGCGTCAAGCGATTGAGGAGGGGGAACGGCGAAAAATGCGTCAAAATTTGAAGCAGTTAACGCTATTGCCGGGGAATGTGACAGCCGTCGCGGATAGAAGCGATAGATGATAGTTATCTATGATCTGTTGTAGATTTGTGATGAGCATAACCTCTGGTCATCGACAGGCCTCCGCCTGTTGGCAACAGCAACCGATGATGAACACTGACGATGAGTAAGAGAGATTGGCTGGACTTCGAGCACCTGGTTGACGACGAAGTTCGTGATGCGATTAAACCGCCATCTATGTATAAAGTGATATTGGTCAATGATGACTACACTCCAATGGAGTTTGTTATTGACGTGTTACAAAAATTCTTTTCTTATGATGTTGAACGTGCAACGCAACTGATGCTCACGGTTCACTATGAAGGTAAGGCGATTTGTGGCGTGTTTACCGCGGAAGTGGCGGAGACCAAAGTCGCTATGGTGAATCAGTACGCGAGGGAGAACGAGCATCCATTGCTGTGTACGCTGGAAAAAGCCTGAATACAGGCATGAAAATTGGGGGAGGTGCCTATGCTCAATCAAGAACTGGAACTCAGTTTAAATATGGCTTTCGCCAGAGCGCGCGAGCACCGTCATGAGTTTATGACCGTCGAGCACTTGCTGCTGGCTCTGCTAAGCAACCCCTCGGCCCGTGAGGCCCTGGAAGCGTGTTCAGTGGACCTGGTGGCATTGCGTCAGGAACTTGAAGCCTTCATCGAACAAACCACACCCGTCCTGCCAGCCACGGAAGAAGAGCGCGACACCCAGCCGACGCTGAGCTTCCAGCGTGTGCTGCAGCGCGCCGTCTTCCACGTGCAATCTTCTGGCCGCAGCGAAGTGACCGGCGCCAACGTACTGGTGGCCATTTTCAGCGAGCAGGAGTCGCAGGCCGCTTACCTGCTGCGTAAACATGAAGTCAGCCGACTCGATGTGGTGAACTTCATTTCTCATGGTACACGCAAAGACGAGCCGAGCCAGTCTTCCGATAACAGCGGAAGCCAGCCTGGCAATGAAGAGCAAGCCGGCGGGGAGGAACGTATGGAAAACTTCACCACCAACCTCAATCAGCTTGCTCGCGTCGGCGGCATTGATCCCCTGATCGGCCGTGAAAAAGAGCTGGAGCGTGCGATTCAGGTCCTGTGCCGTCGCCGTAAAAATAACCCATTGCTGGTGGGTGAATCCGGCGTCGGTAAAACTGCGATCGCCGAAGGCCTTGCCTGGCGCATTGTGCAGGGCGATGTGCCGGAAGTGATGGCCGACTGCACCATCTACTCGCTCGACATTGGCTCTTTGCTGGCAGGGACCAAATATCGTGGCGATTTTGAAAAACGCTTCAAAGCGTTGCTCAAACAGCTGGAGCAGGATACCAACAGCATCCTGTTTATTGATGAAATCCACACCATTATCGGTGCGGGGGCGGCTTCTGGCGGCCAGGTCGATGCGGCTAACCTGATTAAACCGCTGCTTTCCAGCGGCAAGATCCGGGTGATCGGCTCTACCACCTACCAGGAGTTCAGCAACATCTTTGAGAAAGATCGTGCGCTGGCCCGTCGTTTCCAGAAGATCGATATCACCGAACCGTCGGTGGAAGAGACGGTGCAGATTATCAACGGCCTGAAGCCGAAGTACGAAGCGCACCATGACGTGCGTTATACCGCTAAGGCGGTGCGTGCGGCGGTTGAGCTGGCGGTAAAATACATTAACGATCGTCATCTGCCGGATAAGGCAATTGACGTCATTGACGAAGCGGGCGCGCGGGCGCGCTTAATGCCGGTCAGCAAGCGTAAGAAAACGGTCAATGTGGCGGATATCGAGTCAGTGGTGGCGCGCATTGCGCGGATCCCTGAGAAGAGCGTCTCCCAGAGCGATCGCGATACGCTGAAAAACCTTGGCGACCGTCTGAAAATGCTGGTCTTCGGTCAGGATAAAGCCATTGAGGCGCTGACCGAAGCCATCAAAATGGCGCGCGCCGGGCTGGGCCATGAGCACAAGCCGGTTGGGTCATTCCTGTTCGCCGGGCCTACCGGGGTCGGGAAAACCGAAGTGACCGTGCAACTGGCGAAGGCGCTGGGTATTGAGCTGCTGCGTTTTGACATGTCCGAATATATGGAACGTCATACCGTCAGCCGTTTAATCGGGGCGCCTCCGGGCTACGTTGGCTTCGATCAGGGCGGGCTGCTGACCGATGCGGTGATTAAACATCCGCACGCAGTGCTGCTGCTTGATGAGATCGAAAAAGCGCATCCAGATGTGTTTAACCTGCTGCTGCAGGTGATGGATAACGGTACGCTGACCGATAACAACGGGCGTAAAGCGGACTTCCGCAACGTGGTGCTGGTGATGACCACTAACGCCGGGGTGCGGGAAACTGAGCGTAAATCGATTGGCCTTATTCAGCAGGACAACAGTCCGGATGCAATGGATGAGATTAAGAAGATCTTTACGCCGGAGTTCCGTAACCGCCTCGACAACATTATCTGGTTCGATCATCTCTCTACCACGGTGATCCATCAGGTTGTCGACAAGTTTATCGTCGAGCTGCAGGTCCAGCTGGACCAGAAAGGCGTCTCCCTGGAAGTCAGTCAGGAAGCGCGCGACTGGCTGGCGGAGAAAGGTTACGACCGGGCGATGGGGGCACGTCCAATGGGACGCGTCATTCAGGACAACCTGAAAAAGCCGCTGGCGAACGAGCTGCTGTTCGGCTCGCTGGTCGATGGTGGCCAGGTGACAGTGTCTCTGGACAGCGCGAAGAATGCGCTGACCTACGATTTCCAGAGCGCGCAGAAGCACAAACCGGAAGCCGCCCACTAAAGCGATGTCTTCAACGTAAAAACCGGCCCTGGGCCGGTTTTTTTTTGCCGGCGGCAGATATGAAAAGACCGGGAATTATCCCGGCCTTCAGCATCTGACGCCTTAAGGGCGAAAACAATCAGCGACTACGGAAGACAATGCGGCCTTTGCTCAGGTCGTACGGGGTCAGCTCAACAGTCACTTTGTCGCCCGTCAGAATGCGGATGTAGTTTTTACGCATTTTACCGGAAATATGCGCAGTTACCACGTGACCGTTTTCCAGTTCTACGCGGAACATAGTGTTAGGCAACGTTTCAAGTACGGTGCCCTGCATTTCAATATTGTCTTCTTTGGCCATCTAGTCCTCTGGGGTATCACTACCGTAGTTTTGAACCGGCAAGATAATGCCGAAGTTCATCATGTAAGTAAAGTTTTACGTATCTACCCTGAATCATTCGCCTTGCCGCAAGGTGCGCAGTCAGCACACCGGCAACGGATATATGACGGGTATGAATCGCCGAAGTAGTTTTGGCGCATTGCCCGGAACACACACGGCTATGCCGCGTGACAGGCGCAAACGTAAAGGGGAGTGACAGAACGATGGGCGTTATCTGACTCTTATTATTCCCAAACGGCGGCGGGGCAACAGGCAGAAGCTACTCTACCGCGCAATTATACCATCCTGACGCAAAATGTGCTGAAAACATTTTTATTGCGCGCCCGGAAATAGCACCCGCGGCACCCAAAATAGCTCGGGCAGGCGGTAGCCGCGTAATACTGACAGGTAGTCAAGATAATCGCGGCGGGGA
This sequence comes from Klebsiella sp. GL120222-02, assembly GCF_003097195.1. Classification (NCBI taxonomy): domain Bacteria; kingdom Pseudomonadati; phylum Pseudomonadota; class Gammaproteobacteria; order Enterobacterales; family Enterobacteriaceae; genus Klebsiella; species Klebsiella sp. GL120222-02. Next base: position 371,136 of record NZ_QEQO01000002.1, read on the forward strand.
ATATCCACCGCGCCTAATGAGGCGGTATGGTTGTTCAGTACCTGGCAGTCGATTAATTTACCACCACTCTGCGTAAAAGCCTGACAGAATACCAGCAGCGCGGTTTTGGAGGCATTTTCTGCCCGGCTGAACATCGATTCGCCGCAAAACAGCGCCCCCTGCGCCACGCCGTACATTCCACCTACCAGCGTATTCTCTTGCCAGACTTCAATGGAATGGGCATGGCCCAGCTCATGGAGTTGGTGATAGGCGCGAACGATACTGCTGGTTATCCAGGTGCCTTCGTCACGATCGCTGGCGCAGCCTTCAATGACCTCACCAAAGGCATGATTCAGCGTGACGCGATAAGGCGAACGCTGATGAAAACGCTTCATGCTGCGGCTGAGATGAAACTGTTCCGGCCAGAGCACCGCCCGGGGATCGGGCGACCACCAGAGGATCGGGTCGCCAGGAGAAAACCATGGAAAAATACCGCGCTGATAGGCCATCAGCAGACGTGCCGGGCTCAGATCGCCGCCGAGCGCCAGCAGGCCGTTAGGTTCACGCAGGGCGCCTTCCGGGGAAGGGAAGGCGATAGAATGCCGGGAGAGCTGAACCAGACGCATTTTAACCTCAATACGCATCAGCAAAAATTAGATAATAGCCTACAGACGCTGTTTAAACTGGAAGTACCGGCCCTGTTTAGCGAGCAGATCCGCGTGACTACCTTGCTCAATTATCTGGCCGTTGTCCATGACTATTATCTGATTAAAACGCGCCAGGCCCCGCAGGCGGTGAGTCACCATCAGCACGGTTTTCTCGCGCATCACTTCCGCCAGAAGATGCAGGATCTGGCTTTCGGTGGCCGCATCCAGGCCTTCTGTCGGCTCATCGAGCAGCATCAGCGGCGCATCGTGGAGCAGTGCGCGGGCAATCGCCAGCCGGCGCAGTTCGCCGCCGGATAGCTGGCGCCCGCCTTCCCCCAGCCAGCTGTTCAGTCCGCCATCTTCCAGCAGTTTTTCCAGCCCCACTTTCTCGAGGGTCGCGCAGAGCGCGGTATCGTCAGCGTCTGGCGCCGCCAGCAGCAGGTTGTCGCGCAGCGTAGCGCTGAACAGGTGCACGCGCTGCGGCACCACGCTCATCGCCTGACGCAGGGTGGCTTCGCTGAGCTGGGACAGCGGCTGGTCGTTGAGCAAAATCTCTCCCTGCGTTGGATCCCAGGCCCGGGTGAGGAGTTGCAACAGCGTCGACTTTCCGCAGCCGGTCCGGCCAAGAATGGCGATGTGCTCTCCGGCGGCAATCTGCAGGGAGATATTCTCCAGGGCGGGGGAGGGTTGGTGCGGGTAGCGGAAGGTAACCTGGGTGAAGGTTAAGGCCACCTGCGCAGGCACGCTGGCTTCACCCTCGACGAAAGTGACCCCCGGCTGCTGGTCGGTGATCTGCGAGATCCGCCGTGCGGAGGCGATCACCTGACCTAAATGCTGGAAAGCGCCAGTGACTGGCGCCAGGGCTTCGAAGGCCGCCAGGGCGCAGAAAACAAACAGCGCGATCAGCGCCCCTGGCTGGCTGTTACCCCCGATGCCGGCGGACGCCAGCCAGAGCATGGCCACCACGGCGATGCCGCCGATTAATAGCATTACTGCCTGCGAAAGCGCGGTCAGCTCGGCCTGACGGCGCTGTGCGTCCTGCCAGCTGAGCTCGGTCTTTTCCATTTGCGCGCGGTAGCGGTCGCTGGCGTTAAACACCATCAGCTCTGCCTGGCCCTGCAGCCAGGCAGTGAGCTGTTGGCGATACTGGCCGCGCAACTGCGTCATACTTTCGCCGGCTGGTTTACCTGCGCGATAGAACAGCGGCGGCATAACCAGCAGGGTGACCAGCATGATGCCGCCGAGCGTCAGCGCAAGGGTAACGTCGAGCAGGCTTAATCCGCAGGTGACCACTACAATCACCACCAGCGCGCCGACCAGCGGTGAAATCACCCGCAGGTAGAGATGATCCAGGGTATCGACATCGGCCACCACCCGGTTGAGCAGTTCACCCTGGCGAAAGCGCGCCAGCCCCGCGGGAGAGAGGGGGAGTAGTTTGCTGAAGGTGAAGACGCGCAGGTGCTGCAGCACGCGGAAGGTCGCGTCATGACTGACCAGACGCTCGAAGTAGCGCCCGGCGGTACGGATAATCGCCGCGCCGCGGACGCCCGCGGCAGGCAGCATATAGTTAAAACTGTAGATCCCGGCGACACCCACCACCGCTGAGGCGGAGAGGAACCAGCCGGAGAGCGTCAGCAGGCCGATGCTGGCCAGCAGAGTCACGATGGCCAGCACGACGCCGAGCAGCAGCATCCATTTATGGCGTTTATAGAGCGCCAGATAGGGTAAAAGTGCGCGCATTTAAATCTCCTCCTGACGATGGGCCAGCAGCCCCGAGAAGACCCCACCGGCACGGGCCAGCGTGGCGTAGTCGCCTTGTTCGATAATCTGTCCGTCCTGCATGACCCAGACGGCATCCCAGTCAGCCAGTCCCTCGAGCTGGTGGGTGACCAGCAGCGTGGTTTGCTCGGTGGAGGCATGGGTCAGGGCCTGCATCACCCGTTGTTCGCTATGGGCGTCGAGGCTGGCGGCGGGTTCATCCAGCAACAGCAGGCGGCAGGGCACCAACAGCGCGCGAGCAACCGCGATACGCTGCGCCTGACCTACCGACAGACGACCCGCCTGATCGCCCACGGCGGTATGGATCCCGTCCGGCAACAGGGCGATAAACTCACTGACCCAGGCTTTATCCAGCGCCAGCCGAAGCTGGGCATCGCTGGCTTCGGGCCATGCCAGCAGCACATTCTCCCGCAGCGTGGCGGCAGGTAGTTGAGGATTCTGTCCCACCCAACTTAACAGGCGGCGCCAGCGATCGGCGTCCAGTTCGCGCAGCTCCGCGCCGTTGACCTTCAGCGAGCCCTCGTAGGGCAAGAAGCCAAGCAGTGTGTTCAGCAGTGAACTTTTCCCGGAGCCGCTCTGACCGACCAGCACAACGCGTGCGCCAGCAGGCAGTGAAAAGTTAAGCGGCCCGGCCAGGACTTTACCTTCCGGAGAGGTGATCACCAGATCGCGCGCTTCCACGCCAATCAGATCGTTATCGTTTAAGGTTTTCTCGCCGCGCTCCACCTGAGTCAATGGGGTTTCCATAAACGTTTTCAGGCTGTCTGCGGCGCCCACGGCCTGAGCTTTGGCATGGTAGAAGGTGCCCAGGTCACGTAACGGCTGGAAAAATTCCGGAGCGAGGATCAGCGTCAGGAAGCCTGCCATCAGCGTGACGCCCGCGCCATAGTGGCCGAAGTTCAGCTCGCCAAGGTAAGAGAAGCCAAAATAGACCGCCACCAGCGCAATGGAGAGGGAGGTGAAAAACTCCAGCACCCCGGAGGAGAGGAAGGCCAGACGCAGGACTTCCATGGTGCGTTGGCGAAAATCCTGCGAGGCGTCGCGAATATTATCGATTTCTGCCTGACCGCGGTGAAAAATACGCAGGGTTTCCATGCCGCGCAGGCGGTCGAGGAAATGGCCGCTCAGGCGGGCCAGCGCCTGGAAGTTACGCCGGTTGGCATCGGCGGCGCCCATCCCGACCAGCGCCATGAAAAGCGGGATCAGCGGGGCGGTGCCGAGGAGGATCAACGCGGCGGCCCAGTTAATCGGGAAAATAGTGATAACGATCAGCAGCGGTACGCAGGCCGCCAGCGTCATCTGGGGCAGGTAGCGCGCATAATAATCGTGCATATCATCGATCTGCTCAAGGATAAGCGTTGCCCAACTGCCGGCCGGTTTGCCCTGGATCCAGGCCGGGCCCGCCTGCTGGAGGCGGTCAAGAACCTGACGGCGAATTTCATAGCGGATATGCTGCCCGGCCTGAAAACCGACCCGCTCACGCAGCCAGACCACCCAGGCGCGCAGCACAAAGACCAGCACCAGCAGCGTCAGCGGCAGCAGCAGGGCGGTTGCCGGAATATTTTCCATCACCATTCGGTGCAGGATCCGCGCCAGGAACCAGGCCTGCGCGACGATCAGCAGACCGCTTGCCACGCCAAGCAGGCGGGAAATCATCAACCAGCGACGGGAGATAATACTTTGCTGTTTTAACCAGCGGGTTAACTCTTGTTGACGGGTTTTATTCATTGCGCGCTTTGCAGGTATCGTTATGGGAATATTGGGCACGGCAATGTTACATCGCGGCAAAAATAAAGGCGACTTTTCGTCGCCTTCTTTACCTTTGTTACTGACTTGTAAAGATTATTTGCAAGCGTCGGCCAAACCGTCCAGGTAACGCTCGGCGTCCAGCGCCGCCATGCAGCCGGTGCCAGCGGAGGTGATCGCCTGACGATAGATATGGTCCATGACATCGCCAGCGGCAAATACGCCCGGGATACTGGTTTGCGTGGCGTTGCCGTGGATCCCGGACTGCACTTTGATATAGCCGTTTTCCAGTTCCAGCTGACCTTCAAAGATGGCAGTGTTCGGGCTGTGGCCAATGGCAACGAACAAGCCTGCCACTTCCAGAGACTCGACATTGTCGCTGTTTTTAGTATCGCGCAGGCGCAGGCCGCTGACGCCCATCTGGTCGCCGGTCACCTCTTCGAGGGTGCGGTCGGTATGCAGCACGATGTTGCCGCTCGCCACTTTATCCATCAGACGTTTGATGAGGATTTTTTCCGCGCGGAAGGCGTCGCGACGGTGGATCAGATGCACCTCAGAGGCAATATTGGACAGATACAGAGCCTCTTCAACCGCGGTGTTACCGCCGCCGATCACCGCCACTTTCTGATTGCGATAGAAGAATCCGTCACAGGTGGCGCAAGCTGAAACGCCACGGCCTTTAAACGCCTCTTCCGATGGCAGACCGAGGTAGCGCGCCGATGCGCCGGTGGCAATGATCAGCGCATCACAGGTGTACTCACCGCTATCGCCTGTCAGACGGAACGGACGGTTTTGCAGATCGACGCGGCTGATGTGGTCGAAAATAATTTCCGTTTCAAATTTCGCGGCATGTTCGTGCATGCGCTCCATCAGCAGCGGGCCGGTGAGATCGTTAGGATCGCCCGGCCAGTTTTCCACTTCCGTCGTGGTGGTCAGCTGACCGCCTTTTTCCATCCCGGTGATCAGCACCGGCTGCAGGTTGGCGCGTGCGGCATAGACCGCCGCGGTGTATCCCGCAGGTCCAGAACCAAGGATAAGCAGTTTACTGTGTTTGGCTGTGCCCATGAGATCCCCATAATAATTGGCATACATTGGGCAGAGATTGTAGGGAATTTGTTGACGTAAAAAAAGAGCGCAGCGATTTTGTTAACGATGTGTGCAATAGAAGCGACCGATGAATTGGCGATTTTACCGGCAAAGAATATAACTATTTCTACTGTCAGCGGGACAATTATAAGACGAAAAAATGAGAATCAACCAGGGGGGATGATGAATATCTGGCATCTTGTACTAAAAATCGATGTTTTGCTTTGACAATCCCCTGTGCTTTTGCGAAAACATTCATGGAAGAAGAAAAGCAGTATTTAGCGTGCGGCGAATTTTCATGCACGCAAATGCCATTTTTATCCGGGTTAACGAAATCTACGCATGGTGTGGACAGACGCCATGCGTGATGTCGGTGACTGCCGTCAGGCAACGGGCTTCTCACGTACCCCTGGGTTACCCATTGTCGTACGGGTAATAACAGGATGGGCTCTGGCAGTGAAGGCACAGAGCCGGAACAGGAGTAGGGAAGGAATACAGAGAGACAATAATAATGGTAGATAGCAAGAAGCGCCCTGGCAAAGATCTCGACCGCATTGATCGTAACATCCTGAATGAATTGCAAAAAGATGGGCGAATTTCTAACGTCGAGCTTTCTAAACGGGTGGGACTTTCTCCGACGCCTTGCCTTGAGCGCGTGCGTCGTCTTGAAAGACAGGGTTTTATTCAGGGCTATACGGCGCTGCTCAACCCGCATTATCTGGATGCATCACTTCTGGTATTTGTTGAGATTACTCTGAATCGTGGCGCACCGGATGTGTTTGAGCAATTTAACGCCGCAGTGCAAAAACTTGAAGAAATTCAAGAGTGTCATCTGGTTTCCGGTGATTTCGACTACCTGTTGAAAACCCGCGTACCGGATATGTCAGCGTATCGTAAATTACTGGGCGAGACCTTGCTGCGCCTGCCGGGCGTAAACGACACCCGTACCTACGTGGTGATGGAAGAAGTCAAGCAAAGTAATCGTCTGGTTATTAAGACGCGCTAACACGGAACAGGTGCAAAATCGACGTAGTTTGATTACACTCCTGTTAATCCATACAGCAACAGTGCCGGGGAGACCCGGCGCTGTTGTCCGTTTTAGCAGCAGGCAGGAAACAGCCTGATACCTGGAGAGCCTTTCTTGAGCCAGGAATACACCGAAGACAAAGAAGTCAAACTAACCAAACTCAGCAGCGGGCGCCGACTCCTTGAGGCGATGCTCATCCTTTGCTCCCTCTTCGCCATCTGGCTGATGGCGGCACTACTGAGCTTTAACCCCTCGGATCCAAGCTGGTCGCAGACGGCGTGGCATGAGCCTATTCATAATTTAGGCGGCGCCCCCGGTGCGTGGCTTGCCGATACCCTCTTTTTCATTTTTGGCGTCATGGCCTACACCATCCCGGTCATCATTATTGGCGGATGCTGGTTTGCCTGGCGGCATCAGGAAAACGACGAATACATTGATTATTTCGCCGTTTCCCTGCGCCTCATTGGCGCGTTAGCCCTGATCCTGACCTCCTGTGGTCTGGCAGCCATTAACGCCGATGATATCTGGTACTTTGCCTCGGGCGGAGTGATCGGCAGCCTGCTGAGCACCACGCTGCAACCGCTGCTGCACAGCAGCGGCGGCACCATCGCCCTGTTATGCATCTGGGCGGCCGGCCTGACGCTGTTCACCGGTTGGTCGTGGGTCAGCATTGCGGAAAAACTGGGCGGCGGCATCCTGTCGGTACTCACCTTTGCCAGCAACCGTACCCGTCGCGATGATACCTGGGTCGATGAAGGCGAATACGAAGACGACGATGAAGAGTACGACGACGAAGAGGCGGCAACCCCTCAGGAGTCGCGTCGTGCCCGTATTTTACGCAGCGCGTTGGCGCGACGTAAGCGTCTGGCCGAGAAGTTTACCAACCCCATGGGGCGTAAAACCGACGCGGCGCTTTTCTCCGGCAAACGGATGGATGACGGTGAAGAGGCGGTGCAATACAGCGCCAGCGGTGCGCCTGTCGCCGCCGACGATGTCCTGTTTTCCGGCGCCAGCGCCGCGCGCCCTGGAGATTTCGACCCTTACGATCCGTTGCTGAATGGTCATAGTATCGCTGAGCCCGTGGGTGCAGCGGCGGCGGCCACTGCCGCGCCACAGGCGTGGGCTGAATCCGCGGCTGGCCATCAGGGCGCTGCGCCTGCTTATCAGCCGGAAGCGGGTTACCCGCCGCAGGCGTACCAGCCAGAGCCGGCGCCGTATCAGCAGTCGGTTTACGATCCGCATGCTGGTCAGCCGGCGCCGTATCAGCAGCCGGCTTATGCTTCGCATGCTGCTCAGCCTGCGCCGCAGGCGTATCAGCCAGAGCCGGCGCCGTATCAGCAGCCGACTTACGATCCGTATGCCGCTCAGCCTGCGCCGCAAGGGTATCAGCCAGAGCCGGCGCCGTATCAGCAGCCGACTTACGATCCGCATGCCGCTCAGCCGGCGCCGCAAGCGTATCAGCCAGAGCCGGCGCCGTATCAGCAGCCGACTTACGATCCGCATGCCGCTCAGCCTGCGCCGCAGGCGTATCAGCCGCAAAGCGCGCCAGTGCCGTCACCGGAGCCAGAACCAGAGGTTGCGCCGGAAGAGGTGAAACGTCCACCGCTATATTACTTCGAAGAAGTCGAAGAGAAGCGGGCACGTGAACGCGAGCTGCTGGCCTCCTGGTATCAGCCAATTCCGGAGCCGGAAAGTCCGATTGCCACTAAACCGCTGACGCCGCCAGCCTCCTCGTCTAAACCGCCAGTGGAGACAACCGTGGTCTCTGCGGTCGCGGCAGGGGTGCATCAGGCAACGGCCGCCAGCGGCGGCGCGGCGGCGGCAACCTCGGCGACGGCCGCATCCGCTGCGGCTGCGCCATTGTTCAGCCCGGCATCCAGCGGACCGCGGGTCCAGGTGAAAGAAGGTATTGGTCCAAAACTACCGCGACCAAACCGCGTTCGTGTCCCGACGCGTCGGGAGCTGGCCTCTTACGGCATCAAGCTACCGTCGCAACGGGAGGCGGAACAGCGTGCGCGGCAGGCGGAGCGCGACCCCCATTATGACGATGAGCTGCTCTCGGATGAGGAAGCGGATGCTATGGAGCAGGATGAACTGGCTCGCCAGTTCGCCGCCACCCAGCAGCAGCGCTATGGCCATCGCTGGGAAGACGATAACGCGACTGATGACGATGACGCCGACACTGCGGCGGAAGCGGAGCTGGCGCGCCAGTTTGCCGCCACCCAGCAGCAGCGCTACTCCGCTGAGCAGCCGCCGGGCGCTAATCCGTTCTCGCCGGCGGATTATGAATTCTCGCCGATGAAAACGCTTGTCAATGAGGGGCCGAGCGAGCCGCTGTTTACGCCGACGCCGGAAGTCCAGCCGCAACAACCGGCCCCGCACTATCAACAACCGGCCGCCGCTCCGCAGCAGGGTTATCAACCTGCGCAGCACCAGCCGGTACACCCTCAGCCAGTGCCGCCGCAGCCTTACCAGACTGCACCGCAGCCCGTGCAGCAGCAACAGCCGGTTGTCCCGCAGGGGCAGCCTGCCGCGCCCGCGCCGCAGGAGAGCCTGATCCACCCGCTGCTGATGCGCAATGGCGATAGCCGTCCGCTGCAAAGACCGACCACGCCGTTGCCGTCGCTGGATCTGTTAACCCCACCACCCAGTGAAGTCGAGCCGGTGGATACCTTTGCTCTCGAGCAGATGGCGCGACTGGTGGAAGCACGTCTGGCCGATTTCCGCATTAAAGCGGATGTGGTGAACTACTCGCCGGGGCCGGTGATCACCCGCTTCGAACTGAATCTGGCGCCTGGCGTCAAAGCGGCGCGAATCTCTAACCTGTCACGCGATCTGGCGCGTTCACTGTCGACGGTTGCCGTGCGCGTGGTGGAAGTGATCCCGGGTAAACCGTATGTCGGTCTTGAGCTGCCGAATAAAAAGCGTCAGACCGTCTATCTGCGTGAAGTGCTCGACAACGCCAAGTTCCGCGATAACCCATCGCCGCTGACCGTGGTGCTGGGTAAAGATATCGCTGGCGACCCGGTGGTAGCCGACCTGGCGAAAATGCCGCACCTGCTGGTTGCCGGTACTACCGGTTCCGGTAAGTCAGTCGGTGTGAACGCCATGATCCTCAGCATGCTCTACAAAGCGCAGCCGGAAGATGTGCGTTTCATCATGATCGACCCGAAAATGCTCGAGCTGTCGGTCTACGAAGGTATTCCGCATCTGCTGACGGAAGTGGTCACCGACATGAAAGACGCCGCCAATGCGCTGCGCTGGAGCGTCAACGAGATGGAGCGCCGCTACAAGCTGATGTCAGCGCTGGGCGTGCGTAACCTGGCGGGCTATAACGAGAAGATCGCCGAGGCCGCGCGCATGGGGCGTCCGATTCCGGATCCGTACTGGAAGCCGGGCGACAGCATGGATGCCGTACATCCGGTGCTGGAAAAACTGCCGTATATCGTGGTGCTGGTGGACGAGTTCGCCGACCTGATGATGACCGTCGGCAAGAAGGTGGAAGAGCTGATTGCCCGTCTGGCGCAAAAAGCGCGTGCGGCAGGGATCCACCTGGTGCTGGCGACGCAGCGTCCGTCGGTAGATGTTATTACCGGCCTGATTAAGGCCAACATTCCGACGCGCATCGCCTTTACCGTGTCGAGTAAAATTGACTCGCGTACCATTCTCGATCAGGGCGGCGCGGAATCGCTGCTGGGTATGGGGGATATGCTTTACTCCGGACCGAACTCTACCACGCCGGTGCGCGTCCACGGGGCATTTGTACGCGACCAGGAAGTCCACGCTGTGGTTCAGGACTGGAAAGCCCGCGGCCGTCCGCAGTACGTCGATGGTATTACCTCCGACAGCGAAAGCGAAGGCGGCGGCGGTGGTTTCGACGGTGGTGAAGAGCTGGACCCGCTGTTCGATCAAGCGGTCAGTTTTGTGACTGAGAAGCGCAAAGCGTCGATTTCCGGGGTCCAGCGTCAGTTCCGCATTGGCTATAACCGTGCAGCACGCATTATCGAACAGATGGAAGCGCAGGGGATCGTCAGCGAACAGGGCCATAACGGTAACCGCGAAGTGCTGGCGCCGCCGCCCTTTGAATGAGTGCAAAGTTGGGTAAATAAGCGCAAAATCAGCCAATTCTTCTGTTCCGCCGCCGTCGGCGGTCCTACATTAGGGACAGAAGAGGCTCCCGCGTCGGGAGTGACGCACATTAAGGAATAACAATGAAAAAACTCGCAATCACCTGTGCATTACTGTCTGGTATGGTCGTCAGCCAGGTCTGGGCAGATGCGGCCAGTGACTTAAAAAGCCGTCTTGATAAAGTGAGCAGTTTCCATGCCAGCTTCACGCAGAAAGTCACCGACGGCAGCGGTAACGCCGTCCAGGACGGACAGGGCGACCTGTGGGTAAAACGTCCGAACCTGTTTAACTGGCATATGACCCAGCCAGATGAAAGCGTTCTTGTCTCGGATGGCAAAACGCTGTGGTTCTACAACCCGTTCGTTGAGCAGGCTACGGCGACCTGGCTGAAAGATGCTACCAGCAACACGCCGTTTATGCTGATTGCCCGCAACCAGTCCAGTGACTGGCAGCAGTACAATATCAAACAAAACGGCGATGATTTTGTGCTGACGCCGAAAAGCGGCAGCGGTAACCTGAAGCAGTTCACGATCAACGTCGGTCGGGACGGCACCATCCATCAGTTCAGCGCCGTCGAGCAGGATGACCAGCGCAGCAGCTATCAGCTGAAGTCGCAGCAGAACGGCGCCGTCGACGCATCTAAGTTCACCTTTACGCCGCCGAAAGGGGTGACGGTGGACGATCAACGTAAGTAGAGGCGAAAGTGAGCAATCTGTCGCTCGATTTTTCCGACAACGCGTTTCAACCTCTGGCCGCTCGCATGCGGCCAGAAAATTTAGCGCAGTATATTGGCCAGCAGCATCTGCTGGCGCCGGGTAAACCCCTGCCGCGGGCGATTGAAGCCGGGCATCTGCATTCAATGATCCTCTGGGGGCCGCCGGGCACCGGCAAGACCACCCTCGCGGAAGTGATTGCCCGCTACGCCAGCGCCGATGTCGAACGGATCTCGGCGGTGACCTCAGGGGTGAAAGAGATTCGCGAGGCTATTGAGCGCGCGAGGCAAAATCGCAACGCCGGCCGGCGGACCATCCTGTTTGTTGACGAAGTGCATCGCTTTAATAAAAGCCAGCAGGATGCCTTTCTGCCCCATATTGAAGACGGCACCATCACTTTTATTGGCGCGACCACCGAAAACCCCTCCTTTGAGCTTAATTCAGCGCTGCTCTCCCGCGCCCGCGTCTACTTACTGAAATCGCTGACCACCGACGATATCGAGCGGGTGCTTGACCAGGCGATGAACGATAAGTCCCGCGGCTACGGCGGGCAGGATATTATTCTGCCGGAAGAGACCCGCAAGGCCATCGCCGAACTGGTGAACGGCGACGCGAGGCGGGCGCTGAATACCCTGGAAATGATGGCTGATATGGCCGAGAGCGATGACTCGGGCAAGCGGGTGCTGAAGGCGGAACTGCTGACCGAGATCGCTGGCGAGCGCAGCGCGCGCTTTGATAACAAAGGCGACCGGTTCTACGATTTGATTTCTGCTCTGCATAAGTCGGTGCGCGGTAGCGCGCCGGATGCGGCACTTTACTGGTATGCGCGGATCATCACCGCCGGCGGCGATCCGCTGTACGTTGCCCGCCGCTGTCTGGCGATAGCCTCGGAAGATGTCGGCAACGCCGACCCACGGGCGATGCAGGTCGCCATTTCGGCGTGGGATTGCTTTACCCGCGTCGGGCCGGCGGAAGGCGAACGGGCGATTGCCCAGGCCATTGTCTATCTGGCCTGCGCGCCGAAAAGCAACGCCGTCTATACCGCCTTTAAAGCGGCGCTGTCCGACGCGCGGGATCGTCCTGACTACGACGTTCCGGTGCATCTGCGCAATGCGCCGACGAAGCTGATGAAAGAGATGGGTTACGGACAGGAGTATCGTTACGCTCATGACGAACCCAACGCCTACGCCGCCGGCGAGCAGTACTTCCCGCAGGAAATGGCGCAAACGCGCTATTATCACCCGACAAACCGGGGGCTTGAGGGCAAAATTGGCGAAAAGCTCGCCTGGCTCGCTGAACAGGATCAAAATAGCCCGATAAAACGCTACCGCTAATTGAGGCGTTGCGGTAAGGTTATTACTCTATTTCCGTGGTCGTAGTCTGCGGCCACTTTTCTTTATTTAATTCGATAAGCACAGGATAAGCATGCTCGATCCCAATCTGCTGCGTACCGAGCCAGACGCAGTCGCAGAAAAACTGGCACGCCGGGGCTTTAAGCTGGATGTAGATAAACTTCGCGCGCTTGAAGAGCGTCGTAAAGTTCTGCAGGTGCAAACGGAAAACCTGCAGGCGGAGCGTAACTCCCGATCGAAATCCATTGGCCAGGCGAAAGCGCGCGGGGAAGACATCGAGCCATTACGCCTGGAAGTGAACAAACTCGGCGAACAGTTGGATGCTGCAAAGTCCGAGCTGGAAACGCTGCTGGCGGAAATTCGCGATATCGCGCTGGCGATCCCGAATATTCCTCATGATGATGTGCCGGTTGGCCGTGACGAAAACGACAACGTTGAAGTCAGCCGCTGGGGCACGCCGCGCCAGTTCGATTTTGAAGTGCGCGATCACGTGACGCTGGGGGAAATGCACGGGGGGCTGGATTTTGCCGCCGCCGTTAAGCTGACTGGTTCGCGTTTTGTGGTGATGAAAGGCCAGCTGGCCCGTCTGCACCGCGCCCTGGCGCAGTTCATGCTGGATCTGCACACCGAACAGCATGGCTATAGCGAAAACTATGTCCCGTACCTGGTGAACCAGGACACGCTGTATGGCACCGGCCAGTTGCCGAAATTCGCTGGCGACCTGTTCCATACTCGTCCGCTGGAAGAAGAAGCCGACAGCAGCAACTACGCGCTGATCCCGACGGCGGAAGTGCCGCTGACCAACCTGGTACGCGATGAAATCATCGACGAAGACGACCTGCCGATCAAAATGACCGCCCATACGCCGTGCTTCCGCTCTGAAGCCGGTTCCTATGGTCGCGACACCCGCGGTCTGATCCGCATGCACCAGTTCGACAAAGTTGAAATGGTGCAGATCGTGCGTCCGGAAGACTCCATGGCCGCGCTGGAAGAGATGACCGGTCACGCCGAGAAAGTGCTGCAGCTGCTGGGTCTGCCGTACCGTAAGGTCGCGCTGTGCACCGGCGATATGGGCTTCAGCGCCTGCAAAACCTACGACCTGGAAGTGTGGGTTCCGGCGCAGAACACCTACCGTGAAATCTCTTCCTGCTCTAACGTCTGGGATTTCCAGGCGCGTCGTATGCAGGCCCGCTGCCGCAGCAAGTCCGACAAGAAGACTCGCCTCGTTCATACTCTGAATGGTTCTGGTCTGGCGGTAGGTCGTACCCTGGTGGCGCTGATGGAAAACTATCAGCAGGCCGATGGCCGTATTGAGATCCCGGAAATTCTGCGCCCGTATATGCGTGGCCTCGAATATATCGGGTAATTTTTTCTTCCTCTCTTTTAAAAGCGCCTGCGGGCGCTTTTTTTACGCCCTTATTGATACCGGGCAATAATCCATTCTACGAATGCAGTGATACTCCCTTTGGATTAAATCAGCATAAAAAACCAATAATATTTCAAAGCAATATATATATGACTATATAGCGCTTGTCAGTTTATTGTGAGCAACCAAAGCGAGTATCCATGAAAATTAAAGCCCCCGATGCTTTACTGGCTGCTGAGGTAAGCCGCCGTGGTCTGATGAAAACCACGGCAATAGGCGGCCTGGCGCTGGCCAGCAACGCACTAACATTACCCTTTACCCGACTGGCGCATGCCGCCGATACGCCGGCACCCGCCAACGAGAAGGTGGTCTGGAGTGCCTGTACCGTCAACTGCGGCAGCCGCTGCCCGCTGCGCATGCACGTGGTGGATGGCGCGATTAAATACGTCGAAACCGATAATACCGGTGACGATAACTATGACGGTTTGCACCAGGTCCGCGCCTGCCTGCGCGGGCGTTCGATGCGCCGCCGCGTCTATAACCCGGATCGCCTGAAGTACCCGATGAAGCGCGTTGGCAAACGCGGGGAAGGGAAATTCGAGCAAATCAGCTGGGAAGAGGCGTTCGATACTATCGCCAGCAATATGCAGCGGCTGATTAAAGAATACGGCAACGAATCCATCTATCTGAACTACGGCACCGGTACGCTCGGCGGCACGCTGACTCGTTCCTGGCCGCCAGGAAAAACGCTGATTGCCCGTCTGATGAACTGCTGCGGCGGTTATCTGAACCACTATGGCGATTACTCTTCGGCGCAGATTGCCGAGGGCCTCAATTATACCTACGGCGGCTGGGCCGACGGCAATAGTCCATCGGATATTGAAAACAGCCAGCTGGTGGTGCTGTTCGGCAATAACCCCGGCGAAACGCGGATGAGCGGCGGCGGGGTGACATACTACCTTGAACAGGCGCGGCAGAAATCCAATGCCCGGATGATCATCATCGATCCGCGCTATACCGACACCGGCGCCGGGCGTGAAGATGAATGGATCCCGATTCGCCCCGGCACCGATGCGGCGCTGGTATCGGGTCTGGCGTGGGTGATGATCACCGAGAATCTGGTCGATCAGCCGTTCCTCGATAAATACTGCGTGGGATACGACGAGAAAACGCTGCCCGCCGGTGCGCCAGCCAATGGTCACTACAAAGCTTACATTCTTGGCCAGGGCACGGACGGTATCGCCAAAACGCCGGAGTGGGCCTCGACGATTACCGGTATTCCGCGCGAACGCATTGTTAAACTGGCGCGCGAAATTGCCACCGCCAAACCGGCCTATATCAGCCAGGGTTGGGGGCCGCAGCGTCACGCCAACGGCGAAATCGCCACCCGGGCTATCTCGATGCTCGCTATCCTGACGGGTAACGTCGGGATCAACGGCGGCAACAGCGGCGCGCGCGAGGGCTCTTACAGCCTGCCCTTTGAGCGCATGCCGACGCTGGAGAATCCGGTTCAGACCAGTATCTCGATGTTTATGTGGACCGACGCTATCGAGCGTGGTCCGGAAATGACCGCGCTGCGCGACGGCGTTCGTGGCAAAGATAAGCTCGACGTGCCGATCAAAATGATCTGGAACTATGCGGGCAATTGCCTGATTAACCAGCACTCAGAGATCAACCGTACCCACGAGATCCTGCAGGACGACAAGAAGTGCGAGATGATCGTAGTCATCGATTGCCATATGACCTCGTCCGCGAAATACGCCGATATTCTGCTGCCGGACTGCACCGCCTCCGAGCAGATGGATTTCGCGCTGGATGCCTCCTGCGGCAACATGTCCTACGTCATCTTTGCCGATCAGGCCATCAAGCCGCGTTTCGAATGCAAAACTATCTATGAGATGACCACCGAGCTGGCAAAACGCCTCGGTGTGGAGCAGCAGTTTACCGAAGGCCGTACCCAGGAAGGCTGGATGCGCCATCTGTATGAGCAGTCGCAGAAAGCGATTCCCGATCTGCCAGATTTCGACACCTTCCGCCAGCAGGGCATTTATAAGCAGCGCGATCCGCAAGGACACCATGTGGCCTACAAAGCCTTCCGCGAGGATCCGCAGGCCAATCCGCTGACCACGCCGTCGGGCAAGATCGAAATCTACTCGCAGGCGCTGGCGAAAATCGCGGCTACCTGGGAACTCCCGGAAGGGGATGTTATCGATCCACTGCCGATCTACACCCCGGGCTTCGAAAACTACAACGATCCATTGACGGCGAAATACCCGCTACAGCTGACCGGCTTCCACTATAAATCGCGCGTTCACTCAACTTACGGCAACGTCGATGTACTGAAGGCCGCCTGTCGGCAGGAGATGTGGATTAACCCGAACGACGCGAAGCAACGCGGCATTGCCAACGGCGATCGCATTCGCATCTTCAACGACCGCGGAGAAGTGCATATTGAAGCGAAGGTGACGCCGCGCATGATGCCGGGCGTTGTCGCGCTGGGGGAAGGGGCCTGGTATAACCCGGACGCTTCACGGGTGGATCAGGCGGGCAGCATTAACGTGCTGACCACCCAGCGTCCGTCGCCGCTGGCGAAGGGGAACCCGTCGCATACCAACCTCGTCCAGGTTGAGAAGCTGTAAGGAGTAACCGATGACAACTCAGTATGGATTTTTTATTGATTCCGCCCGTTGCACCGGTTGCAAGACCTGCGAACTGGCCTGTAAGGATTACAAGAACCTGACCCCGGAGGTCAGCTTCCGCCGCATCTATGAGTATGCCGGTGGCGACTGGCAGGAGGATAACGGTGTCTGGAATCAGAACGTTTTTGCTTATTACCTCTCCATCGCCTGTAACCACTGCGAAGATCCGGCCTGCACCAAGGTCTGTCCGAGCGGGGCAATGCACAAGCGTGAAGATGGTTTTGTCGTGGTCAACGAAGAGGTGTGCATTGGCTGCCGTTACTGCCATATGGCCTGCCCGTACGGCGCCCCGCAGTACAACGCCGACAAGGGCCACATGACCAAGTGCGACGGTTGCCATGAGCGCGTCGCCGAGGGGAAAAAGCCGATCTGCGTCGAGTCCTGCCCGCTGCGGGCGCTTGATTTCGGGCCGATTGCCGAGCTGCGCGCTAAGCATGGCCAGCTGGCCGCGGTAGCCCCGCTGCCGTCGGCGCACTTTACCAGGCCGAGTATCGTTATTAAACCTAACGCCAATGCCCGGCCGTGTGGCGATACCACCGGTTACCTGGCGAATCCGAAGGAGGTGTGAGATGGGAAACGGATGGCATGAATGGCCGCTGATGATCTTTACTGTCTTCGGCCAGTGCGTCGCGGGCGGGTTTATCGTCATGGCCCTGGCGCTGATGACGGGCAATCTTTCTCGCGAGCAGGAGCAGCGCGTGGTTGGGAGTATGTTTGGCCTGTGGGTATTGATGGGGATCGGGTTTATCGCCTCGACAATGCACCTCGGTTCGCCGCTACGGGCCTTTAACTCGCTGAATCGCGTGGGAGCCTCGTCGCTGAGTAATGAGATAGCCAGCGGGGCGATCTTCTTCGCCGTCGGCGGGATTGGCTGGCTACTGGCCGTGTGTAAAAAACTGCCTGCCGGCCTGCGTAGCCTGTGGCTGATAGTCACCATGGTGCTGGGCGTGATCTTCGTCTGGATGATGGTGCGGGTATACAACACTATCGACACGGTGCCGACCTGGTACACCGTCTGGACGCCGCTGAGCTTCTTCCTGACGCTGTTTATCGGCGGTCCGCTGCTGGGCTACCTGCTGCTGCGCGTGGCAGGCGTTGACGGTTGGGCGCTGCGCTTGCTGCCGGTGGTTACTTTGTTGGCGCTGCTGGCGAGTATTGTCGTGGTCCTGATGCAGGGGAGTGAACTCGCCACTATCCGCAGTTCAATCCAGCAGGCCTCCGCTCTGGTGCCGGATTACGGGTTGCTTATGGCCTGGCGTATGGTGCTGCTGGCGCTGGCCCTGGCCTGCTGGTGCGTGCCGCAGATCCGCGGCCGCAAGCCGGCGGTCTCGCTGCTTAGCCTGGCGTTTGTTCTGGTGCTGGCGGGAGAGATGATTGGCCGCGGCGTATTCTATGGTCTGCATATGACCGTGGGGATGGCTATCGCCAGTTAATCGGCGTCATCATGCCGGCGGTCATACGCCGGCATGATGAAAACGTGCTGTCGATAGATGAAATTTTTCAACTGAAATCAACGTCGACATTTATTAATAAATTAAGAAAAACAACAGTGTATTATCTGTTGCCTCACCTTTACCCATTCTGTGGATAAAAAACTTCTATCGTAGCCTGCAAAACCGCATCACGCCTGATTTCAGGTGGATTGACAATGTTTTTAGCGGTGGCATGATGCGCTCGCGATCTGAACATTCCTCACGGTTTTTTACCCATGACCATCTACACCCGGCCAGTGCAAATGCTGCTCTGTGGCCTGCTTTTATTGACCCTGGCGATAGCGGTGCTGAATACGCTCGTCCCGCTCTGGCTCGCCCATGAAAATATGCCAACCTGGCAGGTCGGCATGGTGGGGTCATCCTATTTTACCGGCAACCTGGCCGGTACGTTGCTGGCTGGTTGGGTGATTAAGCGCCTTGGGTTTAACCGCAGCTATTATCTCGCGTCGTTAATTTTCGCCGTCGGCTGCGTAGGGCTGGGGATCACCGTTGGCTTCTGGACGTGGCTGAGCTGGCGGTTTATCGCTGGCGTAGGCTGCGCGATGATTTGGGTGGTGGTGGAAAGCGCGCTGGTCTGCAGCGGGACTTCCCGCAGCCGCGGCCGTCTGCTGGCGGCGTACATGATGGTCTATTATGTCGGTACCGTACTGGGCCAGCTGATGGTCAGTAAGTTACCTACCGATTTAATGAGCGTCCTGCCGTGGGTGACTGGCCTGGCGCTGGCGGCGATCCTGCCGCTGCTGTTCACCCGTATTATGGGACAGGCTGAAGAGCCGCACGAAACAGTTCGTATCTGGCCAATGCTGAAGCTGCGCCAGGCGCGCCACGGGGTCAATGGCTGTATTATCTCGGGGATTGTCCTCGGTTCGCTGTATGGCCTGATGCCGCTGTGGCTGAACCATCAGGGTGTGAGCGACGCCGGCATTGGCTTCTGGATGGCGGTGATGGTGAGCGCGGGGATCCTCGGCCAGTGGCCGGTAGGGCGCCTGGCTGACCGCTATGGCCGTCTGCTGGTGCTGCGGGTGCAGGTCTTTGTGGTCATTCTGGGCTGTATGGCGATGCTGAGTCAGGCGGCAATGGCCCCGGCGCTGTTTGTGCTTGGGGCATCCGGTTTCACGCTGTATCCGGTGGCGATGGCCTGGGCCTGCGAAAAAGTCGAACATCACCAACTGGTGGCGATGAATCAGGCGCTGCTGATGAGTTATACCATCGGCAGTCTGCTGGGCCCGACCCTGACAGCAATGCTGATGCAGAATTTCTCAGACAATCTGTTATTTATCATGATCGCCAGCGTGTCGTTTATCTATCTGCTGACCCTGCTGCGTAAAGCCGGGCATCATCCGACGCCGGTGGCGCACGCATAACCATTCTGACGTGCAGCGAAGGCTGCACGTCATCTGTTTCTATCGCATGTTTTCCACTGCAGAGAGACGGCATTGCGCTTTTCATGAGGATCAACGGCGGGGCTGGAATGATTTCCAGTGTCGCTTCGGGCCGGCGTAAGCGCACCACCGACCCTGATGAGGCTCTTAGTACATCACCTTGTGACCATACTGCTCAAGAATGCCTTTCACCCGCTCCATGGTCTCTTTTTTCGGCGGATGAACGCCGTCCAGCTTGTACTCTTCGCCCATCGCTACCCATTTGTGTTTGCCCAGCTCATGGTAGGGCAGCAGTTCAATTTTCTCGA
The DNA here is from genome assembly GCF_003097195.1 of Klebsiella sp. GL120222-02. NCBI lineage: Bacteria > Pseudomonadati > Pseudomonadota > Gammaproteobacteria > Enterobacterales > Enterobacteriaceae > Klebsiella > Klebsiella sp. GL120222-02. Next base: position 390,841 of record NZ_QEQO01000002.1, read on the forward strand.
CGTTGCCCATATCGCGGGTAAATTCGCCCAGGCGGTGCGCGGAGTCATCATCGTCTGACCAGCCCGGAACCACGACGTAGCGGATCCAGACATTGATATTCTTTTTGGCCAGATACTGGGCAAACTCGAGGGTGCGGTGGTTGGAAACGCCGACCAGGTTCTGGTGGATCTCATCGTTCATCTGCTTAAGATCCAGCATGACCAGGTCAGTCACCTCCAGCAGTTCGTCGATAACCGGATCGTAGCGACGGACAAAGCCGTTGGTATCGAGACAGGTATGAATACCTTCCTTTTTACAGGCGCGGAACCAGTCGCGAACAAACTCCGCCTGCAGGATCGCTTCGCCGCCTGATGCCGTAACGCCGCCGCCGGAGGCATTCATAAAGTGACGATAGGTCACCACCTCTTTCATTAACTCTTCAACGGTGATTTCTTTGCCGCCGTGAGTATCCCAGGTGTCACGGTTATGGCAGTACAGGCAGCGCATCAGGCAGCCCTGGAAAAAGGTAATAAAGCGGATGCCCGGGCCATCAACGGTGCCACAGGATTCAAAGGAGTGAATGCGACCAATAACTGACATTGCGGTGTTTTCTCCAGATGTGGCCCATCCGGGGCCGTGTTGGTGCACAGCTCAGCGGCTGCGTCGAGTCTGTTTTGACAGGTACCCAAAGTATAGATAACTGGCAAAGCAGGCTGGGGCGGGGATCACTTGTTAAAAAGGCCCCACTGATGTGGGGCCTTTATTGTACGCTTTTTCAGTCAGACTGGGAATTACATGGTCTGAGTGAAGGTACGGGTAATAACGTCCTGCTGCTGTTCTTTGGTCAGGGAGTTAAAACGTACGGCGTAGCCAGATACGCGGATGGTCAGCTGCGGATATTTTTCCGGGTTTTCCATCGCGTCGAGCAGCATTTCGCGGTTCATGACGTTCACGTTCAGGTGCTGGCCACCTTCGATGGACGCTTCGTGGTGGAAGTAACCATCCATCAGACCGGCCAGGTTGGTCTTACGAACTTCGTCATCTTTACCCAGCGCGTTCGGCACGATAGAGAAGGTGTAAGAGATACCATCTTTCGCGTAAGCAAACGGCAGTTTAGCAACGGAAGTCAGTGAGGCAACAGCACCTTTCTGGTCACGACCGTGCATCGGGTTAGCACCTGGTCCGAACGGCGCGCCAGCGCGACGACCGTCTGGGGTGTTACCGGTTTTCTTACCATATACCACGTTAGAGGTGATGGTCAGAACAGACTGAGTCGGGATAGCGTTGCGGTAGGTGTGCAGTTTCTGAATTTTCTTCATGAAACGTTCAACCAGGTCAACGGCCATGTCATCGACGCGAGCATCGTTGTTACCAAACTGCGGGTATTCGCCTTCGATTTCGAAGTCGATAGCCAGACCGTCTTCGTCACGAATCGGTTTAACTTTCGCATATTTGATAGCAGACAGGGAGTCAGCAGCAACGGACAGACCAGCGATACCACACGCCATGGTGCGGATAACGTCACGGTCGTGCAGCGCCATCAGAGAGGCTTCGTAGCTGTACTTGTCGTGCATGTAGTGGATGATGTTCAGCGCGGTGACATACTGTTTCGCCAGCCAGTCCATGAAGTGATCCATGCGATCCATGACTTCGTCGAAGTTCAGGACGTCGCCTTTGATCGGTTCAGATTTCGGACCTACCTGCATTTTCAGTTTTTCATCCACGCCGCCGTTGATAGCGTACAGCATGGTTTTCGCGAGGTTAGCACGAGCACCGAAGAACTGCATTTGCTTACCAACAACCATCGGGCTTACGCAGCATGCGATAGCGTAGTCGTCGTTGTTGAAGTCCGGACGCATCAGGTCATCGTTCTCATACTGCAGAGAAGAGGTATCGATGGACACTTTAGCCGCGAATTTCTTGAAGCTCAGTGGCAGTTTTTCAGACCACAGAATAGTGATGTTCGGCTCCGGAGACGGCCCCATGGTGTACAGGGTGTTCAGGAAGCGGAAGCTGTTTTTGGTGACCAGAGTACGGCCGTCAACACCCATACCGCCGATGGATTCTGTTGCCCAAATCGGGTCGCCGGAGAACAGTTCATCATATTCCGGGGTACGCAGGAAGCGAACCATACGCAGTTTCATGACCAGGTGGTCAACCATTTCCTGCGCGTCTTGCTCGGTGATTTTACCGGCCTGCAGGTCACGTTCGATGTAGATATCCAGGAAGCTGGAGGTACGACCGAAGGACATTGCTGCGCCGTTCTGAGATTTCACGGCAGCCAGGTAACCGAAGTAGGTCCACTGGATAGCTTCCTGAGCAGTCGTTGCCGGACCGGAGATGTCGTAGCCATATTTAGCCGCCATCTCTTTGATCTGACCCAGTGCACGGTGTTGTTCAGAGATCTCTTCACGCAGACGGATGGTCGCTTCCAGATCTTCGCCGCTTTCCAGTTTTTCTTGCAGAGACTGGAACTGAGCGTATTTGTCTTTCATCAGGAAGTCGATACCGTACAGCGCAACGCGACGGTAGTCACCGATGATACGACCACGGCCGTAAGCATCCGGCAGACCGGTCAGCACGCCGGATTTACGGCAGTTCAGGATGTCTTTGGTGTAAACATCAAATACGCCCTGGTTGTGGGTTTTACGGTACTCGGTAAAGATTTTTTTCAGCATCGGATCCAGCTCGCGATTGTACGCTTTGCAGGAACCTTCAACCATTTTAATACCACCGAACGGGATGATCGCACGTTTCAGCGGCGCTTCGGTCTGCAGACCAACGATTTTTTCCAGACCTTTCTCGATATAGCCAGCGTCGTGAGAGGTGATGGTGGAAGCCAGGGCAGTGTCAAAATCAACAGGCGCGTGAGTGCGGTTTTCCTGTTTTACACCTTCCATTACGGTGTCCCACAGCTTGGTGGTCGCTTCAGTTGCGCCAGCCAGGAAGGATTCGTCGCCTTCATATGGGGTGTAGTTTTTCTGAATAAAGTCACGGACGTTGACTTCATTCTGCCAGTCACCTTTCGCAAAACCTTCCCAGGCTGTGGCTAACTTTTCATTAAGCTCGGACATGTAACACCTACCTTCTTAAGTGGATTTTTTATTTACTGCCTGAAACAACCCTTAGTGATGGTCGTTGCCACGCAGGTAAATGACCCAGTATGTCAACCCGACCAGCAAACCTCCGCCGATAATGTTTCCGATAGTCACCGGAATCAGGTTATCAGTGATGAAGTTCATAACGGTCAAGTGTGAGAAACTTTCCGGAGTTGAACCGATAGCGGTCCAGAATTCCGGGCTCGCAAAATTGCGGATTACGATACCCATCGGGATCATAAACATGTTGGCGATGCTGTGCTCAAAGCCGCTGGCAACAAACATCGCTACCGGCAGGACCATGATCATCGCTTTATCCATCAGGCTACGACCGGAATAGCTCATCCATACGGCGAGACAAACCATCAGGTTAGCGAGGATACCCAGGCTCACGGCCTCCACAAAAGTATGGTGCAATTTGTGGTCAGCGGTCTGCAGGACGTTTAGCCCCCAACCGCCGTTGGCAGTCATATATTCGCCTGATAACCACATCAGCAGCACAAACAGCAGTGCGCCCACCAGGTTACCAAAATAGACGTTGAGCCAGTTTTTTGCCAGTTGCCCCCAGGTGATTCGACCGCTGGCTTTCGCCACCACGATCAGCACAGTAGAGGTAAAGAGGTCAGCGCCGCAGATAACGCACAGAATCAGACCCAGGGAAAAACAGACCCCACCGATAAGCTTGGCAATCCCAAAAGGCATCGCGGCAGTGCCGGTGGTCGCGGTGATATAGAATACGAAAGCGATGGAGATGAAAACGCCAGCGGTGATCGCCAGATAAAAGGTCTTCATCGGATGCTTCGTTGCTTTATAGACACCTGCTTCTTCGGCGACTTTCGCCATCGCGGCAGGGAGCAAAAGATCAAAAGGGTTGTCAGCTTTCACACTAACTCTCTCTTTATATAAGTTGGCGGTGAGATACTAACAAAGCATTATAGAAGGGAAATTGATATAGATCATATCTCACCGGAACTATATGCCTTTTTAGTGTGTGGTTTTTGCTTGTTTGATGCTTAACTATTTGAATTTTTTATGGAAAATAAATTTTAAAATTTATAAGTTATGTTGAATTTTTTCGTTTTTGCCCCAGTATTTGAGTTAATTAAAATGGAGTATTTTATTTTAAATTAACAATTGGTAAATGATATAAGTGCGATATTTACTATTAATTAACTTTACAACTACAAACTATAGTGGCTCCCTCGCCAGGTTAAAATAACGGAGCCGCATCAGGCTCCGTTGTTGGCAAGCATGTTGGCGTAATGGGGGCTTATTTTGCCCAGAACGCCGCTTTCGCCCGCTGCAGCTTTTCATACGCTTTCAGCAGCGACTGATGAGCCGGGAAGGCTTGCAGATCGCTGTCGACAGCCTGAAGGCCATAGAACGGGGCTTCGCCGCTCAGCGCAGCGCTGGCGGCTTCGACCGCATCGGCGCCATACATACGGATGAAGGCGTTCAGATACTGCAGCGGCTGACGCTCCTCTTCCTGGCTCAGCAGCAGCAGGGTCTGCAGGCAGCGATAGTAGTTTGCGCGCTCAGGGCTGAAGACAGAGGCATTGAATTCCATGGTCCATTCGGTCCAGATCAGCGCCTGTTCCAGATCGCCGCCAGCCAGGGCCAGCATCGCTTTCAGCTCGCCGACGCGCAGGGTATACCAGCCGTTGTCTTTCCCGGTGGCAAGGCCCAGCAGTTCGCGAACGCGGGTGAAATCATCCAGGCCTTCGTCATCCATTTGTTCGATGAGCGCCAGATAATCTTCTTTTTCCCACTCGCTGCCCGGCAGAGACAGAATGGTGTCCCGCAGATGGGCGCCCATGCTGTTGTTTGCCAGCCACAGGTCTTCTGCCGGATAAATATCCGACATGCCCGGAACGATGATACGGCAGGCGTAAACGCCCAGATGCTCGTAGTCGGCAATGTACACTTCTTTATCTTCGGCCTTGAAGATGGCCATCAGGGTGGCGAACTCTTCTTCGGTGGTGCCGGAGAAACTCCAGTCAACGAACGGATAGTCGGCATCCTGCTTGAACATATCCCAGGAGATCAGGCCGCTGGAGTCGATGAAGTGGGTTTCGAGGTTCGCGTGCTCGGCGACTTCTTCGTCATCAAAGGTCGGCGGCGTAAAGACATCAAGGTCTTTCAGGCTGCGACCCTGCAGCAGTTCTGTGACCGTACGCTCCAGCGCCACGCCGAAGTCCGGGTGGGCGCCAAAGGAAGCGAAGCAGGTGCCGTTAGTCGGGTTAAACAGCACGACGCAGATAACCGGGTATTTGCCGCCCAGCGAACCATCGTAGGCGAAAATCGGGAAGCCTTCGGCTTCAAGTTTTGCGATCGACTCCACGACGCCAGGATAGCGCGCCATGACTTCCGCCGGGATCTCCGGCAGGCTGATGCTCTCTGCGATGATGCGGTTTTTTATGTGACGTTCAAAGACCTCTGACAGGCCCTGCACACGTGCTTCATTCGGGGTATTCCCTGCAGACATACCGTTGGATACGTACAAGTTGCCAACGATATTCATCGGAATATAGACGGTTTCGCCGTCGGACTGGCGGGTAAAGGGCAGGCCGCATACGCCGCGCTCATCGTTCCCCGACTGCAGATCCACCAGCATGCTGGCGGTCAGCTGATCGTCCGGATCGTAGAACGCGAGCAGACGGGCATCCAGCAGACCTTCCGGGACATCGTCGTTTTCGGTCAGCGGGAACCACTTTTCGTTCGGGTAGTGAACAAACGGGCCATTAGCGATAGTGTCGCCTAACCAGAAGTCAGCGAAGAAATAGTTGGTGGACAGGCGCTCGAAATATTCGCCCAGCGCGGAGGCCAGGGCTGCCTTTTTGGTGGCGCCTTTACCATTGGTAAAGCACAGCGCGCATTCTTTATCGCGAATGTGAACGGACCACACGTGCGGCACCGGGTTCAGCCACGAGGCCTCTTCGATATCAAATCCGAGGTCGAGCAATTTCTGCTGGAAGCGAGCGATGGAATCTTCCAGGGCGGCATCTTTGCCGGGAATAAACGTTTGGGTCATGGCGATCACTTTTGTCGTACGGAAAGCGCGCAATGATACGGCTTTTATCTGACAGGTGCTATCTCCATCATCTGGCTATGCTTAGAGGCAACTTATGACCCACAGGGAGATGATAGATGAAAGCCTTTGACTGGCAGCGGATGGCGCTCGATAAAGTGCCGGTGGAGTTTCTTGCCGAGGTGGCGTTGCGCAGCCTCTATACCTTCGTTCTGGTCTTTATTTTCCTCAAGATTACCGGACGGCGCGGCGTGCGGCAGATGTCGCTGTTCGAGGTGTTGATTATTCTGACCCTCGGTTCGGCGGCAGGGGACGTGGCGTTTTATGACGATGTACCGCTACTGCCGGTGCTGGTGGTCTTCATCACACTGGCGCTGCTGTATCGCGGTATCATGTGGCTGATGGGGCACAGCGAAAAGCTGGAGGATCTCCTGGAAGGTAAACCTATCGTGGTGGTCGAGGAGGGGCAGTTGGCGTGGGAGAAGCTGCATGCGGAAAACATGACCGAATTCGAATTCTTTATGGAGCTGCGGGTCAACAGCGTCGAGCAGCTTGGCCAGGTCCGGCTGGCGATCCTTGAAACCAACGGGCAGATCAGCGTGTTTTATTATCCGGATGAAGAGGTCAGAGCGGGGTTGTCTATCCTGCCTACCCACTGTACTGCGCGTTACACCACGATTCCGCAGGAGGGGATCTATGCCTGCGTACGCTGCAGCATCGTGATGGCGATGCAGGCGGGAGAAAAGCGAATATGTTCCCGCTGCGCAAATGCAGAATGGTCGAAGGCCAGCCGAGCGAAACGACTCACCTGACAGCAAATATGTCGGTTTTATTACGTCAAGCCGATAGATTCTGTTGTGTGACGGTGGCCGCGTTTTACCGTCGGCGAGTTTTAGCCATTGCGGACCGTGTCACTGAATGATAAAACCGATAGCCACAGGAATAACTTATGCCCGCGGCGGTTCGCGGGCAAAACAACATAGCAACGTGGTGAGGGGAAATGGCTCAGGTCTATAACTTCAGTTCGGGCCCGGCAATGCTGCCGGCGGAAGTACTCAAACTGGCTCAGCAAGAACTGTGCGACTGGCACGGTCTGGGTACGTCGGTCATGGAGATCAGTCACCGTGGTAAGGAGTTTATCCAGGTGGCAGAAGAGGCAGAACAGGACTTCCGCGCTCTGCTGAATATCCCTTCCAACTATAAAGTTTTGTTCTGCCACGGCGGCGGCCGCGGCCAGTTCGCGGGGATCCCGCTGAACATCCTCGGCGATAAAAACGTCGCTGACTATGTGGACGCCGGCTACTGGGCCGCCAGCGCGGTCAAAGAGGCGAAGAAATACTGCACGCCGAACGTTATCGACGCGAAAATCACTGTCGATGGCAAGCGAGCTGTTACGCCGATGAGCGAGTGGCAGCTGACGCCGGGCGCGGCCTATCTGCATTACTGCCCGAACGAAACCATTGACGGTATCGCGATTGATGATACGCCGAATTTCGGCGACGACGTCATCGTCGCTGCTGATTTCTCCTCCACCATTCTGTCCCGCGAAATTGACGTCAACCGCTTCGGTGTAATCTACGCCGGCGCGCAGAAAAATATTGGCCCGGCAGGGCTGACGCTGGTCATCGTGCGTGAAGATCTGCTGGGCAAAGCCAGCGTGGCCTGTCCGTCGATCCTCGACTACACCGTGTTAAGCGAGAACGACTCGATGTTTAACACGCCGCCGACGTTCGCCTGGTATCTGGCTGGTCTGGTGTTTAAGTGGCTGAAACAGCAGGGCGGCGTCGCTGCGATGGATAAAATCAACCAGCAGAAAGCCGAACTGCTTTATGGCGTTATCGATAACAGCGGGTTCTACCGTAACGATGTGGCGCAAGCCAACCGCTCACGCATGAACGTGCCGTTCCAGCTGGCGGACAGCGCACTGGACAAACTGTTCCTCGAAGAGTCATTTGCCGCCGGGCTGCACGCGCTGAAGGGCCACCGCGTGGTGGGCGGCATGCGCGCCTCCATCTACAATGCGATGCCGCTGGACGGCGTGAAGGCGTTAACCGACTTTATGCTGGACTTCGAACGCCGCCACGGTTAATCGCCTGTTTCTTTCTTCCTCCCCGCGGCCTGTCTGCGGGGTTTTTATTCTGTTTGTTTGAGAGTGAAGTTTGATGGAATCCCTGACGTTACAACCCATCGCACGCGTAGAGGGCACCGTGAACCTGCCAGGTTCGAAAAGCGTCTCCAACCGCGCGCTGCTGCTGGCCGCTCTGGCCCGCGGCACGACGGTGCTGACCAACCTGCTGGACAGCGACGATGTGCGCCATATGCTGAATGCCCTGAGTGCGCTGGGGGTTCAATATACCCTGTCTGCCGACCGCACCCGCTGCGAAGTGACCGGCAACGGCGGCCCGCTGCGCGCTGCTGCGGCGCTGGAGCTGTTCCTCGGCAACGCCGGAACCGCGATGCGTCCGCTGGCGGCGGCCCTGTGCCTTGGCAGCAACGATATTGTGCTGACCGGCGAACCGCGGATGAAAGAGCGCCCGATCGGCCATCTGGTGGATGCCCTGCGTCAGGGCGGCGCTCAGATCGACTATCTTGAGCAGGAAAATTATCCACCGCTGCGCCTGCGCGGCGGTTTTCAGGGCGGGAACGTCGAGGTTGACGGCAGCGTCTCCAGTCAGTTCCTGACCGCGCTGCTGATGACCGCGCCGCTGGCGCCGCAGGATACCGTGATCGCCATTAAGGGCGATCTGGTGTCGAAACCCTATATCGACATTACGCTGCACCTGATGAAAACCTTCGGCGTTGAGGTGGACAATCAGTCTTATCAGCGTTTTGTGGTGCGCGGCAAGCAGCAGTATCAGTCGCCAGGGGATTACCTGGTGGAAGGCGATGCTTCCTCGGCCTCGTATTTCCTCGCCGCTGGCGCCATTAAGGGCGGCACGGTAAAAGTCACCGGTATCGGCCGCGGCAGTGTGCAGGGCGATATCCGTTTCGCCGACGTCCTGGAGAAAATGGGCGCTACCGTGACCTGGGGCGACGATTTTATCGCCTGCACCCGCGGCGAGCTCAAGGCTATCGATATGGATATGAACCATATCCCGGACGCGGCGATGACCATCGCCACCGCCGCGCTGTTCGCGCAAGGGACCACTACGCTGCGCAATATCTACAACTGGCGGGTCAAAGAGACGGACCGTCTGTTCGCCATGGCGACCGAGTTGCGTAAAGTAGGCGCCGAGGTGGAAGAGGGTGAAGATTATATTCGCATCACCCCGCCGGCAAAGTTGAAATATGCTGAAATTGGCACCTATAACGACCACCGGATGGCGATGTGCTTCTCGCTGGTGGCGCTGTCTGATACGCCGGTGACCATCCTTGATCCCAAATGTACGGCCAAAACGTTCCCGGACTATTTTGAGCAACTGGCGCGGATCAGTACCCTCGCCTGAGTAAAACTTTGTCATCCCGCGGGCTGATGTCCTGTCAGCCCGCTATAATTGCGCAAAACTTCTGCTTTTCATTTCCTGTAGTCCGTAATTTACAAGCAATGCTCACTTTCCGGCGTATTGATGCGTATAATGCGCGGCGTTTATATTCCATGCGCCTTGCTGAAGGAGAAAAAGATGACGGCGAATATTCCGGTAATCACCATTGATGGGCCTGGCGGTGCGGGTAAAGGTACGTTGTGCAAGGCAATGGCGGAAGCGCTGGGCTGGCATCTGTTAGATTCAGGCGCGATCTACCGCGTTCTGGCGCTGGCGGCGCTGCATCATCATGTTGACGTAGAGTCCGAAGAGGCGCTGGTGCCCCTGGCGGCCCATCTTGACGTGCGCTTTATTTCTACTGACGGCACCCTGGAAGTGGTGCTGGAAGGGGAAGATGTCAGCGGCGAAATTCGCACTCAGGAGGTCGCCAATGCCGCCTCGAAAGTGGCCGCTTTCCCCCGCGTTCGCGAAGCGCTGCTGCGCCGCCAGCGTGCTTTCCGTGAACTGCCGGGGCTCATCGCCGACGGGCGCGATATGGGCACGGTGGTTTTCCCGGACGCGCCGGTGAAAATTTTCCTCGATGCCTCGGCCGATGAGCGGGCGCATCGCCGCATGCGGCAGTTGCAGGAAAAGGGCTTTGATGTTAACTTTGAACGTCTTTTGTCCGAGATAAAAGAGCGTGACGATCGCGACCGAAATCGCGCAGTGGCGCCGCTTGTCCCGGCTGCCGATGCATTAGTTCTCGATTCAACAGAACTAAACATTGAGCAAGTGATTGAAAAAGCGCTACAATATGCGCGCGAAAAATTGGCCGTTGCGTGAGCCTTAACCGGTAGCGCGCCGAAGCCTCCGAATTATAGCAGTACCCCGCGGCAATGGATGGTCAGCGGGTATGTGAAACAACCCCATCCGGCACGGAGCCAGGTGGACGTTAATATTAACCTGAAGATTAAACATGACTGAATCTTTTGCTCAACTGTTTGAAGAATCCTTAAAAGAAATCGAAACCCGCCCGGGTTCCATCGTTCGTGGTGTTGTTGTTGCTATCGACAAAGACGTAGTACTGGTTGACGCCGGTCTGAAATCTGAGTCCGCCATCCCGGCTGAGCAGTTCAAAAACGCCCAGGGCGAGCTGGAAATCCAGGTTGGTGACGAAGTTGACGTTGCTCTGGATGCAGTAGAAGACGGCTTCGGTGAAACTCTGCTGTCCCGTGAGAAAGCTAAACGTCACGAAGCTTGGATCACGCTGGAAAAAGCTTACGAAGACGCTGAAACTGTTACCGGTGTTATCAACGGCAAAGTTAAAGGTGGCTTCACTGTTGAGCTGAACGGTATTCGTGCGTTCCTGCCGGGTTCCCTGGTAGACGTTCGTCCGGTGCGCGACACGCTGCACCTGGAAGGCAAAGAGCTTGAGTTCAAAGTCATCAAGCTGGACCAGAAGCGTAACAACGTTGTTGTTTCTCGTCGTGCCGTTATCGAATCCGAAAACAGCGCAGAGCGCGATCAGCTGCTGGAAAACCTGCAGGAAGGCATGGAAGTCAAAGGTATCGTTAAGAACCTCACTGACTACGGTGCATTCGTTGATCTGGGCGGCGTTGACGGCCTGCTGCACATCACCGATATGGCCTGGAAACGCGTTAAGCATCCGAGCGAAATCGTAAACGTTGGCGACGAAATCACTGTTAAAGTGCTGAAGTTCGACCGCGAGCGTACCCGTGTATCCCTGGGCCTGAAACAGCTGGGCGAAGATCCGTGGGTAGCTATCGCTAAACGTTATCCGGAAGGTACCAAACTGACCGGTCGCGTGACCAACCTGACCGACTACGGCTGCTTCGTTGAAATCGAAGAAGGCGTTGAAGGCCTGGTTCACGTTTCCGAAATGGATTGGACCAACAAAAACATCCACCCGTCCAAAGTTGTTAACGTTGGCGACGTTGTGGAAGTGATGGTTCTGGATATCGACGAAGAGCGTCGTCGTATCTCCCTGGGTCTGAAGCAGTGCAAATCTAACCCATGGCAGCAGTTCGCGGAAACCCACAACAAGGGCGACCGTGTTGAAGGTAAAATCAAGTCTATCACTGACTTCGGTATCTTCATCGGCCTGGACGGCGGCATCGACGGCCTGGTTCACCTGTCTGACATCTCCTGGAACGTTGCAGGCGAAGAAGCAGTTCGTGAATACAAAAAAGGCGACGAAATCGCAGCAGTTGTTCTGCAGGTTGACGCAGAGCGTGAGCGTATCTCCCTGGGCGTTAAACAGCTCGCGGAAGATCCGTTCAACAACTACGTTGCTCTGAACAAGAAAGGCGCTATCGTTGTTGGTAAAGTCACTGCAGTTGACGCTAAAGGCGCAACCGTAGAACTGGCTGACGGCGTAGAAGGTTACCTGCGTGCTTCTGAAGCATCCCGTGACCGCGTTGAAGACGCAACTCTGGTTCTGAGCGTTGGCGACGAAGTTGAAGCGAAATTCACCGGCGTGGATCGTAAGAACCGCGTAGTGAGCCTGTCTGTACGTGCGAAAGACGAAGCGGAAGAAAAAGACGCTATCGCTACCGTGAACAAGCAGGAAGACGCGAACTTCTCCAACAACGCTATGGCTGAAGCGTTCAAAGCAGCGAAAGGCGAGTAATCTTTGTCATTCAGGCAATAACAACCTGAATAGTGACGAGTTTACTTGACAGATTGCAGGATTCGTCCTGTAATCAAGCACAAAGGGCGGCTACGGCCGCCCTTGTTTAAGCTGTTAGCTAATTTTTGCCTTGAAGGAAACCGGAGGAATAATGACCAAGTCAGAATTGATTGAAAGACTTGCCAGCCAGCAATCTCACATTCCGGCGAAAGCGGTGGAAGATGCTGTTAAAGAAATGCTGGAACATATGGCCTCAACGCTTGCTCAAGGTGAGCGCATTGAAATCCGCGGTTTCGGCAGCTTCTCTCTGCACTATCGAGCACCTCGCACCGGACGTAACCCGAAAACTGGTGATAAAGTCGAACTGGAAGGTAAGTACGTTCCGCACTTTAAGCCCGGGAAAGAATTACGTGACCGCGCCAATATTTATGAAGAGTAAGTTGCACGACGTGCAACCTGCCTGATGATAAAAAAAGCACCTGCGGGTGCTTTTTTTGTGTCCGCGATTTACCTCCAGCTTCGCAAAAAAACCGTGCCTGACTGCAACAGATACGATTGTCTGGAAGGCGCTACGCACGCCTGAATTCGGCGGCGGGACGCCACCGTCGCTTTGCGTAACACTGCCTGCTCACAGGGAGGTGTTTATGCGTCTACCATGGCTTGCCGGATGCGCCAGCATCGCGATGCTGCCGCTACTCTGGCTACCCGTCTTGCCGGGCCCGCACGTTCTGGCGAGCGCGTGCCTTGCGGCGCTGTTGCTGACCCGCCTGCGCGGAACGGCCATGGCTTGTGTGGCGATGACGCTTCTGCTGATGATCTGGGGAGTATTGAGCGCGCATCAGGCGCTGTGGCCGACCCGGCACCTTACCGGCGCCATCCGGCAGGCGGAAGTGATCCTCAGCGAGACGGATGGCCAGGCCCTGCACCGTGGTCAGATTGTGCGCCTGGCGGGCCACTACCTGTTTCCCCCGGTGGGCGTGACGCTGTACGGGGAACTTACACCTGCGCCCGCCTGTGCGGGGCAGCACTGGTTGATGACGCTGCGCCTGCGCCCGGTGCACGGGCAGCTCAACGACGGGGGCTTCGACAGCCAGCGTTATGCGCTGGCGCAGCACCGGCCGCTGAGCGGGGGGATTGTTGCAGCTTCCGCGCTGGATCCCCGCTGCAGCCTGCGCGCCCGCTACCTGGCGTCGTTGACCCGGCGTCTGGAGCCTTATCCCTGGCGTGCGGTGATGCTGGGATTAGGGATGGGGGAGCGACTGACCCTGCCGACGGCGATTAAGGTCCTGATGCAGAACACGGGCACCTCCCATCTGATGGCCATCTCTGGTCTCCATATCGCCCTCGCGGCTTCCCTTATCGTGCTCCTGCTGCGCGGCGTGCAGTATATTCTCCCGGGCCGCTGGATCGGCTGGCGGTTGCCGCTGCTGGCCGGGCTGGCCGGCGCCGTCGGCTATGCCTGGCTGACCGGCATGCAGCCGCCGGCGCTGCGCACCTGCGTAGGGTTGGGCGTGTGCTGCGCCTTACACTTGTCGGGCCAGCGCTGGACGGCGTGGCAGGTGTGGCTCTGCTGTCTGGGGGCGATACTCGTTACCGACCCGCTGGCGGTGCTGTCGCAAAGCCTGTGGCTATCCGCTTTCGCCGTGGCGGGGCTGATCTTCTGGTTTCAGTGGGTACCGCTGCCTGCCGGTCGCTGGCGCTGGCCATGGAAGGCACTGTTCGCCCTCGTTCATTTGCAGGCTGGCGTGACGCTGCTGCTGATGCCGCTCCAGCTCCTGCTCTTCCATGGCGTCAGCCTGACGTCCATGGCCGCCAATTTGCTGGCGGTACCCTTAGTGACCCTGCTGGCGGTGCCGCTTATTCTCGGCGCGATGCTGCTGCATCTCACGGGACCGGGGATGGTAGAGTCGCTGCTCTGGCTGGCGGCCGATCGCGTGCTGGCGCTGCTGTTCTGGGGATTACGACATTTACCGGACGGCTGGCTACCGCTGGACGCCCGCTGGCTCTGGATCAGTAGCCTGCCTTGGCTGCTGGTGATGGGCTGGCGTTTTCAGAGCTGGCGGCATTTCCCGGCCCTGTGTCTGAGCGTGCTGCTCCTGCTGATGCGGCCCTTCTGGAGGCCGTTTCCCGCGGACGAATGGCGGGTGACGATGCTGGATGTCGGGCAGGGGCTGGCGATGGTTATCGAACGTCACGGCAAGGCGCTCCTCTATGATACCGGGCCAGCATGGCCGCAGGGCGACAGCGGTCAGCAGGTGATTATCCCGTGGCTGCGCTGGCATCATCTGCAGCTGCAGGGCATTGTGCTAAGCCACGAGCATCTGGATCATCGCGGCGGCCTTAATTCAGTGCTACAGGCATGGCCGCAGGCGTGGGTGCGCAGCCCTTTAGGCTGGGCGCGTCATCTGCCGTGTCATCGCGGCGAGCGCTGGCAATGGCAGGGACTCAACTTCCAGGCCCTGTGGCCGCTGCCGGGCAGCACGGCAAAGGGTAATAATCACTCCTGCGTGGTGCGCATCGATGATGGTCGCTCCAGCATCCTGCTCACCGGCGATATAGAACGTCAGGCAGAGCAGGCGATGATCAGCCGTTACTGGCAGCATCTGACGTCTACACTTATCCAGGTTCCCCACCACGGTAGCAACACCTCCTCCAGCGAATTGCTGGTCCACCGGGTAGAGGGTGAGGCCGCGCTGGCATCCGCTTCGCGCTACAATGCGTGGCGGATGCCCTCGTACAAGGTGGTTCAGCGCTATCGCCAGCGGGGGTATCGCTGGTTCGCCACGCCGCAGCAGGGACAGATAACGGTGGTTTTTTCCGCAGAAGGGTGGCAAATCCATAGCTTACGGGATCAAGTTTTACCACGTTGGTATCATCAGTGGTTTGGCGCGCCCGCCGATAACGGGTAGAATATGCGGCTATTTCAACACAAGCTGGTTTATTGAATGCAGAACGATAAAGATCTCTCCACGTGGCAGACCTTCCGCCGACTTTGGCCGATTATTGCACCGTTTAAAGCCGGGCTAATCGTCGCGGCGGTGGCGTTAGTGCTTAACGCGGGCAGTGACACCTTCATGTTATCGCTTCTTAAACCGTTATTGGATGATGGTTTTGGTAAAACGGATCGCTCAGTGCTGCTATGGATGCCGCTGGTGGTTATCGGGCTGATGGTGCTGCGTGGGATCACCAGCTACATCTCGAGCTATTGTATCTCCTGGGTTTCCGGCAAAGTCGTGATGACCATGCGTCGTCGCCTGTTCGGCCACATGATGGGCATGCCGGTGGCCTTCTTTGACAAGCAGTCTACCGGGACGCTGCTGTCACGCATTACCTATGATTCTGAGCAGGTCGCCTCATCTTCCTCCAGCGCGCTGATCACCGTGGTCCGCGAAGGGGCATCGATTATCGGCCTGTTCGTGATGATGTTCTATTACAGCTGGCAGCTGTCGCTGATCCTGATCGTACTGGCGCCGATCGTGTCGGTAGCAATCCGCGTGGTCTCCAAGCGTTTTCGTAATATCAGTAAGAATATGCAAAACACGATGGGGCAGGTCACCACCAGCGCTGAGCAGATGCTGAAAGGGCATAAAGAGGTGCTGATGTTTGGTGGCCAGGAGGTGGAAACCAAACGTTTTGATAAGGTCAGCAATAAAATGCGTCTGCAGGGGATGAAGATGGTTTCTGCCTCGTCTATCTCCGACCCGATCATTCAGCTTATCGCGTCGCTGGCGCTGGCCTTTGTCCTGTATGCCGCCAGCTTCCCGAGCGTAATGGACACCCTGACCGCCGGGACCATTACCGTGGTCTTCTCCTCAATGATTGCGCTGATGCGCCCGCTGAAGTCGCTGACCAACGTCAATGCCCAGTTCCAGCGTGGGATGGCGGCGTGCCAGACGCTGTTTGCGATCCTCGATTCCGAGCAGGAAAAAGATGAAGGTACGCGGGTCATTGAGCGGGCCAAAGGCAATCTCAAGTTTGAGAACGTCACGTTCACCTATCCGGGCCGCGAAGTGGCCGCGCTGCGCAATATCAATCTCGATATCCCGGAAGGGAAAACCGTCGCGCTGGTGGGGCGCTCAGGGTCGGGTAAATCGACCATTGCCAGCCTGATCACCCGCTTCTACGATGTTGACGACGGCCAGATCCTGCTGGATGGTCACGACCTGCGCGAGTACAAGCTGAGCTCGCTGCGCGACCAGGTGGCACTCGTTTCACAGAACGTGCATCTGTTCAACGATACTGTCGCCAACAACATCGCCTATGCCCGTACCGAAGAGTACAGCCGCGAGCAGATTGAAGAGGCCGCGCGAATGGCCTACGCCATGGATTTCATCAACAAGATGGACAATGGTCTGGATACGATCATTGGTGAAAATGGCGTAATGCTGTCCGGTGGCCAGCGCCAGCGTATTGCTATCGCCCGTGCGCTGCTGCGTAACAGCCCGATCCTGATCCTTGATGAAGCCACCTCGGCGCTGGATACTGAGTCCGAGCGAGCCATTCAGGCGGCGCTGGATGAGCTGCAGAAAAACCGCACCTCGCTGGTTATCGCCCACCGTCTGTCGACCATTGAGCAGGCTGATGAAATCGTGGTGGTTGAAGATGGGCGGATCGTGGAACGCGGAACGCACCACGATCTGCTGGAGCATAAGGGCGTGTACGCCCAGCTGCATAAGATGCAATTCGGCGAATGATCGCGCGCATCTGGTCCGGGGAATCGCCGCTGTGGCGCCTGCTGCTGCCGCTCTCCTGGCTGTATGGCCTGGTGAGCGCGGTGATTCGCCTCAGCTATCAGCTGGGGTGGCAAAAAGCCTGGCGCGCGCCGGTGCCGGTGGTGGTGGTCGGTAACCTGACCGCCGGCGGCAATGGTAAAACGCCGGTGGTGATCTGGCTGGTGGAGCAGCTGCAGCAGCGCGGTATTCGCGTGGGGGTGGTCTCTCGCGGCTACGGCGGTAAAGCCGACCGCTACCCACTGGTATTAACTGACCGGACCAGTACGGCGCAGGCGGGTGATGAGCCGGTGTTAATTCATCAGCGTACCGGCGCGCCGGTGGCGGTTTCTCCGCTGCGCAGCGACGCGGTGAAAGCGCTGCTCAGCGCGCACGATCTGCAGATTATCGTGACCGACGACGGGTTGCAGCACTATAAGCTGGCGCGGGACAGAGAAATTGTCGTTATCGACGGCGTGCGCCGCTTTGGCAACGGCTGGTGGCTGCCTGCCGGGCCGATGCGCGAGCGGGCGTCGCGCTTGCAAAGCGTTGATGCGATTATCGTTAACGGCGGCGTGGCGCGTCCGGGGGAGATCCCGATGCAACTGCGTCCAGGGATGGCGGTTAACCTGCTTACCGGCGAACGTCGCGATGTCTCGACTTTCACGAACGTAGTGGCGATGGCCGGCATCGGCCATCCGCCGCGCTTTTTCGCCACCCTTGAAAGCTGTGGCGTCCAGCCGGTCAAAACCGTGGCGCTGGCGGACCATCAGGCGCTGAGCCAGGCCGATGTCGCCGCCCTGGTAACCACCGGGCAGACGCTGCTAATGACCGAGAAAGACGCTGTGAAATGTCGCGATTTCGCCGCCGCAAACTGGTGGTATTTACCGGTCGACGCCATAATGGCCGATGAACGCGCACAGCGGTTGCTTGCGGACTTAGCGACGTTGGCGCAACGTTAACTGACGCGCCGGCTTTGCTCGCCGCTGTGCTGGAATTCCTGACGGAGAACCTGCATGTCGGTATTGCAATTATCGCTTAACGAGGCGCGCCACCTCCATCTCGCGGCGCAGGGGTTGTTAAAGAAGCCCCGACGTCGCGCTCGCCCGAAAGACATTCTTTCCACCATCCAGCAGATGTCGCTGCTGCAAATCGATACCATCAACGTGGTGGCCCGCAGCCCCTATCTGGTGCTGTTCAGCCGCCTCGGCAGCTATCCGCAGCACTGGCTGGATGAGTCGTTGCGCAGCGGCGAGCTAATGGAATACTGGGCGCATGAAGCCTGCTTTCTACCGCGCAGCGATTTCGCCCTGGTGCGCTATCGCATGTTGAATCCCGACAATATGGGCTGGAAATACCATCGCGCGTGGATGGAGGAGCATGCCGGGAGTATTGCAGAGCTGCTGGCGCATATCGGGCAAAACGGCCCGGTTCGCTCGGCGGATTTTACCCACCCGCGCAAAGGCGCCAGCGGCTGGTGGGAGTGGAAACCGCATAAGCGCCATCTGGAAGGGCTGTTTACCGCCGGCGAAGTGATGGTGGTGGAACGACGCAATTTTCACCGCGTGTATGATTTAACCCGGCGGGTGATGCCGGACTGGGATGACGAACGCGACGCGCTGTCCCGCGAAGACGCAGAGGCCATCATGCTGCGCAACAGCGCCCGCAGCCTCGGTATCTTTCGTCCCCAGTGGCTGGCCGATTACTATCGCTTGCGCCAGCCGTCGCTACCGGGTCTGCTGGCTGCCTGGCAGGAAGAGGGCCTGGTGGTGCCGGTTAACGTGGAAGCACTCGGCGAGATGTGGTTGCATCGCGACGCGCTGGCGCAGCTTGAGTCAGCGCCTGGTGGTAAGCTGATCGCCAGCCATAGCGCCGTGCTCTCTCCTTTTGACCCGGTGGTCTGGGATCGGAAACGCGCGGAGCAACTCTTCAACTTCAGCTATCGCCTGGAGTGCTATACCCCAGCGCCGAAGCGGCAGTATGGCTACTTCGTACTGCCCCTGCTGCACCAGGGAAAACTGGTTGGGCGGATGGACAGTAAAATACATCGCAAAAGCCAGGAGCTGGAGATCTTCTCTCTGTGGCTGGAGGAGGGTGTGAAGATCACCCGTGGCCTTGAGCAGGGGCTGCGCCGGGCGATTAACGACTTCGCGCGCTGGCAATCGGCGGAGCGGATCCTGTGCCGAGGCTTGCCGGAAGGGCTGTTTGTCGGCCAGGAGCAGGGGTGGGAAATCAACGCCGATTGATCCCGGCGCCGACCTTCCTGTGATATGCTGCTGTGAAATCTATCCGGTCCATCAGGAGGAAACATGGATCACCGTTTACTTGAAATCATCGCCTGCCCGGTCTGTAACGGTAAGCTGTATTACAGTCAGGATAAGCAAGAACTTATTTGCAAACTTGATAGTCTGGCGTTTCCGCTGCGCGATGGTATTCCTGTGCTGCTGGAGACAGAGGCCCGAGCGCTGACGGTTGAAGAGAGTCACTCATGAGTTTCGTGGTTATTATTCCTGCGCGTTTCGCCTCTACGCGCCTGCCGGGAAAACCACTGCAGGACATTAACGGCAAACCGATGATTGTCCACGTGCTGGAGCGCGCGCGCGAATCCGGCGCGGATCGCATTATTGTCGCCACCGATCATCCGGACGTGGCCAGCGCCGTTGAAGCGGCGGGTGGTGAAGTGTGCATGACCCGCGCCGATCACCAGTCCGGCACCGAACGGCTGGCGGAAGTGGTGGAGAAGTGCGCGTTCAGCGATGACACTATTATCGTTAATATTCAGGGCGATGAGCCGATGATCCCCCCGGCGATCGTCCGCCAGGTGGCGGAGAATCTGGCGTCCAGCAGCAGTGGAATGGCGACGCTGGCGGTACCGATCCACGATGCGGAAGAGGCGTTTAATCCAAATGCGGTGAAAGTGGTGATGGATGCGCAAGGTTATGCGCTTTATTTCTCCCGTGCCACCATACCCTGGGATCGCGATCGCTTTGCTCACTCCCGCGAGACCATCGGTGATTCCCTGCTGCGTCACATCGGCATTTATGGCTATCGCGCTGGCTTTATTCGCCGCTATGTCAGCTGGGCGCCGAGCCCGCTGGAGCAGATTGAAATGCTCGAGCAGCTGCGGGTGCTGTGGTATGGCGAGAAAATCCATGTTGCCGTGGCGGCAGAAGTGCCCGGCACCGGTGTGGATACCCCGGAAGATCTGGAGCGCGTCCGCGCTGAACTGCGTTAATCCCCTGTCCCCTCCTTGCAGGGGGGGATATCCCCGCCGGTTTTTCGCTTTTTTTGTCCCTTTTTGATCTTATTCGATGACAACCCAGGTGCGGGCGCTCATTATGAAACCAGTAGTGTTCATAGGGGTAATCGACAATGGAACAGTTGCGAACCGAACTCAGTCACCTGCTTGGCGAAAAGCTGAGCCGGGTGGAGTGTGTCAGTGAAAAACCCGCTACGGCGCTGTGGTCCCTGTACGACGCGCAGGGAAACCCGATGCCGCTGCTGGCGCGCAGTTTCACCACGCCCGGTGTGGCGCGGCAACTGGCATGGAAGATCTCCACCCTCGCGCGCAGTGGTACAGTGCGCATGCCGGTGGTTTACGGCGTGATGACGCATGAAGAGCATCCCGGGCCGGATGTGCTGCTGCTTGAGCGCTTGCGCGGCGTTCCGGTGGAGGCCCCCACGCGCACACCAGCGCGTTGGGAGCAACTGCAGGAGCAAATCGTCGAGGCGCTGCTCGCCTGGCATCGTCAGGACAGCGGCGGCTGCGTAGGAATGGTCGATAATACCCAGGACAATCTGTGGTCGAACTGGTACCGCCAGCGGGTAGAGATGCTGTGGAGCACCCTGAACCTGTATCAGGATACCGGCCTGACGATGCAGGATAAGCGTATTTTGTTCCGCTCCCGCGAGTGCCTTCCGGAGCTGTTTCGCGATTTTAATGACAATGCCGTGCTGGTACACGGTAATTTCACCTTGCGCAGTATGCTGAAAGACCCACGCAGCGATCAGCTGCTGGCGATGGTGGGCCCGGGGATGATGCTGTGGGCGCCACGCGAGTATGAACTGTTCCGCCTTGCAGAAGGCGGCCAGGCGGAACAGTTGCTGTGGCGCTACCTGCAGCAGGCGCCAGTTTCCGAGGCCTTTGTCTGGCGGCGCTGGCTCTATCTGCTGTGGGATGAGGTGGATAATCTGGTCAATACCGGGCGCTTTGACCGCGCCCGTTTCGACCTCGCGACAAAATCACTCCTGCCCTGGCTCGCCTGAGCCACCTTTCAGCCATTGCCAGACGCGACCGAGGGTTTCATAGCCGACCCGGTCGCTGTGCATCAGCCATACCGGGGAGGGGATGGCTCGCTCCCACGGATTAAGCGGCGAGGTCACCGCTAACTGATTTGCCGGCGCGGGCAGGGGATCCAGACCGGCATGACGAAAGAAAATCATCGCCCGTGGCAGGTGTGACGCCGAAGTGACCAGCAGGAAGGGCGCATCGCCGATGGCGCGCTTCACCGCCTGCGCTTCCTCTTCTGTATCTTTCGGCCGATCGAGCACGATGATATCGCTGCGTGGTACGCCGAGGCTCTCGGCCACTCTCGCCCCAGCTTCTGCCGTGCTGACGGGATTCGTTTTCGCTGCCGCGCCGGTGAAGATCATTTTCGATCCGGGATTCGCCTGCCACAGGCGAATGCCCTCCGTCAGGCGCGGCAGGCTGTTATTGATAAGATTAGAGCTTGGCGCCCACTCCGGATTCCAGGTATAGCCGCCGCCCAACACCACCACGTAGCTCACCGGCTGCTCGCCGCGCCAGGTGGGGTAGCTATCTTCAATCGGTTTCAACAGGCTGTCGGCCACCGGTTGCAGGCTCAGCAGCGCCAGCAGCAGCCAGCCGAGGCTCACGCATAGCTTGCCGGTACGTTGAAAGCGGCTGAACCATAACAGCGCGATCCCGATCCCGATCAGCAACAGCAGGGCGGGAAGCGGCAACAGCAGACCGCCGACGATCTTTTTTAGCGTGAAAAGCATGCCAGATGGTTCCTTTTTTAACCATATAACCAAAGTTATGTTCGGATCTTATAACAGATCGCTTCATTCTCGGCGTGGGTATGACAAAATAGCGGTTTTGTGTTGGCTTGTGGAGTCGCCCGTGCAGGATCGCAATTTCGATGACATTGCTGAAAAGTTTTCGCGCAATATTTACGGCACCACAAAAGGTCAGCTGCGCCAGGCGATCCTCTGGCAGGATCTGGAACCGCTGCTGGCGCAGCTGGGGCCGGGACCGCTGAGGGTGCTGGATGCCGGCGGCGGCGAAGGGCAAACGGCCATTAAAGTGGCGCAACTGGGTCATCACGTGACGCTGTGCGATCTCTCCGCTGAAATGGTGGCGCGCGCCCGCCAGGCGGCCGTCGATAAAGGTGTGATCGACAACATGCATTTTGTACAATGCGCGGCTCAGGATATTGCGCAGCATTTGGAAAGCCCGGTTGATCTGGTACTGTTTCATGCGGTGCTGGAGTGGGTGGCGGAGCCCCAGGAGGTGCTGCGTACGCTGTGGTCGACGCTGCGTCCTGGCGGTGGGCTGTCGTTGATGTTCTACAATGCTAACGGCTTGCTGATGCACAATATGGTGGCCGGTAATTTCGATTACGTACAATTGGGCATGCCAAAAAAGAAAAAACGCACGCTGTCGCCGGATTATCCGCGTGAGCCGCAGCAGGTTTATCACTGGCTGGAAGAGATTGGCTGGCAGATTGTCAGCAAAACCGGCGTGCGGGTGTTTCATGATTATCTGCGTGAAAAACGCCAACAGCATGACAGCTATGCGGCGCTGCTGGAGCTGGAAACGCGCTACTGTCGTCAGGAGCCGTATCTCAGCCTGGGCCGTTATATTCATGTCACCGCGCTTAAGAGCCAGGCTCATAGCCGCAGATGCAAGGATAAAGTATGAGTGAATTTTCCCAGACAGTCCCCGAACTGGTTGCCTGGGCCAGGAAAAATGATTTTTCTATCTCGCTGCCGGTCGACAGACTCTCTTTTCTGCTGGCGGTCGCCACGCTGAACGGCGAACGGCTGGAAGGGGAAATGAGCGAGGGAGAACTGGTGGATGCGTTCCGCCACGTCAGTGATGCGTTTGAGCAGACCAGCGAAACCATCAGCCAGCGCGCCAATAATGCGATCAACGATTTGGTGCGCCAGCGTCTGCTGAACCGCTTTACCAGCGAAATTACCGAAGGCAATGCGATCTATCGCCTGACGCCGTTGGGGATCGGGATCACCGATTACTATATCCGTCAGCGTGAATTCTCGACGCTGCGTCTCTCGATGCAGCTGTCGATCGTCGCCGGCGAGCTGAAGCGTGCGGCGGATGCGGCAGAAGAGGGCGGGGATGAGTTCCACTGGCATCGCAATGTTTTCGCTCCGCTGAAATATTCCGTGGCGGAAATTTTCGACAGCATCGACCTGACGCAGCGCATTATGGATGAGCAGCAGCAGCTGGTGAAAGACGATATCGCACAGTTGTTAAATAAAGACTGGCGCGCGGCGATTTCCAGCTGTGAACTGTTGCTGTCGGAAACTTCCGGCACCCTGCGCGAACTGCAGGATACGCTGGATGCGGCGGGGGATAAACTGCAGGCGAATCTGCTGCGCATTCAGGATTCGACCATGGCGCGCGACGATTTGCATTTTGTCGACCGGCTGGTATTCGACCTGCAAAGCAAACTCGACCGCATCGTCAGCTGGGGTCAGCAGGCGATTGACCTGTGGATCGGCTACGACCGCCATGTGCACAAGTTTATCCGTACCGCTATCGATATGGATAAGAACCGCGTCTTCGCCCAGCGTCTGCGCCAGTCGGTACAGACCTATTTTGATGAACCGTGGGCGCTGACTTACGCCAACGCCGACCGTCTGCTGGATATGCGCGATGAAGAGATGGCGCTGCGCGATGAAGAGGTCACCGGTGAACTGCCGGCGGATCTCGAATTTGAAGAGTTTAACGAAATTCGCGAGCAGCTGGCGGCGCTGATCGAAGCGCAGCTGGCGGTCTATAAAGAGAAGGGAATACCGCTGGACCTCGGCCTGGTGGCGCGGGAGTTCCTGGCGCAGTATCCGCGCGGGCGTCACTTCGACGTGGCGCGGATCGTCGTGGATCAGGCGGTACAGCTGGGCGTCGCCCAGGCAGATTTCACCGGACTGCCGGCAAAATGGCAGCCGATTAATGATTACGGAGCCAAGGTACAGGCGCATGTCATTGACAAATATTGAACAAGTGATGCCGGTTAAGCTGGCGCAGGCGTTGGCCAATCCGTTATTTCCGGCGCTGGACAGCGCCCTGCGCGCGGGCCGTCATATCGGTCTCGACGAGCTGGATAATCACGCATTTTTGATGGATTTCCAGGATTACCTGGAAGAATTTTACGCTCGCTATAACGTCGAGTTGATCCGCGCACCGGAAGGGTTCTTCTATCTGCGCCCGCGCTCCACCACGCTGATTTCGCGCTCGGTGCTGTCGGAGCTGGATATGATGGTGGGCAAAATTCTTTGCTATCTCTATCTCAGCCCGGAGCGCCTGGCAAACGAAGGGATTTTCACCCAGCAGGAGCTCTATGACGAACTGCTGACCCTGGCGGATGAATCCAGGCTGCTGAAGCTGGTGAACAATCGTTCCACCGGTTCGGATCTGGACCGCCAGAAGCTGCAGGAAAAAATGCGCGCGTCGCTAAACCGCCTGCGCCGTCTGGGGATGGTGTGGTTTATGGGCCATGACAGCAGCAAGTTTCGCATTACCGAATCGGTATTCCGCTTTGGCGCCGATGTGCGCGCCGGCGACGACCCGCGCGAGGCGCAGCGCCGCCTGATCCGCGACGGGGAAGCAATGGCTCTGGAAAATCACCTGCAGCTCAATGATGAGAATGAAGAAAACCAGCCGGATAGCGGGGAGGAAGAGTAATGATTGAACGCGGTAAGTTTCGCTCGCTAACGCTGGTTAACTGGAACGGTTTCTTTGCCCGGACCTTTGATCTTGATGAACTGGTGACCACCCTCTCCGGGGGGAACGGCGCGGGTAAGTCCACGACCATGGCGGCTTTCGTCACGGCGCTGATCCCGGATTTAACCCTGCTGCACTTCCGTAACACCACTGAAGCGGGGGCCACCAGCGGCTCACGCGATAAAGGCCTGCATGGTAAGCTGCGCGCCGGGGTGTGTTACTCGGTACTCGATGTGATCAACTCCCGCCACCAGCGCGTGGTGGTCGGCGTGCGCCTACAACAGGTCGCCGGACGCGATCGTAAAGTCGATATTAAGCCGTTCGCCATTCAGGGACTGCCGACCTCTATCCTGCCGACCCAGCTGTTGACCGAAACGCTGAACGATCGTCAGGCGCGCGTGGTCAGTCTCAATGAGCTGAAAGACAAACTCGAGGCGATGGAAGGCGTCCAGTTTAAACAGTTCAACTCGATCACCGAATATCACTCGCTAATGTTCGATCTGGGCGTGGTGGCGCGTCGTCTGCGTTCCGCCTCCGATCGTAGCAAATACTACCGCCTGATTGAGGCCTCGCTGTACGGCGGGATCTCCAGCACCATTACCCGCTCGCTGCGCGACTACCTGCTGCCGGAAAACAGCGGCGTGCGTAAAGCGTTCCAGGATATGGAAGCGGCGCTGCGGGAAAACCGCATGACGCTGGAAGCCATTCGCGTAACCCAGTCTGACCGCGATCTGTTTAAACACCTGATCAGCGAAGCCACCAACTACGTGGCGGCGGACTATATGCGTCACGCCAACGAGCGGCGCATTCACCTGGATAAGGCGCTGGAGTATCGTCGCGATCTCTTTACCTCGCGTTCGCAGTTGGCGGCCGAGCAGTATAAGCACGTCGAGATGGCGCGCGAGCTGCAGGAGCACAACGGCGCGGAGGGCGATCTGGAAGCCGATTACCAGGCCGCCAGCGATCACCTGAACCTGGTGCAGACCGCCCTGCGTCAGCAGGAAAAAATTGAGCGCTACGAAGCGGATCTCGATGAGCTGCAGATCCGTCTGGAAGAGCAGAATGAAGTGGTGGCGGAAGCCGCCGACCAGCAGGAAGAGAACGAAGCCCGCGCCGAAGCCGCCGAACTGGAAGTGGATGAGCTGAAAAACCAGCTCGCCGACTATCAGCAGGCGCTCGACGTCCAGCAGACCCGCGCCATTCAGTATAACCAGGCGCTGCAGGCGCTGGAGCGCGCGAAGGCGCTGTGCCATCTGCCGGATCTGACGCCAGAGAGCGCCGACGAGTGGCTGGAAACCTTCCAGGCGAAAGAGCAGGAAGCGACGGAGAAAATGCTGTCGCTGGAACAGAAAATGAGCGTGGCGCAAACCGCGCACAGCCAGTTCGAACAGGCGTACCAGCTGGTGGCGGCGATTAACGGCCCGCTGGCGCGTAATGAAGCCTGGGACGTGGCGCGCGAATTACTGCGCGACGGCGTTAACCAACGCCATCAGGCCGAGCAGGCGCAGGGGCTGCGCAGCCGTCTCAACGAGCTGGAACAGCGTCTGCGCGAGCAGCAGGACGCCGAGCGTCAGCTGGCTGAGTTCTGCAAACGCCAGGGCAAACGCTACGATATCGACGATCTGGAAACGCTGCATCAGGAGCTGGAAGCGCGCATCGCGTCGCTGGCCGACAGCGTCTCTAACGCTCAGGAACAGCGCATGACCCTGCGTCAGGAGCTGGAGCAACTGCAGTCGCGCACCCAGACGCTGATGCGCCGGGCGCCGATCTGGCTGGCGGCGCAGAACAGTCTCAACCAGCTGTGCGAGCAGAGCGGCGAACAGTTTGAGTCCGGCCAGGAGGTCACCGAATACCTGCAGCAGCTGCTGGAGCGTGAGCGTGAGGCTATCGTTGAACGTGACGAGGTCGGCGCCCGCAAGCGTGCCATCGACGAAGAGATCGAGCGACTCAGTCAGCCGGGCGGCTCTGAAGACCCGCGTCTGAACGCGCTGGCGGAGCGCTTTGGCGGCGTCCTGTTGTCGGAAATTTATGACGACGTTAGCCTCGAAGATGCGCCGTACTTCTCCGCGCTGTATGGCCCATCGCGCCATGCGATCGTGGTGCCGGATCTGTCGCAGGTGGCGGAGCAGCTCGAAGGGCTGGAAGATTGTCCGGAAGACCTGTATCTGATCGAAGGCGATCCGCAGTCCTTCGACGACAGCGTGTTCAGCGTTGACGAGCTGGAAAAAGCGGTGGTGGTGAAGATTGCCGACCGCCAGTGGCGTTATTCACGTTTCCCAACGCTGCCGCTGTTTGGTCGCGCGGCGCGCGAAAATCGCATCGAAACACTGCATGCTGAGCGTGAGAGTCTCTCCGAGCGTTTCGCGACCCTGTCGTTCGACGTGCAGAAAACCCAGCGTCTTCACCAGGCTTTCAGCCGCTTCATTGGCAGCCATCTGGCGGTGGCTTTCGAGGACGATCCGGAAGAAGAGATCCGCAAGCTTAACAGCCGCCGCGGCGAGCTGGAGCGTGCGCTGAACGCCCATGAGAGCGATAACCAACAGAACCGCGTGCAGTATGAGCAGGCGAAAGAGGGCGTGTCGGCGCTCAACCGCCTGCTGCCGCGCCTGAACCTGCTGGCGGATGATACGCTGGCTGACCGCGTGGACGAGATCCAGGAACGTCTGGACGAAGCGCAGGAGGCAGTGCGCTTTATTCAGCAGCATGGCAATCAGCTGGCGAAGCTGGAGCCGATCGTCTCGGTATTGCAGAGCGATCCGGAGCAGTTTGAGCAGCTGAAAGAAGATTACGCCTATGCGCAGCAAACCCAGCGCGATGCGCGTCAGCAGGCCTTTGCGCTGGCGGAAGTCGTGCAGCGCCGGGCCCACTTCAGCTACTCCGATTCGGCGGAGATGCTCAGTGGCAACAGCGATCTCAACGAGAAGCTGCGCCAGCGTCTGCAACAAGCGGAATCTGAGCGTAGCCGCGCGCGCGAAGCGATGCGTAGCCACGTTGCGCAGTTGAACCAGTACAACCAGGTGCTGGCGTCGCTGAAGAGCTCGTATGACACCAAAAAAGAGCTGCTCAACGATCTGTATAAAGAGCTGCAGGATATCGGCGTGCGTGCCGATGCCGGGGCGGAAGAGCGCGCGCGTCAGCGTCGTGACGAGCTGCACACGCAGCTGAGCAACAACCGCTCCCGTCGCAATCAGCTGGAAAAAGCGTTGACCTTCTGCGAAGCGGAAATGGACAACCTGACCCGTAAACTGCGCAAGCTGGAACGCGATTACTGCGAAATGCGTGAGCAGGTTGTCAGCGCCAAGGCGGGCTGGTGCGCGGTGATGCGTCTGGTGAAAGACAACGGCGTCGAACGTCGTCTGCATCGCCGCGAACTGGCCTATCTCTCTGCCGACGAACTGCGTTCGATGTCGGATAAGGCGCTCGGTGCGCTGCGTCTGGCGGTCGCCGATAACGAACATCTGCGCGACGTGCTGCGTATTTCGGAAGATCCGAAACGTCCGGAGCGCAAAATCCAGTTCTTCGTCGCCGTCTATCAGCATCTGCGCGAGCGTATCCGTCAGGATATTATTCGTACCGATGACCCGGTGGAAGCGATCGAGCAGATGGAGATCGAGCTCAGTCGTCTGACCGAAGAGCTGACCAACCGCGAACAGAAGCTGGCGATCAGTTCCCGCAGCGTGGCGAACATTATTCGCAAAACCATTCAGCGTGAGCAGAACCGTATCCGGATGCTCAACCAGGGGCTGCAGAGCGTCTCGTTCGGCCAGGTCAACAGCGTGCGTCTGAACGTCAACGTGCGCGAGACCCACTCGACGCTGCTGGATGTCCTGTCTGAACAGCATGAGCAACATCAGGATCTGTTTAACAGCAATCGCCTGACCTTCTCGGAAGCGCTGGCCAAGCTGTATCAGCGCCTCAACCCGCAGATCGACATGGGGCAGCGCACGCCGCAAACCATCGGCGAAGAGCTACTCGACTACCGCAACTATCTGGAGATGGAAGTGGAAGTTAACCGCGGCTCCGACGGCTGGCTGCGCGCGGAGTCCGGCGCGCTGTCGACCGGGGAAGCGATCGGTACCGGGATGTCGATTCTGGTAATGGTGGTGCAGAGCTGGGAAGATGAGTCTCGTCGCCTGCGCGGCAAGGATATCTCGCCTTGCCGTCTGCTGTTCCTCGATGAAGCGGCGCGTCTCGACGCCCGCTCCATCGCCACGTTGTTCGAGCTGTGCGAACGTCTGGAGATGCAGCTGATTATCGCGGCGCCGGAAAATATCAGCCCGGAAAAAGGCACGACCTATAAACTGGTGCGTAAAGTGTTTAATAATCACGAACACGTACACGTTGTCGGCCTGCGCGGTTTTGCCGCACCGGTACCGGAAGCACTGCCGGGTACGGCCGACGCCTCCTGAGGCTGCGGCTACATTCTGGCGGCTAAGCGCTGAAAAGGGCAACGTTAAGTTGCCCTTTTTGCTATCCAGCCTGGTATGCCTGGGTGGTATAATCTTTAAGCTTCTTTACATTAGGTAAGGCAAAAGCCTTTCCGTCTTTATATACTGTGATAAAGCCCACTAATTTGTGGGCGGCAATGTGTGACAACAGGGGGCAAGGGATGTTGCTAAAGAAACGGTATGGTCGTCCATTGTCAGCGCTCAGCCTGAGCCTGGCACTGGCATTTGCTCCGCTGTTCAATGTCCAGGCCGCAGAGCCTGAAGTCGTACCTGGTGATAGCTCCGCTACGCCTGGAGAGCTTTCCGTCGCGCTGACGCAAAGCGATGGGCAATCGCCGGCGGTCGCGAAGCTGGCCGGTGAGCAGCCGCTGTCGATGGAGGCGGCGGCAAACAGTCGCGCCCAGATCGAGGCGCTGTTGCCGGCAGGGTACAAACCTGTCTTTATCAATCCGCTGGTGTCGCTGTACGCCGCCAGGGATATGAAACCGATGTGGGAGAACCGCGAGGCGGTGCAGGCGTTCCAGCAGCAGCTGGCGGAGATCGCCATCGCCGGTTTTCAGCCGCAGTTTACCACCTGGGTCAGCCTGCTGACCGATCCCGCCGTCAGCGGCATGGCGCGCGATGTGGTGTTGTCGGATGCCATGATGGGCTATCTGCACTTTATCAGCGGCATCCCCACCCAGGGGACCCGCTGGCTATATAGCTCGACGCCGTACAAGATGGCGACCCCGCCGCTATCGGTGATTAACCAGTGGCAGCTGGCGCTGGACAATGGCTCCCTGCCAGCGTTTATCGCTGGCCTGGCGCCGCATCATCCGCAGTATGAGGCCATGCACCAGTCGTTGTTGGCGCTGGTGGCTGATTCTCGCCCGTGGCCGCAGATGACCGGTAGCGGCTCGCTGCGCCCCGGCGAATGGAGCAATGATATCGGTGCCCTGCGCGAGATCCTCCAGCGTACCGGGATGCTGGACAATACCGCCAATATCGTTCTGCCCGGCGATGTGGTGAGCCCGTCGGCGAAGAAAAAGAGCAAACCCGCGGCGCGCGGCGTGTACGATCGCCAGCTGGTGGAGGGGGTTAAGCGCTTTCAGGCCATGCAGGGGCTGGGTGCGGATGGCGTCATTGGCCAGTCCACCCGCGACTGGCTCAACGTCTCTTCCGCGCAGCGTGCGGGGGTGCTGGCCTTGAATATTCAGCGTTTACGCCTGCTACCGGGCAAACTGTCGACCGGCATTATGGTGAATATTCCCGCTTTCTCGCTGGTCTATTACCAGGATGGCAGCCAGGTGCTGGCCTCGCGGGTGATCGTCGGGCGTCCGGACCGCAAAACGCCAATGATGAGCAGCGCGCTGAACAACGTGGTGGTCAATCCACCGTGGAACGTGCCGCCGACGCTGGCGCGCAAAGATATCCTGCCGAAGGTGCGTAACAATCCGGGCTATCTGGAGCAGCATGGCTACACCGTGATGCGCGGCTGGAACAGTAAAGAGACCATCGATCCTTATCGGGTCGACTGGTCGACCATCACCGAGAATAATTTACCGTTCCGTTTTCAGCAGGCGCCTGGAGCGCGTAACTCACTGGGCCGCTACAAGTTTAATATGCCGAGTTCAGATGCTATTTATCTGCACGATACGCCGAACCATAATCTGTTCCAGAAAGATGTTCGCGCGCTCAGCTCCGGCTGCGTACGCGTCAATAAGGCCTCGGAGCTGGCCAATATGTTGCTGCAGGACGCGGGCTGGAACGACACGCGTATTTCCGATGCCCTGAAGCAAGGGGACACGCGCTATGTCAATATTCGGCAAAATATACCGGTGAATTTATATTACTTAACGGCTTTTGTGGACGCTGATGGACGTACACAATATCGAACAGATATTTACAATTACGATCTCACCGCGCGATCCAGTGCACAAATTCTGACGAAAGCGGAACAATTAATCAGGTAAATGAAGTAGTTCAATGGATTTTGTTGTCCTAGCACTGGGTAAAAAAGGGCGCTGCTCCTCTGCAGCGCCCGATTTTCCTGGGGTGAGGCTGCCTTGACGTTGGCAATAATGCCCGGTAAGGTGCCTTTCGTGCGCCAGAAGTGCATATACATATCATTCCGCTCAATGCGTAGCGCGGTCAGCGCGAACGCTCTCCTTTGCCGGACAGCATCACGGCTGTGGCGAGCGATGGCGAGCTGGCGGTTAGCCTCGCGCGATGCGGAAAAAGTATATAACGATTCATTGACTGTAGACCTGATTATCATGGACAAATTTGACGCTAATCGCCGCAGATTGCTGGCGTTGGGTGGTGCTGCGCTGGGTGCTGCCGCCATTCTCCCTGCGCCGGCATTTGCCACCCTCTCGACCCCCCGTCCGCGTATTTTGACGCTGAATAACCTGCATACCGGTGAATCGCTCAAGGCGGAGTTTTTCGATGGCAGAGGCTATATTCAGGATGAATTAGCAAGACTTAATCATTTTTTCCGTGATTACCGCGCGAATAAAATTAAGTCCATCGATCCAAATCTGTTCGATCATCTTTATCGGTTGCAGGGATTGCTTGGCACCAACAAACCTGTCCAGCTTATTTCTGGTTATCGTTCCCTTGATACCAATGATGAGCTTCGCGCACGAAGCCGTGGTGTGGCAAAACACAGCTATCACACCAAGGGGCAGGCAATGGATTTCCATATTGAAGGTATTTCGTTAAGCAATATTCGCAAAGCGGCGTTATCTATGCGCGCAGGTGGTGTAGGATATTACCCACGTAGTAACTTTGTGCATATTGATACCGGTCCCGTAAGGCACTGGTAACGAAAGGAGCGTCATGAACTATCGTATTATTCCGGTTACCGCGTTCGCGCAGAACTGTTCTCTCATCTGGTGCGAACAAACCCGCCTGGCGGCGCTGGTCGATCCTGGCGGCGATGCTGAACGTATCAAAGCGGTGGTGGCGGAGGCGGGCGTCACGCTGATGCAGATCCTGCTGACGCATGGCCATCTCGATCACGTCGGCGCCGCTGCGGAACTGGCGCAGCATTATGGCGTACCGGTTATTGGTCCGGAAAAAGAAGATGAGTTCTGGCTGGAAGGATTGCCGGCGCAAAGCCGGATGTTCGGCCTGGAGGATTGCCAGCCGCTGCGTCCGGATCGCTGGCTCAATGAAGGCGATGTGGTCAATGTAGGGAATGTGGCGCTGCAGGTACTGCACTGTCCGGGCCATACGCCGGGTCACGTGGTCTTCTTTGATGACGCTTCCCGATTGCTCATTTCCGGAGACGTGATTTTTAAAGGCGGGGTGGGGCGCAGCGATTTTCCACGCGGCGACCATGGACAGTTGATTGCGGCCATTAAGGATAAGCTGTTGCCGCTGGGCGATGACGTGACCTTTATTCCCGGCCATGGTCCGCTGTCGACGCTGGGTGAGGAACGTCGTAACAACCCGTTCCTGCAGGATGAGATGCCGGTCTGGTAACAGACATGACGCGAACACATAAAAAAGGCCGCATTCGCGGCCTTTTTCTTTTATCTCGCTTAGAGCACGCTGTCGCTTACAGTACTGCGACGATGGCTTCGCACAGCGGCGCCATATTGTCAGGCGTCATCCCGGCCACGTTGATACGTCCGGAAGCAACCGCATAGATGGCGAACTCTTCACGCAGGCGCAGCACCTGCTCTTTAGTCAGGCCGCTGAATGAGAACATGCCGTTCTGCTGGCTGATAAAGCTGAAGTCGCGGCTCGCGCCTTTCTCCTGCAGGGTGTTGACGAACAGCAGGCGCATACGCTGGATGCGCTGGCGCATATCGGTCAGCTCCTGCTCCCAGATCGCACGCAGCGCATCGTTGCTCAGAATGGTGGCGACCACGGAGGCGCCATGCGCAGGCGGGTTGGAGTAGTTGGCGCGGATCACCGATTTCATCTGACTGAATGCGCGGTCCACGGTCTCCTGATCGGCGGCGACCAGCGTGCAGGCGCCGACGCGCTCGTTGTACAGGCCAAAGTTTTTCGAGTAGGAGCTGGCGACCAGCAGCTCTTTGTGCAGCGCAGCAAAGGCGCGCAGACCTTCAGCATCTTCTTCCAGACCGCGGGCAAAGCCCTGGTAGGCGAAATCAAACAGCGGGAGCCAGCCTTTTTCCACTGACAGCTGAGCCAGCTGCTGCCACTGGTCGAGCGTCGGATCGATACCGGTCGGGTTGTGGCAGCAGCCGTGGAACAGCACCACGTCGCCGGCCAGGGCTTCGGTCAGGCTGGTCAGCAGACCCTCAAAGTCCAGCGCATGGTTAGCGGCGTCGTAGTAGGTATATTCGCGCACTTCCAGCCCGGCAGAGGTAAACACGCTCTTGTGGTTCGGCCAGCTTGGGTTGCTCACCCACACGCGTTTCACGTCGGTGTTTTTGGCGAGGAAGTCAGCCGCGACACGCAGAGCGCCAGTACCGCCTGGGGTCTGCGCAGTACGGGCGCGTTTATCAGCGATAATCGCATTGCCTTTACCGAACAGCAGCTCCTGGGTGCAGCGACCAAATTCAGGAATACCATCGATGCCCAGATAGTTTTTAGTCGTTTCATTTTCCAGCAGGTACTGCTCTGCTTTCTTGACGCTGGTCAGAACGGGTGTTTTACCGGTTTCATCCTTGTAAACACCAATTCCGAGGTTAATTTTTTCAGGGCGGTCATCGGCACGAAACAGATCGGCCAGACCTAAAATCGGGTCGGCTGGGGCGGCGGTAATGTTCTCAAACATGACGAGGTTCCATTGTGATTACTGAAGGGAAATCCGCTATCAGGTTAACGGGAGAATAACGAATTGCCAACCGTTTGCGACAAAAAGCGAGAAGGTTTTCGAAAGATACGATCTTTGCCTCACGAATACAGAAAAGCAGGACCGAAGTCCTGCTTTGAAGGCATATCACGAAGGGGTGTACTGCAGATTAGAACTGGTAAACGATACCCACGGCCGCCTGGTCGTCGGTGGCTACGCCAGCCGCTTTGGTGTAATCGTTGTCGTCCAGCTGGTTGAATTTATACGCAGCGTAGACGTTCATGTTCTTGTTGAAGTAGTACCAGGTACCCACTTCGATGTATTTAACCAGATCCGCATCGCCGCCGGAGAAGCCAGCACGTGACTGCAGGTCTTTACCTTTGGTCTGCACGTAACCGATGGACGGACGCAGGCCGAAGTCGAACTGATACTGTACGACAGCTTCAAAGTTCTGGGTTTTGCCCGCGAAGTGGTTATCTTCTTCCGGAGTCATGTTGTAGGTCTGAGAGTACATGACCGCTGCATAGACGTTGTTGGCGTCATATTTTGCAGAGGTTGCCCAGGCTTCGGCTTTGTCGCCATTGCCGTCAGCTTTCTGATCGACGCTACGGTTGGAGCCGGAGTAGCCTGCAGACAGTGCGATACCGTTGTCGAACGCGTAAGTGGCTGCGGTGCTGAAGCCGTCGCCATTCTGCTTGCGAACCGCACGGTCGTGGTCGTTTTTACCCTGGTACTGCAGCGCGAAGCTCAGGCCGTCAACCAGACCAAAGAAGTCAGAGTTACGGTAGGTTGCCACGCCGTTGGTACGGCCGGTCATGTAGTTGTCGGTGTAGTTCCAGCCGTCGCCGCCCCATTCAACCAGCATATCGGTTGCTGCTTCGACGTCGTAGATCGCGCCGTAGTTACGGCCGTAGTCGAATGAACCGTATTCGCCCGCTTTCAGACCCGCGAACGCCAGACGGGTTTTCGTCGGCTGGGAACCTTCAACATTGGACGCATCCATGTTGTATTCCCACTGGCCGTAACCGGTCAGTTGATCGTTGATCTGAGTTTCGCCTTTCAGGCCGATACGGGCATAGGTGGTATCGTCGCTGCTGGTGTCGCCATTGGTGGTCCAGACGTGCTCGCCGACCATTTTCCCATAGAAGTCCAGTTTGTTGCCGTTTTTGTTATAGATTTCTGCAGCGTTGGCTGCACCGGCTACCAGCAGGGCAGGGATCACCACTGCCAGAATATTGCGCTTCATCATTATTTATTACCCTCATTAATATTTTTTATATGAACACGTGCCACTGCCGTCAATAAGTTCTGTCAATAAAAACTTACAGAACCATTGATGAGAGTTTGGTGTCTGAAGGCATCTTTCCATCCGCGACAACGTTTCGCTAGCCGGAAAATGCTACGAATATCTCATATGAGTAATAAAACGAAAAATCATGTAACTAAATGTGTATTTCGGGGAACTTTGTGAACTTAATCAAAATTCCGTTCCACCTGATGAGGTAAAACGTCATTGCTTATCTATCTATATGAATTATTTATGATTAATTTGGATAAGCGGCAATTCGTTCATTTTATGTGTTGAATTCGTCTTCTTTTTATTCAGCCTCTGTCTTGGCAAGACGTGCGGCACATGGTTAAAAAATGAGCAAATTTATCAGGGGTTTTGCTCTGATATGAACATAAAGTGCGATCTGCATCACCGGTGTGCACCGAAACAGTGCGTAACATAAATGTGATTTCCAGGCCTTGATGTTTAAGTTTGTTGAATTTTGCTAACAGTAATTGACATAAAAAAAGGCCAGCTTGCGCTGGCCTTTCAGGTTGATGTCAGAAAAACTTAGAATGTCGCGTTGCGCGGGGTACGCGGGAACGGAATGACATCGCGGACGTTCTGCACGCCGGTGACGTAAGCGATCAGACGTTCGAAGCCCAGACCGAAGCCGGAGTGCGGTACGGTGCCGTAGCGGCGCAGGTCGCGATACCACCAGTAGTCTTCTTTGTTGAGCCCCATCTCTGCCATACGCGCGTCCAGCACGTCGAGACGCTCCTCACGCTGGGAACCACCGATGATCTCGCCGATGCCCGGCGCCAGCACGTCCATTGCCGCGACGGTTTTACCGTCTTCGTTAAGGCGCATGTAGAAGGCCTTAATGTCTTTCGGATAGTTTTTCACCACGACCGGCGCTTTGAAGTGTTCTTCAGCCAGATAACGCTCGTGCTCGGAGGAGAGATCCACGCCCCAGTAAACCGGGTTCTCAAACTGCTTGCCGCAGTTTTCCAGGATAGTGACGGCATCGGTGTAATCCACCTGAGCAAAATCAGCGGAGACGAAACGCTGCAGACGGTCGATAGCGTCTTTGTCTACGCGCTCGGCGAAGAACTGCATGTCATCCGCACGCTCTTCCAGTACCGCCTTAAAGACGTACTTGAGCATCGCTTCCGCCAGACCAGCAACATCGTTCAGGCTCGCGAAGGCGACTTCCGGCTCCAGCATCCAGAACTCCGCCAGGTGGCGGCTGGTGTTGGAGTTTTCGGCGCGGAAGGTTGGGCCGAAGGTGTAGATTTTCGACAGTGCGCAGGCATAGGTCTCGCCGTTCAGCTGGCCGGATACGGTCAGGAACGACTCTTTACCAAAGAAGTCTTTATCGAAGTCGACTTTGCCCTGATCGTTACGCGGCAGGTTTTCCAGATCCAGCGTCGACACGCGGAACATTTCGCCGGCGCCTTCGGTATCGGAAGCGGTGATCAGCGGGGTGGAAACCCAGAAGAAGCCCTGTTCGTCGAAGAATCGGTGCAGCGCCTGCGCCAGGGTATGACGCACGCGAGCTACCGCGCCAATCAGGTTGGTGCGCGGACGCAGGTGCGCTACTTCACGCAGATACTCGATGCTGTGGCGCTTGGCCGCCATCGGGTAGGTGTCCGGGTCTTCCACCCAGCCGGTGACTTCCACGCTGGTCGCCTGGATCTCAAAGCTTTGACCCTGGCCCTGGGAAGCCACGACTTTACCGGTGACAATCACCGAGCAACCGGTGGTCAGACGCAGCACTTCCTGATTGTAATTGGGCAGAGAATTATTAATAACGGCCTGTACAGGATCAAAGCAGGAACCGTCATAGACGGCGAGGAATGAAAAGCCAGCTTTAGAATCTCGGCGGGTACGCACCCATCCGCGGACCGTGACTTCGCTGTCAACGGCAACGCGGCCCTGGAGTACGTCGGCTACAGGCACAACGCTCATAATAATCTCTCTATGTAGTCCAATAAAAAAGTCTCTTCCCCCTACAGCGGGGGGATATCTATGTTACCTGTCATCTTCCATCAGACAAGTAGATTTCGCACAGGGAAGGGTGGATTTCGGAAATAAATACACCTCCGGGGCGTTCTTTGGCTCCCCATGTCGACTTTTACACGACTTACTCGATAATGACCGTCATTTCCTGCTTCGCATTTTGCATCGACACGATGGTCCGGAAAGACTTGATATTTCCCGAGGCAAAAAAGAGTTCACGGGTTAGCGCTTCGTATTCCGCCATATCACGGACGTTGATCACGAGCAGAAAATCGAAGTCGCCAGTGACATAGTAGACCTGCTGCACTTGCGGACAGGTTACGAAACGCTGTATATCCTCCTCAAGCAGATCGAGACGTTCATTCTCAATGGTCACCTGCACCATAATGGTGATCGGTCTTCCCACTTTACTGGCGTCCACTAAGCTAACACTGCCTTTAATCACTCCTGCATCCTCCAGTGCAGCGATACGCCGATTGACTGCCGAAGGAGACAGGCTGATCCGATCGGCGATCTCCCGTTGCGACAAGCGATTATTACGCTGCAAGAGCGTAAGAATTTTTTTATCCCATGCGTCAAGTTTCATCATATATCTCGTCCTGCAAGCCTGTGATCAACCTCACTAATGCAACGTTGTTGCGTGAGAATGATAAAACAGAGTGAAAATTGCGGCGCGATGGGCAACTTTGCGCCAATTAACCGCCGGGCGCAGTGTACCATCACAGGCAGTGGGAAAGCGGTATATCGCGACAAAAAGCCTCTCACATTCTGACTTAACCAATTTAAAGCGACCGTCCTGTCTCAGGCCGCACGGATCCGTGCACCCGTCGTTTAGGCGGAATGGTCGCAAATAACGTTATCGTCGCAGGACGATATGAAAATAGAGGTGCCTGAATAGTGGACACAATTAAATTTCAACTTAACGCCCGGCGGCAGCCCTATGGCCAGGGAGCAGACTTGAGTCTGCTGAATGAAAGCGTGGGGAACGAAGTGCTGGCATTCCATCAAAAATTTCCTGATTACCGGGTCACGCCGCTGCGTAAGCTGGAATTTTTAAGCCAGCGGCTGGGGCTGGGATCGATCCATATAAAAGATGAAGCGCAGCGATTCGGTTTGAATGCGTTTAAAGGACTAGGCGGGTCCTATGCGATGGGGAAATATCTCGCCGCTCTGCTTGAGCGAGATATTAATACGTTGAGCTTTGCCGAGCTTAATTCACCAGTGATTAAGGCGCGTATCAAGGACATCGTATTTGTGACTGCTACCGACGGTAACCACGGACGTGGCGTGGCGTGGGCGGCTGAGCAGCTTGGGCTGCGTGCGGTGGTGTATATGCCAAAGGGCTCGTCGCCGGTACGCGCGCAGAATATTCGCCGGCATGGCGCCGAATGCACGATTACTGAACTGAACTACGACGACACAGTTCGGCTGGCGGCCAAAACCGCGCGCGAGCAGGGATGGGTTCTACTCCAGGATACCGCCTGGCAGGGCTACGAGCAGATCCCCACATGGATCATGCAAGGCTATATGACCCTCGCTGTTGAAATCTGGCAGCAGCTGGCAGAAAGCGGAGCGCCGATGCCGACGCATCTGTTTTTACAAGCCGGGGTCGGGTCGTTTGCCGGTAGCATCATGGGATATTTCATCGAAAAGATGCAGCAGCAGGCTCCCACCATCATCATCGTTGAGCCGCACAAGGCGAACTGCCTGTATCGCTCGGCAACCATTAATGACGGACTGCCGCACAGCGTCGGCGGGGATATGTCAACTCTGATGGCCGGGCTTGCCTGTGGTGAACCTAACATCACCAGCTGGCCAATGCTCCGCGACCATGCCACCTGTTTTATTTCCGCCGACGATTGTCTGGCGGCCAACGGCATGCGCCTGTTGGCCGCTCCGCGACCAGGTACTGACGAACCTTTTGTCTCCGGGGAATCCGGCGCTATTGGCACAGGAGTGCTTTATGCGCTGATGACTCAACCGGCGTATCGCGAGCTTGCCGAATCGCTGCGCCTGAATGCCGATGCACAGGTTCTGTTAATCAGCACGGAAGGAGATACATCACCCGATGTCTATGAAGACATCGTCTGGTTTGGCCGTAATGGTTGAGCGCTATCGACAATAACAAGGGGGCCATCTTACCTACCCTACAAGCCCTCGGTATGACAAGCGTTCTGACTCATAACGAAAACATACGCGCTTTCGCGTCATGCATAGAGAGAACCTGACCGATGAATACTGAAAATATAATTATCAATAAAGGATATTCCGATCCCGCAAAGTGGCATAGCGAAGATACCGTGTGGGTGCTTGGCCTGTTCGGCACGGCAATTGGCGCCGGGGTGTTGTTTCTGCCGATTAACGCCGGAATTGGCGGTTTTTGGCCGCTGCTTATCGTTTTTGCTCTCGCTTTTCCCATTACTTATCTGGCGCATCGCGGGCTGGCACGATTTATTTATTCTTCCAACACGCCGGAAAGCACGATCACCGATGTCATTGGCGAGCATTTTGGCGCGCTAGCGGGGAAGGTGTTTACCGTTATCTATTTCTTCGCTGTGTACACCATTTTGATTATGTATGCGGTAGCCATTACGAATACTGCGCAAAGTTTTATCAGCCATCAACTGGGGCTGGCGGAGCCGCCGCGGGCAGTGGTGTCGATTGTGCTGATCCTCGGGCTGATGTTTATTGTCCGCCTCGGGCAGCGTTTGATTATGCGCGTGATGAGCACCCTGGTTTATCCCTTCATTATTTCACTTATTTTTATGGCGCTGTTTTTGATCCCGCACTGGAACGGCGCGATTTTGCACACCGTGAGCTTCAGCGCAATGGGCGATGGGCGCGGCATTTTACTGACGCTGTGGATGACTTTTCCGGTGCTGGTTATGTCGTTTAACCACTATCCGATCGTCTCGCCGATGGTGGTGCGCCAGAAGCAGCGCTACGGACTCGCGCTTGCCGAGCGCAAATGCGCGCAGATCCAGCGCTATGGCATCCTCTTAATGACCGTGGTGGTGCTATTTTTCGTTCTCAGCTGCGTGTTGAGCCTGTCACCACAGCAGTTAGCGGAAGCAAAAGCGCAGAATTTGTCGATCCTGTCGTACCTTGCCAACCAGTTTGAGACGCCGATTATTGCCTGGCTATCGCCAATCATTGCGTTTGTCGCGATTACGAAATCGTTTCTTGGCCACTATATCGGCGCTTATGAATCGCTGCGCGATCTGATTATCGAGGCCGCCGCCGCGCGGGGGAAAAAACCGACTATCCGCGCAGTTGACGCCGTTATTCTGGTTTTTATGGTCCTCACCTGCTGGTTCGCCGCCTATAAGAACCCAAGCATCCTCGGTATTATCGAGTGCATCAGCGGCCCGACCGGGGCTGCGATTCTACTGCTGTTGCCGATGTATGCCATTCATAAGTTACCGGTGCTGGCGCCGTATCGCGGCAAAGCCAGCAACGTTTTCGTCACCCTGATTGGGTTAATTACCGTATCCGCCATTTTTTACGGCATGTTCCAGTAACCCCGAACAATAGCGAGATGTTTTATGAGTCATGATCTACAGATAAACGGCCAGCGGCTGATCGATTCCCTGTTTGCGCTTGGTGAATGCGGCGCGTTGGAAGGCGGCGGCGTCTGCCGCCTTGCGGCGACCGCGGAAGATAAAGCCGGTAGGGACTTTGTTGTTGCCCGGATGAACGCGCTGGGGCTGACTATCTATATCGATGCTATCGGCAACGTTACCGGTGTTTATCGCGGAGAAGAGGCGCTACCGATGGTGATGATGGGGTCGCATATCGACACCGTGGGTACTGGCGGCCTGTACGATGGCAACTACGGCGTTATGGCCGGCCTTGAGGTGATTGCCACCCTCCAGGATGCCGGGATCCGCACCCGACGACCGTTGGCGGTAACCTTCTTTACTAATGAGGAGGGGGTGCGCTTCCAGCCCGATATGATGGGAAGCGTGGTGTTTGCCGGGGAGTATCCACTGGCGCAGGCCCTGGCGGCAAAAGACCACAATGGCATTACTCTTGACGAGGCGCTGCGGGAGATTGGCTATAAAGGCGAACATCAGCCGGGCAATCTGCCGGTAGATAGCTACGTCGAACTACATATCGAACAGGGACCTATCCTCGATAAGGAACGGATTGATATCGGCGTCGTCACCGGCGTGCAGGGTATTTCATGGCAAGAATTTACGCTAACAGGCGTGTCGAATCACGCCGGTACGACACCGATGTCCATGCGCCGCGATGCCGGCCTGGCGGCGGCGAAAATCGCCGTTTTTGCCCGTGAACTGGCGATGAGCCTCGGCGGCAATCAGGTGTCTACCGTCGGGCATATCAGCGTTAAACCCAACCTGATTAACGTCATTCCAAATCACGTCGTGATGTCGGTGGATTTACGCAATACCGATAACGCTATCTTAATTGAAGCGGAACGGCGCTTAGCCGAGTTTGTCGCCACAACGGTGCAGGAAGAGGGGGTGGAGATAGCCAGCCGTTCACTGGTACGTTTTAACCCGGTCATTTTTGCCGATGAAATCGTCAATGCCGTTGAAGCGGAGGCGAAACGTCAAGCCCTCAGTTATCGGCGCCTGCCGAGCGGCGCCGGCCACGACGCGCAATTTATGGCTTCGGTATGCCCCGCAGGGATGATTTTTGTCCCCTGTGTTGACGGCATTAGCCACAACGTCAATGAACATAGCGAAGCCAAAGATCTCATTGCCGGCGCCAATGTGCTGCTGCAGGTGGTATTACAGCGCGCGCAGCGTGCGGCATAATTTTTACAGGAGTGAAGAATGAATCAACAACAGCTAAAGCAGCAGCTTATTGCCTGGCGCCATCACCTGCATGCCAATCCGGAAAGCGCCTTTGAAGAAGTCAAAACCTCGCAGTTTATCGCCGAGAAACTCGAAGCGATGGGCATTGAGGTTCATCGTAATATAGGTAAAACTGGGCTGGTGGGCGTGTTGAAATGCGGCGACGGTAACGGTGTTATCGCCATCCGCGCCGATATCGATGCTATTCAATTGAACGAACAGGGTGAACGGCCTTACCGCTCCACGACCGCCGAACGGATGCACGGCTGCGGGCATGATGGCCATACCTGCATTGCGCTGGGCGCGGCGCAGTTGCTATTGCAGCGGCAAAACTTTAACGGCACGGTCTGTTTTGTTTTTCAACCTGCGGAAGAACCCGGTTATGGCGCCAATGCGATGATGACGGACGGCGTTATCGAGCGTTTCGGCATCGAGGAGATTTACGGCCTGCACAATATGCCGGGTATGAAGGCCGGGACCATCGCCACCCGTGTCGGCGGTATTATGGCCAGCGAAGATAACTTTATTATCCGTATTAAGGGGCAGGGGGCGCATGCCGCCCGGCCGCATATGGCGAAGGATCCGCTGGTGATTGCGGCAGAAATTATTCTGGCGCTGCAGACCATCGTTTCACGCAATATCGACCCGAACGTGCCGGCGGTGATCTCCTGTACGGAGCTTCATACTGACGGTATCCGCAATGCGATCCCCACGCATGTGGAAATTAAAGGGGATACCCGCAGCTACTCGGCTGACGTACAGGCGCTGCTGGAAGCGCGCATGCGGACCATTAGCGAAGCGATTTGCGCGATGCACGGTGCGACGTGCCAGTTCAGCTATACCCATGAATTTGCGCCAACGGTGAACTGGCAGCAATGCGTTGATGTGGCGGTCACCGCTGCGATTAACGTGGTAGGGGCTGAGAAGGTGGACGGCAACGTCGCACAGATGATGATTTCGGAGGATTTTGGCGCTTTTCTGCAAAAAATCCCCGGCTGTTTCATCTTTTTAGGCAACGGCGA
Source organism: Klebsiella sp. GL120222-02 (assembly GCF_003097195.1). Lineage (NCBI taxonomy): Bacteria > Pseudomonadati > Pseudomonadota > Gammaproteobacteria > Enterobacterales > Enterobacteriaceae > Klebsiella > Klebsiella sp. GL120222-02. The sequence continues at coordinate 434,092 of NZ_QEQO01000002.1, forward strand.
TAGTTCAGATGCTCAGGGCAATACACCGTTGCACAATGCCTGCTACGACTTTAATGATGAGATATTGCTAACTGGCGCGGAGTATTTTGCCGAGGTCGTCAGAACCCGTCTGCCGCAGGAGTGATATTGATTGGCCCGATAGCAGAATGCCGTCGGGCCATGTTTTTTAGCTTGCCTTTTTAATCGGCGGCAGGTCGAACGCCTCGCGCAGGGCGCGGACGAAGGCCTTATCGTGGCAGATGGTTTTCCCCGGGCTGTCGGAGAGTTTCGCCACCGGTTTGCCGTTACATTCCACCAGCTTAATCACGATATTGAGCGGTTTAACCTGCGGCAGATCGCAGGTTAAACGGGTGCCGATACCAAAGCTCAATTTCACCCGCGAGGCGAAGTGGCGATACAGATCGACGGCTTTGGCCAGGTCGAGATTATCGGAGAAGACCAGCACTTTGTTCAGCGGATCGATACCCAGCTTCTGATAATGGGCGATAGCTTTTTCTCCCCATTCCACCGGGTCGCCGGAATCGTGGCGCAACCCCTGATAGCGGGTGGCGAATTCCGGACCGAAATCGCGCAGGAACGCATCCATAGTGATGCAGTCGGTCAGCGCGATGCCCAGCTGGTCGGGATACTCTTCCAGCCAGGCGGCAAGGGCCGCCCGCTGGCTGCTGGCAAGGCTGGGGCTGATCTGCTGGTGGGCCTGGAACCACTCATGGGCCTGGGTACCCATCGGGGTTAAATTCAGACGGCGCGCCAGATCGTAATTGCTGGTGCCGACAAACCATGGTTCCTGCTGCAGACGCCGCACAATACCTTCCTGCACCTCGCGTGAAAAACGACGGCGGGTGCCGAAGTCCATCAGACGGAAGGCGCTCATGTCGAGGTCAGCGGTCATGGTGGCGAAGTCGCCTAGCTTATGTTCCAGCGTGTTGAGCGCCTGATCGACGCCCATCTCTGGTGAACGATAGCGATGGACCAACTCGCTTATCACCGCCAGCAGCGGGACTTCCCACATGATGGCTTCCCGCCATGGGCCGGTAAGGCGAATGTTCAGCTTACCATTGTCATTGCTGACTGTGACCTGGCTCGGGTCATAGCGAAAATCGCGCAGCCAGTCGAGATAATCCTGGCGGAAAAAGGGAAGGGTGGACAACCAGTGATATTCATCATCCCGCAGTCTCAGGTCGCGCATGGACTCCACCTGCTCGCGGATCGCGTCGGCATAAATGCCGAGAAGGTCGTCTCCGCGGCAGCGAAACTCCGCCGCCACATGCACATCGCCGTAGCGGTGGAAGACAGCCTGCTGCATGTGCAGCTTGTAGGCATCCGTATCAAGCAGCGAGTGCAGTACAGGAGAAGTGAATTGTGTCATGGTGCGCAGTAGCATCCTCTCACTGGAGCGTTCCATCCAAACCAACGCGAAAAAAGGAGGCGGAGTATACCTTTATTACCCGGCTCTGTCCCGCGATGGCGAGCGATGGCGACGCTGACGGTCATTTGCGAGGCCTAGTTTAATATATTGAACATGGATCACACCACAAGCTTTGCGTCGGGTCGAGGGCATTTCGTGCCGCGCGTGTTAACAAAATGTAGCGGTTTTCGTGTTTCACATTGAAAAGATGAAGATTCTGCATAGCGCGATTGACACAACGGGAATAGACTGGGACGACACTTTACCCAAGATGCGAAAGGTTTTTTATGACACAACAGCCCCAAGCCAAATACCGCCACGACTATCGTGCGCCGGAGTATCTGATTAGCGATATCGATTTGACCTTTGACCTGGATGCCGCAAAAACCGTCGTTACGGCCGAGAGCAAGGTCTCCCGCCACGCGGCTGCGTCTGATGTGCCATTGCGCCTCGACGGCGAAGATCTGACCCTGATCGCGCTGCAAGTGAACGGCCAGCCGTGGAGTGACTATAAAGAAGAAAACAATCAGCTGGTGATCGGCGGTCTGCCGGAGCATTTCACCCTGACCATCGTCAATGAGATCAGCCCGGCGGCGAACACCGCGCTGGAAGGCCTGTATCAGTCAGGCGAAGCGCTGTGTACTCAGTGCGAAGCGGAAGGTTTCCGCCATATTACCTGGTACCTGGACCGCCCGGACGTGCTGGCGCGGTTTACCACCAAAATCATCGCCGACAAAGCGAAATACCCGTTCCTGCTCTCCAACGGCAACCGCATGGCGCAGGGAGAGCTGGAGAATGGCCGTCACTGGGTACAGTGGCAGGATCCGTTCCCGAAACCGTGCTACCTGTTTGCGCTGGTGGCCGGTGATTTTGACGTCCTGCGTGACACCTTTACCACTCGCTCCGGTCGTGAAGTGGCGCTGGAGCTGTACGTCGATCGCGGCAATCTCGACCGCGCGCCGTGGGCAATGACCTCGCTGAAAAATTCCATGAAATGGGATGAGGAGCGCTTTGGCCTCGAGTACGACCTCGACATCTATATGATTGTCGCCGTCGACTTCTTTAATATGGGCGCGATGGAGAACAAAGGACTCAACGTCTTTAACTCCAAATATGTCCTGGCCCGTACCGATACCGCCACCGATAAAGACTATCTTGATATCGAGCGGGTGATTGGTCATGAGTATTTCCATAACTGGACCGGCAACCGCGTCACCTGCCGCGACTGGTTCCAGCTCAGCCTGAAAGAAGGTCTGACCGTGTTCCGCGATCAGGAATTCAGCTCCGACCTCGGCTCACGGGCGGTTAACCGCATCAACAATGTGCGCACCATGCGCGGGTTGCAGTTTGCTGAAGACGCCAGCCCGATGGCGCACCCGATCCGCCCGGATATGGTTATCGAAATGAATAACTTCTACACCCTGACGGTTTATGAAAAGGGTGCCGAAGTGATCCGTATGCTGCACACCCTGCTGGGTGAAGAAAACTTCCAGAAAGGGATGCAGCTGTACTTTGAACGCCATGACGGCAGCGCCGCGACCTGCGATGATTTCGTCCAGGCGATGGAGGATGCCTCTAACGTCGATCTGTCACACTTCCGCCGCTGGTACAGCCAGTCCGGTACGCCAATCGTCACCGTGCATGACGACTACAACCCGGAAACCGAGCAGTACACGCTGACCATCAGCCAGCGTACGCCGCCGACCGCCGAGCAGGCCGAGAAGCAGCCGTTGCATATCCCGTTTGCCATTGAGCTGTACGATAACGAAGGCAAGGTGATCCCCCTGCAGAAGGGCGGCCATCCGCTGCACCCGGTGCTCAATGTAACTCAGGCCGAGCAGACTTTCGTCTTCGATAACGTCTATTTCCAGCCGGTGCCGGCGCTGCTGTGCGAATTTTCAGCACCAGTGAAACTGGAATATAAGTGGAGCGATCAGCAGCTCACCTTCCTGATGCGCCATGCGCGGAATGATTTCTCGCGCTGGGATGCGGCGCAGAGCCTGCTCGCGACCTACATCAAGCTGAACGTCAACCGTCATCAGCAGGGACAGCCGCTGTCGCTGCCGGTGCATGTGGCGGACGCCTTCCGCGCCATCCTGCTGGACGAGAAGATTGACCCGGCGCTGGCCGCCGAGATCTTAACCCTGCCGTCGGCCAACGAAATCGCCGAGATGTTCGCCATTATCGATCCGATCGCCATCGCCACCGTGCGCGAAGCGCTCACCCGCACTCTGGCGAACGAACTGGCGGACGAATTCCTCGCTGTTTATCACGCCAATAAACTCGACAGCTACCGTGTGGAGCACGCCGATATTGGTAAGCGTGCCCTGCGCAATACCTGCCTGCGCTATCTGGCGTTTGCGGAGCCAACGCTGGGCGATAAGCTGGTGTCGGCGCAGTATCACCAGGCGGATAACATGACCGACGCGCTGGCCGCCCTGTCGGCAGCGGTTGCCGCCGAGCTGCCGAGCCGCGATGCGCTGATGCAGGAGTATGACGATAAATGGCATCAGGACGGTCTGGTGATGGATAAGTGGTTTATCCTGCAGTCCACCAGCCCGGCGGCCAATGTGGTGGAAACAGTGCGTGGTCTGCTGAATCACCGTTCATTCAGCATGAGCAACCCGAACCGTGTGCGGTCGTTAATCGGTGCTTTCGCCAGCAGCAACCCGGCGGCGTTCCATGCTGAAGACGGCAGCGGCTACCAGTTCCTGGTGGAGATGCTAACCGAACTTAACCAGCGCAACCCGCAGGTGGCGTCGCGACTGATTGAGCCGTTGATTCGTCTGAAGCGTTATGATGAGAAGCGACAGGCGCTGATGCGCGCTGCGCTGGAGCAGTTGAAGGGGCTGGAGAATCTCTCCGGCGATCTGTTCGAGAAAATCAGTAAGGCGCTGGCGTAACGGTGGCAAAATCCCCGGTTGCGCTCTCGCTTACCGGGGCTACAGCGCTGTGCGATTTGGTAGCCCGGCCGAGCGAAGCGCGGGCCGGGGACGTTAGTTAGCCATGACTAAACAAACGCGGCGCACGCTCGCTGTCGCCGCGTTTCATCACCCGATCCAGCACCTCTGCCTCCAGCTCGGCCAGCTTCGCCGACCCGGTGCGCCGCGGTCGCGGAATATCCACGTTCAAATCGAGGCCAATTTTCTTCTCTTCAATTAACAGCACCCGATCGGCCATGGCCACCGCTTCACTGACGTCGTGCGTCACCAGCAGGACCGTAAAACCATGCTCCTGCCACAGGGAGACGATCAGCTCCTGCATCTCCAGACGGGTGAGGGCGTCCAGCGCTCCCAGCGGTTCGTCCAGCAGCAGCAGGCGCGGGCGATGGATCAGCGCGCGGGCCAGCGCAACGCGCTGCTTTTGCCCACCTGACAGCGCCGCCGGCCACTCCTGCGCACGGCTCTCGAGTCCGACGCTGGCCAATGCCTGTAGGGCGGCGTCGCGCCAGGCGCCTTTTAACCCCAGCCCGACGTTATCAATCACCGTTTTCCACGGCAGCAGGCGCGCATCCTGAAACATCATCCGGGTGTCGTCCTGGATCGCCGCCAGGGGTGTCGCGCCCGCCAGCAGCTCGCCAGCGTTCGGTTTTTCCAGACCCGCCAGCAGGCGCAGCAGGGTACTCTTGCCGCCGCCGCTGCGGCCCACCACCGCCACAAACTGGCCGCTGGGAATATGCAGATCCAGCTCGTTAAGAATAGTGTTATCGCCATAGCGTTTCGTCACCCCGTTCAGCAGCAGCGGGATACCTGGGGTCAGACGGGCAGTGTTCATGCGTTAGCCTCCTGAAGATGATACGCCGGGTTCCAGCGCAGCCAGAGCCGTTCCAGCAGCTGGGCGCAGACATCGGCCAGTTTGCCAAGGATGGCGTAAAGAATGATGGCGACCACCACCACGTCGGTTTGTAGAAATTCACGCGCATTCATCGCCAGATAACCGATACCGGCATTCGCCGAGATGGTTTCAGCGACAATAAGCGTCAGCCACATCAGGCCAAGAGCGAAACGCACGCCGACCATAATTGAGGGCAGGGCGCCGGGTAAAATCACGTGACGGAACAGCGCGAAGCCGGATAAACCATAGCTGCGCGCCATCTCTACCAGCCCACGGTCGATATTACGGATCCCATGCCAGGTGTTGATATAGATCGGGAACAGGGTGCCCAGCGACACAAGGAAGATCTTGGCGGTCTCGTCGATGCCGAACCACAGAATTACCAGCGGGATCAGCGCCAGATGCGGGACATTGCGCAGCATCTGGATCGAGGTGTCCAGCAGACGCTCGCCCCAGCGTGACAGGCCGCTGATCAGGCCGAGCACCAGCCCGATGGAGCCGCCGATGGCGAAGCCGACCAGCGCCCGCCACGAGCTGATGGCCAGATGCTGCCACAGCTCACCGCTGGCCGAGAGCGTCCAGAACGCTTTCAATACCCCCTCCGGCGAGGGAAGCACCCGCGTCGAGAGCCAGCCGACGGACGAGGCCAGCTGCCAGACAATGACCGTCCCCACCGGCAGCAGCCAGGGGGCGAGGCGTAACAACAGGGGATGGGTTGATTTTGCCATCAGTGTCTCCTCAGCTTTGCGCCACTTTACGCGGGATAAACTCGTTGGCGACCGCTTCCCCCTGCAGGCGCAGGTTTTGCGGCTGCGGGATAGACGGCACGGCGACGTCGAGCAGGGGGAACAACAGCTCGCCGACCCGATACGCCTCTTCCAGATGCGGATAGCCGGAGAAGATAAAGCTATCAATACCCAGCGCAGCGTATTCATTGATTCGTTCGGCAACGGTGGCGGCATCGCCCACCAGCGCAGTACCGGCGCCGCCGCGCGCTAAGCCGACGCCGGCCCACAGGTTGGGGCTGATCTCGAGCTGATCGCGTCGACCGTTGTGCAGCGCCGCCATTCGCTTTTGACCGACGGAGTCGGTTCTGGCGAAGGCCGCCTGGGCGCGGGCGATCGTTTCATCATCAAGGTGGGAGATAAGGCTGTCCGCCGCCTGCCAGGCTTCCTCGTTGGTTTCCCGCACGATCACGTGCAGACGGATGCCAAAACGCACCCGGCGCCCATGCCGGGCCGCTTTCTCCCGGACCTGAGCAATCTTCTCTGCCACCTGCTTCGGCGGTTCACCCCAGGTGAGATAGAGATCGACCTGCTCGGCGGCCAGATCCTGCGCGACGTCAGACGATCCGCCGAAATAGAGCGGTGGACGGGGCTGCTGGAGCGGCGGGAACAGCAGCTTAGCGTCGCGAACGCGCTGATGCTTGCCGTTAAAGGTGACGGTTTCTCCCTCCATCAGCTTGCGCCAGATGTGGGTAAATTCAGCTGAGGCCTCATAGCGCTCGGTGTGGTCGAGGAAGACGCCGTCGCCGGCCAGCTCGGCGGGATCGCTGCCGGTGACCAGATTGAACAGCGCCCGGCCGTTTGACAGTCGGTCCAGGGTCGCCGCCTGGCGGGCGGCTACCGTCGGCGACACCACGCTAGGCCTGAGGGCGACAAGAAATTTCAGCCGCTGCGTCACCGGGATCATCGAGGCCGCAACCAGCCAGGCATCTTCACATGAGCGTCCGGTCGGGATCAGCACGCCGGTGAACCCCAGCCGATCCGCCGTCTGCGCGATTTGCTGCAGATAGCCGTAATCGACCGGACGGGCGCCCTCTTCGGTGCCCAGATAACGACCATCACCATGGGTCGGTAAAAACCAGAACATATTCAGACTCATGATTTCGCTCCTTGTGCGGCAACGGGCTGCCAGATACGGGCCCGGATATCAACTTTTTTCGGCACCAGCTTGTTCTCATAGAACAGGTCGGCCGTCTGCTGCTGGCGAGCGGCGGTTTCGGCACTCACCGGGGTTACTGAGGTGGGGGGACGATGGTCCAGATAGCTGGCGATCACCGCTTCCGGTAATCCCATCGTTTTCGCCAGCAGCGTAATGCTTTGCGCGCGCTGGCTATGGGTCAGGGCATCGGCCTGAGTAAAGGTATCGAGTACGCCTTCAATGAAAGCGCCATTGCGTTCAGCGTAGGGGCGGGAAGCAAGATAGAACGATCCCGTCTGTTTCAGATCGGTTCCGTCAGTGAGTACCCGGGCGCCGCCCTGCAGCAGCGCGGCGGAGTAGTACGGATCCCAGATGGCCCAGGCGTCGACATTACCCTGCTGGAAGGCGGCGCGCGCATCGGCGGGGGCAAGGTAAACCGGCTGAATATCGCTAAATTTCAGGCCCGCCAGCTGCAGGGCGCGCAGCAGCAGATTGTGGGAGCTGGAACCTTTCTGGAAAGCGACCTTTTTCCCTTTTAATTCGGCAACGTTGTGAATAGGACTGCCTTGCGCCACCAGGATGACTTCCGCTTTGGGCTTGGGCGGCTCCGAACCGATATAGACCAGATCGGCGCCCGCCGCCTGAGCAAAGATAGGCGGAATGTCGCCAGTACTGCCGATGTCAATGCTGCCGACGTTCAGCGCCTCCAGCATCTGCGGACCGGCCGGGAATTCAATCCACGAGATATGGGTGCCCGGATAGCGCTGCTCCAGCAGCTGATGGCTCTTCGCCAGCACCATGCTGACGCTGCCTTTCTGATAACCAATGCGCAGGGCATCGGGAGCCGCCGGGGCGGCGTGGCCCAGCGCGGAGAACAACAGCAGTCCGCCGAGGGTCAGCGCGCGGAGAGGATTAAACATGTTCCACCCCACGCAGAGACGTTAACGACGGGGCGCGGCTGCTGGGACGATGCAGCGCCTGCCAGAAGGTCTCCAGGGACTCATCCAGGCGCCGCTGCAGGTTAGGGGTGAACTGCGGCTTATGCTGGTAATCCGTGACCTGGCTGTCATCGGCGAAGACGCCATGGAGGATCTCCTGGGCCTTCAGGGCATTCAGGACGGGTTTCAGAGCGTAGTCCACCGCCAGCATGTGGGCGATGGTGCCGCCAGTGGCCAGCGGTAGCACGATTTTGCCCTCCAGCGCGCGCTCAGGAAGCAGATCGAGCAGGGTTTTCAGGGCGCCGGAAAACGAGGCTTTATACACCGGCGTGGCGATAATCAGACCGTCGGCCCCGGCCAGTTGCTCATTGAGCGTTTGTAGCGCCGGGTTGTCAAAGCGAGCGTACAGGAGGTCTTCCGGGGCAAAGTTCTGCAGATGCCAGTGGCAGACTTCGATATCGGCGGCGGTGAGCGTCTCTCTGGCATATTCCAGCAGGGCGCTGGAACGGGAAGGGTAACGCGGGCTGCCCGCAAGCGTAATGACGCGCATCTCTCTCTCCTTATAACTAAATGTTTGCATTTATCTATAATTGATAACATTTGCAGTGAGTGTGACAGAGCACCATTATTTCCCTAAATGATTTATCCACCGTTAGATAGCCGAAAAGCGCATAACGGCGCGGGAAGAGGTAATCGTTTGCGCTGATGGGTGATTTTTTGTCGCAGGTCAATTCCCTTTCAGCTGCGGATCGCACATAATACGCCCCCGGTTTGCACACCGGGAATCCAGGAGAGTTCATGTACTACCCCTTCGTTCGTAAAGCCCTTTTTCAGCTCGATCCTGAGCGCGCTCATGAAGTTACCTTTCAACAATTACGCCGTGTCACCGGGACGCCGCTGGAAATGCTGGTTCGCCAGAAGGTACCGGCCAGGCCCGTTACCTGCATGGGGCTGACCTTTAAAAATCCGCTGGGTCTGGCGGCCGGGCTGGATAAAAATGGGGAATGCATTGACGCGCTGGGCGCGATGGGTTTTGGTTCGATTGAGATCGGCACCGTCACCCCGCGTCCGCAGCCGGGCAACGATAAACCGAGGATCTTCCGTCTGGTGGATGCCGAGGGGTTGATCAACCGCATGGGCTTTAATAACCATGGCGTTGATAACCTGGTTGAGAACGTGAAAAAGGCGCATTTTGACGGCGTGCTGGGCATCAATATCGGCAAAAATAAAGATACGCCGGTGGAGCACGGTAAAGATGATTACCTGATTTGTATGGAAAAAGTCTATCCTTACGCCGGGTATATCGCCATTAATATCTCCTCACCGAATACCCCGGGGCTGCGTACGCTGCAATACGGTGAAGCGCTCGATGATTTACTCTCCGGTATTAAAAATAAGCAGCTTGAGCTGCAGCAAAAGCATCAGAAATATGTTCCGGTCGCCGTGAAGATCGCGCCGGATCTTTTACCAGAGGAATTGATCCAGGTTGCCGATAGCCTCGTGCGTCATAATATTGATGGGGTAATTGCAACCAATACCACCCTCGATCGTTCTCTGGTGCAGGGAATGAAACATTGTGATGAGACCGGTGGGCTTAGCGGTCGTCCATTACAATTAAAGAGCACTGAAATTATCCGTATGCTCTCCGCTGAGCTGAATGGTCGTTTGCCTATCATCGGCGTGGGCGGTATTGATTCGGTGATTGCTGCGCGAGAAAAGATAGCCGCCGGAGCATCGTTGGTGCAGATCTATTCCGGATTTATTTTTAAAGGTCCGCCGCTGATTAAAGAAATTGTTACCCACATCTAATCTTTTCCTCCGCTGAAACCCACCCAGGGCTTTATTTCCGGCCCTGGTTGTTTTATATTCCCTCACTGTTGCTTATTTAAACATTTTAGACTTTTCTTAATTTTAGAAAATATTCTGCGGCAAGTCGCAACAACTTTGCAGAGGCGTATGAAAGGGGACAGGGGGAAAAATGCGCATTAAACCTGACGATAACTGGCGTTGGTATTACGATGAAGAGCACGACCGCATGATGCTCGATTTGGCCAATGGCATGTTATTTCGCTCGCGCTTCGCCCGGCGAATGCTGACCCCGGATGCCTTTGCGCCGTCGGGATTCTGCGTCGATGACGCCGCGCTCTATTTCTCCTTTGAAGAAAAATGTCGCGATCTCGAACTGTCGAAAGAACAGCGAGCGGAATTAGTCCTCAATGCGTTAACCGCGATCCGTTTTCTCAAACCGCAGATGCCGAAAAGCTGGCACTTTATCGCTCATCCCCACCAGTGGCAGCCGAGCGGCGGCGACGCCGCCTGCGTCTGGCTGAGCGATACCGGGGAGCAGGTGAATTTGCTGGTGGTGGAGCCGGGAGATAACGCCGCGCTTTGTCTGCTGGCCCAGCCGGGTCTCACCCTTGCCGGGCGCGTGATGCAGTTAGGCGACGTTATTAAAATCATGAACGACCGGCTGCAGCCGGCGCAGAGCACGGTCAGCTACAGCCTGGGACAGGCGGTTTAAGGCGCCAGGCGCAGCGCCGTTTTCGGTACGCAACTGCAGGCGAGAATGGTGCCGTCCCCGGCGACCGCATTTTTCTTTAACGCGCTGACTTCGCCCTCTTCCAGCCGAATGCGGCAGCTGCCGCAGATCCCTGCCCGACACGAATAGGGTACGCGAATGCCCTGTTGCTCCAGTTGCTCCAGCAGCACCTGCTGGTTATTCCCGCTAAACTGTTGACCCTGCCATTCGATGGCAACCGTAGCTTGCTGCTGCGCTTCCGGGGCCGGAGTATCGTCGCTCTCGCCGGCGCCGTAGGCTTTCGCCGGGCCGCGGGCGAGGATTTCGACTTCATCACCCACCCGGATCACCCCGCTGTTGCGGGCAATCAGGTTCTGGCCAAAATCGACATCGCCATTGTCCAGCGCAGTACGAAAACGCTTTAAGGTTTCCAGCGGCTCCCCGGTGGGATGCTTCTGCCCGCGCTCTGGACTGACGGTGGTAAAAATGCAGCGGCTGCATGGCTTAGCGACGTCAAACACCACTTCGCCGACGCGGATCACTTTCCAGCTATCTTCATCCCAGGCGGCCGCGCCGGTGACCACGAGGTTAGGACGAAACTGTTCTATGCTTACGCTGGCCGGGCAGCGTTGCTGCAGATCGCGCAGCGAGGCCTCGTTAGCCAGCAGGTACGGGTAGCCGTCGGCGAAGGAGAGCGGTACCGCATCGTGACGCTTCACCCGGCGGGTTAACTGCGGCCCCAGCCAGCGCAGCTGGACATCGCGCTTGAAAAAGCCGCTGAGCCACTGGTTAACGGCGGCGGGCGCGATGAGGGCGGTGAAATGGTTGCCCCAGACTTCGGTCGGCTCGGCCTGCAGGGCGAAATCGCTAAAACGCACCACGGCGCTGCTGCCGTCCGGCGCGGTCAGGTGAAGGCCATCATGCAGCGGCGCCGGAATAAATTTTACCATTTGCGGAAACTGGCGGGCGGTAATAAAGGTCCCGTCGTTTTCGGTGACCATAAACAGGCGATCGAAGGCCAGGCCGCTGATATCAGCAAAGGCGTGGGTCAGGCCCATGCCGCGCATGGATTTAACGGGATGAATAAAAAGTCGCGAGAGCGTTACCATACGCTGCCTCCGGGTTCCAAAAATAAGCCTATAACTTTATGACATAGGGCACATATTGGCTATAATGCGCACCAATTTTCTTTAAGTAAAAGTGACGATATGAATTCTCTGTTTGCCAGTACGGCTCGTGGGCTGGAAGAGCTGTTAAAAACTGAACTGGAAGGACTTGGCGCGACGGACTGCCAGGTCGTCCAGGGCGGGGTCCATTTTCAGGGGGATACGCGCCTGCTGTATCAAAGCCTGATGTGGAGCCGGCTGGCTTCGCGCATCATGCTGCCGCTGGGCGAGTGTCGCGTATACAGCGATCTGGATCTGTACCTCGGCGTACAGGCCATTCCGTGGACGGAGATGTTTAACCCTGGCGCCACCTTCGCGGTACATTTTAGCGGCCTCAATGACGAGATCCGCAACAGCCAGTATGGTGCATTAAAAGTCAAAGACGCCATCGTCGACAGCTTCACGCGTAAAAACCTGCCGCGCCCGAATGTCGATCGTGAGTCGCCCGATCTGCGGATCAACGTCTGGCTGAACAAAGAGACGGCGCATATCTCCCTGGATCTGAGCGGGGAAGGGTTGCATCTGCGCGGCTACCGCGATGGTACCGGTATGGCGCCGATCAAAGAAAACCTCGCGGCGGCGATCGTCATGCGCTCTGGTTGGGTACCGGGTACGCCGCTGCTCGATCCGATGTGCGGCTCCGGTACCCTGCTGATTGAAGCGGCGATGCTGGCGACCGATCGTGCGCCGGGTCTGCACCGCGGCCACTGGGGCTTTGGCGGTTGGGCGCAGCACGATGACGCTATCTGGAAAGAGGTGAAGGCGGAAGCGCAAACCCGCGCGCGTCAGGGGCTGGCGGCCTATGGGTCGCGCTTCTATGGCTCTGACGTCGACGAGCGCGTCATTGAGCGCGCGCGCCGCAACGCCCGTCGCGCCGGCATCGGCGAGCTGATCGATTTTGCAGTCAAAGACGTCGCCCAGCTGAATAACCCGCTGCCGAAAGGCCCGTACGGCACCGTGATCAGCAACCCGCCGTACGGCGAGCGCCTGGAAAGCGAACCGGCGCTGATTGCCCTGCACAGCCTGCTGGGCCGGATCATGAAAAGTCAGTTTGGCGGCTGGAACCTGTCGGTGTTCAGCGCCTCGCCGGAACTGCTGAGCTGCCTGCAGCTGCGTGCCGATAAACAGTTCAAAGCGAAGAACGGCCCGCTGGACTGCATACAGAAAAACTATCACCTGGCGGAAAGCGAAGGCGGCAAGCCGGCGATGCTGGCGGAAGATTTTGCCAACCGTCTGCGTAAGAATCTGAAGAAATTTGAAAAGTGGGCCCGTCAGGAAGGCATTGAATGCTATCGCCTGTACGATGCCGATCTGCCGGAATATAACGTGGCGATCGATCGCTACGGTGACTGGGTGGTGGTCCAGGAGTATGCGCCGCCGAAAACCGTCGATGCGCACAAAGCGCGCCAGCGTCTGTTTGATATTATCGCGGCGACCATCGCCGTGCTGGAAATCGCCCCCAACAAGCTGGTGCTGAAGACCCGCGAGCGGCAAAAGGGTAAAAACCAATATCAGAAGATGGCGGAGAAGGGCGACTTTATCGAGGTGCAGGAGTACAACGCGCGCCTGTGGGTTAACCTCACCGACTACCTCGATACCGGTCTGTTCCTCGACCACCGTATCGCCCGTCGTATGCTCGGCCAGATGAGCAAGGGTAAGGATTTCCTTAACCTGTTCTCCTATACCGGCAGCGCCAGCGTCCACGCCGGTCTGGGCGGCGCGCGCTCTACGACCACGGTGGATATGTCGCGTACCTATCTGGAGTGGGCGGAGCGCAACCTGCGTCTCAATGGCCTGACCGGTCGTGCGCATCGCCTGATGCAGGCTGACGTGCTGGGCTGGCTGCGGGAAAGCACCGAGCAGTTCGATCTGATCTTTATCGATCCGCCGACTTTCTCTAACTCCAAACGAATGGAAGATGCCTTTGACGTGCAGCGCGATCATATTCGCCTGATGACCGATCTGAAACGTCTGCTGCGTAAAGGCGGCACCATTATGTTCTCGAACAACAAACGCGGTTTCCGTATGGATCATGACGGGCTGGCGGCGCTTGGCCTGAAGGCGCAAGAGATTTCGCAAAAAACGCTGTCGCAGGATTTTGCCCGCAACCGTCAGATCCACAACTGCTGGCTGATTACTGCAGCCTGAAAGGAATAAAGAATGTCACTGATTAGTATGCACGGCGCCTGGCTTTCATTCAGCGATGCGCCGCTGCTGGATAATGCTGAACTGCATATCGAAGATAACGAACGCGTCTGTCTGGTTGGGCGCAACGGCGCCGGTAAATCGACCCTGATGAAGATCCTTAACCGTGAACAGGGGCTGGATGACGGGCGTATTATTTATGAACAGGATCTGATCGTCGCGCGTCTGCAGCAGGATCCGCCGCGCAACGTTGCCGGTACGGTGTACGATTTCGTCGCCGAAGGGATCGCCGAACAGGCCGCTTACCTGAAGGCCTACCATGATGTTTCGCATCAGGTGATGACCGACCCGAGCGACAAAAATTTAAATGAACTGGCCCGTCTGCAGGAACAGCTGGATAACCTGGGCCTGTGGCAGCTGGATAGCCGCATCAATGAAGTGATCGAGCAGCTTGGTCTTAACGCCGACGCGCAGCTGGCTTCGCTTTCCGGCGGCTGGTTGCGTAAAGCGGCGCTGGGCCGTGCCCTGGTCAGCGGGCCGCGCGTGCTGTTGCTGGATGAACCGACGAACCACCTCGATATCGAAACTATCGACTGGCTGGAAGGGTTCCTGAAAAGCTTTAAAGGCACCATTATCTTTATTTCGCACGACCGCTCCTTCATCCGCAACATGGCGACGCGCATCGTCGATCTCGATCGCGGCAAGCTCGTGACCTATCCGGGCAATTACGATCAGTATCTGCTGGATAAAGAAGAAGCGCTGCGGGTTGAAGAGCTGCAGAATGCTGAATTCGACCGCAAGCTGGCCCAGGAAGAGGTGTGGATCCGCCAGGGGATTAAAGCGCGTCGTACCCGCAACGAAGGCCGCGTTCGCGCCCTGAAAGCGATGCGTCGCGAGCGCGGCGAGCGCCGGGAAGTGATGGGCAGTGCGAAGATGCAGGTGGAAGAGGCTTCGCGCTCCGGCAAAATCGTTTTCGAAATGGAGAACGTCAACTATCAGGTTGACGGCAAAGTGCTGGTGAAAGATTTCTCCGCGCAAATCCAGCGCGGCGATAAGATTGCCCTGATCGGCCCCAATGGCTGCGGGAAAACCACGCTGCTGAAGCTGATGCTTGGCCAGTTGCAGGCCGACAGCGGGCGGATTCACGTTGGCACCAAGCTGGAAGTCGCCTACTTCGACCAGCACCGTGCAGAGCTGGATCCGGACCGGACGGTGATGGATAACCTCGCCGAAGGTAAGCAAGAGGTGATGGTTAACGGTAAGCCGCGGCACGTGCTGGGCTATCTGCAGGACTTCCTGTTCCATCCGAAACGGGCGATGACGCCAGTCCGCGCGCTGTCCGGCGGGGAGCGTAACCGTCTGCTGCTGGCGCGACTGTTCCTGAAACCCAGTAACTTATTGATTCTCGATGAACCGACAAACGACCTTGATGTCGAAACGCTGGAGCTGCTGGAAGAGCTGATCGATGGCTATCAGGGCACCGTGATGCTGGTCAGCCACGATCGTCAGTTTGTCGACAATACCGTGACCGAGTGCTGGATCTTCGAAGGCGGCGGCCATATTGGTCAGTACGTCGGCGGTTATCACGACGCCCGCGGTCAGCAGGCCCAGTCTTTGGCGCAAAAGCAGACGATCGTTAAAAAAACGACGGAAGTCGCTCAGCCAAAAGCAGAAACTGTCAAACGCGGCGGGAACAAACTAAGCTATAACCTGCAGCGCGAGCTGGAGCAACTGCCGCAGAAGCTGGAAACGCTTGAGGCCGAACTGCAAACGCTGCAGGAGCAGGTAGCCGATCCTGACTTCTTTGGCCAATCGCACGATCGTACGCAGCAAGTGCTGGCGCAGCTGGCCGAAGCGGAGCAGGCGCTGGAAGCCGCCTTTGAACGCTGGGAATATCTCGAAGGATTAAAGAACGGCGCCTGAGCCGAGGAGTTGTCATGTGCGATCACCATCATGCTGCGCGACATATTTTATGTCCCCAATGTGATTTGCTGGTGGCTTTGCCGCAGCTTGAGCATCGCCAGAAAGCCGCCTGCCCGCGCTGCGGTACAACGTTAACCACCACGTGGGACGCGCCTCGCCAGCGTCCCACGGCTTACGCGCTGGTCGCGCTGTTTATGCTGCTGCTGGCCAACCTGTTTCCTTTTATCTATATGAAAGTGGGTGGCATCAGCAGCGAAATAGCGCTGCTGGAAATTCCCAACGTGCTGTTTACCGAGGATTACGCCAGCCTCGGCACCTTCTTTTTACTCTTTGTACAACTGGTACCGGCCTTTTGTCTGGTCACCATTTTGCTGCTGGTCAATCGGGTCAGGATGCCCGCTGGGCTGAAGGCGTTTCTGGCGCGCATTTTGTTTCACCTCAAGACTTGGGGCATGGCGGAGATCTTTCTTGCCGGCGTGCTGGTGAGCTTCGTCAAACTGATGGCCTACGGCGATATCGGCATCGGCCTGAGCTTTATTCCCTGGTGCATGTTTTGCCTGCTGCAGTTACGCACCTTCCAGTGCGTCGACCGCCGCTGGCTGTGGGATGATATTGCCCCTATGCCGGCGATTACCCAGCCGCTGAAGGTCGGGGTAGCCGGGATCCGCCAGGGGCTGCGCTCCTGCGGCTGCTGCACGGCGGTGTTACCGGCCGACCAGACCGTCTGCCCGCGCTGTCACAGCAAAGGGACGGCGCGGCGTAAAAATAGCCTGCAGTGGACGCTGGCGCTGCTGGTGACCTCATTTATTCTCTATCTTCCCGCCAATATTATGCCGATCATGATCACCGATCTGCTGGGCGATAAAATGCCGTCGACCATTATGGCCGGGGTGGTGTTACTGTGGAGCGAGGGCTCCTATCCGGTGGCGCTGGTGATCTTTATCGCCAGTATTATGGTGCCGACGCTGAAGATGATCGCTATCGCCTGGCTGTGCTGGAATGCTAACGGCAACGGCGCGCGCGATTCGGAACGCATGCATCTGATTTATGAAGTGGTGGAATTTGTTGGCCGCTGGTCAATGATTGACGTTTTTGTCATCGCCGTGCTCTCTGCGCTGGTGCGCATGGGAGGGTTGATGAATATCTATCCCGCCATCGGCGCGGTCATGTTTGCGCTGGTGGTGGTGATGACCATGTTTTCAGCGATGACGTTTGATCCCCGTTTACTGTGGGATCGTGAGCCAGATTCAAGCCATGAGGAAATACAACAACATGGAAAATAAGAGCGGAGAAGCGAAAGTGCAGAAGGTGAAGAACTGGTCACCGGTGTGGATCTTCCCTATCGTCACTGCGCTGATCGGAGCGTGGATCCTGTTTTATCATTACAGCCATCAGGGACCAGAGGTCACGCTGATCACCACTAACGCGGAAGGCATTGAAGGGGGAAAAACCCGGATCAAGAGCCGCAGCGTGGATGTTGGGGTGGTAGAGAGCGCGACGCTGACCGACGATTTAACCCACGTGGAAATCAAAGCTCGCCTCAATTCCGGCATGCAGAAATTACTGCATAACGATTCCGTCTTCTGGGTGGTGAAACCGCAGGTAGGGCGCGAGGGGATCAGTGGTCTCGGGACATTATTGTCCGGGGCCTATATTGAACTGCAGCCGGGGTCGAAAGGTTCGGTGCCGGCGCAGTATCCGCTGCTGGATTCTCCGCCGCTGGCCTCGCCGGATGCCAAGGGGATCCGGATTTTGCTGGAAAGCAGCAAGGCAGGCCAGCTGTCGCCAGGCGACCCGGTGCTGTTCCGCGGTTATCGCGTGGGGTCGGTGGAAACCAGCACCTTTGATGCGCAGAAACGTCATATCACTTATCAGCTGTTCATCAACGCGCCTAATGACCGCCTGGTGACCACTAACGTTCGCTTCTGGAAGGACAGCGGGATCGCCGTTGATTTGACCGCGGCGGGGATGCGCGTCGAGATGGGCTCGTTGTCGACGCTGTTTGGCGGCGGGGTGAGCTTCGATATTCCGGAAGGACTGGACCTCGGCGAGCCGGTGGCGAACAAAACGGAATATCACCTGTTTGACGATCAGAAGAGCATCCAGGATTCGGTCTTTACCGAGCATATCGATTACGTGATGTTCTTCAAAGACTCGGTTCGTGGCCTGCAGCCCGGCGCGCCGGTGGAGTTCCGCGGCATCCGTCTGGGAACCGTCGGCAAAGTGCCGTTCTTTATTCCTGGGCTGAAGCAGCGTTTGAACGATGACTATCGCATTCCGGTGGAAGTGCGGGTTGAACCGCAGCGTCTGGTCAACCAGCTCGGCGGCGATCCGAATATTCGCGCTCACATTGACGATCTGATCAACCGCGGACTGCGCGGCTCGCTGAAAACCGGTAACCTGGTGACCGGCGCGCTGTATATCGATCTCGACTTCTATCCGAAAGCGCCGCCGCGTGGGAAAATTCAGGAGTTTAACGGCTATCCGATTATCCCGACCATTAGCGGTGGACTGGCGCAGATCCAGCAGCGTCTGATGGATGCGCTGGATAAAATCAATAACCTGCCGCTCAATCCGCTACTGGAACAGGCAACCAGTACGCTGGCGCAAAGCGAGAAGACCATGCAGCATGTACAGACCACGCTGGATAGTCTGAATAAGATCACCTCCAGTCAGTCGATGCAGCAGCTACCTGCCGATATGCAGACGACGCTGCGCGAGCTGAACCGCAGCATGCAGGGCTTCCAGCCGGGCTCCGCGGCCTACAATAAGATGGTGGCCGATATGCAGCGTCTGGATCAGGTGCTGCGTGAGCTGCAGCCGGTCCTGAAAACGCTCAATGATAAGAGCAATGCGCTGGTATTTGAGGCGAAGGATAAAAAAGACCCACAGCCGAAGGGAGCGAAATAATGAAAAAATGGTTACTGGTGGCAGCCGTTTGCGTGATGACGGCGTGCAGTAGCGGCGGTGAGAGCAAAACATATTACCAGTTGCCGGTGGTGCAAGGCGGCGCGCAGAGCGCCGCCAGCCAGGGGGCACGTCTGCTGTGGGTTGAGCAGGTCAGCATCCCGGATTATCTGGCGGGCAATGGAGTGGTCTATCAAACCACCGATGTGCAGTATGTAATCGCCAATAATAATCTGTGGGCCAGCCCGCTGGACCAGCAGCTGCGTACTACGCTGGTGGCAAACCTCAGCCAGCAGTTGCCGGGCTGGGTAGTGTCGTCCCAACCCTTGGGCAGCGAGCAGGATACGCTCAATGTGGCGGTAAATGGCTTTCACGGGCGCTACGACGGGCGGGTTATCGTCAGCGGCGAGTGGCTATTGAAGCATCAGGGACAGCTGATTAAGCGCCCGTTTAACATCGTGCTCAAGCAGCAGCAGGATGGCTATGACGCGATGGTGAAGACCCTGGCCCAGGCGTGGAGCCAGGAGGCGGTGGCCATTGCCGGCGAGCTTAACCGTCTGCCATAAGTAAATTTCATAAAAGTGATATGCCGCGCGGTTCATCTGAGCCGCGCGGCATTTTTTTTTGCCAGGTCAGTTCGTTACCGAGCGTTGCGCCGAATGAACAAAAAATGAACTCTTATATAGGTCACAAATATGACACTGGCGTGAATTTTGCGCATTGACGTTGTCTTCATTTCGCGGTATTCGTAACCCGTGGCTGCACAATTTGCGACCACTGTTTTCTTTTCCACCAGATCAAAGAATGAGGGAAACGAGGCATGAAGAGACAAAAACGAGATCGCCTGGAACGGGCACATCAACGTGGATATCAAGCGGGTATCGCGGGGAGATCGAAAGAAATGTGTCCATACCAGAGCTTGAATCAACGCTCATGGTGGCTGGGAGGCTGGCGAGAAGCCATGGAGGACAGGGTACTAACGGCCTGACACTGTCTCTTTAAAAAAGAAGCCTCCGCATAGCGGGGGCTTCGCCTTTTAATCGCTGCCGATAATTATCAGAAAGCGGAAGTATCCTGGAACAGGCCGACTTTCAGATCGTTCGCGGTATAGATCAGACGATCGTCAACCAGCACTTCGCCATCCGCCAGGCCCATAATCAGACGACGGTTAACAATGCGCTTGAAGTGGATGCGGTAGGTGACTTTTTTCGCGGTCGGCAGAACCTGACCGGTGAATTTCACTTCGCCAACGCCCAGCGCACGGCCTTTGCCTTCGCCGCCGAGCCAGCCAAGATAGAACCCGACCAGCTGCCACATCGCATCCAGGCCCAGGCAGCCCGGCATCACCGGATCGCCGATGAAGTGGCAACCGAAGAACCACAGGTCCGGGTTGATGTCGAGTTCCGCCTCAACATAACCTTTGTCATAGTTACCACCGGTTTCGCTCATTTTGATGACGCGGTCCATCATCAGCATGTTTGGTGCTGGCAACTGCGGGCCTTTCGCGCCGAACAGTTCACCACGACCAGAGGCAAGAAGATCTTCTTTTGTATAGGATTCGCGTTTATCTACCATGT
This sequence comes from Klebsiella sp. GL120222-02, assembly GCF_003097195.1. NCBI lineage: Bacteria > Pseudomonadati > Pseudomonadota > Gammaproteobacteria > Enterobacterales > Enterobacteriaceae > Klebsiella > Klebsiella sp. GL120222-02. The sequence goes on from NZ_QEQO01000002.1 coordinate 454,431, forward strand.
TTTCAGTAAGCCTTATTTTAAGTTCGGGACGCAGGATAGCTAACACGTGTAAGCTGAACAAGTCCGATCAGTTAGAACTTGTCCCACCTAACCAGCGTAGCGGCCACGGAAAACGATGGCGAGTCTCTTGCTGGGTCGCCTGCGCTATCCGCTCCTGAATGGTTTGTCGCAGCGTCTGCCCTTCACCGTCCCACATCAGTTGGGTCAGCATCGGCAGCGCTTCGGTAATATCGTCAATGGCCCAGATGGCAAACTGGTTTTCGGCAACGGCCTGACGGAGCTCATGGCTAAGACTGAGATGACGAACGTTGGCCGCAGGGATAATGACGCCCTGTTTACCGGTTAGCCCGCGCTGTTGACAGATAGTGAAGAAACCTTCAATTTTTTCGTTCAGACCGCCGACCGGCTGCACGCGACCAAACTGGTCAACAGAACCGGTAATCGCAATGCTCTGATTAATCGGCACATTGGCCAGCGCGCTGATTAAGGCGCAGAGTTCAGCCATGGAGGCGCTGTCGCCGTCCACTTCACTGTACGACTGTTCGAAGGTCAGCGAAGCGGAGAACGGAAGCTGCTGCTCCAGCTCCAGCTCGGACATCAGAAAAGCCTGCATGATCATCATGCCTTTCGCATGAATATTGCCGCCGAGCTCGGCTTTGCGTTCGACGTCAATAAACTCGCCATCACCAATGTGCACGACGCAGCTGATGCGCGAAGGTTCACCGAATGCGCGCGGATGGCCGGGGAATTCAATCACCGACAGGGCGTTGATCTGCCCGACGCATTCGCCTTCGGTTTCAATCAGGATCTGTTCCTGCAGGATTTCATCCTGCATTCGTTCTGCGAGGTAGCCTTCACGCCACTCCCGGCGTGCCAGCATCGTCTGCATTTCTTCGCCAGTAATCTCCTCGCCTTCGCAGAAGGCGGCGGCCTCCCGCAGCTGGCGGGCTATCCATAGCGGACTGAGCGGCAGGGTCTCCTGATCGCCGGTGTAGCGCGTCCCCTCATCGATCAGCAGTGGCCAGGCATCGGCCGCCGGACCTGGCAGCGCCAGCTGCTGGGCATTTTGCCATACCCACTGGCACCAGGCTTTCAGCGTCTCGGCGTCAGCAAACTGCAAAGTGTCTTCATACTCACTGTAGATCGCCTGAGCACAAAGCTCCGGTTCCATTTCCTGGAAATCTGCCAGCGATTCGCGTTCGCCGACCAGCATGACTTTCAGGCTCAGCGGCATGGAGGGGATGCTGACCGGCAGCGGGCGCGACTCATCGATGGAGAGCCAGTCAAACCGCTGACGGGTCACCATATTTTTCAGGCGCACCCACAGAAGCGGCTGCGCCAGCAGTGTGCGAAGCGAGATTACCAGCACGCCACCATTGGCCTGATGAACCAGGCCTGGCTGGAGGGTGATGTCGCCGTTAAACTGGCGTACGCAGCCAAACAGCTGTTCCGCCTCTACCCAATCGGCCGCGACGACCGGGGCGGTGCTGGCAAAATTATCCTCAGCCCGTTGCGCCGGGGAGAGCGTCACGCGAGCGCCGTCAACGTCATAGCGGACCCCGTAGAGCGGGGCGGTAGGTTCATGCAGCGTACGGGTTTCTGCCGTCAGCCATTGCAGATACTCCGGTTCTTCGGGGGCTTTCACCAGCATGAAGGAGGAGACTGCCGGCGTGCACAGCAATTGCTCAAGCGCGTAGAACAGACGCGGCTGCAGATCGCCCGAGAGGGAGGGGGCCGGTTGAGAGAGATCAGCTTGGGCAAACAGCGCCTGATAAGGTTCCATATCGGGCGCAAGGTCGGTTCGGGTCAGTTTCGTAATGGTCAAAGTCGCTGTTTTTTAGTTAGATGTAAAGCGCGCAATTATACCTGATGCCGCGACTGAGCACACGGAGGATTATGATTACCCCGATGATTCCCCGGCCATACACATCACGAATAATGATTTATATTCAGCACATCAGGAAAAAACTGATATCCTGAAATGAGTTACACGGTCACATTGAGATCGCAATGAAATATCAACAACTGGAAAATCTTGAAAGCGGCTGGAAATGGAAATATCTGGTAAAGAAGCACCGGGAAGGTGAGCTGATTACCCGCTACATTGAGGCCAGCGCTGCGCAAGCTGCGGTAGATGACTTGCTGACGCTCGAGAATGAACCTGTGCTGGTGCATGCCTGGATTGAGCAGCATATGAATCCGGCGCTGATGAACCGCATGAAGCAGACCATCCGCGCGCGACGGAAACGGCATTTTAACGCGGAGCATCAGCACACGCGCAAGAAGTCTATCGATCTGGAGTTTGTCGTCTGGCAGCGTCTTGCCGGCCTGGCGCAGCGGCGGGGTAAAACCTTGTCCGAAACCATCGTGCAGCTGATTGAGGATGCTGAGCATAAAGAGAAGTACGCCAGCAAAATGTCGAGCCTGAAACACGATCTGCAGGAACTGTTAGGCAAAGAGTAGTCTTTACGGCGGCCTGTCAGAGGCTACCCTGATATGGGGCCCACCACCGCAAAAGCGGGAGAGAAGGCATAAAAAAACCCGCCGAGGCGGGTTTTTTCATCAGTTATAACTTAAGCCGCTGGCTGAGTTACAACTTCTTTGTAGCCTTTAACTTCGATCTCTACACGACGATCCGGGGCCAGGCAGTCGATCAGTGCAGCGCGAGCTTTCACGTTGTCACAGGTGTTGCCAGTAACCGGGTTGGATTTACCCATACCGCGTGCGGAGATTTTGCCAGCCGGGATGCCTTTAGCAACCAGGTAGTCAACAACGGACTGAGCACGTTTCTCAGACAGCTGCTGGTTGTAAGCTTCGGAACCGATACGGTCGGTGAAGCCCATAACAACTGCAGAACCGTCTTTCGGATCCATGTTGCTCAGCTGGGTGTACAGCTGATCCAGAGCCTGCTGACCTTCCGGTTTCAGGGTTGCTTTGTTGAAGTTGAACAGAACGTCAGACTTCAGGGTGAAGTGCTTGGTAGTCACTTCCGGAGCCGGAGCCGGAGCCGGAGCTACAACCGGTGCAGCATCTTCCTGACCGAAACGGTAGGAAACACCCACGCTCAGCATGCCGTTGTCCGGACGAACGCCAACGGTGCCCGCGTCGCCGATGTTGTTAACCCACTGGTATTCCAGACGGGTAGCGATGTCACGAGTCACAGCCCACTCTACGCCGCCAGCAAATACCGGAGATACGCCAGTGTCGTGGTTGTCGCCAGCGATGCTGTTGCTGGAGTCTGCGCGCCATACCATGCCGCCCAGACGGGTGTAGATGTCCAGATCGTCAGTGATCGGGTAACCCAGTTTAGCGGTCAGCTGAACGCCCTGAGCTTTGAATGCGCCATTAACCTGGTCGCCTTTGTACGGCATACGGCCCAGCCAGTCGTAACCCATTTCGAAACCGAGGTACGGGTTAACCTGGTAACCACCGAACGCACCAGCGCCCAGCTGGCTTTCGTGTGTCGGACCATTGTTGTTCAGAGAGCTGTTGTACCAGCCAGTGTCATGGAACTGGGACCAACCCAGTTTACCACCTGCATACCAGGTGTTATCTTTCGGAGCGGCCTGCGCTACGGTAGCGAAGCCAGCCAGTGCCACTGCAATCGCGATAGCTGTCTTTTTCATTTTTTGCGCCTCATTATCATCCAAAATTCGCCATGAAGTTACAAAAGACCTCACGGTTAAATCCTTCACCCGGGGCGTGACTTGTTGTTAACTATGCTGATACATGCAGCGTAAGCCGATCACCCCTGGCGATGTAAAGTCTACAACTTAGTTCGAAACTTACAAGTGTGAACTCTGTCAGGCATATGAAAAAAAAGGGTTGTGTACACAATATTTAACAAATATGGTTGATTTTCGTACGCAGAAAAAAGGCAGAAATCCCCGTGTGACAGGCATTGCGCGAAAAAGTCCCTGAAAAACGCTGTGTCTTTACCATCGGTAAAAAAAATTCCAGGAATAATCCTAATTTCACTCAATGATACAAATTTGAGTGAATTTTTAGCCCGCTGAGTTGTCTGCCGAGCGTGCCTTGATTTCTCACCGGGCGCATGATGAATCCCATCGCGCAACCTTCCTGGGCGGCATTGACCAGACGCTCATGCTCTTCCGCGGTTAGCTCCTCCGTTAGCCAGCAGATAACCACACTATAATTACCGGTGCGCAGCGCGCGGATCATTGAGTCTACGGTATGGCAGGGTGACAGCTGGCTAATTTGCATGACTTTAGACAGCGGTAGACCGGCAGACTGGACCCACTCGCGGCTAAGCTTTTGTTGCGGCGTGAGCCACAGTTGCCAGCGAGACTGTTGACCCAGCTGCTGTAATAAAGGTAGCAGCAGTAACTGTGTCATCATGGGTTGATCTTCACGATAGACAATTTCACTGATCAGCCCATTGGCGGTCTGTTCGCCAGAACGATGAGCGTAGTGGCCTGCAGAAGCAGAAGCCTGTGCTGAACGATTTGCGTGAGCTGAAGTAAACATAGTCTATCCCGCCTGTAGTTACTGTATGCATATACAGTATATCTACCTGGGGAAAAGATCAACCGCAATTTGCCATTTTGCTGGCTGAAATTTAATCATTTCCCGCCGCGTCTGATTTATAGCGATGCGCACCTCTCCTCAACGATATCCTTAATGCCGGCTAATGATTTCTTTCCACCCTGTTGATTGCAGCAACGTCAGTGATTTTCTGAAAGCGTCTCGCAAAACCGCATTCTGGTGGAAAAGTCGGCGAAAATCATCTTGCTGCTGTTCGGGAAGTCCCTTATGTTTTCTCTTAGCGGATCCGTTAACAACTTAAGTTTAATTACATGATTAACAAAGGAATGATCATGAGAAAACTAGTATGTCCGCGGTTCCCGCAATTTCAGGCCTGCGTCTCGCCGCTGGGTCAGTTACATTCTCGTCCGCTTTTTGGCGGCTATAGCCTGGCCATTGATGATACGGTGTTTGCGATGGTGGCAGAGGGCGATATTTACCTGAGGGCCTGCGAGCAGAGCGCCGCGTATCGGGTTGAACATCGCAATCCTTTATTAACGCTGCGCCGACATGGGCGCATCGTGCCGATGAAGTATTATCAAATTGACGACGCATTGTGGCGCGATGAGACTCAGCTTTTTCGGCTGTCGCTGTTGTCGTGGCAGAGTGCGCAGCGTGAAAAGAACCACCGACGGGCGTCGGGCCGTCTGAAGGATTTACCCAATATCAGCTTTCATATGGAATTGCAGCTGATCCACGCGGGCATACCGGATGTCAGGACGCTTCGGGAGGTAGGCGCTCAGCAGGCCTGGCAACGGCTACGAGAAAACAACGCCTCTCTGTCGCTCAACGTCTTGCTGGCGCTGGAGGGGGCGATTGTCGGCGTTCACGCCGCCGCGCTCCCGACGCTGCGGCGTCAGGAGCTGCTCGAATGGGCTGGAGCCCGCTAGCGGACTGCCGCCGTTATTCTGTCTGAGCGTGGACGCGCTGTTGCAGGCGGCAAATTTCAGGCAGCAGCGCAAGCAACAAGCCAATCTGCTGTAATACCAGCGGCTCTTTACTGTCCGCGCGCGGTTCCAGATGCTGGATCCGGCTTTGCAGGCTGGTCAAAGACTTCTGCACCCGATGTTCATCGGCGGGGGTATGGTGCAGGGCGTCATCAACATAACAAACAGCATCATCCAGCAGGGCAAGAATATCGGGGGTGGACAGTTTTTCCCGATGCGCGCCGAGAGCGGAGATGTAGCTGGTGAAGGTATGGTTGAGACACAGCAAGCGAAAAGCGGTCTCGCGCTGGGCGCCATCCGCGCGCGGTTCAGTCGACAAATTCGAGACCACGGAGGCCAGTTCGGCATCACGGTTGTAGGCATCACGGCGGGCGACACGATAGGCCAGACGGTTGTCGCGGCCCTGGTGATACTGCTCCAGAATGGCATCCAGATAACGGCAGTTCGCGTTCATCGCCCGGTCCAGGACGCGCGGCAGATTGCGAAATTTCCAGTCCGGCCAGATGAAGCTGACCGCCGCCCAGGCGATGGCGCAGCCGATCAGGGTATCAATAATGCGCGGTAGCGCGACCTCAAAACCTTCGCCAAGCAGGTTAAAGCACAGCAGCACCAGCAGCGTAATAAACATGGTGGCATGGGCGTACTGCACGTTACGAAAGGCAAAGAACAGCACGCCGGTGAGCACGATCAACACCAGTTGCCCTTCAATCGAAGGCACCAGCAGCAGGACGGGCAGGCCGATCGCCACCCCCACCAGCGTGCCGATGATCCTCAGCGCCAGTCGGTGGCGGGTGGCGTTATAGTTCGGCTGACAGACAAACAGGCTGGTCAGCAGGATCCAGTAGCCATGCTGGAGCCCGGTAAACTGGATAAAGGCATAGCCGGCGCAGAGCACCAGCGACATACGTACCGCGTGGCGAAAGAGAGCGGACTCCGGTGACATGTTGCGCCGCAGACGCAGCCAGATGTCGTTCAGCCCGCCGAGTCTGTCGTCGGCCAACAGCGTCTCGGTGTTGCTCCCGGCAGGCGCGGTCGTTTGCACCGATTCAATCGTGGCCAGCTGCGCATCGATAGCGCGCAGGTTATTGAGTAAAAACCCAAGGGCATTGATCTGCTCGTCGGACGCGCCGCTGGCGCGCACACGGTCAAGCGCCGCGTCGAGATGCATAAACGCGCGTTCAAAATGGGCGTCATGTTGGTAGGGTTCGCGCAGTAAAATCGCCCGCGAGAGCTTCTGGCAGGCCTGGGCCTGCATCGAGAGCATGCGCTGGAAACGGAACATCACGTCGCTGTAGCGGAATTGATCGCGCAGAGTCTGATACTGAATATGCGATGAGCTGGCGCGTTCATGAATATCCTGGGCCACAAAGTAGTACTGCAGGGTGCGGCGGGTGCCGCGCTGGCCCCGATCGCCTCGCAGTCGGGTTAGCAGCGAGACCTTGGTTTGGTTAAGCGTAGCAACCAGCTGGCCGTTGGCGAGGGCCAGATCGTACAGCGGCGCCTGGCTCTCATCCTCCAGGTCAGGATCAAACAGCCGGGATTTGAGCTCCAGATAGCGAGCCAGTTGCTCATAGCTACGCGCCAGGTTGTCCTGCAATGGACGAATCGGAAAAATCAGGTGCCCGGACAGCGTCAGCAGGTTGTACCACACGGCCCCCGCCAGCAGGAACAACGGCTGTAGATACCAGTGATCGTACAGTGTGACGCCGAGCATGGTGTAGATGGCGATGAGCAGGGCGCCGAAGGCGATGGTGGCATAGCGCTGGCCGAGGCCGCCGAGCAAAATAAAGCCGATGGTAGACACGGTCAGGCCGAGGGCAAACAGCGGCGGCCACGGAAACAGCAGCTCCACGGAGGCGGAGGCGATAAAAAAACAGACCAGGGTAATGGCGAGGTTGCGCAGACGACCGGTCAGCCGGTCGTCGAGGTCGGTCAGGGCCGCGGCAACAACGCCAAGGGTGAGAGGGATGGTCAGTTTGACTTCGCCGATCCACCAGGGAAACAGCGTTGTGCCGCAGAGCGCAATAAAGATCCGTACGTTATAAAGCCAGGCACTGTTCCAGGTATAGCGGCGTAGCAGGGGGCTAATCATGTCCGTGTTCCGTTCGGTTACTGAAAGCGACGACGCGCATTGGCTTCACGTGCGGCACGCGCGGTTTCCACAGAGACGACCCGGCGCCCTACAGGCCAAAGGGCAATGGCAGCAATTTTAAAGTTCGCGATCCCCACCGGGATGCCAATAATGGTCAGACATTGAGCTATGCCGCTGAAAATATGCATCAGGCACAACCACCAGCCGAAAAAAATGAACCACAGAATATTCAGCACGGTGCCGCCGGCGTTGAGGAGGCCATTTTTACGGCCCGGCTCCAGCTCATCCACATGAATCGCCTCGTTACCGTATGGGAATAAGGAGAGTCGGGTGATTTCCCAGCAGGAGCGGGTCAGCGGCAGCGTGACGACCAGAATGATGCTAACCAGCGTGGCGAGCAGCCAGCCTAGAGTGGTGGCGAAACCGCCAAGGATAAAGTTCAAAATATTCAGAATGGTACGCATAAAGCCTCGGTTTTGCCCTGTGGATAATAAGACCTGACAATTGTAACGTTTTTTTGCGCTGGAGCACCTGGTCCCGGGCGGTTAAACTGAAAAACAATCCACCCTGATTGAAAATCGACATTATATGGAACTTAAAGCGACAACATTGGGCAAACGCATGGCTCAGCACCCTTATGATCGGGTGCAGTTACTGAACGCCGGCGTAAAGGTTTCCGGCGACCGTCACGAGTATCTTATCCCTTTCAATCAGTTATTGTCAGTGCATTGTAAGCGCGGTCTGGTCTGGGGCGAACTGGAGTTTGTGTTGCCTGACAGCAAAGTCGTGCGTTTGCACGGTACCGAGTGGAGCGAAACGCAGCGCTTCTATCACCATTTACAAACGCTCTGGGAGCAGTGGAGCGCGGAAATGAGTGACATCGCCGCTGGCGTACTGAAGCGGCAGCTGGCGACGATCGAGCGCACCCGTGCGGAAGGCAAATGGTTGACGCGTCAGCAGGTGGCGGATGTGCAGGATAACATTCGCCAGGCGTTGACTGGTTTGCCGATGCCCACCAGCCGGCTTGAGGCCTTTGACAACTGTCGGGAGCTGTGGCGGGAGTGTCAGCGCTGGTTAGGGGATATTGAAGCGACACGCCTGGCCCATAACCAGGCCTTCACCGAGGCGATGCTTGAGCAGTATCGCGGCTTTTTTGACGGCGTTGAGTCGTCCCCTCTTAATGCCTCACAGGCGCGGGCGGTAGTGAACGGCGAACGTTCCCTGCTGGTGCTGGCGGGCGCGGGCAGCGGCAAAACCTCGGTGCTGGTGGCGCGGGCAGGCTGGCTGCTGGCGAGGGGAGAAGCGGCAGCCGAGCAAATTTTGTTACTGGCATTCGGCCGCCAGGCGGCGCAGGAGATGGATGCGCGGATCCGCGAGCGTCTTGCATCCGACGATATCACCGCGCGTACCTTCCACTCGCTGGCGCTACATATTATTCAGCAGGGCAGCAAAAAAGTCCCCACCATCAGTAAACTGGAAAGCGATAGCGCAGTTCGTCAGGCGCTGCTCGTGAAAAGCTGGCAGCAGCAGTGTCAGGAGAAAAAAGCGCAGGCGAAAGGCTGGCGCCTGTGGCTGGAAGAGGAGATGGGCTGGCAACTGCCGGAAGGCGATTTCTGGCAGGACAAGAAGGTGCAGCGGCGTATGGCCAGCCGGCTCGACCGCTGGGTCAGCCTGATGCGTATGCACGGCGGCTCCCAGGCAGAGATGATTGCCGGGGCGCCGGAGGCGGTACGCGATCAGTTCAGTAAACGGGTGAAACTGATGTCGCCTCTGATGAAAGAGTGGAAGGCGGCGCTGAAGGCCGAGAATGCGGTCGATTTTTCCGGCCTGATCCATCAGGCGGTCAATATTCTCGATAAAGGCCGCTTCGTCAGCCCATGGAAACACATTCTGGTGGATGAATTTCAGGATATCTCGCCGCAGCGGGCCTCGCTGTTGGCTGCATTACGCCGGCAGAACAGCCAAACCACGCTCTTTGCCGTCGGGGATGACTGGCAGGCGATTTACCGGTTCAGCGGGGCCCAGCTTTCCCTGACCACCGCGTTTAATCATTACTTTGGCGAAGGGGATAGCTGCGCGCTGGATACCACCTATCGCTTTAACGGCCGCATTGGCGAAATCGCCAATGGCTTTATCCAGCAGAATCCGCATCAGTTAAGTAAGCCGCTGAACAGCCTGACGGCGGGCGATAAAAAGGCCGTCACGCTGTTAGCCGACGATAAGCTGGATGATTTACTGGATAAACTGAGCGGCTACGTTAAGCCCGAGCAGCGGATCCTACTGCTTGCCCGTTACCATCATCTGAAGCCCGACGCGCTCAACAAGGCGGCGACGCGCTGGCCGCATCTGCAGCTTGATTTTATGACTATTCATGCCAGCAAGGGCCAGCAGGCGGACTATGTGATTGTGCTGGGACTGCAGGAGGGAGAGGATGCGTTTCCCGCGCCGGCGCGCGAGTCGATCATGGAGCAGGCGCTCCTGCCGCAGCCGGAAGATTTTCCTGATGCGGAGGAGCGTCGACTACTGTACGTGGCGATAACCCGCGCACGTCATCGGGTGTGGTTGTTGTTTAACAAAGCGCAACCTTCGCCGTTTGTCGACATCCTGCAGGCCTTGGATGTGCCGGTGGCCAGGAAACCCTAATCACGTGTGGGTTATTTCAGGCGCTCGGCAAGATAACGCGGATAATCCGGGATCAGAATATCGAGCGGCTGATTAAAGTGCGGTGACTGGATGATAAAGTCAGCGGTGGAGACGTTAGTGGCGACCGGAATGTTCCAGACGGTGGCCAGGCGCAGCAACGCTTTGACGTCCGGGTCGTGAGGCACGGCGTTCAGCGGATCCCAGAAGAAGATCAGCACGTCGATTTTGCCTTCTGAAATAAGCGCGCCAACCTGCTGGTCACCGCCCATCGGGCCGCTCAGCATGGCATTGACCTCCAGTCCGGTAGCCCGCGAGACCAGGTTACCGGTGGTGCCGGTGGCATACAAAACGTGTTGCGCCAGCAACGCCTGATGGCGAGCGACCCATTTCATCAGCATATCTTTACAGTGATCGTGAGCCACCAGCGCGATATGTTTTTGCGCGGACAGGGTACGAGTTGTCAGTTCCATATTTTCATTCCACATTTTGACCTGCAGACAGATTACTGAATGTGGCTGCCGCTGCAAGCATCGGGGTGAAAATTTTGTCGAATCTGTGGGTTAGCCTGGATGGCCGCCTGCTGCGGATTAGCATACACTTAGGTGAAATAGCAGGAGGAACCCATGAAAGAGAACGATATTGCCGGCATCCTGACGTCGACACGGACGATTGCGCTGGTTGGCGCCAGCGATAAACCTGACCGCCCGAGCTACCGGGTCATGAAGTATCTGTTGGATCAGGGGTATCACGTTATCCCGGTTTCGCCGAAGGTGGCGGGCAAGACGCTGCTGGGACAGCAAGGGTATGCGACGCTCGCCGACGTTCCGGAAAAGGTCGACATGGTTGATGTCTTCCGTAATTCAGAAGCGGCGTGGGGCGTGGCGCAGGAGGCGATAGCCATCGGCGCGAAAACGCTGTGGCTGCAGCTGGGGGTGATCAATGAGCAGGCCGCGGTGCTGGCCAGAGAAGCCGGATTGAACGTGGTGATGGATCGTTGCCCGGCCATTGAGCTACCGCGACTGGGATTAGCAAAATAACAAAAAACCCCGCCTGGCGGGGTTTTGTTTTAGTTGCGAAGGCGCGGAGCCTGCAGCTGCTGACGAATCGTTTTGGCCAGTTCGTCGAGGGACGGCTGTTCCGGGTGTTCGTCGCGGGTTTCGCTGCTCAGCTGCGCTTCTGCCAGATAGGTGTGGATCGGCTGACCATCATCATCTTCCATCACCACATGGTACCAGGGCGCCGCACGCAGTTCGTCATTGGCGGCAATCTCATCCTCTTCCGGTTCCGCGAGTGAATACTCGGGATCGACATCGACGATGACACCCAGGTAGCCCAAGAGCGTATGGCGGACCTGTTGGCCGATACCGAATTTGCTGGCTATCATAGGCACCTCCTGGGAAACATGAATACTCCCTATATGAGGCTCATGTTTCGTTTTTCAAGTTACATGACGCGACAGGCAAACCCCTTCAGATACAGCCCTTCCGGGTAGGTTGCGATCACCGGGTGGTCGGCAGCCTGACGGAACTGTTCTATAAATTGTACATCACGCCCGGCATCAATTGCGGCATCGGCGATGATTTTCTGAAATAAATCGGTGGTCATCAGGCCGGAGCAGGAGAAAGTCAGCAGCACGCCGCCGGGGTTCAGCAGCTGGATCGCCAGCATATTGATATCTTTATAACCGCGGCAGGCGCCCATCAGCTGGCTTTTGTTTTCCACGAATTTCGGCGGATCCATCACGATCACGTCGAATTTCTCTCCCTGATCGCGGTATTTACGCAGCAGTTTGAACACGTCGTCGCGCACAAATTCCGCTTTGGACAGATCCAGTCCGTTGAGCTCGACGTTCTGTCGGGCGACGTCCAGCGCTTCCTGAGAGGTATCCACGCTGGTGACCTGGCGGCAGCCGCCCATCAGCGCTGACACCGCAAAGCCGCCAGTATAAGAGAAGCAGTTCAGCACCCGCTTATCCGCGACATAGCGGCGAGTAGCCAGGCGACTGTCGCGCTGGTCGAGGTAGTAGCCGGTTTTGTGCCCGCCCTGGATATCAACCAATAGTTTCATGCCGTGCTCGGTGATCGGCAGCAGCGCCGGGGGCAGCTCGCCCACCACCGGCCCCTGGGCCAGCTCCAGTCCCTCTTTTTTACGCACGGCGACATCGCTGCGATCGTAAATGGCGCAGTCCGGGAACAGGTTCTGCAGGGCGCTGATGATGGCGGCCCGCTGGTATTCGGCGCCTGCGCTGAGCAACTGCAGCACGAAAAAGTTGCCAAAGCGGTCGATAGTGACGCCCGGCAGCCCATCGGACTCGCCGGCGATCAGACGGTAGCTGTCGAGACCATCGCGCTCGGCCAGCCATGCCCGCCAGGTTTGCGCTTGCTGCAGGCGGCGTTCAAAGAAGGTGCTATCGATGGCTTCATTGCGGTCGAAGGTCCACACGCGGGCGCGGATCTGCGACGACGGCGAGTAAGCGCCGCGGGCCAGCCATTTTCCCTGATGGTCAACAATATCGATGGTTTCACCGCTGCGGGCTTTACCCTCCATGCGGGCGACGCCGCCTGAGAAAATCCACGGATGGCGACGCAGCAGGGATTTCTCGCGTCCTTTGGCTAACACTAAGCGGGGGAATAGGGAATCTGTCATGGAGCTACCTTTAAGCAACGGGAATGTCGGCACCGAAAAATGGCGCGTAGAGTAGCACACCTGGCGCACGCAAGCATCTTTCGCCCGGCAGGCACAGGTGAGCGTTTCGGCACAAAATGCAGGCGCTTCGGCACATTCAGTTTGTGCGGACTCTCATACCCTGTTTTCTCACCCCAACGAGGAGCAGACGATGAAAACAGGTATCCGCATGGCCGTGGCGATGGTCGCGGCAGTGAGTAGTGGCGCGATGGCTGCGCCGTTTAGCGTGAGCAGCGATGATATACATGACGGGCAGGCGCTGGCCCGGAAGCACTGGTTTGCCGGTTTCGGCTGTACCGGAGGCAATGTCTCTCCGCAGCTGGCATGGAAAAATGCCCCGGCGGGGACGCGAAGCTTCGCGGTCACTGTCAGAGATCCCGATGCGCCTACCGGCAGCGGCTGGTGGCACTGGACGGTGGTCAATATCGCCAGCAGCGTCTTTTCGCTGCCCGCTGGCGCGGGAGATAAAAACAGCGCTACACTGCCGGGCGGAGCGGTACAGGGCCGCAACGATTTTGGCTATGCAGGTTTCGGCGGCGCCTGTCCGCCGGCGGGAGATAAACCGCATCGCTACCGCTTTACGGTATGGGCGCTGGATGTCCCTACGCTGCCGGTGGATGCCGGGGCCAGCGGGGCGCTGGTCGGCTATCTGTTACACAGCCATGCTCTCGCCAGCGTACAGTTGACGGCGATGGCCGGGCGCTAAAATAAAGGGTCGATCCGATGGAGAGTATCCACTTTCAGCATAACGCCTTAACCGCGGCAGAGGTCACCACCCGACGGCTGTGCAGACTGCATCGGGTGCGGCTGTTCTCCCCGGCGCTCTGTCGGGTGAAACGCGGCAGCAAAGTGATTGTGCAAGGGGAGAGCCGGGTGCTGGCGACGCCGCAACAGCTGATTGTGTTGCCGGCTGACGTTGAGCTGGAGGTGATTAACCAGCCGGAGAACGGCCTGTTTTGCTCCGATCTGCTGTCGCTGACCCCCGAGCTGCTGACGACGTTTAAGACCCGTTATCTCAGCGAAACACCCCCAGGGCGTCTGACCTCGCTCTGCGCCCCGGTGACGACAGAGCTGGCGTTTATGTGGCAAAGCGTTCTGCAGGCGGTGCGGGAGGGATTATCCACCTCTCTACAGCTCCACCAGACTATGGGCCTGCTGCTGGCCCTGCACGAGGCGGGCTATGCGGGCCCGCTGCTCGTCGAGCGGCAGCAGGATCTGTCGGCGCAGGTTCGACAACTGGTCATGCTGTCGCCGGCGCAGGCATGGAGCGTGTCGCGGGTGGCGAAAATGCTCTTTCTCGGCGAGTCCACGCTGCGCCGTCGGCTGCAGCAGGAATCGCAGAGTTTTCGCCAGATCGTCGAGGAGGTGCGGATGGCTCACGCCCTGGGGCAGCTGCAGACCACCTCGCGGCCAATAGGCGAAATCGCGCAGAACAGCGGATATCAGTCGGGATCGCGCTTTACCGCGCGCTTCCGTCAGCATTATGGTTTACTGCCGAAGCACGTACGCTGAGCGAATTTGCTATCCTCAGCGTAAAGTGTGAGCGAAAAGGAGATGATAATGGCCAGTATCTGCACGATGGCATGGGTTTACGGTTCGGTTCAGGGCGTGGGATTTCGCTATTCAACACAGCGGGAAGCGCTGCAACTGGGGTTGACCGGCTATGCCCGTAATCTGGACGACGGCGGGGTGGAAGTGCTTGCCTGCGGCGAGGCAGAGCAGGTGGAGAAACTCATCGCCTGGCTGAAAGCCGGGGGGCCGCGCAGCGCGCGGGTTGACCGGGTGTTAACCGAGCCCCATCAACCCACCCGCAGCTGGGAAAAATTCGCGATTCTCTATTAGATGCACTTCACCGGCTTCGGCAGCCCGGCGATTTTGGTCGCCTGTTTGGCGGGGCCTTTCGGGAACAGGCGATAGAGATAGCGGCTGTTGCCTTTCTCTTCGCCAAACTTGTTGGCCATCGCCTTCACCAGCATGCGGATCGCCGGAGAGGTGTTGAACTCAAGGTAAAACTCGCGCACAAAGCGCACCACTTCCCAGTGTTCAACGGCGAGCGTTATCCCTTCCTGCGCGGCAATGACTTCCGCCATCGCCTCGCTCCACTGGGTGGTATCTTTCAGATAGCCTTCGCTATCCGTTTCAATTTCGTTGCCTTCAAAAATAAACATGATTTTTCACATACCGCCTGAAACTGGCCGCAGTGTAGCAAAAAAAAAGGCCCCGCATAAGCGAGGCCTCGGTGAAGCAGGGGAGCGGTTAGTCCCGGCTGGCGAAGCCCAGGATGCTCAGCAGGCTGACAAAGATGTTGTACAGCGAGACATATAGGCTGACCGTGGCGCGGATGTAGTTGGTTTCACCGCCGCGGATGATGTTGCTGGTCTCGAACAGGATGGCACCCGAAGAGATCAGGATGAACACCGCGCTAATCGCCAGATGAAGCGCCGGCAGCTGCAGGAACAGGTTAGCGACCATACCAATCAGGACGACCACCACGCCCGCCATCAGCATTCCGCCGAGGAAGGACATATCTTTGCGCGTCGTCAGCACGTAGGCCGAGCAGCAGAAGAAGACCAGTGCGGTGCCGCCCAGCGCCAGGCCGATCAAATCGCCCATGCCGGCAGAAAGGTACGCGTTCAGCATCGGCCCAAGGATATAGCCGAGGAAGCCGGTGAAAGCGAAGGCGGAAATAATCCCGGTGGGTTTATTCGCCGTTTTGTAGGTCAGGAACATCAGACCGTACATCCCCACGAGGGTTAAAATCAGCCCCGGGGAAGGGAGCATCAGCACCGTGCTGGCGGTGGCGGTGATAGCGGAAAACGCCAGCGTCAGGCTGAGCAGGAAGTAGGTGTTACGCAGAACCTTGTGCGTGCTGAGCAGCGAGGAACGGTCACGCGATGATGTAATTATGCGATCCATGAGTCACTCTCTTATGACAGATGTAATTAGGGATAAAGAATAAGAAAAACAAGCGTGAAGCCCTAATGCTTTTACCCATCTTTACTTAGCTTTTGCCGCTTTTGCCCAGCATAAAATTCTACATGGATTGGGAAAAGCGATATGTTTTCGCGTTTCGCTTCGGTGAGCCGATCGAAATCTTATAGGTTGCTGAAATATATTGCTTTATTGAAATTCTGCGACTAAGTGTGGAAGGGGGAATAACTCCGTACGTTAAAGGCAAAGGGAAATGACATTACACAAAAACAATCACATCACGCGAACGTTCCTGGCAATGAGTCTGATGGTCATAACCGGCGGGGCGCTGGCGGCACAGGTGCCGCCGGGCACCCAGCTGGCGGAAAAGCAGGAGCTGGTCAGAAATAACGGCAGTGAACCTGCCTCACTCGATCCGCATAAAGTCGAGAGCGACATTGAATTCAACATCATTAGCGATCTCTTTGAAGGGCTGGTCAGCGTGACGCCTGCGGGGGCGATCCAGCCCCGGCTGGCGGAGCGCTGGGAAAACAAGGACAACCTGTTATGGACCTTCCATTTACGCCCCGGTCTGACCTGGTCCGACGGCACGGCCATCACGGCGCAGGATATCGTCTGGAGCTGGCAACGGCTGGTCTCGCCGGCCACCGCCTCGCCCTATGCGAGCTATCCCGGCAATATGCATATCGCCAACGCTCGCGAAATTGCCCTGGGGCAAAAGGGACCCGAGACGCTGGGGGTAAAAGCGCTGAACGACTCCACGCTGCAGGTCACTCTGAACCAGCCGAATGCCGCTTTCCTGGCGATGCTGGCGCACCCTTCGCTGGTACCGATCGACAAAGTGCTGGTGGAGCGTTTTGCCGATAAATGGACCCGACCAGAGCATATCGTCACCAGCGGCCCGTATAAGCTGACCCAATGGGTGGTGAATGAGCGGCTGGTGGCTGAACGTAATGCGAAGTACTGGGATAATGCGCACACCGTTATTAATAAAGTGACTTACCTGCCCATCTCTTCGGAGGCTGCCGATGTCAACCGCTACAAAGCGGGGGAGATCGATATTGTTTATACGGTGCCGATCAATCAGTTTGCGCAGTTGCAGAAAACCATGGGCGATCAGCTGGACGTTTCGCCGCAGCTGGCGACCTATTACTACGAATTCAATACTACCCGCCCGCCGTTTAACGACGCCCGCGTGCGGCGCGCGCTGAATATGGCGCTTGATAAAGATATCATTGCCGGAAAAGTGCTTGGCCAGGGGCAGCGACCGGCCTGGGTGATCAGCCAGCCGGATATCGGCGGCGTGACGCTGCACAACCCGGACTACGCCAGCTGGCCGCGCGAGAAGCGGATTGCTGAGGCGAAAAAACTGCTGGCGCAGGCGGGGTATGATGACAGTCACCCATTGGTCTTTACCCTGCTGTATAACACCTATGAGTCGCACCAGCGTATCGCCATCGCCGCCAGCTCTATGTGGAAGAAAAACCTCGGCGTCGAGGCGAAGCTACAGAACCAGGAGTGGAAGACGATGCTGGATACCATGCATACGCATAACTTCGACGCCGTCCGCTACGCGTGGATTGCCGACTACGACGATGCCGCCACTTTCCTCAATACGTTCCGTACCGGTGATAGCGAGAACACCAGTCAGTACAGCAACCCGGCTTACGATGAGGCCCTGCGCAATGCGGCGAAAGCCTCCGACGTAGCGACCCGGGGCAAATACTATCAGCAGGCGGAAGATCTGCTGGCGCAGGATGTTCCCGCCATTCCGGTCTATCACTATGTGCGTACCCATTTAGTGAAACCCAGGGTGGGCGGTTTCACGCCGGATAAGCTGGGGTATTACTACACCAAAGACATGTACATTAAAAAATAGCCCTCTGGATAGCGGTCATGGGCGCTGATTTTCTGTGCGAACTGCCTGAAATTCAGACGAATAACACAAAATTGTTTGTTTTTAAGGCAGTTGAACAAAATGGTGCTTTACAGCATCCGCCGAGGTGTTTATAGTGCGCCTCACACCGGAAGTGTGGCCGAGCGGTTGAAGGCACCGGTCTTGAAAACCGGCGACCCGAAAGGGTTCCAGAGTTCGAATCTCTGCGCTTCCGCCATATAAAAGAAGGGGTTACCGAAAGGTAACCCCTTCTTGCTTTTACCTGTAGCCGTCCTGACTGCACTTCACCTTCACCTCCCGACTCCGCAAACCCGCCATGTCTGTAGCGTTATCGCTGGCGAAAAGGTGACGATCAATCCATTGCAAATGGTTGTTATTTTAATTATTCAGCCTCTCGTTATAAACGGCAATGGTGCTGAGGAATAAAAACCATTCGGCAAAATATCTTCGTCTATACTTGGAAAAATGATGATTTACCTGCCATGGTTTTTACGCAGATACAGAGACCAGAGAGGTCAGCATGCCTGACATTAACCCGCAAAATATCAAAGAATTACGGGCGTTGGTTGAACAGCAATTACAGTACACATTGTGTGTTAGCTTAAATAAAGCTACGCATGGCGATATTTTTAACGCGGTGGCGCTGGCCATTCGTCATTTTCAACAGGATCATTTTTTGTTGAGCCAGACGCGGCAACGTGAAGAGCATAAAAAGCGTGTTTACTATCTGTCGATGGAATTTTTACTGGGACAGTCGCTGCGTAATAACCTTTTGAATATGAATTTACTGGCGGAGATGCACCAGGTGGTGAATGACCTGGGGTTTGATCTTGACCACCTTCTTGACGAAGAGCCCGACGCCGCGCTGGGTAACGGAGGGTTAGGGCGCTTAGCCGCCTGTTTTATCGATTCGATGGCTACCCTTGATATTGCCGCATCCGGGCATGGCATCAAATACGAATATGGCCTTTTTCGCCAATCCTTTCAAAATGACCAGCAGATCGAGCATCCGGATGACTGGCATTCGATGCACTCCCCGTGGCTGGTCGAACACCATGCTCAGCAAATCCTGATCCCGCTGGGGGGCTATATTGAACACAGCGAAGATATTGATGGCAATTACAATCCAATGTGGCTGGGTTGGAAAACCATCGTCGGTATACCCCATGACTATTTCGTTTCCGGTTACCGGGATACGACGACCAACAAGCTGCGGCTTTATAGCGCGGTGGCCTCTGACTCCTTTAATATCCATATTTTCAATCGCGGTGATTATATCAAGGCGGTGAGTGATAAAATCGCGTCGGAGAATATTTCAAAAATACTCTATCCATCCGATGAGGTGCTGACCGGAAAAGAGCTGCGGCTGACGCAAGAGTATTTTCTGGTGGCCTGTACGCTGCGGGATATATTTCGCGACTATGCCGAGGTTAATGACGATATTACTTTCCTGCCGCAGCATGTGGCGATTCAGCTGAATGACACCCATCCGGCATTAGCGGTGGTGGAGCTGATGCGTATCCTCGTCGATGAATACCGGCTGCCCTGGGAGCAGGCGTGGGAGATAACGCAAAACACCTGTGCCTACACGAATCATACGTTGATGCCGGAAGCGCTGGAGACCTGGCCGGTGACGCTGTTTGAAAAACTGCTGCCGCGTCATTTGCAAATTATATTTGAGATCAACCATCGCTTCCTTGAAGAGGTAGCCCGGCGCTGGCCGGATAAAAATCATCTGTTATCTTCGCTGTCTTTAATCGACGAACATCACGATAAGCAAATCCGTATGGCCAATCTGGCGATTGTCGGTAGCCATCGCGTGAACGGGGTAGCATGGCTGCATTCGGAACTGGTCAAGAAACAACTGGTGCCGGACTTCTATTTTATGACCCCGGAGAAATTCATTAATCAGACCAACGGCGTCACGCCGCGACGCTGGGTGCAGCAGGCTAACCCCGGCCTGGCAGCATTTTTGCACCAACAGCTGGGGGAAGGGTGGCCAACCGATTTACCCTTGCTGTCCAGTCTGGAAAGCCTGGCCGATGATACTGCTGTTATTGATAATATCCGGGCCATTAAATTTGCCAACAAAACCGCGCTCAGCCAGCTGGTCGCTCAACGCTATGGCATCGTCCTCGATCCGCTGGCGATGTTTGATTGTCAGGTCAAACGTATTCATGAATATAAGCGTCAGTTGCTCAATATTCTTCACGTGATCGCTCTTTATCTGGATATCAAAGAGACAGGGAAAACTATCGCGCCTAAGGTGCATTTGTTTGCGGGTAAAGCGGCGCCGGGCTATCGGATGGCGAAGCTGATTATTCAGTTGATTAATACCGTCGCCCGAAAAATTAACCGCGACCCGCAGGTTGCCGGGCAGCTTAAAGTAGTTTTCCTCGAAGATTATAAAGTTTCGCTGGCGGAAAAAATCATTCCGGCCACAGATCTCTCCGAGCAAATTTCCACCGCCGGGACCGAGGCGTCCGGCACCAGCAATATGAAGTTTGCCATGAACGGCGCGTTAACCATCGGCACCTATGATGGGGCGAATATCGAAATCCGCGAGGCCGTGGGGATCGATAATTTTTATCTGTTTGGCGCCGTGGCGGAAGAGATTGAAGAGAGCCGGCGCCTTGGGCATCACCATGATTTCTATCATCAGAACCCGGCTATGGCGCGTGTTGTCGATACCCTCGTGTCTGGGTTGTTCACCAGCGATCGTGAGCTGTTTGCACCACTTCACCACATGTTGACTGAGGGCGATCATTACTGTCATTTACTGGATTTCGACAGTTATTGTCAGGTCCAGCGGCAGGCGATGGCCGATTTTGAACTGCCGGAACAATGGCACCGTCGGGCCTTACTCAATATTTGTCGGATGGGAGAATTTTCCAGCGACAGAACCATACGTGGCTACGCCCGGGATATTTGGGGTATCACCTGCTAAAGAGAGAACACGCCGGCCGAAAAAGGGACTCGTCGACGGATATCAGTCACTATTGAGGATGAGCATGAACGTTGAATTACATACCGAGCAGGGCGTAAAAATTATTGTACCTCTTGTGCGCCGACTGGATGCTTCCGTCGTGCAGGCGTTTAAGCAGCAGGTTCTGGAGGCTATCGACCCGGATACCAAAAACGTGCTGCTGGATCTGAGCCACGTCGATTTCATCGACAGTAGCTGTCTTGGCGCGCTGGTATCCATTCTGAAAAGCGTCAACGGTCAGGGCGAGCTGGTGCTGTGTTCGCTCAATGACACGATTAAAAACCTGTTTAAGCTCACCCGTATGGATCGCATCTTTTCTATTAAGGAGACTCGACAGGATGCGCTGAACACGTTCACTCAGTGATGACGTTGGTGCAGACCCGCGGGTGATGGGTCGCTCGCTTATTCTTCGACAATCCGCGCCTTCGGTTTGCTCAGCAGGAGCATCACCAGCGCGACGTAGGGCATCGGCTTCCAGAAATAGTAGCCCTGCAGCAGATGAATATTCTGGCGATTGAGATACTCCAGCTGGACCTGGGTTTCGACACCCTCGGCAATGATGCGCAGTGACAGCGTCCGGGCCATCTCTATCACGCAGTCCAGCAGCTTGCTTGACGGCGCCTCCCCGGTTACCCGGCCGACAAAACTCTGATCGATTTTGATATAGTCGAAAATCAGCTCGTGGAGACAGGAAAGCCCGGAATAGCCGGTGCCAAAGTCGTCCAGCGCGATGGAAAACCCGCGGGAGTGTAACGTATTGAGCTTGTCCACGACCGCGTCGTTGAGCAACAGCGGCTCCTGCTCCGTGATCTCCAGCATCAGCTTCACCGCTTTCCCCTCAAAGCCGCGCTGATAGTGCAGGCAGTCATCGATAAACGACGGGGCGTTAATGTGTGACACGCTGATATTCAGGCCAATATGAAACCCATCCGGCAGCTTACTGAAGATGGGATTCATCTGGGCGGCGACCTGCGCCATCAGGCTGCGGGTCAGCGGGATAATTAAGCCGGTACGTTCGGCCAGTGGAATAAATTCCGCGGGCGAACGCCGCTGTGTGGTAGCATTTTTCCAGCGGGCGAGAATTTCCACACCGTATATCTCCCCCGTTTTCCCATTCACGACGGGCTGGTAGAAGGGAACGATATACCCTTGGGCGATGGCGTAGCGCAGGTTTTCTTCTTCAGAGGTATAGACATTCAGGTATTTGCGCAGCAGGAAATAAAATAATAGCGAGACAGAGAAAATGAAAATCAGCAGACCGAAGCCATTTTGAAATAAGCGACTGGGGCTAAAAAAAGGCGACTCGGGATAGATAATGCGAAACGGGTAGTCCGGTGAGCTAAATATATCCTGATGCGGGCTGGCTTTCAGCGGCCCCACATCGCCATATCTGGCGATCATCTGATGGTTGACCGAGAGCGCCAGTCCGGCGTTATCCTCATCGCTATACAAGGCATCGCGCAAATGGATGTCGCTGATACTGACAATGACTCTCACCTGCGCTGAACGCGTATGATAGATCAGCACCGGCCGCTTGTTAACCATCATCCTGGCGGGCAGCAGCTGCAGCTTCTCATCAGGCAAGGATTCCGGATGGAGCGTCAGGACTCGGTTGCCGGGGAGTGATGAGCACCACACCTGGCCATCTTTTATCAGCAGAATAGTGCGCAGATGCGGCTGCAGGGCGGCCTCCGTTCCGAGCTGAAATTGACCCTGACCAGAGCAACCGCTGCGGCTAACGTTCAGCGCCGTGGCCGTCGCCGCATGGGCCTCATCCAGAATGGCTGCGATCTTTTTCGCCGCCTGACGGGCGGCCGCGACATGAGTCGCCTGGTCCGAATGCCACAGTTGCCAGTTAATGACGAACACGCCAGCAAGAAACACCACCAGCGCCAGGGAAAAGGCAATCCATGCGTTTCGCCGCTTTATCTCTTTCATTTATCGTGCGTGCCAGGGTGAGTGTGCATAAAGTTAATCATCCCTCTGACGGTAAAGGCTTTTTAATGATCGTAGAAGGGGGATATCTTTCGTGATGACGGCGCATATTAAAAACATGATCAGTATCACAATACCCGCCAGCAAAGACCGCAGATAACGTGCAGAGGCGGCTGTTCTGTCACGAAGGTAATAAAAAAATCGCAGCTTAATGTTTTCTTAATCTAAATTTCGGGGATGGATGGTTTTAAGCATTTTCTAATCCCTAATAACCGACCGGCGCTATTTTTTGCTTTTTTAAGTTTATGATAATTGTTTTCATTATCATTCTTTTTTTGCTGTGATTTAATCCTCTCCGCTCAGGCTATTTACCGTTTATTGCCCTATTTCATTAAGGATGCGTTCATGAAATTTCGCTTATCGCCCCTCCGTACGGCAGCGCTGGTTGCCGCTTCTCTGTTTCTGGCGCCGCAGGGGATGGCGGCTGACGCTCAGAACGGGATTGTGGTTTACAACGCCCAGCACGAAAATCTGGTGAAGTCGTGGGTGGATGGATTCACCAAAGAGACCGGTATTAAGGTCACGCTGCGCAATGGCGATGACAGTGAGCTGGGTAATCAGCTGGTTCAGGAAGGCTCCGCGTCGCCGGCCGATGTGTTTCTGACCGAGAACTCGCCGTCGATGGTGCTGGTCGATAATGCCAAACTTTTCGCCCCGCTGGATGCCGCCACCCTGCAGCAGGTTCCGGCGCAGTACCGTCCGCAGCATGGGCGCTGGATCGGCATTGCCGCGCGCAGCACCGTTTTTGTCTACAACCCGGCGAAAATCAGCGAGGCGCAGCTGCCGCATTCCCTGATGGATCTGGCAAAACCGGAGTGGAAAGGGCGCTGGGCGGCTTCGCCATCGGGGGCTGATTTCCAGGCTATCGTCAGCGCGATGCTGGCGCTGAAGGGTGAGCAGGCGACTCTCGACTGGCTGAAGGCGATGAAAACCAACTTTGTCGCCTATAAAGGCAACAGCACGGTGATGAAAGCGGTCAACGCCGGACAGATCGACGGCGGGGTGATCTACCACTACTATCGCTTCGTCGATCAGTCCAAAACCGGCGAGAACAGCAAAAACACCCAACTGTATTACTTCAAACACCAGGATCCGGGCGCCTTCGTCAGCATTTCCGGAGGCGGTGTGCTGGCTTCCAGCAAACATAAGGCGCAGGCGCAGGCCTTTATTAAATGGATCACCGGCAAGCAGGGGCAGGATGCACTGCGCACCAATAACGCCTTCGAGTATGCCGTGGGGGTAGATGCGGCCTCTAACCCGAAACTGACCCCGCTGAAAGATCTGGATGCACCGAAGGTAGAACCTTCCTCGCTGAACAGTAAAAAGGTCATTGAGCTGATGACGCAGGCTGGCCTGCTCTGATCCTGAGGAAGTGATGTTGCTATGTCTGTTCTGAGTTTGTCGCTCGGAAAGAAAACAGGACGCCTGCCCGAGCGCAGGCGTCCTGCATTTCCGATGGTGGCGTTAGCGCTGCTGTTTTCATTGCTGGCGCTGTTGCCGTTAGGGTTTGTGGTGGCGGTTGGGTTCGACACCGGCTGGCCGACCATTAAAGCGCTGGTCTTTCGTCCGCGGGTAGGGGAGCTGCTCAGCAATACCCTGTGGCTGACGGTGCTGGCGGTCCCCATCAGTATTTTGCTCGGCGTGACGCTGGCCTGGCTGACGGAACGTACTGCCCTTGCCGGTCGGCAGCTGTGGTCGGCGCTGGCGGTAGCCCCGCTGGCGATCCCGGCCTTTGTCCAGAGCTATGCCTGGGTCAGCGCCGTGCCTTCGCTGCATGGCCTCTCCGCCGGGGTGTTTCTCTCGGTGCTCGCCTACTATCCGTTTATTTATATGCCGGTGGCGGCCGTGCTGCGCCGCCTCGATCCCACCCTTGAAGATGTCGCCGCGTCGCTGGGCACGCCGCCGTGGAAAGTGTTCTTCCGGGTGGTGCTCCCGCAGCTGCGTCTGGCAATCTGCGGCGGTGCGCTGCTGGTGGCCCTGCATCTGCTGGCGGAATATGGCCTGTATGTGATGATCCGCTTCGATACCTTCACGACCGCTATTTACGATCAGTTCCAGTCGACCTTCAGCGGTCCGGCCGCCAATATGCTGGCAGGCGTGCTGGCCTTGTGCTGCCTGGCGATCCTGCTGCTTGAGAGCGCCTCACGCGGTAAAGCGCGTTACGCGCGTATCGGCGCCGGGGCGGCCCGCGAGCAGAAGCGGCTTGTGCTGGGTAAAGGGGCCGCTTTTGGCGCGCAGCTACTGCTTCTGCTGCTGGTGATGCTGGCGATGGGGGTTCCCTTACTGGTCCTGTGCCGCTGGCTATGGCTGGGCGGCATCGACAACTGGCTGCATGCCGATCTCTGGCATTCTCTGCGCCAGACCCTGCTCCTGGGGGCGGGCGGGGCGCTGCTGACAACGGTTTGCGCGATCCCCATTGCGTGGCTCGGCGTGCGCTATCCGCGCCCGCTGTTCCGCCTGCTGGAGGGGTGTAATTACATCACCAGCTCGCTGCCCGGTATTGTCACCGCGCTGGCGCTGGTGACGGTCACCATCCACTACGCCCGTCCGGTGTACCAGACCGAAGTGACGCTGTTTCTGGCCTATCTGTTGATGTTTATGCCGCGTGCGCTGATTAACCTGCGCGCCGGTATCGCGCAGGCGCCGGTGGAGCTGGAAAACGTTGCCCGTAGTCTCGGACGCAGTCCGGCCCGCGCCCTGTGGAGTATCACTATGCGGCTTGCCGCGCCGGGGGCGGCCGCAGGTGCCGCGCTGGTGTTCCTTGGCGTCAGCAATGAGCTCACCGCCACACTACTGCTTTCGCCGTTAGGCACCCGCACCTTGTCGACCGGTTTCTGGGCGTTAACCAGTGAGATCGACTACGTAGCGGCGGCACCGTACGCGCTATTGATGATCGTCATTTCGCTGCCGCTGACCGCGGTTCTTTATATGCAGTCGAAAAAAATGGCAGGGTTGTAACATGCTGGAATTGTCTTCTATTTCGAAATCCTTCGCTGATGCGCTGGTCCTCGATAATCTCAATCTGACCGTAGCGCCGGGGAGCCGGACGGCCATTGTTGGTCCGTCCGGCTCGGGGAAGACCACGTTGCTGCGCATTCTCGCCGGTTTTGAAACGCCCGATCGCGGGCGGATCGTCATGCACGGTAAGTCTCTGTTTGCCGACGGTGTATTTGTCCCCGCCCACCAGCGACGGATCGGCTATGTTCCGCAGGAAGGGGCGCTGTTTCCTCATCTTAATGTTGCGGACAATATCGCCTGGGGGCTCGACGCCAGCCGTGAGGAGAAGCGTCGCCGCGTGGGGGCGCTAATGGAGATGGTCGCCCTCGACCCTGGTCTGGCGAGTCACTGGCCACACGAAATTTCCGGTGGCCAGCAGCAGCGTGTTGCCCTGGCCCGCGCACTGGCTCAGCAGCCGGCGCTGATGCTGCTGGATGAGCCGTTTTCTGCACTGGATACCGGGCTGCGCGCCAGCACACGCAAAGCGACGGCGGACCTGCTGGCCGAGACGGGGATCGCCTCGATTCTGGTGACTCATGACCAGAACGAGGCGCTGTCGTTCGCTACGCAGGTGGCGGTAATGCGTCAGGGGCGCTTCGCCCAGGTTGGAACCCCGCTGACGGTTTACTCGCAGCCGGTGGATGAAGAGACGGCGTTATTTCTTGGCGATGCCCTGATCCTCCCCGCACGCCTTAGCCCCGGCCGGGCAAGCTGCGCGCTGGGGGACCTGGCGACGGACGCACTGCATCCTGCTGGCGAAGGTAGGGTGATGCTGCGTCCGGAACAGCTGAGCGTCAGTGTGAGCGGGCCGCAGGAAAGTACCGCCATTATCCGCGATGTCGATTTCTCAGGCCAGCTTTCCACGTTGACGCTGTCGATGGCTGGGCACGAGCGGCCGATTGTCCTGCGAACCGTGAGCCAGCCGGCGTGGCAGCCCGGCGCGATGGTGAGACTGACGGTCAGCGGCAAGGCGCGAGTGTTTAGCGGCTAATCCCTGAGCAGGCGGCGCCGGCTATCGACGGCGCCGCACGGAAAGCTAATTAGATGGCGGATGAAGCCGCTAGTATCCGCGCCACTGACCTCGTCGCCATGGAGTGGTAGTACGTTGGAACAATTCCGCGGGGTCAGTCCAGTTCCCGCCATTTTACCGAACCGTCGCTTTTTCATTCGTCCCGCTACGCTTAACTGTTATCCTGTCTCGCGATCGGCCCTGTTGTTACCATGAGACACCGCTATGCCTGAACTCCATACTCCTGCGAATCGCCCCGGCCCGGCCGCTGTGGCCCGGGTGACGCTCCTGCCTGCGCTGCTGGTTATCGTCGCTGTTGCTGTCGGCTGCGCCCTGGTGTCGCCTCCGGTCGGTACACGACACGAGATCCTGACTAACCCCGGCCTCTATATCGATCTGCTGGCGTTGTTGTTTCTGGTGTTTATGCTGTGGAGCTCGGCGAAGGTGCGGATGAGCCACATTGCCGTCAACTGGGTACGCTATGGGCTGCTGTTGTGGATTGCCGGCGGCACCTTTGATGTGATGGATGAGATCGTGGTTCAGCCGCGCTGGATGGGCTACTACTGCGAAGATCTGCTGCGCCTCTCCGGGATGCTGCTGACCGTGGTGGGGGTCTACAAAATTATTGAGCGAATCAATTTGCTGTACGTCGATGCGCGCTCGCAATCCCTGAAGGATGAACTGACCCAGTTACCCAACCGGCGTTTTTTCATTGATACCATTCGCGAGAAGTCCGGGCATGCGCTGGGACTCATGATTCTGGATATCGATTTTTTTAAGAAAATCAACGATAGCTGGGGCCACCTGGTGGGGGATGAAGTGTTATTTTCGCTGGGGAAACAGCTGGCGAAACTAACCAGCGAGCAGGTCCAGCCGGCGCGGATCGGTGGGGAAGAGTTCGCCATTATCGTCGATGGCCTGTCGGAGCCCGAGCTGCACGCTCTGGCGCAGTCGATCCTTGCTAACGCTCGCACCATCCTGATCAATCATCAGACGCCGCTGTCGATCAGCATTGGCGTCGGAACCTGGCGGCCAGGCGAAGCGCAGGAGACGTTTATCCGTAAAGTCGACGAGGCGCTGTACAAGGCCAAGCATAACGGCCGCGGCCGCGTGGAGTGGGCGCCATCTGCCGGTGCGGCAGGTTAGGCCTGCTGCGCGCTACGGCAGTGTCGCCGATACTCCGATGGCGAGCGTTCTGTGTAGCGTTTAAAAACCCGGCAAAAATAGTTGCTGTCGACAAAGCCGCAATTGTGCGCAATCTCTTTCACCTTCAGGTCATAGCCGCGCAATAGCTGCTTCGCCTTTTCCAGACGGACACGGGTCAGATATTCATTAAATCCCACCGAGCCTGATTTCTGAAAAATATGCGAAAGATAGTTGGGCGTGATGTGAAAACGTTTGGCTACCGATTCCCGCGTCAGCGGTAGACTGAGATTTTCCTCGAGGTAGTCCTGGACGGCGAGAAACAGATCCCGGCTGCGGCTGACGCGCATCTCCAGCCCGACCAGCTGTTCACGACAATGACTCAGCAGCGCGGCGATCACCAGTCGCGCGGTCAGCGGATCGGGCTGCAGGCTGACTTCATTCAGGCTCAGCAACAGGTAGGAACCCACGCGCGGCCCAAGCCGGGAAACGCTCTGTTTTTCCGTGTACAGGCTTTTTCCGTCCCAGCGCTGAATACTGAATCCCAGTTTCTGCCGACCAAACAGAATGCTCAGGGTAGTGGCCGGACCGGTCCACTGCGGCAGCGTCCACTTCCCCGCCTGCACGTACAGTACCTGCAGCGTGGTTAACGTCGAGGCCGCCAGCGGCAGTCCCTGTTCATTCAGTTGGCCCTCCAGCACAATTTCCAGACGCGGAAACGGCACGTTGAAGGCGAGGGCAGGCACGGAGATATCCGGCTCAGGAAATCTCACCTGTAGGTGATCTTTTTGACCGATTAACCGATGCAGTATATCCGGCAGATCTTCAATCATTCTTTGCCCTCAGCATGCGCATTATCCTGTTGATGGTAATCTATTTTTTCCTTCCCAGCAGCGTTAGTTTAGCCATTTTGCGCAGCGGATTGCCGGCCAGCTGTAGCGCATGCATCGCCGGAAAAGAGATTATTGATGTCCATCACACTTTGTGGGCTCGCGTACGTATGTCCAGTTTTTTGTAGCGCTCGCCTCGTGTCATGCCGCGGAGGGACCAGTAGAGTTTGTTTGTGTTATCGGAACGTTAAAAAGGAACGTAAAATGAACTCATCATCGGCTAACTTTCTCGATGCGTTAGGCGCCAGCCAGACGCTCAGCGCGCAAATGAAACACGAGCTCGACACCCTCGGCTACACCGTCGTGCATAACGTCGTTGACGCCCAGTGGCTGAGCGAAATGCGCCTGCTCATTGACACCCTGGTTGAACGCGAAGGCGATAATCTGGCGATGGAGCACCATCAGGAGGCGACGGCGACGCGGATCGCTAACCTGATTAATAAGGGGGTTATCTGGGAGAAAGTCTGGTCACACCCGCTGATCCTCTCCGCTTGTCGCTATATCTTCAACGGGGATTTTAAAGTCTCCAGCCTGAACGCCCGCGAGGCGCTGTATAACGGCGGCCACCAGCCGCTGCACGCCGACTGGAAAAAGCCGCGCCCGGATTTTCCCAAAGTCCACCTGGTGAATACCATCTGGGCGATAGACGATTTGAGCGCCGCCAACGGCGCGCCGCGGATCATTCCTGGTACCCACCTCCGCCCCGAGTTACCAGAGGAGGTGCTGGCCGACCCGGAACAGGCCCATCCCGATGAGATTGTGTTTGCCGCGCCGGCTGGCAGCGTGATGATCTACAACGCCCACGCCTGGCACGGCGGCACCCGTAATCGTGAAGGCAGCAGAAGACGCGTACTGCATGGGTTATATATCGATCGTGCGGATACGCCGCAGCAGGACCAGCGGCGCTGGCTCACGCCGGAGACGGCAAGCCGCCTGACGCCGGCGCAAAAGTGGCTGCTGGATGTAGAATAAGGTCTGTCGCCGGTCAGGGAAGTTCTACATAGACGACCGGCTTTTTCATGATGCTTTTCACGGCCTCGACGATCTGCTGCGGCTGCAGCAGGAAGCTCTTGATGCTGGTTTTAATCGTCCGCAGGCCGCGAAAGCGATGAGGGTCGTCGATTTCGATATCCGTCACCAGCAGCACCACTTCGGCGCGGGCGATATCTTCCGCGGTGATCCGATTTTCTACGCCGAGCGCCCCCTGGGTTTCCACCTTCAGGTGCCATTTTTCATGATGACCGACCTTTTCCAGTCGTTCGGCGGCCATGTAGGTATGCGCCACCCCGCTGACGCAGGCGGTGACGGCGACAATATTGAAGTCCATAACATCCTCCTGGCGTTAACCGCCGATAGTGACGTGGAAACCGGCCGCTTCGGCCATCACCCGATATGGTTGAATTTCCGCTTCGTCAGGCGCTTTCACGCTGGCCAGCGTCCAGGGTTTGCCCAGCAGACGGTATTTGGGCTCGCCATATTGATGAAACGGCAACAGGTGCATTTCTTTTAGCGCGAAAGGGGCGAGGAACGCCAGAATTTGGCGAAAATTATCGGTATTCAGTGTGTAGCCCGGGATCAGCGGCACCCGCGGGATCAGGTTGATTTTTCTCGCCGCCAGCCGGCGAAAATTGTCCAGCACCCGCGGCTGATTCATTCGCAGCAGCGACCGCGCCCGCTCAGGTTCCATGATTTTAAAATCAAACAGCACTTCATTGCAGGCTTCGGCCACCGGCAGGAAGCGGTCAAAAGCGCCGTCGCCCGCGGTTTCGATGGCGGTGCGGATCCCCCACTGGCGCAGGCGCTGGAGAAAGCGGGCGGCAAACCCGGCCTGCATGAGCACTTCGCCCCCGGAGAGGGTGACGCCGCCGCCGGAGGCGCGAAAGAAGACCTCATCCTTCAGCACCTCCTGCAACAGGTTATCCAGCGTCACATCGCGGCCAATCTGTTCCCACGCTCCGGACGGACATTCGGCGACGTCCTGCTGGCAGCGGGTGCAGCGCAGGCATTTACTCTCCCGGCGCAGGGTCTGAATCCTGGGTGAAATTGATTCGGGATTGGCGCACCACGGGCAGGTATGAGGGCAGCCTTTAAAAAAGACTACCGTGCGGATCCCCTGGCCATCGTTGAGCGAGTAGCGCTGGAGGTTAAAAATACGCGCCCGGTCGGCGCGCGTGTCGATGACCTCACAGCTGATGCGCGGTGCGGCGGATAATGTCATCCTGAATCTCCTTCGACAGCTCAACAAAGAAGGCGCTGTAGCCCGCGACCCGTACCACCAGACCGGCAAAGTCCTGCGGCCGCTGCTGCGCTTCACGCAGGGTGCCGGCATTGACCACGTTGAACTGAATATGCTGCAGCTTGAGCTTGCAGAAGGCCTGTAAAAAATCGGCCAGTTTGTTCAGGCCGCCGTCGCCGGCCAGCGTTGCCGGAGTGAATTTGACGTTCAGCAGCGTACCGTTCGACAGCAGATAGTTATCCAGCTTGCTGACCGATTTCAGCACTGCCGTCGGCCCCTGGGAATCCTGACCGACCATCGGCGACAGGCCGCCGTCCGCCAGCTGTTCGCCGGCCAGTCGCCCGTCCGGGGTGGCGCCCACCACCGAACCCAGCGGCACGTGCGCGGAGACGGTGTAGGAGCCGGGGGTAAAATGGCCGCCGCGCGGGTTCAGATACTGCTCGACTTCTTTGCAGTAAAAACGCAGCAGATCGGCGCTAATATTGTCGACATCGTCGATATCGTTGCCGTACTTGTCAAAACGGTTAATCAGCCGGGCGCGGATCTTTTCCCCTTCCGGCGTCTGGAAATTGGCTTTCAGCACGGCCATCAGTTGGTCAAAGCTGAGACGCTGCTGGTCGAAGACCATACCCTTCAGGGCGTACAGCGAATCGCTCAGGTTAGCGATCCCGATACCCTGGACGCCGGAGAAGTTATAGCGCGCGCCGCCGGCGGTGATATCTTTGCCGTGCTGCACGCAATCTTCAATGAACGAGGAGAGCAGCGGGACCGGCGCCCAGTCGCGGTGGCCGATATCGCAAATGTTGCTACCCTCGACCATCAGCTTGATGTAATGGCGAATTTTGTCGCGGATCTGGCAGATAAGGCCGTCCCAGCTGACGTCAGGCTGATGTTCATTTTCCTGCAGCACAATTTCCATCACCTTCAGCAGATTAAACATGGCGATATCATGCAGGCCGTAGGTGCGCCCTGGAATAGAGAGCTCCACGCAGCCGACCACCGCGTAATCGCGGGCATCTTCCAGCGACACGCCGCGGTTAAGGAAGGCCGGGACCACCACCTCATCGTTGAAAATCTGGGGGATCCCGGTACCCAGGCGAATGGTCTCAGCGGTTTTACGCAGGAACGGGCGATCAATCAGCTCGTTGACCCGCACGCCCAGATTCGGCTGCGGCAGCTGAACGTTTTGATAGGCGTCGAGGCATAAAAATGACAGCACGTTGACCGCGCTGCGCCCGGTCTCCGTCAGCCCGCCGAGCAGGGCGGTATAGCCGGTGGGAAAACCCGCGAAATAGCGCGCGCTGCTGGAGGAGCGTAGCAGGACGATATCGTTGCATTTCACCCACAGCGACTCCAGCAACTCCTTGAGATACGCGGGATCCTGACCCTGATTCAGCGATGCCTGATAAAACGGCAGCATATACTGGTCAAAACGCCCCAGCGAAATCGAGCTGGCATTGGATTCGTACTGCAGAATGATATTCATATACCAGAACAGCTGGCAGGCCTGGGGGAAATCCGTTGGCCGGTGCTGCGCGTTGTGGCGCGAAATAGCGGCGATGGTTAACAGCTCCTGCTGACGCTGCGGGTCCTGACAGTGCCCAGCCATCTCCTCGGCCAGCGCGGCGTAGCGCAGAATATGGCGCTGGGAAGCTTCCAGCAGGATCAGTACCGCCTGATAAAAGGGGTTCTCCGGTTGCCGGGCGCAGTGCGTTTTGAGTTCGGCGACCAGGGCGCCAAGGCCATGATTCAGCAGCCGTGGATAGTCGATGATGATATGGCCCTGGCCTTTATCGGTCTGGTTCACGCTGAATATCTGGGTGTTGACGGCGGCCTTGACCTCTTCAGTCATCTGGCCGTTGATGAAATCTTTCATTGAACGCTTTTCCCAGTAGGGGTACAGCGTTTCGCGGTAGATTTGCTTATCTTCTTCGCTTATTGCGAAGCGGTCCTGTGGGCGGGTCGGAAAGGCGTCGAGCTCGTTGAGCAGCCAGTAGGGGTCCATCTCGGGCGACATAATCCCTGCCCGCGGTTTGACGGTGCGGTTGCCGGCGATCAGTTCATCCTCACGAATCGAAATCATCACCTTATCGAGGATCCACGCGGTGGCTTTCGCCCGGCGGATAATCACCGGCTCGCCCTCCGTCTGCCGATGGCTGGCAGTGTAGAGTAATGCGCGCTCAAGGGAGATTTCGCGCGGCTGGGCGAACAGGCTGGCTTTCAGGCGTTGGGTACGATTCGTCATGATAAACTCCATGTTGTGGCGAAGGGCGCGAAGGCGCCCTTTTAAGGCTTCAGGCGCTCTGGGAAAGGTGGCTGTCTATCTTGTTCATGATGGCGTCGGCGCGCTTGACCGCATCGCTGATATTGACGCGCACGATAGTTTTCCCGGCAAAACGCTCTTCGAATTTGATGCCGATATCTTTGGTTAGAATGACCATATCGGCGGCGGCAATCTCCTCCGCCGTCAGTTCGTTTTCAATGCCAATGGAACCCTGCGTTTCAACCTTGACCTGCCAGCCTTTGGCTTTGGCGGCGCTTTCCAGCGATTCAGCGGCCATGTAGGTGTGAGCCACGCCCGACGGGCAGGCGGTGACAGCGATAATGTGGGTCATAATCTGTTCCTTCCAGTCTGTTAGTTAATTTCGAAATCAAGGTCTAGTTCATCGTCAGCGGCGACGTCAGTGGGTTTCTTTTTGGCGAAGGCTTTCAGCAGGATGACGCAGGCAGCGCTGACGCAGGCGCCGACCAGCAGCGCGGCAACAAATCCGAGCTTGCCCTGGACCACCGGCAGCACGATGAGCCCGCCCCAGCCGGCGTAACACTGGGCGCCCATCAGCGCGGCGGTGACGCAGCCGCTGGCGGCGCCAATCATATTGGCCGGAATGACGCGCAGCGGATCCGCGGCGGCAAAGGGAATCGCCCCTTCGGTCACGCCGACACAGCCCATCACCAGCGCGGCTTTGCCGGTTTCCCGCTCTTCGGCGGTGAAATATTTGCGGCCAATCAGCGTCGCCAGCCCCATGCCCAGCGGCGGTACGGCGATACCGACGGCAGCGATAGCCACCACGCTGTAGACGCCCTGCGAAACGCAAATCAGCATGAAGGCGTAGGCTACTTTGTTCACCGGGCCGCCCATATCAAAGGCCAGCATCAGACCCATAATGATGGCCAGCACCACGATGCTGCCCTCGCGCATCCCCTGCAGCCAGCCGGTCAGGTTAGCGGTCAGCGCGCCAACCGGCTCGCCAAGCCCCCACATCATGATCCCGGCGGTGATAAAGGTGCCGACGATGGGAATGATGAAAATCGGCATCACCGAGCGCAGAACTTTATGTACGGGGATTTTTTTCAGGTAATAGACCACCAGGCCGCCAATCATGCCGGCGATCAGCGCGCCGAAGAAACCGGCGCCAAAGCTGTTGCCCACCCAGGCGCCGATGGCGCAGGGGGCCAGCGCGGCGCGGTCAGAAATGGAGTAGCCGATGTAGGCGGCGAGAAAGGGCACCATCAGCGTCAGCCCGGCGACGCCGATATCAAAAAGTTTCTTCAGATTAGGGTCGGTGGCGGCATCGGGTACCGCGCCTTTGCCATACAACATGACGGAGACCGCCAGCAGGATCCCGCCGGAGACCACGAAGGGGATCATATGTGACACGCCGGTCATCAGATGCTGGCGGGTATTTTTTAGTATTTGCACCAGTTCGTTCATTGCTTGCTCCTGAGCGCTGTAGGGCCCGTGACAGTATGGATGGCTAAACATTAGAAAAAGGGCGTCGCATAAAACAGTAGAGAAAAAGTGCATTTACTGGATATTTGTAAGGTGAGAAAAGAATTGCGATCCACCTCAAATCTTAGTGATGACAGGAGAGATGAGCGCTAACAGGGTGGAATTGTGATGGCGGGCATAAAAATATATTGTGTGTACAATAGTCCAGTAATTGCCAGTTTTATCACCTAGTCCCTGGGGCCGTCTTTTATTACTTTTTGAGGAAATAATGGATTGCTCTGGAGGAAGGCGATGGCTCTGGTCATTGAATTTACATGTGATTTGCCCAACGGCGTGCATGCGCGTCCGGCCAGTCTGGTCGAAACGCTGTGTAACCGTTTTTCATCAGCGGTTGAGTGGCGGAACTTGCGCCGCGAGACCGGCGGAAATGCCAAGAGCGCGCTGGCGATTATCGGCAGCAATACCCTGAAGGGCGACGCCTGCCAGCTGCTTATCAGCGGCGAAGATGAAGCTGAAGCATTCGCCGCGTTAACGGCTTTTATGCGCGATGAATTTCCCCACTGTGACGCGCCGCTGCCCGCTGCGCCAACGCTGGATGTCCAGCCGGTGCCAGAGTCGCTTTCGCGGCTGAACCCGACGCTGTTTCATGCCCACCCGGTGTGCGCCGGCAGCGCGGGAGGGACGCTGGTTCATCTCAAATCACGCGATCTGCACGAGCTGGGTGAACTGCCCGTCGCCGCCAGTCCCGAACAGGAGCAGGCGGCGCTGGATAATGGCCTGCGCCTGCTGGTGAAAGATATCGAGCTGCGGCTGCTGGACAATGACGGCACCGCCAGCGCGATCCTGGAAGCTCACCGTTCGCTGGCGACGGATGCCTCGCTGCGCCAGCACCTGCTTGGCGGTATTCTCACCGGGTTGAGCTGCGCCCAGGCGATTGTCGCCACCGGCGACCACTTCTGCGCCCAGTTCCGCGACTCCGGCAACAGCTATCTGCAGGAGCGGGTACTGGATGTACGCGACGTTTGCTTTCAGCTGTTACAGCATATCTACGGCGAAGCCCGTTTCCCGGCGCCGGGCCAGTTGCGGGAAGCGGCCATTTGTCTTGCCGACGAGCTGACCCCCAGCCAGTTTCTGGAACTGGATAAAACGCATCTCAAAGGGCTGCTGCTGCGCAGCGGCGGCACCACCTCGCATACCGTGATTCTGGCACGCTCATTCAATATCCCTACTCTGGTGGGCGTGGATTTAGCCGCGCTGCTGCCGTGGGTGGATACGCAGGTGCAGATTGACGGCAACGCCGGGCTGCTGGTGGTGGATCCGAGTCCGGCGGTAGCGCGCTACTATCAGCAGGAGGCCTGGCTACAGGCGCAAATCCTGCAACAGCAGCAGGTATGGCTGGATAAAGCCGGGCAGACGCAAGACGGTATCCGCGTGGAGATCGCCGCCAATATCGCCCATTCGGTGGAAGCGGTGGCGGCATTCAACCAGGGCGCGCAGTCGGTAGGGTTGTTCCGCACTGAAATGCTGTATATGGATCGCCCGAGCGCGCCGTCGGAAGATGAGCTCTACAACATCTTCTGCCAGGCGCTGGAACCCGCTGCCGGGCGCAGCATTATCGTGCGGACTATGGATATCGGCGGTGATAAGCCGGTGGCCTATCTCAACATCCCTGCGGAAAACAATCCGTTCCTCGGCTACCGCGCGGTGCGCATCTATGAAGAGTATCAGGCGCTGTTTCACACTCAGCTACGGGCGATTTTACGCGCCTCGGCGCACGGCTCGCTGAAGATTATGATCCCCATGATTTCATCAATGGAAGAGATCCTGTGGGTGAAAGAGCGACTGGCGGAGGCCAAACAGTCGCTGCGCGCCGAGCAGATCCCGTTTGATGAAAAGATCCCGCTCGGCATCATGCTGGAAGTGCCGTCGGTGATGTTTATCATCGATCAGTGTTGTGAAGAGGTGGATTTCTTTAGCATCGGCAGCAACGACTTAACGCAGTATCTGCTGGCGGTGGATCGCGATAACGCGAAAGTGACGCGCCACTACAACAGCCTGAATCCCGCCTTCCTGCGCGCGCTGGACTATGCGGTACAGGCGGTGCATCGGCAGGGGAAATGGATCGGTCTGTGCGGCGAACTGGGGGCCAAAGGATCGGTGCTTCCGCTGCTGGTAGGCCTCGGTTTAGATGAATTGAGCATGAGCGCGCCGGCGATCCCGGCGACCAAATCGCGCCTGGCGCAACTGGACAGCCGCGCCTGCCGCCAGCTGCTGAATCAGGCCATGCAGTGCCGTACCTCACTGGAAGTGGAGCATCTGTTGGCCCAGTTCCGCATGCGTCAGCAGGATGTGCCGCTGGTGAGCGCCGAGTGCATTACGCTCAATAGCGACTGGCGCAGCAAGGAGGAGGTGCTGAAAGGGATGACGGATAACCTGCTGCTGGCCGGACGCTGCCGCTATCCGCGAAAGCTGGAGGCTGACCTGTGGGCCCGCGAGGCGGTGTTCTCCACCGGTCTGGGCTTTAGCTTCGCCATTCCGCACAGTAAATCCGAGCATATCGAGCAGTCGACCATCAGCGTCGCCCGTCTGGCGCAGCCGGTGGTGTGGGGCGATGAAGAGGCGCAGTTTGTGATTATGCTGACGCTGAACAAGCACTCGGCGGGCGATCAGCATATGCGTATCTTCTCGCGGCTGGCGCGGCGCATTATGCACGCGGAGTTCCGCCAATCTCTGGTATCCGCGGAGAGCAGCGAGGATATTGCCGACCTGCTGCGCCGCGAGCTGGAACTGTGATCTGCACACCGGCCAGCGGTGCCGGCCGGTGTGCGCTTTACAAATCCAGTACCAGGCGGCCGCCTTTGGCGCGCGAGCAGCAGATCAGCATACTCTGCTGGCTGGCTTTCTCTTCCTCGCTGTAATACTGATCGCGGTGGTCCGCTTCCCCTTCCAGAATCATCGTTTCGCAGGTGCCGCACACCCCTTCGCGGCACAGGCATTCCACCTTCGCCGCTTTGTTATTCTCAATAACCTGCAAAATGGTCATGTCCTGCGGTACGGTAAATTCGCGTCCGGAACGCGCCAGCACCAGGGTAAACGCCTCTCCGCCTTTATCCTCAACGATAAACTGCTCAAAGTGCAGCTGACTGGCGGGCACCTGATGGCGTTCGGCGGCGGCTTTCACCGCCTCGTTAAGCGCCGCCGGGCCGCAGGTATACACGTGGGTTCCGGGCTCGAGGTCGGCGAACAGGCGCGGCAGGTCGAGACGGCTGCCGAGCGCTGATACATGAATATTGACCCGATCTCGCCACGGCGCGGCGCTGAGCGCATCGACGAAAGCATTATTGTCGGCGTCGTGGAAACAGTAGTGCAGCTGCCAGTTGGCCTGCTGTTGTTCCAGTTCCGGAATATGGGACAAGAATGGCGTGATGCCGATACCGCCGGCGATCAGCAGATGTTTTCGCGCCTGTGGTTCGATGGCGAACAGGTTGTTGGGCGTGGACACCGTCAGGGTATCGCCCGGGCGCACCTGCTGGTGCATAAAGCGCGAGCCGCCTTTGGAAGGCGACTCAAGACGCACCGCAATCTGCCAACTGGTGGTATCCAGCGGCGAGCTCATCAGCGAATAGGCATTGCTGTAGCGCTGCTCGCCATCCTGCATCTGGACGATAATATGGCTACCGCCGCTGAATCCCGGCAGCGGGGCGCCGGTCGGCGACACTAGCGTAAAACGCTTCACCTGGGCGGTGATCTGTTCAACATCGCGAACGATCGCCTCAAACATTTGATAATCAGACATCGCTGAACTCCATCAAAAATCCCGGCGTGGCCAGCGCCGCCGCCGGGAGAGGACATTTACAACCCCTGGCAGAGGTACTTCATCTCCAGGTAATCTT
Source organism: Klebsiella sp. GL120222-02 (assembly GCF_003097195.1). Lineage (NCBI taxonomy): Bacteria > Pseudomonadati > Pseudomonadota > Gammaproteobacteria > Enterobacterales > Enterobacteriaceae > Klebsiella > Klebsiella sp. GL120222-02. Next base: position 493,050 of record NZ_QEQO01000002.1, read on the forward strand.
CGATTCCGTGTTCCGACCCTTCGCGGCCAAGGCCGGACTGCTTCACTCCGCCAAATGGCGCGACTTCGTTGGAAATCAGCCCGGTATTGATGCCGACCATCCCGTATTCCAGCTGCTCGGAGACGCGCCAGATACGGGCGGCATCGTTGCTGTAAAAATAGGAGGCGAGGCCGTAGATGGTGTTATTCGCCTGCTCGATGACCTGCTGCTCATCGTCAAATTTCACCAGCGCGGCCACCGGGCCGAAAATCTCTTCCTGCAGCAGCAGTGACCCCGGCTGTACGTCGCCGATAACCGTAGGGGTGAAGAAATTACCGCCCAGTGGGTGCGCTTTACCGCCGGTTAACAGCGTTGCGCCGCGGGTCAGGGCGTCGTCGAGCAGGGACTGGACTTTGCGCCCGGCGTCGGCGTTGATAAGCGGGCCAATCTGTACATCGGACTCGCTGCCATCGCCAACTTTCAGGGCGGCGACGCGGGCCACGAACTTATCGCAGAATTGGTCGTAGACGGCGCGATGAATATAGAAGCGGTTAACGCAGACGCAGGTTTGCCCGGCGTTGCGGAACTTGGCGATCAGCGCTCCCTCGACCGCTTTATCGATATCGGCATCGTCAAAGACGATAAACGGCGCGTTACCGCCGAGCTCTAAAGAGAGCTTTTTGATGGATTCCGCGCACTGGCGCATCAGCACGCGGCCAACTTCGGTCGAGCCGGTAAAGGAGAGTTTACGCACCCGCTCATCGCCGGTGAACACCGCGCCAATTTCGCGCGACTGGCCGGTAACGACGTTAATAACGCCCTGCGGGATCCCGGCCTGAATCGCCAGTTCCGCCATCGCCAGCGCGGTAAACGGCGTTTCGTTAGCCGGCTTAATCACCATCGTGCAGCCAGCGGCCAGCGCCGGGCCAGCCTTGCGGGTGATCATCGCCGCCGGGAAGTTCCACGGGGTGATCGCCGCGCAGACGCCCACGCCCTGGCGGATCACCATCAGGCGTTTATCCGCGCCAGGGGAGGGGATTATTTCGCCGTTGGTGCGTTTGCCCTGTTCGGCAAACCACTCGATAAACGAGGCGGCATAGGCGATTTCACCTTCCGCCTCCGCCAGCGGCTTGCCCTGCTCGGCGGTCATGATCTGCGCCAGCGCGGTTTTGTTTTCGAGGATCAGGCGGTGCCAGTTCTTCAATAACGCGGCGCGCTGGGCGGCGGTAAGCGCGCGCCAGGCCGGCAGCGCGGCCGCGGCGGCATCCACCGCCTGCTGCGCTTCCGTCCGGCCCATATTGGGGATCAGGCCGAGCGTCGCGCCGGTGGAAGGGTTGCTGACGGCAAGCGTCGTGCCGTCGGCGGCGTCGCGCCAGCTTCCGGCAATCAGCGCCTGCTGGCGAAACAGATCTGAGTGAAACACGGACATAGCCAACTCCTTCAACGATTACGGCTGGAACACCTGGGCCACCAGATTGTGGAAATGCGCGATACCGTGCTCGGAGATACCGCTGCCGCTGTTATCCGCCATAATGCGCCCCTGGCCGCGATAGCCGCGGGACTTCAGCCCCTTCTGCACGCTTTCCACCAGGCGTAAATCTTCCGGGCGGAACACGTCGCGATACCACTCAATCAGCGCTTTCTGATCGTCAGTCAGCTCTTCGTTGGTGAAATAGATGTCGTAATTCTGCAGAGTGGTCTCTTCATCCACCGGGAATTCATAGATCACGGTCATCATGCCCTTGATCGGCGTCACGTTGAACATGGTGCACGGCCACAGCCAGAAACCGTGGAACGCGGCGTCGGTACCTTCTTCGAATTTAAACGACTGCTCGGACGGCTTGGCGAAGCCATACTGCAGCGTCCATTTGCCGTGCATGGTGTGCCAGTAACGGTCAACCTGTACGGAATCCGAGAAGCCCGGGTGCGCCGGGCCGCAGTGGTAACATTCCAGATAGTTATCGACGATATTTTTCCAGTTCGCCGGGGTGAGAGTGGTAAAGCGCGCCGCCAGTTTCAGATCATGTACGTCCGGGCAGGCTTCCAGCACTTTGTCCTGCAGGCCCGGCAGCTGCGTTTCCACGCTCTCCGCTTGCGGTTTCATATTGATAAACACAAAGCCGGCATACTCTTCCAGGCGAACCGGCACCAGCGTTGCCTTTTCGCTATCGAAATTCGCCACGTTTTCGCAGTTGCGGGCGTGGGCGAGATTGCCGTCAAGCTTGAAGGCCCAGGCGTGATAGGGGCAGGTAATCACGTTTTTGGCTTTACCTTCACCGCTCAGCAACTGGTGGCCGCGGTGCGGGCAGACGTTATAGAAAGCGCGCAGAATGTTGTCGCGGCCGCGGACGATAACGATATTTTCGCCAATGATCTCCCGGGTGATGTAGTCGTTCGGCCGGGCGACCTCGCTGCCGTGGGCGACGCAAATCCAGCTATTGGCGAAGATGCGCTCTTTCTCGTGCTCAAACGCCTGGCTGTCGGTATAAAAACGGGCCGGAATGGTCCAGGCATCCTGCGGATTGGCGCAAAAGTTAATCGGCAGAGTAAAGTCAGGGCTCAAATTGCTCATGTAAGGTCACCTTGTGATTATTGTCAGTAAGAGGTTTTACAGCGACTGGCCGTCGCCTTTGAGTACCGTGCCAACCGGTAGCGTCTCGGCTTTAATCATTGGCTCGGGCGTATGGGTTTCTATCTGATTGACCGGCACGTGGGCGTAGTCCTGTTTTAGCCAGCGCACGAAGCCGCCGGTTTTAATCAGTAAAATGGCCAGGAACGGTAGGGCGGTCAGCACCACGGTGGTTTTCATGGTCTCAAGCGAAGCGCCGGTAAACAGAATCGATAGCGGGATGAGGGTGATCACCACGCACCAGAACAGGCGCATGCCGCGATCCGGATCGTCGCCTTCGCGCAGGTTGCGGGTGCTGGTCGCCGCCATGGTGTAGGCCACCGCATCCATGTGCGAGGCGAGGAAAACAATCATCACGAACAGATAGGCGGCGAGGAACAGCTTACCTGCCGGCAGCGACATCAGGACCTGCTGGACGGCGGTTTCACCGCCGAGAGTCTGCATCACCTGCGGTACGTTAATCACGCCGTTAACGAACTGGTGCATGGCGTAGCTTTCCATCACCCCAAAGAAGAACCAGCAGCCGGCGGTGCTACCAAGGAGCAGTCCCCATATCACCTCTTTGATTTTGCGCCCGCGGGAGACGCGGGTGACGAACATCGCCACGCCCGGGGTATAGGAGATCCACCACAGCCAGTAGAAGACGGTCCAGTTGCGGGTAAAGGCGCCGTCGCCGAGGGGATCGGTAAACAGGCTCATCTGCAGGAAGTTCTGAGTCGTCAGGCCGACGGCGTTAATGATGTTATTGGTGATGAATTCGGTCGGACCAACCAGTAATACCACCAACGGCAGCAGAAACGCCCCCCAGCCGACCATTTTGCTCAGGCGCTGCAGGCCGTTGTTGATGCCAATCCACGAACTCATGCAGAAAATACCGCCGGAGAGCAGGATCACAAACGCCTGGACGGTGAAGTTATCCGGCAGTCCGGTCAGCGCTGACAGGCCGCGGGTGAAGGTGGCGGCAGTGACCACCAGCGAAATGGTTAACGCGCCGACGGTGGCGATCAGGAACATCAGGTCGACCAGACGGCCCCAGAAGCCCTGCGGACTCGCTCCGGTGATTGCCGAAATGATCCCGGAGAGGCTGAGGCCTTTATTTTTCCGCACGTGGAAGTGATAGGCCATGATCAGCGAAGCGAGAGTGTAGGTCGCCCAGGCGCTAACCCCCCAGTGGAAGAAAGAATAAGGGATGCTGTATTCCAGCGCTTTCGGCGATTGCGGCGCAATGTTCAGGCCCGGGGTCTGGTAGTAATAAGCCCATTCGGCAACGCCCCAGTACAGCGTGGAGGAGCCGAGCCCGGCGCAGATAAACATAAACAGCCATGAGAGGGTACTGTATTCGACTTTACCTTCGCCGAGACGGATATTGCCGTATTTGCTGGTCGCCAGATAGAGCACCAGTCCCAGCGCCAGCAGCACCAGTACCTGTACCGTGGAACCCAGCAGGCGGGTCACGCCGTTAAAAATCGAATCAGCCGCCTGCGCGGTTTGCTGCGGGAAGAGACTTAATGTAGCGGCGATGAAAACAATGGCCGCCAGGCTGATGGCAATCAGCGGCACATCTTTTTTCTTTACGTTGCTCAACATGGGTGATCTCCTGGGCATGATTGCCCGTCGGTGGCTTTAGCCTGTCGTTGTTATCACGCTGTAGGGTCAAGGTTCGTAGCAAAAAGCTATTAACAATTGGATTATTTCTTCGTTACATGAATTAAACAATTGGCCGATTCGTGAAGCAATAAAACACGGAACGGAAATAATAAAAGGTGAATTGGCGCAGGTTCTGTCCTTTCAGGAATTAATAAAGTTCACCGCTGTGATGCGGTCCACTTGTCAATCGTGGGGGATTCTGCATAGCGAAAAGAGAGGGGAGTTGGAGGACCAGGCGCGCGGGTTTTCCCGGGTAGCGGCTGCGCCTTACCCGTGCTTGCTACTCGCGGTGTCGTTTTTTTGTCGGGTGGCGGCTAACGCCTTACCCGACCTACGGTCCGTGCCATTGCGAGCTTAAGATCTCTACCTTGTCCCTATGGCTACTGAAACTGCCGGTGTTGGCGGCCTCAACATCGCTGAGACGTTCCCTGCAGGCCGGGGCAGCCCGCAGGGATGCGGGCTGAGGGCCGTGTTTTTACATTATCGTGCCTTTTGTAGCCCCGGTAAGCGCAGCGCCACCGGGGAGCGGCGGGGTAATTACGCCAGAATGGCCTTGCAGATGGCGTCGCTGACCTGTTGCGTTGACGCGCTGCCTTTCATATCCGGGGTTTTCGGCCCGCTGGCAATCACCTGCTCAATCGCCGCCAGGATGCCGTTGTGCGCGGCGTGGTAGCGCTCGTCGCCGTTTCCGAGGAAATCGAGCATCATCGCCCCGGCCCACACGGTGGCGATCGGGTTGGCGATATTTTTACCGTAAATATCCGGCGCCGACCCGTGAACCGGTTCGAACAGCGACGGAAAAGTCCGCTCTGGGTTCAGGTTAGCCGACGGCGCAATACCGATAGTTCCGGTACAGGCCGGGCCGAGATCCGACAGAATATCGCCAAACAAATTGGAGCCGACGACCACGTCGAAACGTTCCGGCTGCAGCACGAAGCGGGCGCAGAGAATATCGATATGCTGCTTGTCCCAGCGAATTTCAGGATAGCTTTTGGCCATCTCTTCCACACGCTCATCCCAGTAGGGCATGCTGATCGCCAGACCGTTGGATTTGGTTGCGGAGGTCAGCGTTTTGCGCGGGCGGCTTTGCGCCAGCTCAAAGGCGTAGCGCAGGATCCGGTCAACGCCGCGGCGGGTGAAGACCGACTCCTGAATCACCACTTCATGCTCGGTGCCTTCATTGGCGCGGCCGCCGAGGGCGGAATATTCGCCTTCGGTATTTTCGCGCACCACGTAAAAATCGATATCGCCGGCCTTTTTACCCGCCAGCGGGCAGGGGACGCCGGGGAACAGACGCACCGGACGCAGGTTGACATACTGGTCAAACTCACGGCGGAACTTCAGCAGCGACCCCCACAGCGAAATGTGGTCGGGAACGGTATCCGGCCAGCCGACGGCGCCGAAGTAGATGGCATCGAAGCCCTGCAGCTGCTCGCGCCAGTCGTCCGGCATCATCTTGCCGTGATGGGCATAATATTCGCAGCTTGCCCACTCCATCTGCTCGAAGCTCAATGACAGATCCCAACGCTGTGCGGCGGCTTGCAGCACGCGAATCCCTTCAGGCAGAACTTCTTTGCCAATTCCGTCACCCGGGATGGCGGCAATACGATAGGTTTTTTTCATTCCGGTTCTCACTTTTTAGCGATGATGTTTGACCACCTGCCTATCCTATAATTGACTGGTTCATAATTAATCACGCTAACTGGTGAAACATAAAACACAGATCATGAATAATCTGCCGCTGCTAAATGATTTACGCGTCTTTATGCTGGTCGCTCGCCGGGCCGGGTTCGCCGCCGCCGCCGAAGAGCTTGGCGTATCACCGGCGTTCGTCAGCAAGCGGGTTTCGCTGCTGGAGCAAACCCTGAATGTGGTGTTGCTGCACCGGACCACCCGCCGGGTCACCATTACCGAGGAGGGGGAGCGGATCTACGAATGGGCGCAGCGCATTTTGCAGGATGTCGATGAGATGATGGACGAGCTTTCCGACGTACGCCAGGTGCCGCAGGGAACGCTGCGTATTATCAGTAGCTTCGGCTTTGGTCGCCGGGTGGTGGCCCCGGCGCTGTCGGCGCTGGCCCTTCAGTACCCGCAGCTGGAACTGCGTTTCGATGTCCAGGACCGGCTGGTGGATTTAGTCAATGAAGGGGTGGATCTCGATATTCGCGTGGGCGATGATATCGCGCCGAATCTGATTGCCCGCCAGCTGGCGGCCAACCACCGCGTGCTCTGCGCCTCGCCGCAATTCCTTGCCCGCCATCCACCGCCGAAACAGCTGAGCGATCTGGCCGCCTTACCCTGCCTGGTGATTAAAGAACGCGATCATCCGTTTGGCATCTGGCAGTTGCACAGCAAAGAGGGGCAGCATGCGATCAAGGTGACCGGGCCGCTGTCGTCCAACCATGGTGAAATTGTGCATCAGTGGTGTCTGGACGGGCAGGGGATTGCGTTACGTTCATGGTGGGACGTCCGGGAGAATATCGCCAGCGGCCATCTGGTGCATGTGCTGCCGGAATTCTTTCAGCCTGCCAACGTCTGGGCAGTCTATGTCTCCCGGCTGGCGACGTCGGCTAAAATTCGCACCACCGTGGAGTTTCTGCGCCACTACTTTCAGCAGCACTATCCGCAGCATGAGCCGACGGCCAGCGCCGTCGGCAGAGGCGATTAAACCCCAAGGCGGTCGCGCAGGCTGTAGTAGGCCGCGCCCATGGCGGTAAAAGGAATGCGCAGGCTGCGGCCGCCCGGGAACGGGTAGTGCGGCAGTTTGGCGAAGGCGTCGAACCGCTCGGCGTCGCCGCGCAGCAGCTCTGAAATCAAGCGTCCGGCAAGGTGGGTACAGGTCACGCCGTGGCCGCTGTAGCCCTGCATGTAGTAAATATTGTTATCGAGACGGCCGAACTGCGGCATCCGCGACAGGGTCAGCAGGAAGTTGCCGGTCCAGCGGTAGTCAATTTTCACCCCCTGCAGCTGCGGGAAGGTTTTCAGCAGCTTCGGCATAATCAGCCGCTCCACGTCGTCCGGATCGCGCGCGCCGTAGACCACGCCGCCGCCGTACAGCAGACGGTTGTCGCCGGTCAGACGGTAGTAGTCCAGCAGGTAGTTACAATCTTCCACACAGTAGTTTTTCGGGATCAGCGAGCGGGCGATCTCTTCCGACAGCGGAGCGGTAGTGACCACCTGGGTGCCACACGGCATGCTGCGTTTCGCCAGCTCCGGCTCCAGTTTATCGCCAAGATAGGCGTTGCCGGCGACGATCACGTAGCGCGCGGTGACCTGGCCGCGCGCGGTGCTGACCACCGCCGGGCTGCTGTGCTGGATGCGGGTGACCGGCGACTGCTCATACACCCGGCCGCCGTTCAGGCGAATGGCGTCCGCTTCACCGATGGCGAGGTTCAGCGGGTGAATATGGCCGCCGCTGTGGTCAAGCAGGGCGCCGACGTAGCGGTCGCTGTCCACTTCACGACGAATGGCCTCTCTGTCCAGCAGCTCCAGTTGGGTGTTGCCGTAGCGCTCCCAGTTGGCTTTCTGCTCTTCAAGGGTTTCCAGCTGTTTATGGTTCATCGCCACGAACAGGCCGCCCGGGCGGTAATCGCACTGGATCTGGTAGCGCTGGATGCGCTCGCGAATAATATCGCCGCCTTCGAACATCATGCTGCCGAGCATTTTTGCCGCATCCGGGCCGTAGTTTTTCTCAATGACGTCGATATCGCGGCTATAGGAGTTGACCAGCTGACCGCCGTTGCGGCCGCTGGCGCCGAAGCCGATGCGCGCCCCTTCCAGCACCACCACGTCGTAGCCCATTTCGGCCAGATGCAGAGCTGAGGAGAGGCCGGTGTAGCCGCCGCCGACGACGCAGACGTCACAGTTGATGGATCCCTCCAGCGTCGGGAACGGTTCATACTTATTGGCGCTGGCGGCGTAGTAGCTAGTGGTATGTTCAGTCATGATCAAGACTCCAGGGCAATCCAGATGGTTTTCAGTTCGGTGAATTTTTCCAGCGCGTGCAGCGATTTATCGCGCCCGTTGCCGCTCTGCTTGTAGCCGCCGAACGGAACGGTCATATCACCATCGTTATAGTTGTTGACGAAGACCGAGCCAGCCTTCAGGCGACGGCTCATGCGGTGGGCGCGTGACAGATCGCGGGTCCACACGGCGGCGCCGAGACCGTAGTCGCTGTCATTGGCAAGCAGCAGCGCCTGTTCTTCGCTTTTGAAGCGCGTGACCACCAGTACCGGGCCGAAGATCTCTTCCCGGCTGAGGGGCGATGCCGGGTCGACGTCAACGAAAATGGTCGGGCCGACGGCGGCAGGCCACGGATTTTTCCGTCCGTCGAGGAACAGCGTGCTTTTGGCTTCGCCACCGCGGATAAAACTGTGCACGTTGTCGGCATGGGCGTTATCAATCAACATGCCCATGGTGGTGTCCGGATCGAGCGGGTTACCCGGCTGCCAGTGTTGCGCCTGCGCTTTCAGCAATGTCAGAAATTCGTCGGCGATGCTCTCCTCCAGCAGCAGGCGGGTGCCAGCGATACACACCTGGCCCTGGTTATAGAAGATGCCGCCGGCGGTGGCGTTGACCGCTTTTTGCAGATCCGGGCAGTCGGCGAAGACGATGTTGGCGCTCTTGCCGCCCGCTTCCAGCCATACGCGCTTCATATTGCTGTCGCCGGCGTCTTTCAGCAGCTGCTTGCCGGTACGGGTGGAGCCGGTAAAGGTAATGACTTCAACATCAGGATGCAGGGCCAGCGCCTGTCCGGCCTCGTGGCCAAAGCCGCTGACCACGTTCAACACGCCGTCCGGCAGGCCGGCCTCTTTCGCCAGCCCGGCCAGACGCAGGGCGGTGAGCGGCGATTTTTCTGAGGGTTTGAGGATCACGCTGTTGCCCGCCGCCAGCGCCGGACCGAGTTTCCAGCAGGCCAGCAGTAGCGGGAAGTTCCACGGCACCACCGCGGCGATCACGCCAATTGGTTCGCGAACGATCATCGCCAGCTCGTTGCTGCCGGTGGGGGCCACTTCGCCATAGACTTTATCCAGCGCTTCGGCATACCAGCGAATGGCGCGGGCGGCGCCGGGAATATCGTCGCGCAGGCTGTGGCGAATCGGTTTGCCGGTATCCAGCGTTTCCAGCAGCGCCAGCTCTTCACGATGGGCCTCCATCAGATCAGCAAAGCGAGTGAGGATCGCTTTACGCTGTGCGGGGGAGGCCTGCGACCAGTCGCCATTATCAAAAGCCTGGCGCGCGGCCTTCACCGCCCGTTCGACGTCGGCTTTTTTACCGCGGGCGACCTGCGCTAATGTCTGCTGCGCGGCAGGGTCGATCGTTTCAAAGGTGGTATTATCGGCCGCGGCGCAATATTCGCCGTTAATAAATAAGCGCGTTTCAATGGCCAGGTTTTTCGCTTTTTCCTGCCAGTAAGCCAGGTGCTGAAAATTCATCATGACTCCTTAAAAACATTATCGGCACATTAATCAGTTCGGCGTTTTCAGGCTGCACGGGGGCACTGCGCCGGGCGCAGGGCATAATGTATCCCCGGAGTTGAATACCGTTTTATTCCCCTGAATGGCGACAGGTTGTTTGCAACCCGAATGATTCAGGAGCGAGTCGCCATTCACTGGCGTTAATTATTTCGGGGCCAACAGGAAATAATATTCCGTACGGCGCAGGCGTAATTACTACGATTTCTTCGCCGCGACGAAAATAGATTTTCCGCCGCGACAGGCCTGAAGAAAGCCTGAACCTCGTTCAGGCTAAATAATCAGAATGTGGTGGGGGTGTGGGCACTGATGATGCGGCAGATGCCTGCCGAGGTGTTGCTGAAGCTGTGCGGGATGCCGGTATTAATGGCATAGCTCTGTCCAGCCACCAGGTGATACGACTGACCGTTAATGGTCAGCACGATCTCACCTTCCAGTATGGTGCCTATCTCCTCACCCTGATGCTTAATTCTCTCCCCGGTCGTGGTTCCAGGCTGGTAAGTTTCAAAAATCATCGCCAGCGTACGGTTCGGATTTCCGTTATGAACCAGCTTCATGGAAACGCCCTGACTTCCCATCTCAATCAGGTCATCCTGATTAATGACCACCTGGGGTTCGTCCGGCTTTTCGGGTTCAGAAAAGAATTCCGAGAGCGACAGCCCATAGACTTTCAGCAGCTTTTGCAGCGTACTGATGGCAGGACTGACTTTGTCCTGCTCTATGGTGCTGATGGCACTATGTGTCAACCCAGACAGTTCGGCGGCACGACGCTGTGAGAGACCCAGCTGTTGGCGGATCTCTGACAGACGTTTCCCTGGCGCCAGTCCGTCATCGCTCATATTTGCATTTCCTTAACGGTAGTGGTCAGCGCCGCCGCTTTTCAGCATGATGGCCCTGACAGGCGGTGATAAAACCATCAAACAACATACGCGACAGGGCGTATTCGCTACTGTTCCATTCAGGATGCCACTGTACGCCCAACGCGAAAGGATGATCGTTCACGCTGACCGCTTCCACCAGTCCATCCGGCGCTCGCGCCTCCACGCGCAGCTGCGGACTCAGGGTTTTTGCCCCTTGCCCATGTAGCGAGTTTACCCAAAACGTGTTGCAGCCCGGTATCAATTGCGACAGCAATCCTCCTTCCTGAACCTCAACCTGATGGGACGGCGCATACTGCTGCTCGACGGGCAGTTCAGGATCTTCACGATGTTCAAGGAGCTCAGGCTGCTCGAACAGACGACGATACAGAGTCCCGCCGGTGGCGACAACCAGTTCCTGCAGTCCACGACAGATGGCGAAAATGGGGATGCGCCTTTCGAGCGCGGCGTTAATCAGCGCCATGCTCAGAAGATCACGCCCGGGGTCGGCGTCAGGCTCATCGCCGTTTTCACCATAAAGGTGCGGCTGCACATTACTGGGGCTGCCTGGCAGGTAAATCCCGTCCAGTTTATCGACTAACGCGTTCAGCAGCTCCGGCTCCGCCAGCGCATGCGGCAGGGCGATCGGCAGTCCGCCGTGGTTAACAATGGCATTCAGGTACTTTTCTTGCAGAGTCTGGGTCTGGTGACCCTTAAGCCTGTTTCTACACATCACGACGCCAACAACTGGCTTGTACATTATATTTTCCATGATCGCCCTCACAAAGTGGACTAAATTATGACCGCTATAGCGGGTTTAACGGCCATATCGTTCAATATTTTCTCAATCTAGCAGTGGAAATAGCCCTTTGCAAACTTAATTTAACATTTGACAAACAATTTATTTGCATACACAGTCGATGGGGTGGACATTATATTTAACGGTCTGAGCACAGGACCGAAACCCAACCAACGGCGGTGAATCATGGAAACCAATATCGTAGAAGTTGAGAACTTTGTTCAGCAGACGGAAGAGAGACGGGTCAGCGCGTTCGCGAAAGAAGTGAAGCGCTACCTCGAAACCTACCCCGATACCCAGTATGTCGATGTCCTCCTTACCGACCTGAACGGCTGCTTCCGCGGCAAGCGCATTCCGGTTGCCGGCCTGAGCAAACTGGAGAAAGGCTGTTATTTCCCGGCCTCGGTGTTTGCAATGGATATTCTTGGCAATGTGGTGGAAGAGGCCGGCCTGGGTCAGGATATGGGCGAACCGGATCGCAGCTGCATTCCGGTACCCGGCACCTTAACGCCTTCGGCGGCTGACCCACAATCGATAGCCCAGGTACAGCTGACCATGGTTGATGAAGATGGCGCTCCCTTTGACGTTGAGCCGCGGAACGTACTCAACCGCCTCTGGCAGCAGTTGCGCCAGCGCGGGCTGTTCCCCGTGGTAGCGGTAGAGCTGGAGTTCTATTTACTGGACCGCAAACGCGACGCCGAAGGCTACCTCCAGCCGCCGTGCGCGCCGGGCACCGACGATCGCAACACCCAAAGCCAGGTCTACTCCGTCGATAACCTGAACCACTTTGCCGACGTGCTTTATGACATCGACGAGCTGGCCAAACTGCAGCTGATCCCCGCCGACGGCGCGGTGGCGGAAGCCTCGCCGGGCCAGTTTGAAATCAACCTTCACCATACCGATAACGTGCTGGATGCCTGCGATGATGCGCTGGCGTTAAAACGTCTCGTGCGTTTAATGGCGGAGAAGCATAAGATGCACGCCACTTTTATGGCGAAGCCTTATGAAGAGCATGCGGGCAGCGGGATGCACATCCACATCAGCATGCTGAACAATAAAGGGGAAAACGTGCTGGTGGACGGCGACGGGGAAGACTCTGTGCTGCTCAAACGCGCGCTGGCCGGGATGATCGATCTGATGCCGGCCTCGATGGCGCTGCTGGCGCCGAACGTGAACTCGTATCGCCGCTTCCAGCCGGGGATGTACGTCCCGACGCAGGCTTCGTGGGGGCATAACAACCGCACCGTGGCCTTGCGTATTCCGTGCGGCGAGCGGCAGAACCACCGCGTCGAGTATCGCGTGGCGGGGGCGGACGCCAACCCGTATCTGGTGATGGCGGCGATTTTTGCCGGCATTCTGCACGGGCTGGATAACCCCCAGCTGCCTTTGCAGGAAGAGGTGGAAGGTAACGGTCTGGAACAAGAGGGCCTGCCGTTCCCGATCCGCCAGAGCGATGCGCTGTGGGAGTTTATGCAGAACGATCATCTGCGCGAGCGCCTCGGTGAGCGTTTCTGCCACGTTTTCCATGCCTGTAAGCATGATGAATTACTGCAGTTTGAGCGTCTTATCACAGAAACCGAAATTGAGTGGATGTTGAAAAACGCCTGATGGTCGCCCCGCGAGGGGCCCATGAGTTTGGTAATCAGTAGCATCATACGGCCTGAGCGGAGCCTGGTCGTCCTTTTTGCTGGGAGCCCAGCCATTTCCCGGATGTCGCGTTAAGGAGCGCAGGCGGCAACGGGGCTTCAGTTAACGACACAGTGTGTGACGAGGAAATGAGATGATGCAGATGTTCAAATATCCGCAGGGAGAGGGAGGCCGCTCAGGCCGTATGGAATGCCAGCCAGCTACCGCTCACCGGTCCGTCTTACCCTTTTATCTATGCCTTACCCCTTTGCTAAGCAGGTTTGTCACGCGGACGTTGGGTCCGCAAACTGTTAACAGCAAGGGGGGAATGGGCGATGGCTATTAATCTTCCTGCGCATAACGCCGCTCAGGCGGGCAGACCACGCCTGCGTAAATCCCTCAAACTCTGGCAAGTGGTGATGATGGGGCTGGCCTATCTGACGCCGATGACGGTGTTTGATACCTTCGGCATCGTCTCCGGCATCAGCAATGGCCACGTACCGGCGTCTTATCTGTTGGCGCTGGCCGGGGTGCTGTTCACCGCCATCAGCTACGGCAAACTGGTGCGTCAGTTCCCGGAAGCCGGTTCCGCCTATACCTACGCGCAAAAATCCATCAGTCCGCACGTCGGTTTTATGGTCGGCTGGTCGTCGCTGCTCGATTATCTGTTTCTGCCGATGATCAACGTCCTGCTGGCGAAGATCTATCTCTCGGCGCTGTTCCCGGAGGTGCCGCCATGGGTGTGGGTGGTCACCTTTGTCGCCATTCTGACCGCCGCGAACCTGAAAAGCGTTAACCTGGTGGCCAACTTCAACACCCTGTTCGTGCTCGTGCAGATTTCGATCATGGTGGTGTTTGTCATTCTGGTGGTGCAGGGGCTGCACAAAGGCGAGGGGGTGGGGACCGTCTGGTCGCTGCAGCCGTTTATCAGCCAGAATGCGCATCTGATCCCGATTATTACCGGCGCGACGATTGTCTGCTTCTCGTTTCTCGGCTTCGACGCGGTGACCACGCTGTCGGAAGAGACCCCTGACGCCGCACGGGTGATCCCGAAAGCGATTTTTCTTACTGCGATGTACGGCGGCATTATTTTCATCGTCGCGTCGTTCTTTATGCAGCTGTTCTTCCCGGATATTCATCGCTTTAAAGACCCCGATGCCGCGCTGCCGGAGATTGCGCTGTACGTGGGCGGCAAGCTGTTCCAGTCGATTTTCCTGTGCACCACCTTTGTTAACACCCTGGCATCGGGCCTGGCCTCGCATGCCAGCGTCTCCCGTCTGCTGTACGTGATGGGCCGCGACAACGTCTTCCCGGAGCGCATTTTTGGCTATGTGCATCCGAAATGGCGTACCCCGGCGCTGAACGTGATTATGGTGGGCATCGTTGCGTTGTCGGCGCTGTTCTTCGACCTGGTGACCGCCACGGCGTTGATCAACTTCGGCGCGCTGGTGGCGTTCACTTTCGTAAATCTGTCGGTGTTCAACCACTTCTGGCGGCGCAAGGGGTATAACAAAACCTGGAAGGATCGGCTGCACTATCTGCTGTTGCCGATGGTCGGCGCGTTGACGGTGGGCGTGCTGTGGATCAACCTCGAGGCCACCTCGCTAACGCTTGGTCTGGTGTGGGCGGCGCTTGGCCTGCTGTACCTGGCTTACCTGACCCGACGCTTCCGTAAACCGCCGCCGCAGTTCGATGCCACCAAAGCGGAGCAGGCCTGGGAGTCATAAACGTTTGATACTGCGCTTGAGCGAAGGCAGGCCCACAGGCCTGCCTTCGTTTTTGGTTCGGTAAGGGACAGTACAGGACGGTAAAGAAATCAGCAGAAAACGGCGGGGAACGGAAGGTATTATTTCTTCTTTTTATGGACAGGTAACTGACTGGCGCGCCGCTCTTTGAGGTACGACACCAGGCTGTAGATGGCGACGCCCAGCAGCGCCACCGCGACGATAAAGAGAATAAGACCCGACATAGACCAACCTAATATTCTGTTTAGAAAGGGAAAAAGATACAGGGCTCTGTTTGAAGATAACATCGGGATATGTCTGAAAGATGACGCCTCATCGCGAGAATATCCGGCGGCGGGGTTGTGATAAAATATTTCCCGCAGGAATGTGACCGCCCGGGTTTCACCTGAAAGGATGTAACACTCCGTTAAGTGATTTTACAGAAGTGCGGCGTACAGCGGGTTACGCTGACCGCGAATAAGAACGATCTGAGAGTCAGTCATGTATAAGAAATCCCTCAGCCTGCTGGGCGTGGTGCTGGCGCTGTCTGCCTTTGCCAGCCAGGCTGAAAGTGAAGGTCAGGCGAGCCGCGAGCAGATCGTGGAGCAGGTCCTCAAGCCGTGTGAAGGCAAAAAAGCGGGCGATAAGGTGGTGATCACCGATCGCCGCGGCGGCGAGCACGAGGCCATTTGTACCCTGACGGCGGTTCCGCTACCGGAGTAATGCCCGCCGCAAGGTGCCGCTTAGCGATACCGCGGCGCAGGCTGTCCGGTTCGTGCGCTGGTAAACAGCGCCAGTCTGGACTGCTCAAAAGCCTCCCATAGTCCCAGGTCATGAACCGGTGGTAAGGTGACCTGTTCCCCCATCTCCAGCCCCCTGAGAGCGGCGTCCACCAGATCCTCTGTGGTCATCACCGTGCCGGTGGGCAGGGCGTTCAACGCCACGCCGGAGGTCGGCCAGAGATCGGTGGCGGTCGCCGCCGGCAATACCGCCTGAATACGCACGCCGCTGTCGGCAAACTCATCCTGCAGACCGCGGGTGAAGCTCAACACCCAGGCTTTACTGGCGCTGTAGACCGCGCTACCTGGCAGCGTATGTAGCGCGAGGATGGAGGCAATATTAATGAGCGTTCCCCGGCGTCGTGGGATGAAAGCGGCCAGCGCGGCATAGCTCAGGCGCAGCAGCGCCGTGGTATTGAGCGTATGAATCGCCTGGTGCTCCCGCGGCGTACTGGCGAGAAAACCCGCCATTTTCGCGGTGCCGGCGTTGTTAATGAACAGGTCGATGGCGGGATCCTGCTGCAGACGCTGCTCTACGGCGGCAATCCCGTGCTCTTCGCTAAGATCGGCTTTGAGGATGCTGGCCTGGATGGCGTAGCGTGCCTGCAGCTGGTCGGCGAGCGCCAGCAGCCGGTCTTCACGACGGGCGGCGAGGATCAGGTTGTAGCCGCGGGCGGCGAGTCGTTCGGCATAGATCGCGCCGATACCTGAGGACGCGCCAGTGATAAAAGCAGTGTGCGATGGTTGGGTCATGAGAATTGCCTCGTAAAAGGTTGCATTATTAAACCAAATTCAGCATGAGATATTAGGTTTAATAATGCAACCATTTTGTCCGGACTTTTTCATTTTTGCCTGCCGCGGGCAGCGTTTAGTCGTTCAGCGGAATAGCGATGGTGATGTCTGCCGGGGCCAGCTCACGGCCATCCGCCGCCTGCAGGACCAGCTTACGCAGGGGCTGGCGCTGCTGACGGTCAATGAGCCGGGTCGCCGGTTCGTCGGGCTCGAACAGATAGTCGTCTGCCCACTGGGAGAGGGCGACCAGCACCGTCTGCAGGGCACGGCCCTTGTCGGTCAGGACATACTCCTGCCAGGCGCTGCCATCGGAGGCCGGCTGCAGGCGCAGGATGCCTTCATCCACCAGCATTTTCAGCCGCCCGGCGAGCATGTTTTTGGCAATACCGAGGTTTTTCTGGAATTCGCTAAACCGGCGCACCCCGCGTAGAGCATCGCGGACGATCAGCAGCGACCACCAGTCGCCGATAACATCGAGGGAGCGGGCGATAGGGCAACAGCTGTTTTCCAGACGGGTACGTTTCACGAAAGCCTCCAGGTTAATTGTTTCATTATAAAACTCTTTGCCCGGCAGGGGAAATTTTCGGCTACGGTCTAAGTTTGCGAGCGATTACCAGGAAAAATGTCATAAATCCGTCACAATTAACGCGATGATAATAAACGACTAAGGATGAAGGGATGAAAAAACGTCTACTTGCCGCCGCCGTTGCCGGCGCGGTGATGTTATCCGCTGGCGCTCAGGCGCAGGACTCGGCCGCCCCGGAGGGGTATCAGCTGCAGCAGGTGCTGATCATGAGCCGTCACAACCTGCGTGCGCCGCTGGCCAATAACGGCAGCGTGCTCGAGCAGTCCACCGCCAAGGCCTGGCCGCAGTGGGATGTGCCGGGCGGCCAGCTGACCACCAAAGGCGGCGTGCTGGAGGTGTATATGGGCCACTATATGCGCGAATGGCTGGCGCAGCAGAAGCTGGTGACCGGCGGTGAGTGCCCGCCGGAAAACGCGGTTTACGCCTATGCCAACAGCCTGCAGCGCACCGTCGCCACCGCGCAGTTCTTTATCACCGGCGCGTTCCCGGGCTGCGGTATCACGGTGCACCATCAGCCGCAGATGGGCACCATGGACCCGATCTTCAACCCGGTTATTACCGACGACTCCCCCGCGTTTCGCGAGAAAGCGCTGCAGGCGATGGAAAAAGAGCGTCAGGGGATGCAACTGACCGAGAGCTATAAGCTGCTGGAGACGATGATCGATTACCGCAACTCGCCCTCCTGCAAAGAGAAGCAGGTCTGCTCGCTGAGCGAGGGTAAGGATACCTTTAGCGCCGGTTATCAACAGGAGCCGGGGGTTTCCGGTCCGCTGAAGGTGGGCAACTCGCTGGTGGACGCCTTCACCCTGCAATATTATGAAGGTTTCCCGAAAGACCAGGTGGCGTGGGGGGAAATCACCAGCGATAAGCAATGGCAGGTGCTGTCGAAGCTGAAAAACGGCTACCAGGATAGTCTGTTTACCTCGACGGCAGTGGCGCAAAACGTCGCCAAACCGCTGGTTAAATATATCGATAACGCGCTGGTGGGCGAGGAGGCCAACAAGGCGAAAGTCACGCTGCTGGTGGGGCACGACTCGAATATCGCCTCGCTGCTGACGGCCCTGGACTTTAAGCCTTATCAACTACCTGGCCAGTACGAGCGCACGCCCATTGGCGGCAAACTGCTGTTTCAGCGCTGGCATGACAGCGCCGGTAATCGCGATCTGATGAAGATTGAGTATGTCTATCAAAGTACTGAACAGCTGCGTAACGCCGACGCGTTAACCCTGCAGGCCCCGCCGCAGCGGGTCACCCTGGCGCTTAACGGCTGCCCGGTTGACGATCAGGGATTCTGTCCGCTGGAGACCTTTAAAAAGGTGATCAACGAGGCGGCGAAATAATGTAAAAAACCCGGAGCAATCCGGGTTTTTTAGCAGGTTAGGGCGAGACCTGGCGGAAATAAACGTCCTAGACGTTTTTACGCTCAATCGTCTGTTCACCCCAGAACAGCGCATCTTTATCGGTTTTGGCAAAGGCCAGCGCCAGCACTTCGTCGCTGCCTTCTTCCCAGATTTGCTCCGCCAGTTTTTCATCGTAGTGGGCGACTTCGAAAATCGCCTCGGCGATCTCCGGCGAGGTGTTACGTAAACTTGCCCATTCGCCGACGCGATGTGCTTTTGCTTCTTGAGTTGGCATGTTACTCCTCCTGCAGAAGATTAGCCGTGGACTTTAACGGCCAGTTTGGCGACATGTTCGCCCTGATAGCGGGCGATGGCTAACTCTTCCTCGCTCGGCTGACGCGAGCCGTCTCCGCCGGCGATGGTGGTCGCGCCATAAGGGGTACCGCCGCGGACCTGGGAAATATCAAACAGCTCCTGGGCGCCGTAGCCGATCGGGACGATGATCATGCCGTGGTGGGCCAGCGTCGTCCAGGTCGAGGTAATGGTTTGTTCCTGTCCGCCGCCGGTGCCGGTTGAGCTGAATACGCTGGCGATCTTGCCGTACAGGGCGCCGGACGCCCACAGACCGCCGGTTTGATCGAGGAAGGTGCGCATCTGACCGGACATGTTGCCGAAACGAGTTGGGGTACCAAAGATGATGGCGTCATACTCTGCCAGCTCCTGCGGCGTGGCGACGGGCGCGTTTTGCGTTTTCCCGCCTGCTTTGGCAAATGCTTCAGCCTGCATGGTTTCCGGCACGCGCTTCACAACCACCTCAACGCCATCCACCCGGTTTGCCCCATCGGCGACGGCGTGAGCCATGGTTTCAATGTGTCCATACATGGAATAATAAAGCACCAGAATTTTAGCCATTTCCATCACTCCTCGGTTGCGTTATAAGCCAGCCAAATGGCTGGTTACCTTTAAAGATAAAGCCTCCGCCGGAGAGTGCAAATCCAACGGGCATTTATTTGATTTATAACAAAATGACAAAGCATTATTTACTTTTCCTTGCACCGCGCGGCCTGAAAGGGAGAGAAGGAGGAAGCGTTGTGCCTGCTATTTTGGCCGGTGTGGCAAGGGTGTAGCATCAGGATACATTTTTGCCGACTATTTTTTCTCCGCCAGCAGAGCAGGTTAGAACCCGTACGCGCCGCGAGGGGGCTTTTTTCGCCCGGGTTTGTTTCTGGATATTTCATTTGCCGCCGTCAGCGGCAGTCATTCACTAACCTTATAGATACGCGGTAAGACAGCGGCGTCGCCGCTCCCGCGTAATGCACTATGATGTCTAACCTAATGGAGGTCAGTAATGGCAAACCATCGTGGCGGTTCTGGCAACTTTGCTGAAGACCGTGAAAGAGCATCAGAAGCAGGACGTAAAGGTGGCCAGCATAGCGGGGGGAATTTTAAAAATGACCCTCAGCGCGCCTCAGAGGCTGGCAAAAAAGGGGGTAAAAACAGTCACGGTAGTCGTGAAAGTTAACGCGCGACTCGCACTGTTCTCTTTGATGCGGTGTTAATCTCCCCGACCCAACCGCATCGCCCTCGCCGCCGGCATCTGCCGGCGGTTTTTTTATCTGTCGGTGGTTGCGCTCCCGCCGGGCGGATTGCACACTGGTCGCCCGTTAATCGTCATGGCTGCCTTATGTCTTCGTTAAAATTCTCCATTACCCGCCAGGAAGCGCTTCTCATCATGATCACCATGTTCTGGGGAGGGACGTTCCTTGCCGTGCAGTATGCGGTGAGCCTCAGCGGGCCGCTGTTTTTTGTCGGTCTGCGTTTCGCGACTGCCGCGCTGGCGGTGGGCCTGCTCTCGCTGCGCACCCTGCGAGGGCTGACGTGGCTGGAGGTGAAGGCGGGGGTGGCGATTGGCGTGGCGATTGCGCTGGGGTATGGCCTGCAGACCTGGGGACTGCAGTCGATCTCCAGCAGTAAATCTGCCTTTATCACGGCGATGTATGTGCCGCTGGTACCGCTGCTGCAGTGGCTGTGCCTGGGTCGTATGCCGGGGGTGATGTCCTGCGTGGGGATTGTGCTGGCGTTTATCGGTTTGATCCTGCTGGCCGGGCCGGAAAATAATCTGCTGGCGCTTGGCGTGGGGGAGATGATTACTCTGGCGAGCGCGCTGGCGATCGCGGCGGAGATTATCCTTATCAGCGCCTGGGCCGGGAAAGTCGATGTCCGCCGGGTGACGGTCGTGCAACTGGCGACCGCGTCGCTGGTGGCTTTCGCCGCCATGAAGCCGGCGGGTGAGGCGGTTCCGCCGTTGACGACGGCCCTGCTCGGCGTCGCGCTGGGGCTGGGGATTTTCAGCGCGATCATTCAGGTGACCATGAACTGGGCGCAGCGCAGCGTCTCGCCGACGCGCGCCACCCTTATCTATACCGGTGAACCGGTATGGGCCGGTATTTTTGGCCGGCTGGCCGGTGAGCGTCTGCCGCTGCTGGCTCTGCTCGGCTGCGTCTTGATCCTCGCGGGAGTGCTGGTAAGCGAGCTGAAGTGGAAGCGCAAGTCGCCGCCGCAGGTTTCCACAAACGACGATGCGCAGCCGCTCACGGACCTGGCCGATCGCCGCGAGCCATAATTTTACGCTTCTGATCCTACAGCGGCGCTTATCCTGGCTGGCCTACTCGTCCGGCTCTGATTGACTCCAGGCCCGCGCCAGCGCAGCGCCGCCGGGCGATGACATCAGGCACGGCGTCGCTTTTATGCCGGGTGGCGGCTCACGCCTTGCCCGGCCTACAACCCCAACTCACCGCTGGCGTAGGGGCTGCTGAAACTGCCGGTGTTGGCGGCCTCAACATCGCTGAGACGTTCCCGGAAGGCCGGGGCAGCCCGCATGGATGCGGGCTGAGGGCCGTGTTTTGCAGGGACGCTGCCTCGGCCCGACCCGAAGCCTGCAGGGATAAGTCGAAGGCACCACGCAGTGGCGATGTTGCTGGCCGGAGCCCGGGGGTACAGGGGGCGGCGGCGACTGGCCGCCCCCTGTGCGCTCCCTGCGCCAGGAGAGGCATAACGCAGAAGACCTATCGGGAGCGCCATCTGCCCGGAAATAACACAGAACAACCGATTTTCCGGGGTGAAACCGTTGCAAACCGATAACCGTATCAAATTATCCAGCCCTGACGGTCAGTCGGCCCGCGCCAGCGCAGCGCCGCCGGTCGGTCAGGCTCCGTACCTGCGGCGGTGCCGGATGGCGGCATAAATGCCTTATCCGACCTACAGGCTCACACCACCCAGGCCCACGTGCCAACACCGCGCTAATGTGGCTTACACCGGCGTTACCCTGGCCTCCTTCGCCTCGCGCGTCCCGCGATGAAGCAGCGCGTGCAGCAGGATCGCCCCGAAGGTGGCCGTGCCAATCCCGCCCAGCGTAAAGCCGCCCAGCGACAGCGCGAAATCCCCTGCGCCCAGCACCAGGGTGACAGACACCATGATCAGATTGCTGTTCTGACTGAGGTCGACCCGGTTTTGCACCCAGATCCGCGCCCCGGCGACGGCAATTAAGCCAAACACCACGATCGAGGCGCCGCCGATCACCGGCCCGGGAATGGTGTGGATTAATGCGCCAAACTTCGGCGAGAAGCCGAGCAGCATGGCAATCAGCGCCGCGGCGACAAAGACCAGCGTCGAATAGACCTTGGTTACCGCCATGACGCCAATGTTCTCCGCATAGGTCGTGACCCCGCTGCCGCCCACCGAGCCGGAGAGCATGGTCGCCAGCCCGTCGCCGACGAAGGCGCGCCCCATGTACGGGTCCATATTGCGCCCGGTCATCCCGGCGACGGCCTTCAGGTGCCCGAGGTTCTCGGCTACCAGGATCACCGCGACCGGCGCAATCAACATCATCGCCTGACCGTTAAAGGATGGGGTGGTAAAGTGCGGCAGCCCGAACCACGCCGCTTGGGCGAGGGGGGAGAAGTCCAGCGGCTTGCCAAGGCCAAAGCCGTTAGCCAGCAGGGCGTACAGTGCGCAGGCGACGATCAGGCCGACCAGGATCAGCAGACGCTGCAGCATCCCGCGGGTAAATACCGCGACTATGCCGATGCAGAGCACGGTCAACACCGCCATCCAGCTGTCGAAGGCGCTGGCGGACACGCTGCGCACGGCAATCGGCGCCAGGTTCAGGCCGATTGCCATCACCACCGCGCCGGTCACCACCGGCGGCATCAGGCGCTCGATCCAGCGGGTGCCGATCTTCATCACCACCAGACCAATCAGGGTGTAAACCAGCCCGCAGGCGATGATCCCGCCAAGGGCGACGCTCAGATGAGGGTTCAGCCCCTGGCCGTTAAAGCCGGTAATGGCGATCACCACCCCGACAAAAGCGGCGCTGGAGCCGAGATAGCTCGGCACCCGTCCGCCGGTGACGACAAAGAACAGCAGAGTGCCGACGCCCGACATCAGAATCGACAGGTTGGGGTCGAGCCCCATCAACAACGGCATCAGCACCGTCGCACCGAACATCGCAACGGCGTGCTGCACGCCCATCACCAGCGTTTGTCCGGCCGACAAGCGTTCATCGGGGGCGACAACGCCGGACTCAGCGGCCGGGGAGGTCAACTTCCAGCGAGGAAAATCGAAGAGTGCCATGATGATATCCCGGGTTAAAGGTTAACAAGCGGGTCGCATAAGCGTGTGATAACCGCGGTCAAACCACATCAGTCCCCGGGGCTCCGGGTGACGGGTAATGGCCACGACGTGACAAAACAGGATGTCGTGCGTCCCGACGCTGACGCGCTGGTCGATGCGGCAGTCGAAGCTGACCAGCGCCGCCTCCAGCCGCGGACAGCCGGTGGCGCCGGTCTGCCAGTCGGCGGCGGCAAAGCGCTCGTCCATTGCCGTTTTACCGCCAAACAGCGTCGACAGGGCCTCCTGTCCGGCCGCCAGGGTATTGACGCACAGCGTGTGGTGTTCGCTGAACACCGGCCACACCGAGGCCGAGCGGTTCAGGCAGACCAGCAGGGTCGGCGGCGTGTCGGTAACGCTGCAGACCGCGCTGGCGGTGAACCCCGCCCGGCCCGCCGGGCCATCGGTGGTAATAATGTTAACCGCGGCGCCGACGTGGGCCATGGCGTCACGAAAACTCGCTTTGTCCGCTAACTCCATCGCAAACTCCTTATGCCAGCAGGCAGGCTTCATCAAAGGACAGACGCGGCAGGCGACCATACAGCTTGCCGGGGTCGCCATAGCCGATATTTACCAGCAGGTTGCTTTTCCAGCCGTTGTCGGCGAAAAACGCCGCGTCGACTTTTTCCCGGTCAAAACCGGACATCGGCCCGGTGTCGAGGCCCAGCGCGCGGCAGGCGAAAATCAGGTACGCCGCCTGCAGCGAGCTGTTGCGAAACGCGGTCTCTTCCGCCAGCTGCGGGCTGGAGGTAAACCAGCTGCGGGCGTCACCGTGGGGAAACAGGGTCGGCAGCCGATCGTAGAAGGCGCTATCCCATGCCACGATGGCGGTCACCGGCGCCTGCATGGTTTTCTGCAGATTGCCGCTGGAGAGCGTTGGGCGGAGTTTCTCTTTGCCTTCCGCGCTGCGCACGAACACGATGCGCGCCGGCGAACAGTTGGCGGAGGTAGGCCCCATTTTCATCAGGTCCCAGATGGCCTGCAGTTGCGCGTCGCTCACCGGTTTATCCAGCCAGCCGTTATGGGTCCGGGCCTGGGTAAACAGCATCTCGCAGGCCGTGTGGTTTATCGCGTCGTTCATCGGATCTCCCTGGCGACCGGCAGCATAGCGGCCAGCCCGTCGCATAAAATGGTATTAAACGTATCGGCGTCGGTGACGTTACAGGCATGGCCGCCCCACGGCATCTCCACACGCTGGCTGCCGGGGATCGCCGCCTGCAGCACGCGGGAGCAGGAGGCCGGGACCAGCAGGTCGTCAGCGGCGCTGACAATCAGCGTCGGGCAGGCGATGGCCGCAGCACGGCGTGAAAAATCAGCCTGCTTCAGGGCCTGCAGCCGCTTCAGCAGATTCTCCTTGCCCTGAAAATGGCTGATGGCAAGCGCATCTTCCGCTTCGAGGCGCGGCAGGCGCGCGGCCATCCATTCCGCCGGGTAGAGAAACAGCGGTTGCGCTTCAACCCACGCCTGCGCGCCGCCGGCATGCAGCAGACGCTCGCGCACCAGGAAGCAGCGGCGGGTGTGTGGCGACAGCGTCAGCCAGCCGTTGACCAGCACCAGGGCGCTCACCGCCTCGGGGCGATCGAGCGCCAGCTGCAGGCCAATCAGCGCCCCCAGGGCGTGGCCCACCAGCGCAAAGCGGGTGATCCCCGCCGCCTGCAGGGCGCTGAGCAGCTCCTGGGCCATCGTCGCCATGCTGTAGTCGGCGGGCAGCGGGCCGGCGTTTTCCCCGGTCCCGTTATGGTCATAACTCACCAGCTGATACTGTGCCTCCAGCGCCGCGCGCTGCGCCAGCCAGTAGCCGCCGCCGCCGCCCAGACCGGCGCTGAGGACCACCACCGGCGCGCCGGGCCATGGGGCTGGAGCAATATTGAGCCTCATCATGTCGGGGTGCCGATATGGGCGACGCTGGCGATTTCCACCAGCGCATCAGGCTTCACCAGTCCGCACTGAATGCAGAAGCGGGCCGGTTTATCGCCGGGGAAGAACTCGGCGTAGACCTCGTTAATCGCGGCGTAATTTGTCCAGTCGGTGATAAAGATGCTGTTGAAAGTCACATCCGCCATACTCCCGCCCGCCGTTTCGATAACGCTCTTGATGGTCTCCAGCACGTGGCGGGTTTGCGCCTTTGGGTCGCCGATGTGCACCACATTGTTTTGCTTATCAAACGGAAGGGTGCCCGAGACGTAGACCACCCCGTCGGCGAGCGTTCCCGGAACAAAGGGGGCAATCGGCGTGGTGGTGCCTGGCGGAATAATCACCTGTTTAGGCATAACGTTTCTCCTTGGCTAAAGACAGCGGGGTGGCGGGGGACAGCGCGTGGCAGAAGCTCTCGACGTCGCTGACCCAGCCGAAAAAGGTTTCAATATTGAACAGCGCCGCCTGCTGGGCGAAGGCCGGGCCGGCCTGATGGGTGGCATCCTCCAGCACGATGCCGAAGTATTCGAGAAAGAAGCCATCGCGCAGCGTCGATTCGACGCAGACGTTGGTAGCGATCCCGGTGAACACCAGGTGGCGTATGCCGCGGCTGCGTAAAATGCTGTCGAGCGGGGTGTTAAAGAAGCCGCTGTAACGCGGTTTCGGCAACACGATATCGCCTTCCTGCGGCGTCAGCTCATCCACCAGCTGATAATCCCAGCCGCCTTTCGCCAGCAGCTTGCCCTGCAGCTCCGGACGCTGACGCATCGTTTTCAGCGCGTTGGATTTGTGATAGTTCGGCGAGCCCGGGCCGCCAGCTTCAACATACTGGTCATCCCAGCCATTCTGGAACCAGATAATCAGCATGCCCGCGGCGCGGGCGGCGGCGACGGCGGTATTAATATTGTCGATAACCGGCCGGGTGGCGGAGACGTCAAAGCCGGCGAGATCCAGATAACCGCCCTGACTGGCGTAGGCATTCTGCATATCGACCACAATCAGCGCGCTCTGCTGCGGCGCGAAGGTCAGGGATTCCGGGCGAGCGGGAAGGGTAATCATCAGGCCACCTCACGGGTAACAGGAGCAATGTGGTCCCGGCAGCGCATCAGCGGCTGAATGCGTTCGCCAAAGGCGTCGATGCCGGCAAGAAAATCATCAAAGGTCAGCAGCACGCCGTCGGTGCCGGGCACGCTCGCCACTTCATCGAGCATCCGCGCGACGCTGGCATACGATCCGACAAGGGTGCCCATGTTAATGTTGACCGCCGAGGTGGGGTCGGCCATCTGGCGCACGTTGGTATCGCTGCCGGAGCGGGTGTCTTTCTGACTCTGCTCGGTGAGCCACGCCAGCGCTTCTTCATCGGCGCCCGCTTTGTAATGTTCCCATTTGGCGCGCGCCGCCTCGTCGGTTTCGTCGGCGATCACCATAAACAGCACATAGGACCCCACGTCGCGGCCGGTTTTTTCCGCCGCCTGCATCATGCGTGCGGCGGTTGGGGCAAAGGCCGTTGGCGTGTTGACTCCTTTGCCAAAGCAGAAGTTGTAGTCCGCGTGCTGGGCGGAGAAGGCCATACCGGCATCGCTCTGCCCGGCGCAGATCACCTTCATCGGCTGCGAAGGGCGCGGGCTGACCCGGCAGTCGTTCATGGTGAAGTAATCACCTTTGAAATCGCTGCGCCCGGTGCCCCACAGGTCACGGAGCACCTGAACGTATTCGGTGAGATAGTCATAGCGGCTGGCGAAATAGTCATCTCCCGGCCACATGCCCATCTGGTCATATTCCGGTTTTTGCCAGCCGGTCACCAGATTGACGCCAAACCGGCCGCCGGAGATGGAGTCGATAGTGGAGGCCATTCGGGCGACAATCGCCGGCGGCAGCGTCAGGGTGGCGGCGGTGGCGTAGATCTGGATCTTCGAGGTCACCGCGGCCAGGCCGGCCATCAGGGTGAAGGACTCCAGGTTGTGATCCCAGAATTCAGTTTTCCCGCCGAAGCCGCGCAGCTTGATCATGGAGAGCGCGAAGTCGAAATGGTAGTGCTCGGCCTTCTGCACGATAGCCTTATTCAGTTCGAAGGTCGGCATATACTGCGGGGCATGGGTGGAGATCAGCCAGCCGTTGTTGCCAATGGGAACGAAAACACCAATTTTCATACCTACCTCTCTGCAGTCATGGAAGATGGAGTTGCGGTGGTGCGGCATCCTGCCTCTCCCTGGACCACCTCGCAGAAAAGGTAAAGCAAAGGCAATGCCAGTTTTATAAATGCTAATGTTATTAATGTGTTGCTATTGGGTTGCCAAAAATGACGATAAAAAAGTGGACTGGATGGTCAAAATCAGTGCACGAAAAAACGGCAGTCATGCGCAATCAGGGTGCATGGGGTCGTGTCGGCGAAGGGCTTTTGCTATGCTGGTGGCATCAACTGAAGGAGAGGATGTATGGCACAGGGCGCGGTGAAGAAAAGCGGCAAACGTTCACAAGCGGTCAGCGCCAAAAAGGAGGCCATCCTGGCCGCCGCGCTGGAGGCATTTTCGCAATTTGGTATTCACGGTACGCGACTGGAGCAGGTGGCTGAGCGCGCCGGGGTATCGAAAACCAATCTGCTCTATTACTACCCTTCGAAAGAGGCGCTGTATGTGGCTGTCCTGCAGCAGATCCTCGCCATCTGGCTGGCGCCGCTGAAGGCGTTTCGCGAGGATATCAGCCCGCTGGTGGCGATCCGCGAATATATTCGCCTGAAGCTGGAGGTGTCCCGCGATCACCCCCAGGCCTCGAAGCTTTTCTGCCTCGAGATGCTGCAGGGGGCGCCGCTGCTGATGGGCGAACTGACCGGGGACCTGAAAGCGCTGGTCGATGAGAAATCGGCGATTGTCTCCGGCTGGATCGACCGCGGCAAGCTGGCGCCGGTCGATCCGCAGCATTTAATCTTTATGATCTGGGCCACCACCCAGCATTACGCCGACTTCGCCACCCAGGTGGAGGCGGTCACCGGCGCCACGCTGCAGGATGCGGCCTTTTTTGAACAAACGGTCGATAATGTCCAGCGGATGATTATCGAAGGCATTCGCGTCCGTTAATTGGCCGGCGGCAGCGGGCAGCTTTGATCGCCATCCTCGCACTGCAGCAGCGAGGCGAGGAAAGACTCCCGCTCCACGCTCTTATCGGTCATGCACTGGCTTACCAGCATCGGCTGCATGCTGCCGCCTTCGGCGCCGGACGCGAGAAAGGCGCAATCGGCGTCGCGCAGGGCGATCCATGCCTGCTGCGCCTGCTTCAGTAATGTTTGTTGCTTACCCACCGCCCGCTGCAGGGCCTGCTGCCAGGTGTCATTCAGCTTTTTGTCGGCCGCCTGATACTGCGCGGCCGCGCACTGATTCATTTCGGTTTGGGTATTGGCGTTGCTGCACTCGTCCGCCAGCGCCGCGCCGCTGGCCAGCAGGGCCATCACGGCAAATAACTTGCGTTTCATTGTTCTGCTCCCATAAAAAAGGCTCCCGTCCGGGAGCCTTAATTAAACACAGCTGACGTCGGCTGTCATTAGCTGATCACAGCGCCGATTTCCCGGATGGCGGCGCACAGCGCCTTATCCGGGCTACTCTTTGGCGGTGTTATGTAGCCCCGGTAAGCGCAGCGCCACCGGGGGCGCCTGTTTTAGCCGATGGTCATCAGGCTGGCGTTACCGCCTGCCGCCGCGGTGTTAACGCTCAGCGAGCGCTCAATATACAGCCGCTCCAGCAGCAGGTTGGTTTCGCCGCGGGCGAAGCCCTGCACGGAGACTATCGCCCCGTCGCGCGCCGCCACCTGCTCGCACAGCTCGCGCAGCTGGTCGGAATCGCCGTGGTAGATAACCGCGTCGAAGGCCTGGTCAGGTAACTGCTCCGCTTTGGCAAAGCGAATGCGCTCGCTGACCTCCCGCGGCAGCTTCTTCGCCAGATCGCGCTGCAGGGCGCTGTCCGGCCACAGTACTTCACAGCCGACCGCCAGCACAGCCGCCAGCTGGATCAGCGCATCCTGTTCGTTATCCGCGACGCACAGCACACGGTCGCGCGGCATCAGCGTCAGGGTGTTGCGCTCGCCGGTTGGCCCCGGCAGCAGGCGTTGGGTGCCGCTTTGCGCCTGCTCGCTGTACTGCTGGCACAGCGCCTGCAGCTCAGGACGGCCCGCCGCCCACTGCTGCAGCGCCTGCAGCGGTTTTTCCAGCAGCGTTTTCAGCTGGGCGTCCAGCGGGCGCTCCGCATCCTGGCGGGCGAAGGTCACGCCAACCGCGTCCTGCGGACGGCTGGAGAGCAGACGGTACAGATACAGCGGACCGCCGGCTTTCGGACCGGTACCGGACAACCCTTCGCCGCCGAACGGCTGCACGCCGACCACCGCGCCAACCATATTGCGGTTGACGTACAGGTTGCCCACCTTCGCGCTGCCGGTGACCTGGGCGATGGTCTCGTCGATGCGGGTATGCACGCCGAGCGTCAGGCCGTAGCCAGAGGCGTTAATCTGCTCCACCAGTTTGTCCAGCTCGTTACGGTTATAGCGCACCACGTGCAGCACCGGGCCGAAGACCTCTTTTTTCAGCTCGTCGAAGCTATCGAGTTCGATAAGCGTCGGCGGCACAAAGGTCCCGTGGCGCCATTCGCTTGCGTCTTCGCTATTCTCGCGCACCGCCTGGTAGACGGTGCGTCCTTTGGCGCGCATCGCCTGAATATGGCGTTCAATATTCTCTTTCGCTTCCGCATCGATAACCGGGCCGATATCGGTGGTCAGCCGGCCCGGATTGCCCATCCGGCACTCGCTCATGGCGCCGCGCAGCATGGTCAACGTATGGTCGGCGACCTCTTCCTGCAGGCAGAGGACGCGCAGGGCGGAGCAGCGCTGGCCGGCGCTGTCGAACGCGGAAGCCAGGACGTCGATCACCACCTGCTCGGTCAGCGCCGACGAGTCGACGATCATCGCGTTCATCCCACCGGTTTCAGCGATCAGCGGCGTCGGGCGACCCTGGGGGTCGAGGCGGCTGGCAATATTACGCTGCAGCAGCGTCGCCACTTCGGTGGAGCCGGTGAACATCACGCCGCGTACGCGCTCATCGGAGGTTAGCGCGGCGCCCACGGTCTCCCCGCGGCCCGGCAGCAGTTGAATAACGCCCGGCGGCACGCCGGCCTCCAGCAGAATCGCCACGCCCTGGGCGGCGATAAGCGGCGTCTGCTCGGCTGGTTTCGCCAGCACGCTGTTGCCGGCCGCCAGCGCGGCGGCAATCTGGCCGGTGAAGATCGCCAGCGGGAAGTTCCACGGGCTGATACAGACCACCGGGCCCAGCGGGCGGTGGGTTTCATTATCGAAATCGTCGCGCACCTGGCCGGCATAATAGTGCAGGAAGTCGACGGCTTCGCGTACTTCGGCGATGGCGTTGCTGAAGGTTTTACCCGCCTCGCGCACCAGGATCCCCATCAGGGTCGGCATCTGGCTTTCCATCAGCACCGCGGCGCGCTCAAGAATGGCGGCGCGCTCCTGCGGCGGGGTGGCAAACCAGATCGGCGCATTGTTGATAGCGCTGGTCAGCGCCTGCTGCACTTCGGCGTCGCTGGCTTCGCGGACGTAGCCGACGATATCTTTCGGCTCTGCCGGGTTAACCACCGGCTGCATTTCGCCTTCGGCCACCGGCTGCTCCAGCATCGGTAATGCCTGCCATTTATGCAGGGCGCTGTTGAGCAGGGAAGAGGAGAGGGAGGCCAGACGGTGCTCGTTCGCCAGATCGAGACCGGCGGAGTTGCTGCGGCCGCTGCCGTAGAGATCGCGCGGCAGCGGGATTTTCGGATGCGGCAGGCCGGCCTGGCCTTCCTGCTGCGCCAGTTTTTCTACCGCGCTGACCGGGTCGGCCACCAGCTCGTCCAGCGGCAGGGTATTGTCCGCGATACGGTTGACGAAAGAGGTATTGGCGCCGTTTTCCAGCAGACGGCGCACCAGATACGCCAGCAGCGTTTCGTGGGTGCCCACCGGGGCGTAGATCCGGCACGGCCGGTTCAGTTTGCCGTCGGCGACTTTGCCCACCACCTGCTCGTACAGCGGTTCGCCCATGCCGTGCAGGCACTGGAACTCATACTGGCCCGGGTAGTAGTTCTGGCCCGCCAGCTGGTAGATAGCCGCCAGGGTATGGGCGTTGTGGGTGGCGAACTGCGGGTAAATCAGGTTCGGCACCGCCAGCAGCTTTTTCGCGCAGGCAAGGTAGGAGACGTCGGTATAGACCTTGCGAGTGTAGACCGGATAGCCTTCGAGGCCTTCCATCTGCGCGCGTTTGATTTCGCTATCCCAGTAGGCGCCTTTCACCAGACGGATCATCAGGCGACGGCGGCTGCGGGTGGCGAGGTCAATCAGGTAATCAATAACAAACGGACAGCGCTTCTGGTAGGCCTGAATAACAAAGCCGATGCCGTTCCAGCCGGCCAGCTCTGGCTCGAAACAGAGTTTTTCCAGCAGATCGAGGGAGATCTCCAGGCGATCGGCCTCTTCGGCGTCGATGTTGATGCCGATATCGTACTGGCGCGCCAGCAGGGTCAGCGATTTCAGACGCGGGTAAAGCTCTTCCATCACCCGGTCATACTGCGCGCGGCTGTAGCGCGGGTGCAGCGCGGAGAGCTTAATGGAGATGCCCGGCCCTTCATAAATGCCGCGGCCGTTGGAGGCTTTGCCGATGGCGTGGATCGCCTGCTGATAAGAGACCATATAGGCCTGAGCGTCGGCGGCGGTCAGCGCCGCTTCGCCGAGCATATCGTAGGAGTAGCGGAACCCTTTTTCTTCCAGCTTGCGGGCGTTAGCCAGCGCTTCGGCGATGGTTTCGCCGGTGACGAACTGCTCGCCCATCAGGCGCATCGCCATATCCACGCCCTTGCGGATCAGCGGTTCGCCGCTCTTACCGATGATGCGGTTCAGGGAGCGGGAGAGGCTGGTCTCGTTATGGGTCGACACCAGTTTCCCGGTAAACAGCAGCCCCCAGGTGGCGGCGTTGACGAACAACGACGGGCTGCGGCCGATGTGCGACTGCCAGTTGCCGTTGCTGATTTTGTCGCGGATCAGCGCATCGCGGGTGGCTTTATCCGGAATACGCAGCAGGGCTTCCGCCAGGCACATCAGCGCCACCCCTTCCTGTGAGGAGAGGGAGAACTCCTGCAGCAGACTCTGCACCATGCCGGCGCGGCCGCTGGCGGTCTTCTGGTTGCGCAGTTTTTCCGCCAGCTGATACGCCAGCTTGTGCGCCTGTTCGCCCAGCGACTGCGGCAGTCGGGCCTGTTCCAGCAGCATCGGCACCGCGTCGGTTTCCGGGCGACGCCAGGCGGCGGTGATCGCTGCGCGGCTCACCGACTGCGGCAGGATCTGCTCGGCAAATTCGAGGAACGGTTGATACGGCTCTTCCGCCGGTGAACCCGCTTCATCGCTTTCATTGGCGGCGCCGTTCAGAAGCGCCGGCAGCTCAGGCAGCGTCTCATCGTTTTCCAGCTTTTCCAGATAATTGAAGATGGCCTGTTTAATCAGCCAGTGCGGCGTGCGGTCAATACGGCTCGCGGCGGACTTAATGCGCTCGCGAGTTGCGTCGTCAAGCTTAACACCCATGGTGGTGGTGCCCATGCTCAAAACTCCTGTCATTTATCGTTAGGCTTATGCGGTTGCATGGAAATATCCACTATGTTGCAACTTTGTGCAACCTTGTTAATTGTGGCTTGTGACGCAAGCCGTGAAATGGCGGATTTGTTAAAAATAATGCCTAAAATAGCAGAATTTTAACCCCGTGCTCATAGGGTATTTGTATGCGTGAGTTAACACTTTTGTTTGGTGCAACCTTTAAAAACGTGAGAGAGTGCAACCTCTAAAAAAATGACGTTTTGCGCTGTCGGGTTTTCGTGTAAATGCTGTGTTAAATCATTTGTGAAAAACCGAAGCTTCCGTCAGGATACGGTCGCCCAATTAAACAACGCACCATTACCCCGTTCCGGTAGTGGAAAAAAACGACGAAGCGGGATGCTGTCGATAAAAATTCTGGAGACTTTGCATGGCTATTAGCACACCGATGCTGGTGACATTTATTGTTTATATTTTTGGTATGGTTTTAATAGGGTTTATAGCCTGGCGTTCGACCAAAAACTTTGATGATTATATTCTCGGGGGGCGGAGTCTGGGGCCATTTGTGACCGCGCTTTCCGCCGGCGCCTCGGATATGAGCGGCTGGCTGCTGATGGGCCTGCCGGGCGCCATTTTTCTCTCCGGGATTTCCGAAAGCTGGATTGCCATTGGCTTAACGCTGGGGGCGTGGATTAACTGGAAGCTGGTAGCCGGGCGCCTGCGCGTGCATACCGAGGTGAATAATAACGCCCTGACGCTGCCCGATTATTTTACCGGCCGTTTTGAAGATAAAAGCCGGGTGCTGAGAATTATTTCAGCGCTGGTTATTCTGCTGTTCTTTACCATCTATTGTGCATCGGGAATTGTGGCGGGGGCGCGTCTGTTTGAAAGCACCTTCGGCATGAGTTATGAAACCGCACTGTGGGCCGGGGCGGCGGCGACGATTATCTATACCTTCGTCGGCGGTTTCCTCGCCGTCAGCTGGACCGACACCGTGCAGGCCAGCCTGATGATTTTTGCCCTGATCCTCACCCCGGTGATCGTGATTATTTCCGTCGGCGGCTTTGGGGATTCGCTGGAAGTCATTAAGCAAAAGAGCATCGAAAATATCGACATGCTCAAGGGGCTGAACTTCGTGGCGATTATTTCGCTGATGGGCTGGGGGCTGGGCTATTTCGGTCAGCCGCATATTCTGGCGCGCTTTATGGCGGCGGATTCGCACCACAGCATCGTCCACGCGCGTCGCATCAGTATGACCTGGATGATCTTGTGCCTGGCGGGCGCGGTGGCGGTCGGCTTCTTTGGTATCGCCTACTTCAATAACAACCCGAGCCTGGCGGGCGCGGTTAATCAGAATGCCGAGCGCGTGTTTATCGAACTGGCGCAAATCCTGTTTAACCCGTGGATTGCCGGGATCCTGTTGTCGGCGATTCTGGCGGCGGTGATGTCCACCCTGAGCTGTCAGTTGCTGGTCTGCTCCAGCGCAATCACCGAAGATTTGTATAAAGCCTTCCTGCGTAAAAACGCCGGCCAGAAAGAGCTGGTGTGGGTGGGCCGTATGATGGTGCTGGTGGTTGCCCTGGTGGCGATTGCCCTGGCGGCCAATCCGGAAAACCGCGTGCTGGGACTGGTGAGCTACGCCTGGGCTGGCTTCGGCGCCGCCTTTGGTCCGGTGGTGCTGTTCTCGGTGATGTGGTCGCGCATGACCCGTAACGGCGCGCTGGCCGGGATGGTGATTGGCGCCCTGACCGTGATCGTCTGGAAGCAGTTTGGCTGGCTGGGCCTGTATGAAATTATTCCGGGCTTTATCTTCGGTAGCCTGGGGATTGTGGTCTTTAGCCTGCTGGATAAAGCGCCGTCGGCCAGCATGCAGCAGCGCTTCGCCGAAGCGGATGCCCATTATCATACGCCGCCGCCGGTACGCGCCACGGCTGAGTAAGGTCATCTGACGCTCACGAGCCCGCCGTTGGCGGGCTTTTTTTTGCCTGTTGCCGGGCCGGAATATTATAACCCTTGCTAATTATTTGAAAATCCGCTGATATTTCCTGACTAATAACAATGAGGATAGCAAAGATGACGTTCAGACAGGGTGCAATGGCGCTGGTGCTGGCAGGGTTACTCAGCGGCTGCGTGGCGGGTGGAAGTTCGTCGACCCGCGCGCCGAAGCCCGGCGCCTGCCCGGCGGATCGGTCCATGGTGCAAACCACGCTTTATTTCGGCCTGAGCCGCCCGGCGGGGAAAGACATCACTGCTGAAGAGTGGCAACAGTTTGTCGACCGCGACGTCACGCCGCGCTTTCGCGATGGGCTGACGGTGTTTGATGCCCGCGGCCAGTGGCTTGGCCAGAATGGTCAGGTGGTGCGGGAGCAGAGTAAGGCGCTGATGGTGATCCATGGCAACGATGCGCAGAGCGAGGCCGGTATTGAAGCCCTGCGCCAGGGCTATAAATCACGCTTCGCGCAGGAGTCGGTGATGCGTGTCGACCAGCCGGTCTGCGTGCAGTTCTGAGTAAACGGCGGGGGCAGCCCCGCCGTTTGTCTTACAGCACCAGCCCGGCGAAGCTGGCGGAAAGCAGGCTCACCAGCGTGGCGCTATACACCAGCCGCAGGCCGAAGCGGGAGACGATATTGCCCTGCGGTTCATTCAGGCCTTTGATCGCCCCGGCGATAATGCCGATCGAGGCAAAGTTGGCAAACGACACCAGGAAGACCGAGAGAATGCCGAGCCCGCGCGGCGTCATGCTGGCGGCAATCTTTTGCAGCTCAATCATCGCCACAAATTCGTTAGCGACCAGTTTGGTGGCCATGATGCTGCCGGCGTTCAGCGCATCGCTCAGCGGGATACCGATAAGCCAGGCCAGCGGATAGAAGACGTAGCCGAGGATCTGCTGGAAGCTGAGACCAAACAGGGTAGCGAACAGCGCGTTAATGGCGCTGATCAGGGCGATAAAGCCGATCAGCATCGCCAGAATAATCATCGCCACTTTAAAGCCGGCCAGAATATATTCCCCGAGCATTTCAAAGAAACTCTGCGATTCGTGCAGCTTCTCGAGTTTTATTTCCTGCTCGCTGTCCGGCCGCGTCGGGTTAATCACCGACAGCACGATAAAGGTGCTGAACATATTCAGGATCAGCGCCGCGACGACATATTTGGCATCCAGCATGGTCATATAGGCGCCGACAATCGACAGCGATACGGTCGACATGGCCGTCGCCGCCATGGTGAACAGACGCCGTGAGGAGAGGTCGCCCAGCACGCCTTTGTAGGCGATGAAGTTCTCCGACTGGCCGAGGATCAGCGAGCTGACGGCGTTGAACGATTCCAGCTTACCCATGCCGTTTACCTTCGACAGCAGGGTGCCGATGACACGAATGAAAATCGGCAGGATCCGCCAGTGCTGAAGAATACCAATCAGCGCGGAAATAAACACAATCGGACACAGGACGCCCAGGAAAATAAAGGCTAACCCTTTTTCGCTCATGCCGCCAAAGACGAAATTGGTCCCTTCAGCGGCAAAGCCTAACAGTGAAGCAAAAAAGCCGGAGATATTTTTCACCAGCCACAGGCCGCTTTCTGCGTGCAGGAAAAAGAAGGCGAGCGCTATTTCGATAATAATCAACTGGAGAATGTAACGAATACGAATATTTTGTCTGTCGTAGCTGACAAGCCAGGCCAGGGCGAGGATCACCACCAGCGCCAGCAGGAAATGAAAAAATGCAGTCATGTTGTTCTTTTCGCAGGTCAATAAGGCCGCCATTTAGCCATAGCCGCCGCCACGGGTAAATATCTGGCGTAAAAAATCCTTTGCTTATTCTTTTCCCTCATAACAGGCGAATATTTTCGTAAGTCATTATTTGCCAGCGATTTATTTACAGATAGTCATCATTCTCTAAACATTTCGCTTGTGTTTCTGAGTATTGTAATGATAATCACTATCATAAATATTACCTGTTTTTGCATTCGTTGACGGTGCTTTACATTTAAGGGTATTGGCATGTTTGTCCCATTTCTCATTATGTTACGCGAAGGCCTTGAGGCGGCGCTGATTGTCAGCCTGATCGCCAGCTATCTGAAACGCACCCAGCGCGGCAACTGGATTGGCGTGATGTGGATTGGCGTGATCCTCGCGGCGGCGCTGTGTCTTGGCTTAGGCATTTTTATCAACGAAACCACCGGGGAATTTCCTCAGCGCGAACAGGAGTTGTTCGAGGGGATCGTCGCGGTCATCGCGGTAGTGATCCTGACGTGGATGGTCTTCTGGATGCGCAATGTCTCGCGCAACGTTAAACAGCAACTGGAGCAGGCCGTGGACAAGGCGCTGCAGCGCGGTAATCACCATGGCTGGGCGCTGGTGATGATGGTCTTTTTCGCCGTTGCTCGTGAGGGGCTGGAGTCGGTCTTCTTTCTGCTGGCGGCATTCCAGCAGGATGTCGGCATCTGGCCGCCGCTGGGGGCGCTGCTGGGCCTGGCCACGGCAATCGTGCTGGGCTTCCTGCTCTACTGGGGCGGTATCCGCCTTAACCTCGGCGTGTTCTTCAAATGGACCAGCCTGTTTATTCTGCTGGTGGCCGCTGGCCTGGCCGCGGGTGCGATCCGCGCCTTCCACGAGGCTGGCCTGTGGAACCTGTTCCAGGATACGGCCTTCGATCTGAGCAACGTGCTGTCGACGCATACGCTGTTCGGCACACTGCTTGAAGGGATCTTCGGCTACCAGGAGACCCCGAGCGTTAGCGAAGTGGCGGTCTATCTGCTTTATCTGATCCCGGCGCTGGTGCTGTTTGCCCTGCCGCCGCGGAATAATACCACTGCCTCGCGGGCTGCCTGACCGGGCGCTGCGAGCTTATAAGCGACACTCTACTTACCGAAAGGGATGATCATGATGATTCATTTTCGCCGTAATGCGCTGCGGGCGACCGTGGCCGCGCTGCTCAGCTCTGCATTGGGTGCTCAGGCTGCGGATATCCCGCAGGTCAAAGTCACCGTCAACGACAAGCAGTGCGAGCCGATGCAGGTGACCGTTAAAGCGGGTAAAACCCAGTTTATTATTCAGAACCATAGCCAGAAAGCGCTGGAGTGGGAAATTCTGAAAGGGGTCATGGTGGTGGAAGAGCGTGAGAACATCGCGCCGGGCTTTACCCAAAAGCTCACCGCTAACCTGCAGCCAGGCGAATATGATATGACCTGCGGCCTGCTCACCAACCCGAAAGGGAAACTGATTGTCACCGGCGAAGCAACCAAAGACGCGGCGAAAGCGGATGCGGTGTTGAGCCTCGGCGACGCGATCACCGCTTATAAGGCCTATGTGACGGCGGAAACCGCGCAGCTGGTCAGCGGCACCAAAGCCTTTACCGACGCGGTGAAAGCGGGCGATATCGAAAAAGCGAAAGCGCTGTACGCCCCGACGCGCCAGCATTACGAGCGCATTGAGCCGATTGCCGAGCTGTTCTCTGACCTTGACGGCAGCATCGACGCCCGCGAAGACGACTTCGAGAAAAAAGCGGAAGATCCGAAATTCACCGGTTTCCACCGTCTGGAAAAGGCGCTGTTTGGCGATAACAGCGTCAAGGGCATGGGAAAATATGCCGATCAGCTGAACAGCGATGTGCTGGAGCTGCAAAAACGCATCAGCGAGCTGGCGTTCCCGCCGTCAAAAGTGGTGGGCGGGGCGGCAGGATTAATTGAGGAAGTCGCAGCCAGCAAGATCAGCGGCGAAGAAGATCGTTACAGCCACACCGACCTGTGGGACTTCCAGGCCAACATTGACGGCGCACAGAAAATCGTCGACCTGCTGCGTCCGCAGCTGCAAAAAGAGAACAGCGCGCTGCTGGCGAAAGTGGACGCCAACTTTAAGAAAGTGGACAGCATCCTCAGCAAATATCGCACCACAGACGGTTTCGAGACCTACGATAAGCTGACCACCGCTGACCGTAATGCGCTGAAAGGGCCGATCACCACCCTGGCGGAAGATCTGGCTCAGCTGCGCGGGATCCTGGGTCTGGACTAAGTCGATGGCACAACAGAAACCACACGACGTGAACGAGCCGTCACGTCGTCGCTTACTGAAAGGGATCGGCGCGCTTGGCGGCGCGCTGGCCATCACCGGCGGCTGCCCGGTGGCGCATGCGGCAAAAGCAGAAAGTTCCCCCGGGACGCTCACACCCGACGCCCGTCAGGAAAAACAGCCCTTCTACGGCCCGCATCAGGCGGGCATCCTGACGCCGCAGCAGGCTTCGATGATGCTGGTGGCGTTCGATGTGCTGGCGTCAGATAAAGCTGACCTCGAGCGTCTGTTTCGGCTGCTGACCCAGCGTATCGCCTTTTTAACCCAGGGCGGCCCGGCGCCGGATACGCCGAATCCCCGGCTGCCGCCGATGGATTCCGGCATCTTAGGGGCGTGGATTGCACCGGATAACCTGACCATGACCGTCTCGGTTGGCCATTCACTGTTTGATGAGCGTTTTGGCCTGGCGGATAAAGCGCCGAAAAAACTGCAGCCGATGACCCGCTTCCCCAACGATTCACTGGATGCCGCCCTGTGCCATGGCGACCTGCTGCTGCAGATCTGCGCCAATACTCAGGATACGGTGATCCACGCCCTGCGCGATGTCATCAAACATACGCCGGATCTGCTGAGCGTGCGCTGGAAGCGGGAAGGGTTTATCTCCGACAGCGCGGCGCGCAGTAAAGGCAAAGAGACCCCGATCAACCTGCTGGGATTCAAGGACGGCACCGCTAACCCGCCGAGCCACGACAGCGCGCTGATGGATAAAGTCGTGTGGGTGACAGCCGATCAGGACGAGCCGGCCTGGACCGTGGGCGGCAGCTATCAGGCGGCGCGAATTATCCAGTTTCACGTGGAGTTCTGGGATCGGACGCC
The DNA here is from genome assembly GCF_003097195.1 of Klebsiella sp. GL120222-02. Taxonomy (NCBI): domain Bacteria; kingdom Pseudomonadati; phylum Pseudomonadota; class Gammaproteobacteria; order Enterobacterales; family Enterobacteriaceae; genus Klebsiella; species Klebsiella sp. GL120222-02. Next base: position 532,343 of record NZ_QEQO01000002.1, read on the forward strand.
GCTCAAGGAGCAGCAGACGATCTTTGGCCGCGACAAGCACAGCGGTGCGCCGCTGGGGATGAAAAACGAACACGATACCCCGGATTACAGTAAAGATCCTGGCGGCGAAGTCATTGCGCTGGATAGCCATATTCGTCTGGCCAATCCTCGCACGCCGGAAACCCAGTCCAGCCTGATGATGCGCCGCGGCTACAGCTATTCGCTGGGTGTCACTAACGCCGGACAACTGGATATGGGGCTGTTATTCGTTTGCTATCAGCACGATCTGGAAAAGGGTTTTCTGACGGTGCAGAAACGGCTTAACGGCGAGGCGCTGGAGGAGTACGTCAAACCCATCGGCGGGGGCTACTTCTTTGTTTTACCCGGCGTAGTGGATGATAAGCACTATCTGGGAGAGTCGCTGCTGCAGGCCTGATACCGACCCTGTCCGTGAGGGCAGGGCGTTTTCTGCTGTTTTTCTCTTTTTTATTATATTTCCTGCCATGTGTTATATTTCTGTAATACAAATGACCGATAGTCTCCTACACTTGCTTAAGAACTATTTGTTGCGTCATTGTGAAAAATAAGTTGCATTAAGAATCTTTTTTGATGTACTTATTACATACGCGGTAGTTCCCGGCAGTGTGACGTTTCACTATGGAGATCGCGAATGGTAAGGTCCCGTACCGGACAACGTAAAACCACAGACCGTACTCTTCAGCACGGAAGCCCCGCTTCCGGCAGCGATTTTCTTACTCTTTCTCCCTCCGCTTCGAATTATTACCACCTTGGCAGGGTACGCGGTGCGCGTAGCCGCGACTCGTTGTCAGTTCTACCGGCAAGCAATGGCTTACAAGGAAGCCAAACCTCAATCGTTCGTGCGCATAGTCGCGTCGATGTTGACGCGTGTGATGTAAACCTACAACGCAAGGTGCTATCCATGGGAAGACAAAAAGCAGTGATCAAAGCTCGTCGTGAAGCAAAACGTGTGCTGAGACGGGATTCACGTAGCCATAAACAGCGTGAAGAAGAATCGGTCACATCGCTTGTGCAAATGAGTGGCGTAGAAGCAATTGGCATGGCGCGGGACAGCCGTGATACTTCCCCAATTGAGGCGCGCAATGAAGCTCAGGCGCATTATCTGAATGCCATCGACAATAAACAGCTGATTTTCGCCACCGGCGAAGCCGGATGCGGCAAGACCTGGATCAGTGCGGCGAAGGCAGCTGAAGCACTGATCCATAAGGATGTGGACAGAATTATTGTTACCCGTCCCGTTCTGCAGGCCGATGAAGATCTTGGCTTCTTACCGGGAGATATCGCCGAGAAGTTCGCGCCCTATTTCCGACCGGTTTACGACGTGCTGGTGAAAAGGTTGGGGGCTTCCTTTATGCAGTACTGCCTGCGTCCGGAAATCGGCAAGGTGGAAATCGCGCCGTTCGCCTATATGCGCGGACGTACCTTTGAAAATGCGGTGGTGATTCTGGACGAGGCCCAGAACGTGACCGCTGCGCAAATGAAGATGTTTTTAACCCGCCTCGGGGAGAACGTGACGGTCATCGTCAATGGCGATATCACCCAGTGCGATTTGCCCTCTGGTGTGAGATCTGGCCTGAGTGATGCGCTGGCGCGTTTTGAGGAAGACGAGATGATCGGCATCGTGCGTTTCACCACCGATGACTGCGTGCGCTCGGCTCTCTGCCAGCGGACGCTGAAAGCCTATTATTAATCGTCATACTGTGAGCAAGGCCCGGGCTAGCCCGGGCTTTGTTGTTTTTGGGCATCCTCCCGGCGGCGCTGCGCTTAGCCGGGCTACCTGGCGGGTAGGGTCTGGTAGCCCGGGAGAGGCATTGCTGCCGACCCCGGGGATGTCTGCGGTGCCACAAGCGAAAAAAAGCCCGTACTTTCGTACGAGCTCTTCTTAAAATATGGCGGTGAGGGGGGGATTGACTCGCTTCGCTCGCCGTTACTCGGCCCATCCATGGGCCTCGCCCCTGCGGGGCCAACGCAGGCGTTGTTCAAAAACGCTCCCGGCGTTTTTGTCGGGGCAGCCCGCTCGCAGGCTCGCGGTCTGTCCAACTGGCGTTGCCAGTTGTCGAACCCCGGTCGGGGGTTCTCATCCCCCCCGGCAGGTGCTACATGCGAAAAAAAAGCCCGTACTTGCGTACGAGCTCTTCTTAAAATATGGCGGTGAGGGGGGGATTCGAACCCCCGATACGTTGCCGTATACACACTTTCCAGGCGTGCTCCTTCAGCCACTCGGACACCTCACCATATTGTCTTGCTGCTCACCTTGGGTGGGCAACGGGGCGTTACTATAGGGAGTTGCGTTAAAACGGTCAAGCATATTTTCTTCTTTCTCTACCGTTCGCTCACGCAATGAACAACACCCCGCTGCGGTACAGCGGGGCGGGGTTTTAGCGCTGAGAATCCAGCTGTTCGTTATTCTTCACCACGTCCTGCGCTTTGCTGTAGCTTTCGATCAGCAGCTGGTAGGCCGGGAAGACTTTGGTGTACACCTCCGCCCATTCTGCGGCGTCCGGGCGATTCCAGGTGCGCTGCAGCTCAGAGGCGACGGCGGCGGTATCCATCGGCACTACGCCAGCCTGTACCACGCGAGCCAGGGTAATTTCCTGCGCCATTTTGCTGTAGGTGCCGGAAGCGTCAATCACGGCAAACACTTTATACCCATCGGCGACAGCGGCAATCGCCGGGAAGGCCATGCAGACACTGGTGATAGTCCCGGCGATAATCAGCGTCTTACGACCGGTCGCTTTCACCGCGGCGACGAATTCCGGGTTATCCCAGGCGTTAATCTCGCCTTTACGGGCGATGTATTTCGCATGCGGCGCGTTTTCATGAATCTCCGAGATCAGCGGACCGTTCGGCCCCTGTGGCACGGAGGCGGTGGTGATCACCGGGATCCCGGCAAGCGACGCCATCTTGGCCAGCGCGGCGGCGCGAGCGCGCAGCTCTGGCATCGGCATATCGCCGACGGTCTGGAACAGGCCGCTCTGGTGGTCAATCAACAGCATGGCGGTATCGTTAACATCAATCACCGGACGAGCACCGTTAAAGTTAGCGGGAGTAGACATAGTATTCACCTCAATCAGTTAGATTTGGCCAAAACGGCCGCTGTTAAAATCGCGAACGGCTTCTGCGATCTGCGTTTTGTTATTCATGACAAAGGGGCCATAGCCCACAATCGGCTCCTGCAGCGGTTCGCCGGCCATCAGCAGAACTTTTGCCTGGGCGGTCGCCTCCAGATGCAGGGCGTCTCCTGTCTGGCTCAGGACGGCGAGCTGACCTTCGCGGGCGGACTCGGAACCGTTGATGATCACTTCCCCTTCCAGCACCACCAGCGCGGTACTCCAGCCTTCCGGCTGGCGCAGCGTGAGGTCGCGCCCCTGATTCAGCTGCAGATCCCACACGTTAAGTGGTGAGAAGGTATGGGCCGGGCCGCTGACGTCGTCATACTGGCCGGCAATAACCCGAACCTGTCCGGCGCCATTCGCCAGCGCGACGGTGGGGATCGTCCCGGCGGTAATGCTCTGATAGCCGGGGGCCGTCATTTTGTCTTTGGCGGGCAGGTTGACCCACAGCTGGATCATCTTCAGCTCGCCGCCGCTGCGGGTGAAGGCCTCCGAGTGGAACTCTTCGTGCAGGATCCCGGCGCCCGCCGTCATCCACTGCACGTCGCCCGGGCCAATCACCCCGCCGCGTCCGGTGGAGTCACGATGCTCTACTTCACCGGCGTAGACGATGGTGACGGTTTCGAATCCGCGATGCGGATGCTCACCGACGCCGCGTTTATCGCTGCCCGCCGGGAAGGTGTACGGCCCGGCATAGTCGAGCAGTAAGAAGGGGCTCAGCTGCTGGCCGTGCGTCTGATAAGAAAACATCGAACGAACCGGGAAGCCGTCGCCTACCCAATGCTGCGCAGGCGCGGTGTAGACTCCTGTAATCTGTTTCATGGCTTTCTCCTGTGTATCGGTATCTGATGTGAATAAGCTTATATCCGGGACGACGTATGCGATAGTGAGCAAAAATGACCTATACTGTTCCAAAAATGGAACAATGGAGGAAGGATGCAGGATCTCAATGACTTCGCCTGGTTTGTCCAGGTGGTAGACCATGGCGGTTTCGCCGCGGCGGGGCGAGCGCTTGACCAGCCGAAATCCAAGCTCAGCCGCCGCATTGCGCAACTCGAGGAGCGGCTGGGCGTGCGTTTGATCCAGCGAACCACCCGTCAGTTCGCGGTCACCGAGGTCGGGCAGACCTTTTATCAGCATTGCAAAGCGATGCTGATAGAGGCCGAGGCGGCGCAGCAGGCGGTCGAGACGCTGCGCGCCGAGCCGCGCGGTAGCGTCAGGATCACGTGTCCGGTCACCTTGCTGCATGTCCATATTGGACCGATGCTGGCGCGATTTATGGCGCGCTATCCCGGGGTAACGCTGCACCTTGAGGCGACCAACCGCCGGGTGGATGTGGTCGGGGAGGGGATTGATGTGGCGATCCGCGTCCGTCCCCGGCCCATCGAGGATAGCGATCTGGTGATGCGCGTGCTGGCGGACCGCGGGCACCGGCTGGTGGCCAGTCCTGATCTCATTTCCCGGCTCGGACGCCCGCAGGCGCCGTCCGAGCTGAGCGCCTGGCCGGGACTCAGCCTGGGAGCGAACAAGCATCAGCATAAATGGCAGCTTACCGGGCCCGGGGGGGCAAGGGCGGAGGTGTATTTCACGCCGCGAATGGTGACCACCGATATGCTGGCGCTGCGCGAGGCGGCGATGGCCGGCGTCGGCGTGGTGCAGCTTCCTTTATTAATGGTGCGCGATCAGCTGGCGTCAGGGGAATTAGAGGTGGTACTGGATGAGTGGCAGCCGCGGCGGGAAGTGATCCATGCAGTGTTTGCTTCACGGCGCGGGCTGCTGCCCTCCGTCAGGGCGCTGGTGGACTACCTCAGCGAAGAGTATCAGCGGATGGAGGAAGATTGATGGGTAGGCAGAGGTTTTTTGCCGGAACTCATATGTGAAAAGCGTCCGTACTTTTTCACGCACTCTTCGCAATCGCGTAGGCTCGTGAAAGATTGCTCACTGTGTGAGTCGTTTGCCGCTTGAGAGCGTTGGCTGTTATAAGCAACCTCTGGTTTTTTCGATACATCGTTTTACTATGACCGTCTGGTATTATTTAAGCAATTTTGCCATAACGTCAAAAAACATTGGCAGATCATCCTTGAATGAGAAGGTCGTGTTTATTGCCTGACGAGTGATTAAACCGTCAATAAGGGCAAAAATAATGATCGTGATTTCTTCAAGGTTAATATCACGGCGAAACTCTCCGGCAGCGATACCCTCCTGGATGAGCCGCGCGAAGCTTTTCCGCATGATGTCATCACTGGAGATATACGTTTTTCGCAGTTCTGGATTACGCGCAGACTCAGCCATGATTTCAACCCAAAGTTGATGCGTGATAGGGTAACCGATCTCGCTAATACAGGACGTGACTTGTGCACAAAGGCGATCAAAATAAGAGCCTGCATAGGTCGCATTATGGGCAGTCAGCGCGGAGTTCTGTTCTTCCAGTACAATAGCCTTAACAAGCTCATCCTTACTTTTGAAATACGTATACATTGCTCCTTGACTAATTCCTGCCCGGGTAGAGATTTCACGTACGCTTGTCGCACTAAAGCCTTTTTCCGCAAAGCAGGCAGCAGCAGCCGTAATCAACTTATGGTAGGTTTCGGTTTTTTTTAACATATCGGCATCTTGGTAAATTCGGTGTCCAGACTTTAACGCGCTTTTATGCAAGGAGCCAGAGCTAAACTCTGTCGTCTGGCTCCTGGATTTCGTCTTACTTTAGAAGGGGTAATTCACTGAGCATGTTCTTGAGATTCAGCATGTCCCAGGGCAAATGTTCAGCGATTGTCAGGCCAACGGGGACTGCTTTTGTCGTCGCTGCCGCTATCAGATTGAGTACATCCTCAATCGTCAGTTTGCCTTCAGCAACGTCGCCAAAATCGTGTTTTCCGCGCCCCGGTTTTGCAAAAAGAATGGAGCGGAACAGAGATGGGTCGAGTACGTCCAGATCGATATGGATCGCCAGATACGCAATCTTTTCTTTCGCTATCCACTCCAGGACTTCATCTGCACCGCTTTTAACCTGTTCAGGTGCTAGCGTCGTCATGTTATGGCGAGTGAGGTATTCAGCTTCATAAGGAAGTGGCGCGTGGATACCGGCAATCATTATTTTTGACGGATTAAGTTTGGTTTTTACATGGGCAACTAAATCGTTATCACCCGTACCCATTAGCGCACCAAGCACATGGGCATGCGCGTTTGGATATTGTTCAGCCGTCTGCACGTCAGGATGCGAGTCAATCCAGAGCACACCGAGTTTGTCTCCGAACTTATCGAGCAGGTGGGCGAAAGGCGCCAGCGAAACCAGGCAGTCTCCGCCTAAAATGACAATGCTATTGGGATCATGTTTTTCAATCAGTGCGGCAGCATTATTGAGTTGCCTGATGAGGGATGGCTTAGCCGTGATGCCATTAATCCCTGGCAATGGCTCTGTTGTTGGTAACTCAACAGGAACGATCTCAACGGGCCCTTTTGCTTCAGGAGAGAGAAACGAGAGGAGCTGCGAGCCAAGATAGTAGGGAGGATTGTTACCGCCTTGCCATTGAGGAAATATAAGTCGCAGTGTTTTGCTAGTCATTGGTACCTTCTGTGTTGTCATGCGATAAAATGAATGAGCGTTCATTCATTTTTACATTGAATTACGGTCGATACGCAAGTAACAAAGCACTTTTCGTTAATGCATAACGTACACCATCCGGAGCGATATGATTTTCGTTATGCCGGGTGGCTCAAAGCGGAAGAGGGGATAGTGTTGGCGAACATCTTCGCTGCGCTGTTAATCGTGTGAAGAAGAGTCTGGCTTTGACAATACTGCGTAATGTCTGTGGTCAGTTGTCGAACCCCGGTCGGGGGTTCTCATCCCCCTGGTGAGTGCCACATGCGAAAAAAAAAAGCCCGTACTTGCGTACGAGCTCTTCTTAAAATATGGCGGTGAGGGGGGGATTGACTCGCTTCGCTCGCCCCTGCGGGGCAGCCCGCTCGCGGGCTCGCGGTCTGTCCAACTGGCTGCGCCAGTTGTCGAACCCCGGTCGGGGGTTCTCATCCCCCTGGTGAGTGCCACATGCGAAAAAAAAGCCCGTACTTGCGTACGAGCTCTTCTTAAAATATGGCGGTGAGGGGGGGATTCGAACCCCCGATACGTTGCCGTATACACACTTTCCAGGCGTGCTCCTTCAGCCACTCGGACACCTCACCATATTGTCTTTCCCGTTGTTGTCGGGAACGGGCGCTAATGTAGGGAAATACGTATCGCCCGTCAATCAACTTTTTGCAAAAAAAGCGCGTTTAGACAAACTTCGAGCAACTTGCTCCTTAAACGTGCGAAATCCGTTTTTTTTGTCGCCAGTGCCTTTTCCCTTTTCGCTCGGGGGAAATTTGTTATGCTGGCAAACCAATAGAAAACAATGAGTAAAATAAGACGCCAGCGTCAATCGGCCAAAGGCGTCTGCTATCAGGAGCCCCTATGGAGATTATTTTTTACCATCAGACCTTTGATACCCCATTCTGGATCCGTGAGCTGGAAAAACAGTTACCCGGGGCGCGGGTGCGCGAGTGGAAAGCGGGTGACAACCAGCCGGCGGACTATGCCCTGGTCTGGCATCCGCCGGTAGAGATGCTGCAGGGCCGGGCGCTGAAGGCCGTGTTTGCCCTCGGGGCGGGGGTAGATTCTATTCTCAGCAAGCTGCGTGACCATCCGGATATGCTGCCGCTGTCGATCCCGCTGTTTCGCCTCGAAGATACCGGTATGGGACGGCAGATGCAGGAGTATGCCGTGAGCCAGGTGCTGCACTGGTTCCGCCGCTTTGATGACTATCAGGCGCTGAAGCTGGCTTCCCGCTGGCAGCCGCTGCCCGAGTATCGCGCCGACGAATTCACCGTCGGGATTATGGGCGCCGGCGTGTTGGGGGCGAAGGTTGCGGAAAGTCTGCAACCCTGGGGGTTCCCGCTTCGCGTCTGGAGCCGTAGCCGCAAATCCTGGCCACAAGTCCAGAGCTTCGCCGGTCAGGCCGAACTGGGCGAATTCCTGCAGGGCACTCGCGTGCTGATCAACCTGCTGCCGAATACCGCCGAAACCGCCGGTATTATTAACCAAACGCTGCTGGCGCAGTTGCCGGATGAGAGCTATGTCCTCAACCTTGCTCGCGGCGTGCATGTCGTTGAAGAGGATCTGCTGGCGGCGCTGAACAGCGGTAAGCTCAAAGGGGCGATGCTCGATGTCTTCAGTCGCGAACCGCTGCCGCAGGAGAGCCCGCTATGGGCACATCCGCGGGTGGCCATGACCCCCCATGTGGCGGCAGTGACCCGTCCAATGGAAGCTATCACCTACATTGCGGAGACCATTAGCCGGCTTGAGCGAGGGGAACCGGTAAGCGGTCAGGTTGACCGCCAGCGCGGTTATTAAGACGAGAGAACCCCGCCACGGCGGGGTTTTTGCTAATCAATAGCCCGGTTTCCTGCTATTCTTGCGGCAAACAGAAGAGGAGAATGTGATGTATCCCGTTGACCTGCACATGCATACCGTCGCCAGCACCCACGCCTACAGCACCCTGCACGATTATATTGCGGAAGCAAAGCGTAAAGGGATCAAACTCTTCGCCATCACCGACCATGGCCCGGATATGGCGGATGCCCCGCACTACTGGCACTTCGTTAATATGCGCATCTGGCCTCGCCTGGTAGACGGGGTGGGGATCCTGCGCGGTATTGAGTCGAATATTAAAAATATCGAAGGTGAGATCGACTGCTCCGGGCCGATGTTAACCTCGCTTGATCTGATCATTGCCGGATTCCATGAGCCGGTGTTCCCGCCGCAGGATCGAGACACCCATACGCAGGCGATGATTGCCGCGATGGCCAGCGGTAAGGTGCATATGATTAGCCATCCGGGTAATCCGAAATTCCCGGTGGATATCCCGGCCATTGCCGAAGCGGCGGCCCGCTATCAGGTGGCGCTGGAGATTAATAACTCCTCTTTTATTTCATCGCGCGTGGGCAGTGAAGATAACTGTCGAGCTATCGCAGCGGCGGTGCGTGATGCCGGGGGATGGGTGGCGCTGGGCTCTGACTCTCACACTGCCTTTACCCTCGGGGAATTTACCGAATGCCGCAAGATCCTTGATGCGGTCGATTTCCCGGAGGAGAGGATCCTCAACGTTTCTCCGCGTCGCCTGCTCAACTTCCTCGAGTCGCGGGGCATGCCGGCGATCCCGGAATTTGCTGACCTTTAATTTGTATAACTGGAATAACTGAATGAACGAGTTTTCAATCCTCTGCCGCGTGCTGGGTTCGCTGTATTACCGTCAACCGCAGGACCCGCTGCTGGTGCCGCTGTTTACCCTGATCCGTGAGGGCAAACTGGCTGCCAGCTGGCCGCTTGAGCAGGATGAACTGCTGGCGCGTCTGCAGAAAAGCTGTGAGATGCAGTCCCTGGCGACGGACTATAATGCGCTGTTCGTCGGTGAAGCCTGCAGCGTGCCGCCGTACCGTAGCGCGTGGGTGGAGGGTTCCTCGGAAGCAGAAGTACGGGCTTTTATGAGCGAACACGGTATCCCGACAGGGGAAGGTCCGGCGGATCATCTCGGATCGCTGCTGTTGGCCGCCTCCTGGCTGGAGGATCATGCTACAGAAGACCAGAGCGAGACGCTGGAGCTCCTGTTTGCTGACTATATCCTGCCATGGTGCGGGACGATGCTGGGCAAAGTCGAAGCCCATGCGCACACGCCATTCTGGCGCACCATGGCGCCATTGACCCGCGACGCCATCGCCGCGATGTGGGACGAGCTTCAGGAAGAAGATGAGCAATAATATGTGATTTTAATCACTATTTGAATGCAACTGAAATTAGGTTCATTCATATACTGTGTTTTAGATCTCATTCTTCCGGCGCGTATCTGCTAGGATACGCGCCATGAACATACTCTTCGCAATCGCATTAACGACGGGCATTCTCTCCGGAATTTGGGGATGGGTGGCGGTCGCTCTCGGCCTGCTGAGCTGGGCCGGTTTCCTCGGCTGTACGGCCTATTTCGCCTGCCCGCAGGGCGGTCTGAAAGGTCTGGCCATCTCCTCGTGCACGGTAATGAGCGGCGTGGTCTGGGCATTAGTGATTATCCACGGTAGCGCACTGGCCCCGCAGCTGCAGATCCTCAGCTATATGATGACCGGTATCGTCGCCTTCCTGATGTGCATTCAGGCGCGACAGACATTGCTGTCGTTTGTACCGGGCACCTTTATCGGCGCCTGCGCGACTTTTGCGGCAGACGGCGACTGGCGCCTGGTGGTGCCCTCCCTGGCGTTGGGTCTGGTTTTTGGCTATGCCATGAAGAATAGTGGCCTGTGGCTGGCGGCCCGCGCGGGCAAACATAAATTGTTCGCTAATGACAACGCCTGACTGGCGAAACAGCAGACTCAACAGGACCCTTAGGGTCCTGTTTTTTTTAGCTTCCCGTCGCCAGGGCTGAGGGATAATCTTGCTCCCGGGGGCGGGAATGCCCTAGTATCGGCAGAAAGCCGTATCCACGCGCTATGCCGACAGGAGGAGAAATGGCTGTTCAACCTGAGGTAATTCTCGGCGATATTACGACGCTTGAAGTCGATGTGATTGTTAATGCGGCAAACCCCTCGCTGCTGGGCGGCGGCGGGGTAGATGGCGCGATCCACCGGGCGGCCGGCCCGGCGCTGCTGGCGGCTTGCAAACAGGTATTGCAGCAGCAGGGCGAATGTCCTCCCGGTCACGCGGTGATCACTATTGCGGGCGATCTTCCCGCCAGCGCGGTGATCCACACCGTGGGCCCGGTCTGGCACGGCGGCGACCGCATGGAAGCGCAAACCCTGGCGGATGCTTACAAAAACAGTCTGCAGCTGGCCGCGGCAAACAACTATCGCTCCATTGCGTTTCCGGCGATCAGCACCGGCGTGTATGGCTATCCAAAAGAGGAAGCGGCGGAGATCGCCGTGCGCACCGTCACCGCGTTTCTCACTCGCTATAACCCCCTTGAGCGCGTCCTGTTCGTCTGTTTTGATGAGGAAACGGCGGCTATCTATCGCCGCCTGCTGGCGTCATACCCCTGATCCAGCAGAATAGGCTATGATAACCGCCGGTATTGACGGGAAAGATGGATAGCAGGAGGGAGCAGGGTGTCAGAAGGAAAAGTACAGCAGAAGCAGCAGGCGCGCCGCGCAGAGATCGTTGCCGCTGCGCAAAGGTGTTTTGCTGAAAAGGGGCTGCATGGCGCTTCCGTTGCCGATATTGCCCGCGAGGCGGGCCTGAGCGTTGGTCAGCTGTATCGTATTTTTGCCAGCAAAGAGGCGATCATCGAAGCGATTGTCAGCGAAATCGTCCACGCCAGGGTCGGGGAGATGATCGATGAGAACCACAATCTGGCGCGCAAAGCGGCGGTGCTGGCCGGCAGGATCCCGACGTCGGCAGCCACCAAAAGCGACAATTATCTGCTGATGGAGATCAACGCCGAAGCCTCGCGTAACCCACGCTTGCGCGAGATCCTGGTGCAGGCCGATCGGCGTTTGAAAGAGGAAGGAGGGCGTCTGTCGCAGCGCTACCATCCCGGGCTCAGCGATGCGCGACGCAATGCCGCATCAGAGCTCATCGCCGTTCTGACCGAGGGGGCCGCCTATCGCTGTGAGCTGAGCGCCTCGACCCCGGTCGATAAGGCAGATTTAGAAGCTCTGTATAATATGATTTTCGACCGGCTTTTTGACGAGCAGGCGTAATGCGACACGCCTGGCGTGCCGCACCCGCGGCAAATTAGCTGGCCGAAGCCGGGGTTTTGGCCGGTTTGTTCATCGGTTTACCGGAGAACAGGAAACGCAGCAGCGGAATGCGCAGATGAATTTCATACAGGATCAGCGCGATACCCACCACAAAAACCAGCCCGACAATAAAGCCTAAGGTATTGGACTTGATGGCCGGGGTGATCCACGCCCCGTACAGTAGCGTCAGCGGGTGGTGCACCAGGTAAATAAACAGCGAGGCATTGACGAAATAGGTCACGCGCGCTGACTGGAAGTTCAGCAGTCGATGGCCGAGCGAAAAGACCACATTGACCATCCACAGCCCCAACACCATAGTAATCACCGATTCGGTTTCATACATCCAGCCGTCGCCGGACCCATACTGCTGATTCAGTCGATAGGCGATAAACCCGAGCAGCGCTGCGGCGCAGCACCACGGCGATGGAGTGGTGAACATGGTCTTTAAGCGTGGGTTAATAAAGGTCTGCGCGCCCAGCACAAAGAAGGGCAGATAGAACAGCGTCTGCATCACCACAAAGTTAAACAGACCATTGCTCAGCAGGGGCGGATAGAGCAGGAACAAGGACCGGCGGATCAGCGCATAAAAGACCCCCAGCGCGAGGAAAATCATCGTCAGCTGGCCCATGGTGACAGTGTCACTGAAGGCGAGGCCGTGGCCAGCCGGACGGCGCGTCAGCCATTTAAACAGCACCACCCCCAGCGAGGTCAGCACCACCAGAACCAGTAAAAACCACAGGTGGGAAATGAGCTCCCAGGCCAGGGTATTAAATTTGTCGTACATCGAAAGGGTATGCCAGTTTTCCGCCTTGCCGTTGACGTATTGCAGCATAATAAATTGCGGCAGCGTCAGCAGTGGGATGGCGGTCAGCATCGGAATACCGACCCGTTCAACGCGCACTTTCCACCATTTTTTCAGCGGGTAGCGCAGGAACAGCATGTAGGAGAAATAGCCGGAGATGACGAAAAAGACCTGCATGCGAAAGGCATGGATGAAGTCATTAAACAGCGTCAACCACCACGAGGGTTCGGCGCTGTTGACATGCCAGCTGTGGCTGGAATAAATCAGCGAAATGTGGAAAGGGATCCCCAGCAGCATCAACCAGGCGCGGATGCTGTCGAAGAAATATTCACGCTGTACCGGAGTATTATTCATACGATTCACGACAATCTCAGATAATTCGTCTTATCACTCAAGGTGATAACGCTTACATTATCAGCAACCCTACATGAACTCGGGGTATCTGTCTCCAGGATAAGCACTCAAAGTGCAAACGGGACAGCGAACTGTTTATTCCCTGTGCCGCCAGGCTGAACAAAGCAGGGATTATGTTGTCGGATTGCCTGAGTTTCCATTAAAATAGATCGGATCGATTTAAGCACACAAAGGGGGAAGTGCTTACTTATATGAAACATAAACCACAGATGATGAAAATGCGTTGGTTAAGCGCAGCCGTAATGTTGTCCCTGTGTACTTCATCTGCATGGGCGTTTAGCATTGATGACGTTGCAAAAGAGGCCAAAACGTTAGCCGGGAAAGGCTATGAAGCGCCGAAGAGTAACCTGCCCTCCGCTTTCCGCGACATGAAATACGCGGACTACCAGCAAATTCAGTTTAATCACGATAAAGCTTACTGGAATAACCAGAAAACCCCATTCAAGCTTGAATTTTACCATCAGGGGATGTACTTCGACACGCCGGTCACCATCAATGAAGTGACGGCGACCAGCGTGCGCAAAATTAAATATAGTCCGGACTATTTCAACTTTGGTAACGTCCAGCACGATAAAGACACGGTGAAAGACCTCGGTTTCGCCGGCTTCAAAGTACTGTATCCGATCAACAGCAAAGATAAGAACGATGAAATCGTCAGCATGCTCGGTGCCAGCTACTTCCGCGTGCTGGGTCAGGGTCAGGTTTACGGTCTGTCCGCGCGTGGTCTGGCTATCGATACCGCGCTGCCGTCCGGCGAAGAGTTCCCGCGTTTTCGTGAGTTCTGGATCGAACGTCCAAAAGCCACTGACAAGCGTCTGACTATCTATGCGCTGCTGGATTCCCCACGGGCAACCGGCGCCTATCGCTTTGTCATCATGCCGGGACGCGACACCGTCGTGGACGTCCAGTCCAAAGTTTACCTGCGTGACAAAGTCGGCAAACTGGGTGTGGCGCCGCTGACCAGCATGTTCCTGTTCGGTTCCAACCAGCCTTCTCCGACGCTCAACTATCGTCCGGCGCTGCACGACTCCAATGGTCTGTCTATCCTGGCCGGTAACGGCGAGTGGATCTGGCGTCCGCTGAACAATCCGAAACACCTGGCTGTCAGCAGCTATGCGATGGAAAACCCGCAAGGGTTCGGCCTGCTGCAGCGCGGCCGTCAGTTCTCGCGCTTCGAGGATCTCGACGATCGTTATGACCTGCGTCCAAGCGCCTGGATCACCCCGAAAGGGGACTGGGGCAAAGGGAAAATCGAGCTGGTTGAAATTCCGACCAACGATGAAACGAACGATAACATCGTGACTTACTGGACGCCGGATCAGCTGCCGGAGCCGGGCAAGGAGATGAACTTCAAATACACCATCACCTTCAGCCGCGATGAAGACAAGCTGCATGCGCCAGATAACGCTTACGTTATGCAGACCCGCCGCTCTACCGGCGACGTGAAGCAGTCGAACCTGATCCGTCAGCCGGACGGTACGGTTGCCTTCATTGTCGACTTCACCGGCGCCGATATGAAGAAACTGCCAGCGGATACCCCGGTCGCTGCTCAGGCGAGCACCGGCGATAACGCGGAAATCGTTGAAAATACCGTGCGTTACAATCCAGTGACCAAAGGCTGGCGGATGATCCTGCGTTTGAAGGTCAAAGATCCGAAGAAAACGACGGAAATGCGTGCCGCACTGGTTAACGGTGATGACACGTTGAGCGAAACCTGGAGCTATCAGCTGCCTGCCAATGAATAAGATAACGAAGTACATTGACGCATTGCCGCTGTCGGACGCCGAAAAATCGGCGCTGCCGGACACCAGCCTGCAGGCCGTTCATCAGGCCCTGGATGACGAACATCAGACCTTCGCTCGCGAAGACGACTCTCCGCTGGGGTCGGTGAAGGCGCGTCTGGCGCACAGCTGGCCGGATTCGCTTTCTGGCGATCAACTGGTGAAGGATGACGAAGGTCGTACCCAGCTGCATGCTATGCCGAAAGCCAGGCGTTCCTCGATGATCCCGGACCCGTGGCGGACTAACCCGGTCGGCCGCTTCTGGGATCGTCTGCGCGGCCGCGATGTCACGCCGCGCTATCTCTCCCGCCTGACGCAAGAAGAGCGCGAGAGTGAGCAAAAATGGCGTACCGTCGGCACCATTCGTCGCTACATCCTGCTGCTGCTGACGCTGTCGCAGACCGTGGTGGCCACCTGGTATATGAAAACCATTCTGCCTTATCAGGGCTGGGCGCTGATCAACCCGGCCGACATGGTGGGGCAGAACCTGTGGATCTCGTTCATGCAGCTGCTGCCGTACGTGTTGCAGAGCGGCATTCTGATCCTCTTCGCGGTGCTGTTCTGCTGGGTTTCCGCCGGCTTCTGGACTGCGTTAATGGGCTTTCTGCAGCTGTTGATTGGCCGCGACAAGTACAGTATTTCCGCCTCGACGGTTGGTGACGAACCGTTGAACCCGGCGCACCGTACGGCGCTTATTATGCCGATCTGTAACGAAGACGTTGACCGCGTTTTCGCCGGGTTGCGGGCGACCTGGGAGTCGGTGAAAGCGACCGGTAACGCCGCTCATTTCGACGTCTATATTCTCAGCGACAGCTATAACCCCGATATCTGTGTGGCTGAGCAAAAGGCGTGGATGGAGCTGATTGCCGAAGTGCAGGGCGAAGGGCAGATTTTCTATCGTCGTCGCCGTCGTCGCGTGAAGCGTAAGAGCGGCAACATCGATGATTTCTGCCGCCGCTGGGGCAGCCAGTACAGCTATATGGTGGTGCTGGACGCAGACTCGGTGATGACCGGCGAGTGTCTGAGCAGCCTGGTGCGCCTGATGGAAGCGAACCCGAACGCCGGGATCATCCAGTCATCCCCGCGCGCTTCGGGCATGGACACGCTGTATGCGCGTTGCCAGCAGTTTGCCACCCGGGTGTACGGTCCGCTGTTTACGGCCGGTCTGCACTTCTGGCAGCTGGGGGAGTCTCACTACTGGGGACACAACGCCATTATCCGCGTGAAGCCGTTCATTGAGCACTGCGCGCTGGCGCCGCTGCCGGGCGAGGGTAACTTTGCCGGGTCGATTCTGTCGCACGACTTCGTCGAAGCCGCGCTAATGCGCCGTGCCGGCTGGGGGGTGTGGATTGCCTACGATCTGCCGGGCTCCTATGAGGAGCTGCCGCCGAACCTGCTGGACGAGCTGAAACGCGACCGTCGCTGGTGTCAGGGCAACCTGATGAACTTCCGCCTGTTCCTCGTCAGAGGGATGCACCCGGTTCACCGGGCGGTGTTCCTCACCGGCGTGATGTCGTACCTGTCGGCGCCGCTGTGGTTTATGTTCCTTGCCCTGTCGACGGCGCTACAGGTGGTGCATGCCCTGACCGAGCCGCAGTACTTCCTGCAGCCGCGTCAGCTGTTCCCGGTGTGGCCGCAGTGGCGTCCAGAGCTGGCCATCGCGCTGTTCGCTTCGACCATGGTGCTGCTGTTCCTGCCGAAGCTGCTGAGTATTATTCTGGTGTGGTGTAAAGGGCCGAAAGAGTATGGCGGATTTATCCGCGTCACGCTTTCTCTGCTGCTGGAGGTCCTGTTCTCGGTCCTGCTGGCGCCGGTTCGCATGCTGTTCCACACCGTCTTCGTGGTCAGCGCCTTCCTCGGCTGGGAAGTGGTGTGGAATTCGCCGCAGCGTGATGATGACTCCACGCCGTGGGGAGAAGCCTTTATGCGTCACGGCTCGCAGCTGCTGCTGGGGCTGGTATGGGCAGTCGGAATGGCATGGCTGGATCTGCGCTTCCTGTTCTGGCTGGCGCCGATCGTCGTCTCGCTGATCCTGTCGCCGTTCGTGTCGGCGATCTCCAGCCGGGCGACCGTGGGCCTGCGCACCAAGCGCTGGAAGCTGTTCCTGATCCCGGAAGAGTATTCGCCGCCGCAGGTGCTCAAGGATACCGACGCGTACCTGACGCTGAACCGTCAGCGTTCACTGGACGATGGCTTTATGCACGCGGTATTCAATCCGTCGTTTAACGCCCTCGCCACGGCGATGGCCACCGCGCGCCACCGTCATGGTCATATCCTTGAGATCGCTCGCGAGCGCCACGTTGAGCAGGCGCTGAACGAAACGCCGGATAAGCTGAACCGCGATCGTCGACTGGTGCTGTTGAGCGACCCGGTGACCATGTCGCGTCTGCACTATCGCGTCTGGGCCGCGCCGGAGAAATATTCATCGTGGGTCAACGCCTATCAGCAGTTAGCGCTTAACCCGCTGGCGCTGAAAACGAAATAAGCCGTACGTAAAGGAAAATACCGGCAGCGATGCCGGTATTTTTTTATCTGAAACACGAGGTTGTGAATGCGAATATTATCGATCATTGCCATGGCGCTGCTGCTGAGCGGCTGCGGCAGCATTATCAGCCGGACGGTGCCCGGGCAGGGGCATGGCAATCAATATTACCCGGGCGTGCAGTGGGACGTTCGCGACTCGGCATGGCGCTATCTCACCGTTCTGGACCTGCCGTTCTCGCTGGTGTTCGATACGCTGCTGCTGCCGCTGGATGCCAGCCACGGGCCCTATAACTGATTAGCGCTCGTCCCACTCGTCGGCCGCCGTCTGTCCCTCTTCGGTGTCCAGCGAGGGCTCGAGCTGGAATTCGCCTTCATCCCACTCATGGAGGGTATTTTCCTCCAGCCACTCCTGGCGCAGCTCTATCTCATCATAATCCCCGTCGAAAACGCTCTGCGCAGCTTCGCCGCTGAGCATCGGTAAACATTCGCCTTGTTCGTCTTCGTCAGCAAAAAATTCGGCCTGCCAGGCGATATCGCCATCCTGCAGCACATACTTTTGAATATTAAGCTGCTCAACGTTAGCGCTCTCTTCATCGCTGTCAGGATTATTGGCGAGAAATTCTTCGCGTGCTGCATCAATAGCTTCTTCGAGCGTGGCATAGAACATCGAATCCTTTGGCATAGCGAATCTCCTGAGAAGAATATGAATTGAACACGATTCAATCTATAGAAGGCGGTAGCCAAAGCGTCAAGGGGCTGGGCCCCTCTGGACATTAATTTACTGAATGGCGGTCAGGCTGCGAGGCTTCCGCGGCAGGTCGGCGCAGGCTGAGGGTAGAATAAATGGCGTTAAAGAGCACCACGCCCGCGGTGACCAGGAATACCGCGCGGAAACCGTAGTTGGCGGACACCGAGGCGCCTATCAGGGGGCCGGTGACGTTGCCAATATCGCGGAACGACTGGTTATAGCTAAAGATACGCCCGGAGATCTGGCTGGTGGAATTATACACCAGCAGGGTTTGCACCGCCGGCAGCAGTGCCCCGTCTGCCGCGCCGAGCAGGAAACGCAGGATACCCAGCTGCAGTGGGGTCTGAACGAACGACATCGGGATCAGCAATAGCACAGAGATAATTAGCGCAACGATGAGGATCTTTTCCGGCCCGATACGATCCCCGAGCCTGCCCAGCCGCGGGGCGCTCATCAGCGCGGCTATCCCCGGCACCGAGGCGATCATCCCGCTAATAAAGGCGATGTTACTGACGTTGCCCGCGAGATCGCGCACGTAAAGCGTCAGAATCGGCGCAATGGAGCCGGTGGCCACCTGGATGATCAGCGAGGTCACAAACAGGCTGAGCACCAGCTTGGGATTCTGTAGCGAGGAGAAAACCTCTCTGGCGCTGAGCATCTCTTTTTTGGCGATCGGCACAAAATTTTCACGGATTAAAAACAGGGTAAACAGGAAGCAGATAAACAGCACCGCCGCGGTCATAAAGAAGACGGTGCGCAGGCCCCAGTGGTCGGCCAGGAAGCCACCCGCCAGCGGGCCGAGCAGGGCGCCGCTCACCGCGCCGGTTGACAGCGTGCCCAGCGCCCAGCCGCTTTTGTGGCGCGGGATCTGGGTGGCAATCAGGGCGTTGGCGTTGGGAATAAAGCCGCCCAGCAGGCCGAGCAGTGCGCGTAGCAGCAGAAACTGCCAGATATTCTGTGCCATCCCCATTAGCATCATCACTACGGACATTCCGAGGGCGGAACGCAGCAGCATAATTTTTCGTCCTTTGCGGTCAGCAAGACCGCCCCAGAACGGTGAGGCAATGGCGGAGAAGAGGAAGGTGATACTAAAGACCAGCCCGGACCACATGTTCAGCGCGCTATGCCCGGTGACCCCGAGCTGTTCGACATAGAGTGGCAGAAAGGGCATAACCAGACTGAAGGCGGCGCCCGTTAAAAAGCAGCCGAGCCAGGTCACGGTCAGATTTTGTTTCCAGTTAATAGGGGTATCAGCAGAGGACATAGGGTTCCACTGGCCTGCGCGGCAGGTCAAATTAAGAGAAAATATGAGCCTGCTAATTATGCGCCTGGGAAATAAATGCCGCAATGGAGGAGAGCTTTTAAAGCTAAAGCAGAGCCTAAAGCATGAGCGAGAAGCGCATTCCCGGCCACATGCGCGGCCGGGAAAAGGGATCAGTAGCGGGAGGGCATGCCCTCGGGGCGGGTTTTGAAGCGGCGGTGGAGCCACATATATTGTTCCGGGGCCATCATGATGCACTGCTCAACAATCTTGTTCATCCAGGCGGCCGTGGTTTCCGCGTCGTCCAGCGGCGGGGAACACTCTGGCGGCAGGATAATCAGTTCATAACCTTTACCATCCTGTTTGCGACGCGGGACGAAGGGGACGATACAGGCTTTGGACATTTTCGCCAGCATCCAGGTGCCGGAGGTGGTCGCCGCCTGGTCGACAGCGAACAGTGGGGCGAAGACGCTGGCGGTCGGACCGTAATCGTGATCCGGCGCATACCAGACCACGTCGCCTTTTTTCAGCGCCCGGATCATCCCTTTCAGATCCTTACGGTCAATCATGTCCTTATTGGATCGTAGCCGACCCCAGGTCTGCAGCCAGTCGATCACCGGGTTGTCGTTGGGGCGATAGACGCCAATCCCCGGCTCGTTCATGCCGAACATCCGCGCGCCCATCTCGAGAGTCAGGAAGTGAATACCGATTAGCAGAATGCCGCGCTGCTGCGCCTGCACATCGCGGATATGCTCAAAGCCGATGGTGTCGGTCCAGCGGGCGATACGACGAACCGGCCAGAACCAGGCCATCCCCGTCTCCATCAGTCCCATACCCACCGATTCAAAGTTCATCACCACCATTCGGTGACGTTCCTGCTCGCTTTTGTCGGGGAAGCAGAGCTCAAGGTTGCGATAGGCGATCTTCGCCCGACGCTTCATAAAGCGCATGGCCAGCCGGCCGATGGCATTTCCCAGGCGGTAAATCAGCGGATAGGGCAGTTGGACAACCAGCCACAGCAGGCCGATACCCAGCCACAGCAGCCAATAGCGCGGATGCAACAGCGCCGGAGAAAATTTAGGCAAATGAGTCATTTCATACCCGTATCAGTGAGCAACGTCTTATATTATCGCATTTTTTTACCGGCCAGCCAAAGGCGGCGACAGTCAGCTCGTTTTGTTAAGCGGGGCGCGACCGGGTGAGAGAAATGTAGCGTAAAATGTAGGGATGTAAATTAATTAGCTTTGCTATATCATGCCCGCCGTTTATTTCCTCATTTCTATGTCGAGCAGGTACACCATGCCAGTGTTACACAACCGCATTTCAAATGAGACGTTAAAGGCGCAAATGCTGGCTGAGACCGAGCCGCGCACGACGATCTCATTCTATAAATATTTCACCATTGTCGACCCGCAGGCCACTCGCGATGCGTTATGGGTTGCCTTAACCCAGCTGAAGGTCTTTGGCCGTATTTATCTGGCCCGGGAAGGGATCAACGCGCAAATCAGCGTGCCGGAAAGCAACGTTGAAGCCCTGCGTGAGTTTCTCTATGGCTTCGATCCGGCGCTGGCGGGGCTGCGTTTCAATATCGCCCTTGAGGACGATGGGAAATCTTTCTGGGTTCTGCGCCTGAAAGTGCGCGACCGTATTGTCGCCGATGGCATCGACGATCCCTCTTTCGATGCCTCCAATGTTGGGGATTATCTCAAGGCGGCGGACGTCAATGCCATGCTTGACGATCCGGATGCGGTATTTATCGATATGCGTAACCACTATGAATATGAGGTGGGTCATTTCGAAAACGCGCTGGAGATCCCGGCGGATACCTTCCGCGACCAGCTGCCGAAAGCCGTGGAAATGATGCAGGACCACAAAGACAAGAAAATTGTTATGTATTGCACCGGCGGTATTCGCTGTGAAAAAGCCAGCGCCTGGATGAAGCATAACGGTTTCAATAAGGTCTGGCATATCGAGGGCGGGATTATTGAGTACGCCCGCCGCGCACGTGAGCAGGGGCTGCCGGTCCGTTTTATTGGCAAAAACTTTGTCTTTGATGAGCGGATGGGCGAGCGTATCTCCGATGACGTCATCGCGCACTGTCATCAGTGTGGCGCGCCGTGCGATACCCATACCAATTGCCTGAATGATGGCTGTCATCTGCTGTTTATTCAGTGCCCGAGCTGCGCTGAGAAGTTTGCCGGTTGCTGTAGCGAAGCGTGCATGGAAGAGCATAAGCTGCCGGAAGAGGAGCAGCGCAAACTGCGCGCCGGACGCGAAAACGGCAATAAAATCTTTAACAAATCGCGTGGCCGACTGAACACCAAACTCGGGATCCCCGAGCCGGAGTCGTCAGAAAAACCATAACCAGACGAGATCGATGATCGCCAGCAGCAACCACAGCGCAAGGTAGATCATAAAGTGCTCGCGCACGTTGTTAACCAGCATATTAAACAGGCGACGCATAACCGTTCTCAATGACTAACGGCCTCGACACAGAGGCCGTTTTTTTTCCGGCGGCAAGCGTGCCGCATTCCGTTATGAGCTAAAGCGCGCCAGCGAGAAAGGCGTCAGGTTAAAGGTCGACGTCTGTCCCTGGGCAAACTGACTGGCAATTTCTCCCAGCACCGGCGCAAACTTAAAGCCATGGCCGCTCAGACCGGTGATCAGCAGTGTGTCTGGTCTGCCAGGGAGCGTATCGATAATAAAATCTTCATCGACCGTGTTGTCATAGGTGCAGGAGGCGCCGTGCAGACAGCCGCCGATCCCGGGCAGGACGTTACGTAAAAACGGAAAGGATTCGGAACCATCGCTGGCGACAGCGCCAAACGCCGATCGCTCCTGCGGCGTGGAGACAGGCTGACCGCCGTTATGCTTGCCGATCTTTAGCTCGTTATCTTCCGCCGGGAAACCGTAGTATTGATCGCCGTTGGGTAGCTCGCCGGTGAATGCCGGGAAATGATTCTTGCTGCTGTAACGGCCATCGGCCTGGAACCAGGCAAAAACCTTACGTACCGGCTGGATGGGGAGGTCCGGAAGCAGGCGGGTGACCCAGGTACCGGCGCTAATCAGCAATTTCTTGCCGTGATATTCACCGTCAAGGGTATCAATGGTGACCCCGTCTGCATGGTGATGAATGGCTGAGACCGGGCAGTTGAATAGCTGCGCGCAGCCAGCTTCCCGTGCCAGACGTATCCAGGTCTCGACAGCTAGCTCACTGCGCAGTACGCCGGACGCCGGTTCGAAAATCGCCCGATAGTCGTCGGGAAGGCGTATCTCCGGCCAGCGCTGCATGACGGCCTGAGCATCTAACTCTTCAACCTCAAGATCGAACGCCCTGGCGCTGGCGGCGACGTTGGCCAGGAAAGGAGAGCTGGCGGGGCCGAGGTTAATGACGCCGGTGCGTTCAAAAACGGCTTCGCCGCTGATTTCAGCCAGTTCATCCCACAGCTGCTGGGCGCGCAGCACCAGCGGAACATACTTTTCACCTTCGCCATAAGCGTGACGGATAAGACGGCTACTGCCATGATGGCTGCCCTCCTGATGGGGAGGTTGGTGGGCATCGGTCATCAGAACATTGAGTCCGGCACGACGCGCATAATAGCCAGCGGCAGCGCCGACCGATCCGCTGCCGATAATGATAAGATCGTATTGCATGGTGAGTTCCGGGTAATTGCCTTATTAGCAGGGTAATTAACTCCCTGCGCTTATACAAGCCCGAAAATAATTCAGGCACCCGCAGGTGCCTGTTAAGACTATTGTTTAGTCATTCCCCGTATCGCGTTAATGTCGGCGGTACTCGTTTTCCTGGTATTCGCCAGATTCAATCTTCGCAATGCCTGCTTCCAGGATTGAAATAAATTGACGTGCGACGTCCGTCGTTAGCCATAGCGTCTGGCCAATTTCAGCATCATGACTGTTTTCTTGAGTGGGGTTCTGGTAGTGCAGGCGCAACATCAGCGCATCGTAGCTATCAACGGTGCTGATGTCCCATCCAACGAGGGGATGGGTCTGAATGACTTCATTATTTTTTTCCATCATAACCCCTTATTCATATGTTAAAAGACAACAATTCTCGAGGTTTAATGCATGTTTTTTGAAGCAAGTTAATTATATCAGGGATCAAGAATAAACTCGAGAAATTAAATGAAAGGCAGCATGATTTTCTTGTTTTCGCCGCTTTTTTACGCAAAATAAGCGCGGGAAATGGCCATTTTAGCCGATATTAAGCAGAATAATCAGGAATATTCTGAACAAGAGGCGGGGAGAAAAAAGCCGGGGCGACCCGGCAAAGAAAAGCACAATGAGGGAGCAAACCAGAGTAACTGGATCCCGCCATGCTTCAGGAGAGATCGTGGACAAACCAGTCGTCCGCGCTTTCCCAGGTTTCCTGCAGGATTTCGCTTATCCGGTCTTTGTCTTCTTTCAGGGCGCCGAACACCGAGAGCTGGTTGCCGGTGGCGTAGCGCACGCTCACCTGACTGTCGATGGCCGGGAATTGCTCGGCGATACGCCGGGAGAGTTCGTTATTCAGCGCTTCCAGCGCGCCGTTGGGTAAGGCGGTCGTTTTGGCGATAGACACTTCGATGCGCATAATTGCCCCCTGTGTTTGGTACTGGTTATTTATACAGTATCTGGTGGGCGTTGACAACAGGGGGCTACGTTTTTTATCGCTTCATCGTCCAGCGAACGGTTTCACCCGCCAGGAACGGGACCAGGCTATCATTGGGCAGCGCAATGCTGTCAACGACCGTGGTCTCTTCACGCACCAGCTCAACATAGCTTTCATTGACCGGCAGACCGTAGAAGCGCGGGCCGTTCAGCGAGCAGAAGGCTTCAAAGTGCTGCAGAGCGTTCATTTCTTCAAACACGGTGGCGTAGCTGCCGAGGGCGGTCGGGGCGTTGAAGCAGCCGGCGCAGCCGCAGCTGGCTTCCTTACGATGGCGGGCGTGTGGTGCGGAGTCGGTGCCAAGGAAGGCGCGGCTAAAGCCGCTGGCGACCAGTTCGCGCAGCGCCTGCTGATGAATATTGCGTTTGAGTACCGGCAGGCAGTACAGGTGAGGACGAATACCGCCGACCAGCATATGGTTGCGGTTGAACATCAGGTGCTGCGGGGTAATAGTGGCCGCCAGCAGTTCATTACCGTCACGCACATATTCGGCGGCATCTTTGGTAGTAATATGCTCAAAGACCACCTTCAGACCGGGCAGGCGCTGGCGCAGGGGCTCCATCACCGTGTCAATAAAGCGCGCTTCACGATCGAAAATATCAATCTCGGCGTGGGTGACTTCCCCATGTACCAGCAGCGGCATGCCCAGTTTTTCCATCCGCTCCAGCACCGGCATAATGGCGTCGGTGCTGGTGACACCGTGGCTGGAGTTGGTCGTGGCGTTGGCCGGGTAGAGCTTGGCGGCGGTGAACACACCTTCGTTAAAGCCGCGCTCCAGCTCCGCCGGGTCGAGGGAATCTGTCAGATAGCAGGTCATCAACGGGGTAAAATCGTGCCCGGCCGGGACGGCGTCCATAATGCGCTGGCGATAGGCGATAGCCGCCGCGACGGTGGTGACAGGCGGCACCAGATTCGGCATCACGATCGCCCGGCCATAAAACTCACTGGTGTAAGGCACGACGGTTTTCAGCATATCGTCATCACGCAGATGGATATGCCAGTCGTCTGGGCGGCGGATTTTCAATACCTGGGGTTGTGCTGTCATGGAAGGCTCCGGCTAATAGGTTCAGTCATCAGGGCTGTTTTTTGCCGGGCACTAAGGATAAGCGTAAACGTTTTCCTTTGCACTCATTTCCGTAAAAAATTCAGGGCGCCGTAGCGCCCTGAAGATTAATTGGTAAAGGGGATGACAATTTCGCCCGGTTTCACCTCTATGCCCTTGGCATATTTCTTCGCCAGCGCTTCGCCGGTGCTGGCGTCTTCACGCAGGACATAGGCCGGTTGCTGGCTGAAGTAGCTGCGCAGCGACTGGTTCAGATAGGGGAGCAGGGCCTGAATCACCGACTGCAGCTTCTCGGGCGCCACTTTGGCATCGACCACCTCCATTTCCTGCAGGAAGATAGCGCCTTTCTCTCTGTCAAAGGTTGGCAGCGCTTTGAGCTTCAGATCGATCGTCGCTTTCTGGGTGCCGAACAGGGAGTTCAGATCGACGTTGGCGACCCCGGTCAGCGTGACTTTACCCGGCTCTTCACGGCCAATAGCGCTGGTCAGGTTCTGCAGCTCAATATGGGCATCGGCAACGCCTTTCAGACCGATATCTTTGGCGAAATGGTTACGCTTCTGCAGCGCCTGGTTTATCTCCTGCTCGCTTACCGTGTATTGGGTCAACTGGTTACAGCCGCTCAGCAGACCGCTGACAATCAGCGCCGCGGCGATCAATATCTTTTTCATGGGGTTCCTCAAGCTCGTACCATCATTCATCCTGACACAAAGCATCATGACCTGTCAGCATTCTTCATGCCAGCAGAATAGGCTGAAAGGCAGGAGAAACCGCGGACCTACGCGCTTAGGTGCGCGGCTCCAGCATACCGGAGGCGGAGCGTTTTGGACTGAATTGCCACCACAGGGCAAGGAAAGTGATAAACCCAATGGCGCCGAGCATCAGCCACGGCAGTTCGGGCTGGCCCACGGCTTTGCCGGCATCAAACAGCCAGCCGCCGCCCGCGTAACCCAGCGCGCCGCCGAAGGCGAGACCCAGGCGGCTGAACCCCATATAGCTGCCGCGCGCCCGGGCATCCGCCAGCGAGGCGCCCAGCGTCTCCCTGGCGGGTTCCGCGATGATCGAACCGATGTAAAACAGGCAGATCAGGGTAAATAACTGCTGCAAACTGCTGGTCATGCCAATCGGCAGCATCGCCAGCGTCATCACCAGCAGACCGGCCATCAGCCGGTGCTCAAGGCGGTAGCGTTTCTCGCTCCAGCGGGCAATGGGATAGAGCAGGGTCAGCGAAATGGTGGCTTCGATGGCGTACATCCACTTCACGGCGGCCGGCGAACCGGCAATGTCGTTCACCATGATCGGCAGCATCAGCATCACCTGCACCGCCAGCATGTAATAGCCTGTTAACGTCAGGACATAGGTGACGAAGCGCTTATCCCGCAGCACCCGTCCCAGCCCCTCGCGGACTGGCGTTTTCACCGTGGACAGTTTCCATGCTGGCAGATACCAGGCGTTAAACGCGGCGCAAGCGATAAACAGCGCGGCGCCGGCGCTGCACACCAGACGGAAGTCATACTGTAGCAGCCAACTGCCCAGCAGGGCGCCAATCACCGCGCCGGCGCTGTCCTGCATCATCAGGAGGGAGAAAAAGCGGCCGCGCTGATGCGGGCGCACCAGTTTGACCACCAGCGCGGCTCGTGGCGGATCGAACAACGTGCCGCCTAACCCGGACAAGATACAGGAGAGCCAGAGCACCCAGGGCTCATGGGCGACGGCCATCGCCGCGAAGCCGCCGGCGCGCATCAGCATGCCGGTGACAATCATGGGTTTCGCGCCGAAGCGGTCGGCAATGGCGCCGCCAAAAATGCCTAATCCTTGCTGCACCAGCTGGCGCAGGCCGAGCGCAATGCCGACCATCAGCGCTGCCCAACCCATCTGATCGACAAAGCGGATGGAAATCAGCGGAAAAACGACAAAAAAGCCCAGTACGACCAGCATGTTATCGACTAACAGGAAATATTTACCCAGGCTCCTTGCCTGCGAGACGCGGGACATTTCCCCTCCAGGGAAAAATAGAGATAAGCGAGGATATTCTGCGGGCAATCTGCTGCTTTTCCCAGCACCCTTGCGACAATATTTTTTTATCAAAAAGCAAGTTCGATTGAGCCTATTCATCGAAAAGAGGAGATGGCGCAGAAAATGGTATGTTGCTGTTTTCACACTATCGTGCAGGACAGGTATAGTGATGAGAGCAAGATTGAAGTCAGGGGGACTGAAAAGGAAATGTTTGGCTATCGCAGTAACGTGCCGAAGGTGCGTTTGACGACGGACCGGCTGGTGGTGCGCCTGGTCCACGATCGTGACGCCTGGCGTCTGGCCGATTATTACGCCGAGAATAAAGTGTTCTTAAAACCCTGGGAGCCGGTACGTGACGACAGCCACTGCTATCCCTCCGGGTGGCAGGCGCGTCTGTCAATGATCGGCGAGTTTCATAAGCAGGGGTCTGCATTTTATTTCGCGCTGCTCGATGCGGAGGAAAAAGAGATCGTTGGCGTGGCGAATTTCTCCAACGTAGTTCGCGGATCATTCCATGCCTGTTATCTCGGCTACTCCATTGGCGAGAAGTGGCAAGGGCAGGGGCTGATGTTTGAAGCGTTGACCGCCGCGATTCGCTATATGCAGCGCACGCAGCATATCCATCGCATTATGGCCAACTATATGCCGCATAATCAGCGCAGCGGCGCGCTGCTGGCGCGGTTGGGGTTCGAAAAAGAGGGTTACGCCAAAGATTATCTGCTGATTGACGGGCAGTGGCGTGACCATGTACTGACGGCGCTAACGACGCCGGACTGGTCAGCAGGGCGCTAAGGAGAGAGGATGAAATATCAGTTAACCGCGCACGAAGCGCGCGTCATTGGCTGTCTGCTGGAAAAGCAGGTTACCACGCCCGAGCAGTACCCGCTGTCGGTGAACGCCGTGGTGACCGCCTGCAATCAGAAAACCAACCGCGAACCGGTGATGTCGCTGAGCGAAGGCGAGGTCCAGACGCTGCTGGATACCCTGGTGAAGCGCCACTATTTACGCACGGTCAGCGGATTCGGCAATCGAGTGACCAAGTATGAGCAGCGCTTTTGCAACTCTGAATTTGGCGATCTGAAACTCAGCGCCGGCGAAGTAGCGGTGGTGACGACGCTGCTGCTGCGCGGCGCCCAGACGCCGGGTGAACTCCGTAGCCGCGCGCAGCGGATGCATGAGTTCAGCGATATGGCGGAAGTGGAAAGCGTGCTGGAAGGGTTAGCGACGCGCGAGGATGGTCCTTTTGTTGCCCGCCTGCCACGGGAACCGGGGAAACGGGAAAGCCGCTATATGCATCTGTTTTGCGATGACATGGACACGCTGATCACCACGGTGGAAACACTCTCGCCGCTGGAAGACGATGACGATCTGCGTGCCCGGGTTGAAGCACTGGAAGGCGAGGTGGCGGAATTGAAAGCGCGCCTTGACTCGCTGTTACACCATCTGGGGGACTAAACGTGGGGACAAGACTGCGCATTGGGGTGGTTGGCTTAGGGGGCATCGCGCAGAAAGCGTGGCTGCCGGTGTTAGGCGCTGCGGAAAGCTGGACGCTGCAGGCAGCATGGTCGCCGGGAAAAGAGAAGGCGTTGCGCATCTGCGAAACCTGGCGGATCCCGTATGCTGATTCGCTGGATGCCCTGGCGGCGCAGTGCGATGCGGTCTTTGTCCATACGTCGACGGCTTCACATTATGAAGTCGTGAATCACTTGTTGAATGCCGGGGTTCATGTTTGTGTGGATAAACCGCTGGCGGACAAGCTGAGCGAGGCGGAAGCGCTGGTCGAGCTGGCTGCCCGGCGTCATCTGACGCTGATGGTCGGTTTCAATCGCCGCTTTGCGCCACTCTATCGTGAACTGAAGGGGCGGCTGGGCGAGGCGGCCTCGCTGCGGATGGATAAGCATCGTAGCGACAGCGTAGGCAACGATCTGCGCTTTACCCTTCTCGATGACTATCTGCACGTGGTGGATACTGCGTTGTGGCTGGCTGATGGTCAGGCGCGCCTGCGCGGCGGCACGTTGCAGATCACTCCTCAGGGTGAAATGCTCTATGCCGAACACCAGTTCAGTTCGCCCCGGCTGCAGGTTACCACCAGCATGCACCGCCGTGCCGGAAGCCAGCGTGAGTGGGTGCAGGCGGTCACCGATGGCGGGTTATATGCGGTGAGTGAGATGCGCGAATGGCAGGAGGAGTGTGGTCTTGGCGTGGTCCAGCGCCCGGTGGCGGGCTGGCAAACCACCCTCGAGCAGCGCGGTTTTGTCGGCTGCGCGCGACATTTCATCGAATGCGTGCAAAATCAGACGGTTCCGGAAACCGCTGGCGAACAGGCGCTGCTGGCTCAGCGGGTGGTTGACAAACTCTGGCGTGACGCCATCAGCGAATAATCCGTTGTAACAACTGACAGTAGTAATTCATATTGAACCCGGTAGACTATCGCCACTTTCCAGCGCCCGCATTTGCGGGCGTTTTACTCCAGGGTTTGGAATAACAGCGTAATGAATCTTTTAAAATCACTGGCGGCCGTCAGTTCGATGACCATGTTTTCGCGCGTGCTGGGCTTTGCCCGCGATGCGATTGTGGCGCGCATTTTTGGTGCCGGGATGGCGACCGATGCCTTTTTTGTCGCCTTCAAACTGCCTAATCTGCTGCGGCGTATTTTTGCCGAAGGCGCCTTCTCGCAGGCGTTTGTGCCGATCCTTGCCGAATATAAAAGCAAGCAGGGCGAAGATGCCACCCGGGTGTTTGTCTCGTATGTCTCCGGATTACTGACCCTGGCCCTGGCGATCGTCACCGTTATCGGGATGCTGGCGGCGCCGTGGGTGATCACCATCACCGCCCCCGGGTTTGCTGATACCGCCGATAAATTTGCGCTGACCACCCAATTGCTGCGCATTACCTTCCCCTATATTTTGCTGATCTCCCTGGCCTCGCTGGTGGGGGCGATCCTCAATACCTGGAACCGTTTCTCGGTGCCGGCCTTTGCCCCGACGTTCCTCAACGTCAGCATGATTGGCTTTGCGCTGTTTGCCGCGCCGTACTTCCATCCGCCGGTGCTGGCGCTGGCCTGGGCGGTGACGGTCGGCGGCGTGCTGCAGCTGGCCTACCAGTTGCCGCACCTGAAGAAGATTGGCATGCTGGTTCTGCCCAGAATTAATCTGAAAGATGCTGGCGCGATGCGGGTAGTGAAGCAGATGGGGCCGGCGATCCTTGGCGTGTCGGTAAGCCAGATCTCCCTCATCATCAATACCATCTTCGCCTCGTTTCTCGTGTCGGGATCGGTGTCATGGATGTACTATGCCGACCGTCTGATGGAGTTTCCGTCAGGTGTCCTGGGCGTGGCCCTTGGCACCATCCTGCTGCCGTCGTTGTCGAAAAGCTTCGCCAGTGGTAACCATGACGAGTATTGCCGCCTGATGGACTGGGGCCTTCGACTCTGCTTCCTGCTGGCGCTGCCGAGCGCGGTGGCGCTGGGGATCCTCGCTAAACCGCTGACCGTGGCCCTGTTCCAGTACGGTAAATTCAGCGCCTTTGACGCGGCGATGACCCAGCGCGCGCTGGTGGCCTATTCCGTGGGACTGATGGGGCTTATCGTGGTGAAAGTGCTGGCGCCGGGCTTCTATTCCCGTCAGGACATCAAAACGCCGGTGAAAATTGCCATTGTCACCCTGATTATGACCCAGGTGATGAACCTGGCGTTTATCGGCCCGCTCAAGCACGCGGGCCTGTCACTGTCCATAGGGCTGGCGGCCTGCCTGAACGCCGCGCTGCTCTACTGGCAACTGCGTAAACAGAAAATTTTCACCCCACAGCCCGGCTGGCTGACTTTCCTGCTGCGTCTGGTCGCGGCGGTGGTGGTGATGGCCGCGGCGCTGCTGGGCGTCATGCATCTCATGCCGGAGTGGTCTCAGGGGACAATGCCGTTCCGCCTGATGCGCCTGCTGGTGGTGGTGGTCGCCGGAGTAGTGGCTTATTTCGCTACGCTACTGGTGTTGGGCTTCCGCGTAAAAGAGTTTGCCCGTCGCACAGCGTAAGCCATTGCGAGGGAAAGAGGAAACCCGCTTCGCTCAGGCGAAGCGGGTTTTTTTTATGATGTGCGGCGTTCGGCTGCGATGAGGCGCGCATTCTCCAGCAGGCGGATCGCCAGGGCAATTGCCCCGCTGACGACGGCGAGGGTGACCACTCCGTTCCAGCCCGCCAGCACGTACAACTTGCTGCCCAGCACCGACCCCAGCGACATCCCGATAAAGACCACGGTGAACAGCAGAGCGTTCAGGCGGCCACGGGCCTGCGGCTCCAGGCTGTAAACAAGGTTCTGATGTGCCACCAGGCTTGACTGCAGGCCGAGATCGAAGCCAATAGCCGAGAGAGCAATCAGCGCCAGCTGGCCATGCAGAGGGAGCAGCGGCAGCATAAACATCAGGGCGAAGGAGAGGGTGACCAGCGCCGCGCCCATCTGAGTCACTTTACCGGCGCCAAACTTATCGGCCAGTCCGCCGGCCAGCGGTGCCGCCAGCGCCCCGGCGGCACCGGCGATACCAAAGCCACCCGCTACTGCGCTCCCCATGTGATAGTGTTCTGAGAGCATCACCGCCAGCGTCGACCAGAAAGCGCTAAAGGCGACAGAGAGCGCCCCTTGAGCCAGCGCAGCGCGGCGTAACGCCGGATAACGCAGCCACAGATGCGCCATTGAGGCCATCAGCTGCGGATAGCTCAGCGTCGAGTGAATGGCGAAGCGCGGCAGGACCCGCCACATCACCAGGCCAATCAGCGCCACGCTGACTGCAGCCGCCTGATACATCACCCGCCAGCCGAATACGGCGCCCACTACGCCGCTGACCGTCCTGGAAAGCAGGATCCCCAGCAGCAGCCCGGTCATCACCGTGCCCACCATTTTTCCCTGCTTGCCTGCCGGAGCGAGGATCGCCGCCGCCGGGACGATATCCTGCGCCATGGTGGCCGCCATACCGATCAGCAGACTGACCACCAGCAGTGAGGTGAGCTGGCCGGTAAGGCTGCACAGGAACAGCAGGATCGCCAGCATTGCGCTCTTCAGCAGGATCAGCCGGCGGCGATCGTGACGGTCGCCGAGCGGGAGCAGGAACAGAATGCCGAGCGCGTAGCCAGCCTGCGTCAGGGTAGGAACCAGCCCCATCCCTTCTACCGACAGATGGAGATTGGCGCCCATCAGCGGCAGTAGCGGCTGCGCATAATAGATAGAGGCGACGCTAAAGCCGGCGCCGAGTGCGAGAATGAAGATAATCCAGCCTGCGTCGCGGGTGGAAAGGGAAGTCGGTGTCATGATCAGTACCTCATGGATGCGATGGCGCTATTTTTCCCTGAATGCAGCTGGCGCGGTAGCCGGGCTGGTGGTAAAACGGTTATACGTAGTACGTATAGGCAAAAGAAAAATGAAAAGACAGGAGCGTATAGACCGCATTGAGCTGATGCGCACCTATATTCGTATTATAGAGGCCGGCTCACTCTCCGCCGCCGCGGGGCAGATGGATACCACCCAGGCAACCGTCAGCCGCCGCCTGCAGTCCCTGGAAGGACTGCTGGGGGTGAAGTTGATCCTGCGCACCACTCATGCGATGAAGCTCACTGACGATGGCGAACGCTGTTATCGCCATGCCCGTCAGGTCGTGGACGCTTGGCTGGCGCTGGAGGATGATCTGCGTATTGCCGACGATCAGCCCGTGGGGGTGCTGCGGGTACGGGCTCCCCATGCTTTTGGCCAGCAACAGCTGCTGGCGCCGCTGGTCGCATTTCTGCAGCGTCATCCGCAACTGTCGGTCGAGTGGATGCTGAATGATAATACCGTCGACTTTCTCAGCGATAATATCGACTGCGCCATCCGCGTTGGCGCGGAGGTGGATCCGGCCACGGTATCCGTGCTGCTGGCGGAAGTGCCGCGCTGCGTGGTGGCTTCCCCTGAACTCCTGGCGAAGTACCCGCCGTTAACCTCGCTGGAGGCGCTATCCGGCCTGCCGTGGATCGCCATTAATACCTTTTATCAGCATGAGGTACGGCTCCGGCATCTGGAAAGTGGGCAAATCGTCTCGACGGCCATCACCCCCTGCCTGAGCACTGACAGCCTGTACGTCGCGCGAAATACCGCGCTGGCGGGGCTGGGGGTTGCGATGGTGTCCAGCTGGACGGTCGTGGAGGATATTGCCGCCGGACGACTGATTGAGCTGTTCCCGCAGTGGCGTCCCGCCTCGCTACCGGTTCATCTGGTTTATCCCTGGGCGCGCTATTATCCGACGCGCCTGCGTAAATTTCTTGACCTGATGCGGGAGATCATGCCGGATCTGGCCGGGATGCAGCGTCCGCAAAGCGCATAAAAAAACCGGCCAGAGGCCGGTTTTTTTATTAAGCACGCTTATTCGACGGGCTGTGGGCGGGTCGGTTCTGCGGTGGCTTTACGCGTCGCACTATGACCACCGGCGGCGCCTTTACCTTCAAAAGCGAACGGCGGGCGCACCCAGGTGCTGTGGCGCGGCGCTTCCGGGACATAGTCCGGAGCAGGCGCCCGGGTCATCGGCGCGGTAGCATGGCGATCGCCAGCCATAACCACGGGTTTGCTTACCGGCGTTTCAGCTTTGACCGGTTCGGCAGGGGCTGTTGGGGCGGCTTCGGTCACCGGTGCTTCCACCACGGTTTCCGTGGCCGGAACGATGGTTTCCACTGGCGCTTCAACGACAGGCGCCGTTTCCACCACTTCAGGTTCAACCGTGACCGGCTCGGCGTCGATCGTCACTGGCGCAATAGCCTGAGGCGCTTCGACAGCTGGCGCTTCGACCGGCGCTGGCTCGACAGCGGCTGGCTCGACAATTTCCGGAGTATCAACGATAACCGGCTCGGCGGCCGCGACGGGTTCGACGACCACCGGCTCAGCGGTAACGGGCTCCATGGTCGCCGGCTCGACGGTAACTGGCGCGGCAGTGACGGTTTCAACTACGGCAACCGGTGTCGCAATAGCTTCGACGGCTTCAATGGCGCTGGTGTCCTGAACCGGAACCTCTTCCGGCTGCTGGTCCTGCGGACGAACGACCGGGTAGCGGATCCAGACTTTACCGGAAGCCATCTCCGGCGAGGCGCAGGCGACGGTCAGCGGCATCGGCGACTGGGTCGGATAGCGTTCGTCACGATAGCGACGACGGCGCTGACCGCTCACGCGCAGATGACGCGGGGAACGACGAGAGCGGCGCGGCATACCGTTCGCTTCACGGGATTCGCCGTTTTCATCGTGTTCCACTACGTTTTCCACTACCGCCGGCAGTTCGGCTTTCACCGGCTCGCTGCGCGGGGTGGCGACTTCAGCCACAACGGTCTCAGGCGCGATCTCGGCAGTCTGCTCGGCAACGGCTGACTCAATGCGTACTTTCTGGGAGAGCTGACGCGGTTTACGACGCGGCAGAGTCTGCACACGCTCTTCCTGCTCAGTCTCCTGTACTTCCGGCTCTTCACGCGTCTGCACCTTGGCTTCCTGCTGCGCCTGGCGTTTATCGTCATTGCGGCGGCGGGAGCGTTCGCGGCGCGGCTGCTGCTCGTCGCGGGATTTGGCTTTGTCCGCGTCATCGCCGACGGTCTGGCGAGCGTCACGCGCTTCTACGTTTTGCGGCTGCTTTTCGCGACGATTGCGACGGTTTTCTTCACGCGATTCGCGCGGCTCACGACCCTCGGCATTGTCCGCACGGGTGTCGCGATTGTCACGGTTATCACGGTTGTCACGATTGTCGCGGTTATCACGGCGATCGTTGCGGTCGCGGCGGTTGTTGCTCCGCGGTTTACGGCGCTCCTGCTGACGCTCCGGTTTTTCTTCCGCTTTCTTCTCGACCGGAACTTCAACCGGCTTGGCTTCTTCAGTGCCAGAGAAGATATTTTTCAGCGCGCTGAAGAAGCGTGAGAGTAGTCCCGGCTGGGCCGGCGCGGCGGCCGCGACCGGGGCAGCGGCGACCGCAGGGGCAGCCACAGGCTCTTCCAGCATCGGTGCCGGTGGGGCGTCAGGCATCACAAAGGCGGCCAGCGCAGGCTGCTCCGGACGTTTACGTTCTGCTGGCTCCTCGTCACCAGGCAGCGCCATCTCTTCTTCATGCAGCTTCGGCAGCAGATAGCTCAGCGTTGAGGTCTCTTCACCTTTACGCACGCGCAGGACGGAGTAGTGCGGCGTCTGCATCTCGTCGTTTGGCACGATAATGACGCGGACATCGCCCTGACGGGATTCGATTGCGCTCACTGCGGCACGTTTTTCGTTCAGCAGATAAGAGGCGATCGGTACCGGAACGATGGCGTGGACTTCTTTGGTGTTCTCTTTCAGCGCCTCTTCTTCAATCAGACGCAGAATAGAGAGCGACAGCGATTCGTTATCACGCACGGTACCGGTGCCGGAGCAGCGCGGGCAGACGTGATGGCTGGATTCGCCCAGCGACGGGCTCAGGCGCTGGCGAGACATCTCCAGCAGGCCGAAGCGCGAAATATGGCTAATCTGAATGCGCGCGCGGTCCTGACGAACGGCTTCACGCAGACGGTTTTCCACCGCACGCTGGTGGCGAACCGGGGTCATATCGATAAAGTCGATAACGATCAAGCCGCCGAGGTCGCGCAGACGCAGCTGGCGGGCAATCTCGTCAGCCGCTTCAAGGTTGGTATTGAAGGCTGTCTCTTCGATATCGCCGCCGCGGGTGGCGCGGGCGGAGTTGATATCGATCGCGGTCAGCGCTTCGGTGCTGTCGATAACGATAGACCCACCGGAAGGCAGGCGCACTTCACGCTGGAAGGCGGACTCAATTTGCGATTCAATCTGATAATGGCTGAACAGCGGGATTTCACCGGTGTACAGTTTGATTTTGCTGCTGAAATCCGGACGACCCAGTGCGGCGATATGCTGGCGCGCCAGCTCGAGCACTTTCGGGTTATCGATCAGGATTTCGCCGATGTCCTGGCGCAGATAATCGCGGAATGCGCGGACAATCACGTTGCTTTCCTGGTGGATCAGGAACGGTGCCGGACGGCTTTCCGCGGCTTTCTGAATCGCTTCCCAGTGCTTCAGGCGGAAGCTCAGGTCCCACTGCAGGGCTTCGGCAGATTTGCCGACGCCAGCGGTGCGAACGATAAGACCCATGCCGTCCGGAAGCTCCAGGCTCGCCAGCGCTTCTTTCAGTTCAGTGCGGTCGTCGCCCTCGATACGGCGGGAAATTCCCCCCGCGCGCGGGTTGTTCGGCATCAGGACCAGATAGCTGCCTGCCAGGCTGATAAAGGTGGTGAGCGCAGCGCCTTTGTTGCCGCGTTCTTCTTTATCAATCTGCACGATAACTTCCTGACCTTCGCGCAGCACGTCTTTGATATTAGGACGACCGTGCGCATTGTAGTTAGCAGGGAAGTATTCGCGGGCGATTTCTTTGAGGGGGAGGAAACCATGACGCTCGGCGCCGTAATCGACAAACGCGGCTTCAAGGCTAGGTTCAATGCGGGTGATTTTGCCTTTGTAGATGTTCGCTTTTTTCTGTTCGTGCCCGGGGCTTTCGATATCCAGGTCGTACAGGCGCTGCCCATCAACAAGGGCGACGCGCAACTCTTCCTGCTGAGTTGCGTTGATTAACATTCTTTTCATCGTAACTTACTCATTATTCTTACATTGACGACTAAGCTGCGGGCAGAGTAATGCCTTTCCGGGGGAAAACCGATGGCCTCGTGTCTGGTTCACGTCGCCAACCTCACGGTTGTCGCGCGCTTAAGAGGCGCAGAGTGTCGGTCGCCTGTGTTTCAAACGGAAACACAGCGCAATTATTCAGGGGAACAGCCTGGGATGTATCACCAGAGAATATTCCATTTATACTCGTCGTCTTTCGCGTTGCAGGCATGGTGGCTTAACCTGCTCACCTCGATCAAAGGATCCAGATGAGCTCCCGGGAGTCCCGGAGTTGACGCCTTCCTGCGACTTGAAATCCATAGAGCCTGTACCGGTAAGGACTGCAACCCGCAGCCCGCTAACTGTCTGAAAGATCACAACGTCTTACGCCATTGCTGCGTGGGCGATCGGTCAGACAAAATTGGTCATTCCGCTAATGTCTTGTTCTAACAAGATGCAATACGGAAAACGGTCTCATTATTCCATTGCTAACCTTGTTATAGCAAGTTGACTTTCACCTTTTATCACCCGGTTACTCACAGTTTTATCACCTGCCCATACAGATTGTTCTAATAACAAACAAAATGGCGGTCAGGTAAACCGTGAAAACAGGATAATGATAAATATAAGCATATAAAAATGAGTGGCGCTAATGCGTCCGGCTATTTAGAATCGCGCACCATGAAAACTGAGACCCCAACCGTAAAAATGGTTGCCATTGCTGCTGATGAAGCGGGGCAACGTATCGACAACTTTTTGCGTACCCAATTGAAAGGTGTACCGAAGAGCATGATTTATCGCATCCTGCGTAAAGGCGAGGTGCGGGTAAACAAAAAGCGCGTGAAGCCGGAGTATAAGCTGGAAGCGGGTGATGAAGTCCGTATCCCGCCGGTGCGCGTGGCGGAGCGTGAAGAAGAGGCGGTATCGCCGCATCTGCAGAAAGTGGCCGCGCTCTCTGAGGTGATCCTCTATGAAGACGATCATATTCTGGTACTCAACAAACCTTCCGGTACTGCGGTACACGGCGGCAGCGGACTGAGCTTTGGCGTGATTGAAGGGCTGCGCGCCCTGCGCCCGGAGGCACGTTTCCTTGAGCTGGTGCATCGTCTCGACCGCGATACCTCCGGCGTGCTGCTGGTGGCGAAAAAGCGCTCGGCGCTGCGTTCGCTGCACGAGCAGCTGCGCGATAAAGGCATGCAGAAAGACTACCTGGCGCTGGTGCGCGGCCAGTGGCAGTCGCATACCAAAGTGGTCCAGGCCCCGCTGTTGAAGAATATTCTGCAGAGTGGGGAGCGTATCGTTCGCGTGAGTCAGGAAGGCAAGCCGTCGGAGACGCGCTTTAAAGTGGAAGAGCGTTACGAATTCGCCACGCTGGTGCGCTGCAGCCCGGTCACCGGCCGCACGCATCAGATCCGCGTTCATACCCAGTATGCCGGGCATCCTATCGCTTTTGACGATCGCTATGGCGACCGCGAGTTCGACAAGCAGCTGTCCGGTACCGGCTTAAACCGCCTGTTCCTGCACGCTGCGGCGCTGAAGTTTACCCACCCGGGGAGCGGGGAGGTGATGCGCGTTGAGGCGCCGCCGGATAACCAGCTGAAGCACTGTTTACAGGTGCTACGTAAGAGCAAATAAGCGCAACGGCGGAATCAGTTCCGCCGTTTTTTTTGCTTTAACCTAACAGCGGATTGTTATTCTCGCGGCGCAGCATCTGACAGAGCGCGATTAAGGGTAAACCGACCAGAGTGTTCGGGTCGCGGCCTTCCAGTCGTTCAAATAGCGTAATCCCTAACCCCTCGCTCTTGA
Organism: Klebsiella sp. GL120222-02; assembly: GCF_003097195.1. Taxonomy (NCBI): domain Bacteria; kingdom Pseudomonadati; phylum Pseudomonadota; class Gammaproteobacteria; order Enterobacterales; family Enterobacteriaceae; genus Klebsiella; species Klebsiella sp. GL120222-02. The sequence continues at coordinate 570,894 of NZ_QEQO01000002.1, forward strand.
AACTCCCGGCGCATTGCAGCGGGTTCTCTTTGCGGACGTAGCCTTCAATCTCTTTATCGCTGAGATGGCGAAAGTGAACGTCAAAGGGCTCGCATTCGGTTTGCAGATGGCCGGTGGCGGAGTTGTATAGCGCCAGACCGGTATAAAAGGTGACGATGGTCCCGCTGGCCTTTCGCAACTGCCGGCGGGCATTTTCTTCGGTGTGCGGTTTGCCGGTGATTTCACCGTCTAATACGCAAACCTGATCGGAGCCTATAATAAGGTGGTGCGGATAGCGGGAGGCCAGGCTTTGCGCTTTGGCTTGCGCCAGTCGGGCGACAAGCTGACGCGCGGATTCTTCCGGCAACGGCGTTTCGTCAACGTCAGGCGCGGCACATTCAAACGGTAACCCCAGTTTTTCCAGCAGCATGCGCCGCCAGGGAGAGGTTGACGCGAGGATAAGTTCAGACATATTTTTTCATCCACATATAGCGCTTCGCAGAGCATCATCTTAAACTATGCGCCGCAATGTGTGCGAATAAATGGCAAAAGGCAACCTGAGGCTGCCTTTTTCTTTGACTCTATGACATTACAAAGTTAATATGCGCGCCCTATGCAAAAGGTAAAATTACCCCTGACTCTTGATCCGGTCCGCACGGCTCAAAAACGCCTTGATTACGAAGGCATCTATGCCCGCGATCAGGTTGAACGTGTAGCCGATTCTGTAGTCAGCGTGGACAGCGATGTGGAATGCAGCATGTCGTTCGCTATCGATAACCAGCGTCTCGCCGTCATTACTGGCGATGCAAAGGTAACGGTAACCCTCGAATGCCAGCGTTGCGGGAAACCGTTCCCTCATCACGTCCACACCACGTATTGTTTTAGCCCCGTCAGAAATGACGAACAGGCCGAAGCACTACCGGAAGCGTATGAGCCGATTGAGGTTAACGAATTCGGTGAAATCGACCTGCAGGCAATGGTCGAGGATGAAATTATCCTCTCCCTGCCCGTAGTTCCGGTGCATGATTCTGAACACTGTGAAGTGTCCGACGCGGACATGGTCTTTGGCGAACTGCCTGAAGAGGCACAAAAACCAAACCCATTTGCCGTATTAGCCAGCTTAAAGCGTAAGTAATTGAGGAGTAAGGTCCATGGCCGTACAACAGAATAAACCAACCCGTTCCAAACGTGGCATGCGTCGTTCCCATGACGCGCTGACCGCAGTCACCAGCCTGTCTGTAGACAAAACTTCTGGTGAGAAACACCTGCGTCACCACATCACTGCCGACGGTTTCTACCGCGGTCGCAAGGTTATCGCTAAGTAATCACGCGATACTCGCAGGATTTCCCGTTGCAGGCCATGGCGGGCGTGTGCGTCCCTGGACATTCGGTTAACCCGATCACCAGGGGCATCAATGCCCAAATTGTTGCGTCTGCAGCGTGAACATTCGCGAGTGCCAGCGTGATGAAGCTTAGTGAGGACTCCCCGGGCAACTGGGGAATCACCGAACCGGGCAGCGACGATACCTTGACACGTCTAACCCTGGCGTTAGATGTCATGGGGGGCGATTTTGGCCCATCCGTGACGGTGCCTGCAGCACTGCAGGCACTGAACTCTAATTCGCAACTCACACTTCTTTTAGTCGGCGACCCCGACGCCATCACGCCATTACTTGCCAAAGCTGACTTCGAACAACGTTCGCGTCTGCAGATTATTCCTGCGCAGTCAGTTATTGCCAGTGATGCGCGACCCGCACAGGCTATCCGCAGCAGTCGCGGAAGCTCAATGCGCGTGGCGCTGGAGCTTGTGAAAGAAGGGCGGGCGGAAGCCTGCGTCAGCGCCGGCAACACCGGCGCGCTGATGGGACTGGCGAAACTGTTGCTCAAACCGATCGAAGGTATTGAGCGGCCGGCGCTGGTGACGGTTCTGCCGCACCAGCAGAAGGGCAAAACCGTGGTGCTGGATCTCGGCGCCAACGTCGATTGCGACAGCACGATGCTGGTGCAGTTCGCCGTCATGGGCGCGGTGCTGGCGGAGGAAGTGGTTGGCATGACCAACCCGCGCGTCGCCTTGCTGAATATCGGCGAAGAAGAGATGAAAGGCCTCAGCAGCATTCGCGATGCTGCCGCAGTGCTGAAAACGCTGCCTTCCCTCAACTACATCGGCTATCTTGAAGCCAATGAACTGTTGACTGGAAAAACCGATGTGCTGGTTTGTGATGGATTCACGGGCAACGTCACATTAAAAACCATGGAAGGTGTTGTCAGAATGTTCCTTTCGCTGCTGAAATCTCAGGGAGAGGGCAAAAAACGGTCGTGGTGGCTGCTGTTATTAAAACGTTGGTTACAAAAAAGCCTGGCGAGGCGATTCAGTCACCTCAACCCCGACCAGTATAATGGCGCCTGTCTGTTAGGATTGCGCGGTTCCGTGATCAAGAGTCATGGTGCTGCCAATCAACGCGCCTTTAGCGTCGCGATAGAGCAGGCAGTGCAGGCGGTGCAGCGGCAAATTCCTCAACGGATCGCCGCGCGCCTGGAATCTTTATACCCAGCTGGTTTCGCGCTGCCGGAAAGCGACAGTGACGTGAACTCCCGACAGCAAAGCGGGACGAATGGCCACGATTGACGCCGCGGCAGGTTGAAAGAGGCGGGTATATTACCCAAGAGTGACTGAGCGTACATGTATACGAAGATTATTGGTACCGGCAGCTATCTGCCCGAGCAAGTGCGTACAAACGCCGACCTGGAAAAAATGGTAGAGACCTCTGACGAGTGGATTGTCACCCGCACAGGTATCCGTGAGCGTCGTATTGCCGCAGCGCATGAAACAGTTGCTACGATGGGCTTTGAAGCCGCAAAGCAGGCGCTGGCGATGGCGGGCGTGTCCGCGGAGCAGATTGGTCTGATTATCGTTGCGACCACCTCCGGCACGCACGCGTTTCCGAGTTCGGCATGCCAGATCCAGTCTATGCTGGGCGTTAAGGGTTGCCCGGCGTTTGATGTCGCGGCCGCCTGCGCCGGTTTCACCTATGCGCTGAGCGTCGCCGATCAGTACGTGAAGAACGGCGCGGTGGATTATGCGCTGGTGATTGGCGCCGATGTGCTGGCGCGTACCTGCGATCCCACCGATCGCGGCACGATCATTATTTTCGGTGACGGCGCGGGCGCGGTAGTGCTTGGCGCGTCTGAAGAGCCAGGCATTATCTCGACGCATCTGCATGCTGACGGCAGCTATGGCGAACTGCTGACCCTGCCGAACGCCGATCGCGTCGATCCGGAAAACCCGATCTATCTGACGATGGCCGGCAATGAAGTCTTCAAAGTGGCGGTCACCGAGCTGGCGCACATCGTTGATGAAACGCTGGCAGCGAATAATCTTGAACGTTCAGCGCTGGACTGGCTGGTGCCGCACCAGGCAAACCTGCGTATTATCAGCGCGACGGCGAAGAAACTGGGCATGTCGATGGATAACGTCGTTGTGACCCTCGACCGCCATGGCAACACCTCCGCGGCGTCGGTCCCTTGCGCGCTGGATGAAGCCGTTCGCGATGGCCGTATCCAACGCGGTCAGTTGATTCTGCTGGAAGCCTTTGGTGGCGGTTTCACCTGGGGTTCCGCGCTGGTTCGTTTTTAGTATAAGGATTTAAACATGACGCAATTTGCTTTTGTGTTCCCGGGACAAGGTTCCCAGGCCGTAGGCATGCTGGCCGATATGGCTGCCACCTGGCCGGTGATTGAAGAGACCTTCGGTGAAGCGTCCGCAGCGTTGGGTTACGATCTGTGGGCGCTGGCTCAACAGGGCCCGGCAGAAGAACTGAATAAAACCTGGCAGACTCAGCCGGCGCTGCTGACCGCCTCCGTGGCGCTATACCGCGTCTGGCAGCAGCAGGGCGGCAAAGCGCCGACCCTGCTGGCGGGCCACAGCCTCGGCGAATACTCCGCGCTGGTTTGCGCAGGGGTTATCGGTTTCGCTGATGCCGTTCGTCTGGTTGAACTGCGCGGGAAATTCATGCAGGAAGCCGTACCGGAAGGTACCGGCGCCATGTCCGCGATTATCGGCCTGGATGACGCTTCTATCGCCAAAGCCTGTGAAGAATCGGCCGAAGGGCAGATTGTCTCTCCGGTGAACTACAATTCCCCGGGCCAGGTGGTTATCGCCGGGCATAAAGAGGCCGTTGAACGCGCTGGCGCCGCTTGTAAAGCCGCCGGCGCCAAACGCGCGCTGCCGCTGCCGGTGAGCGTGCCGTCCCACTGCGCGCTGATGAAGCCAGCTGCAGAAAAACTGGCGCTGGAGTTGCAGAAAATCACCTTCAACGCGCCGACGATTCCGGTAGTGAATAACGTCGACGTGAAATGCGAAACCACGCCGGACGCCATTCGCGACGCGCTGGTACGCCAGCTGTACAGCCCGGTCCAGTGGACCAAAACCGTTGAGTTTATGGCGGCGCAGGGCGTAACGCATCTGTATGAAGTTGGCCCGGGTAAAGTCCTCACCGGCCTGACCAAACGTATTGTTGACACCCTGACCGCTTCCGCGCTTAACGAGCCGGCGGCGATGTCTGCGGCGCTTGAGCAATAAAAGAGGAAAACCATGAGTTTTGAAGGAAAAATCGCGCTGGTTACCGGTGCAAGCCGCGGTATTGGCCGTGCAATCGCTGAAACGCTCGTCGCTCGTGGCGCGAAAGTTATCGGTACTGCGACCAGCGAAAGCGGCGCGCAGGCCATCAGCGACTATTTAGGCGCCAACGGTAAAGGTCTGATGTTGAATGTGACCGACCCGGCATCTATTGAATCTGTTCTGGAAAATGTGCGCGCAGAGTTTGGCGAAGTGGATATCCTGGTGAATAATGCCGGGATCACTCGCGACAATCTGTTGATGCGCATGAAAGATGACGAGTGGAACGATATTATCGAAACCAACCTGTCATCGGTTTTCCGTCTGTCAAAAGCGGTAATGCGCGCTATGATGAAAAAGCGTCATGGACGTATTATCACTATCGGTTCTGTGGTTGGTACCATGGGAAATGCGGGTCAGGCCAACTACGCTGCGGCGAAAGCGGGTCTGATCGGCTTCAGTAAATCACTGGCGCGTGAAGTTGCGTCCCGCGGTATTACTGTAAACGTTGTTGCTCCGGGCTTTATTGAAACGGACATGACGCGTGCGCTGACCGATGAGCAGCGTGCGGGTACGCTGGCGGCAGTTCCTGCGGGGCGCCTTGGCACCCCAAATGAAATCGCCAGCGCGGTTGCATTTTTAGCCTCTGACGAAGCAAGTTACATCACTGGTGAAACGCTGCACGTCAACGGCGGAATGTACATGGTCTGACCGAGATTTGTGCAAAACGTTCAGGAACCGCGCACTTCGCACGGTTCCCTGTGCGGTTTTGTGCGAAAAGATTTGCGTTCTTAGGGCAAACGGCCTCAAAATAGCGCAAAATCGTGGTAAGACCTGCCGGGATTTAGTTGCAAATTTTTCAACATTTTATACACTACGAAAACCATCGCGAAAGCGAGTTTTGATAGGAAATTTAAGAGTATGAGCACTATCGAAGAACGCGTTAAGAAAATTATCGGCGAGCAGCTGGGCGTTAAGCAGGAAGAAGTTACCAACAATGCTTCCTTCGTTGAAGACCTGGGCGCTGATTCTCTTGACACCGTTGAGCTGGTAATGGCTCTGGAAGAAGAGTTTGATACTGAGATTCCGGACGAAGAAGCTGAGAAAATCACCACCGTTCAGGCTGCCATTGATTACATCAACGGCCACCAGGCGTAAGTGAACATCTCCAGGCGGTCATTCGACCGCCTGAGTTTTATCTTTTTATTGTCCCACAAGAATCTATTTTCCCTCCCTGGAGGACAAACGTGTCTAAGCGTCGTGTAGTTGTGACCGGACTGGGCATGTTGTCTCCTGTCGGCAATACCGTAGAGTCTACCTGGAAAGCTCTCCTTGCCGGTCAGAGTGGCATCAGCCTGATCGACCATTTCGATACTAGCGCCTATGCAACGAAATTTGCTGGCTTAGTAAAGGATTTTAACTGTGATGACATTATCTCGCGCAAAGAACAGCGCAAGATGGATGCCTTCATTCAATATGGAATTGTCGCTGGCGTTCAGGCCATGCAGGATTCTGGCCTTGAAGTGACGGAAGAGAATGCAACCCGTATTGGCGCCGCTATCGGCTCCGGTATTGGCGGTCTCGGCTTGATCGAAGAAAACCACAGTTCGCTGGTTAACGGCGGACCGCGTAAGATCAGCCCATTCTTCGTTCCTTCCACAATTGTTAACATGGTGGCCGGGCATCTGACCATCATGTTTGGTCTGCGTGGGCCAAGTATCTCTATCGCGACCGCGTGTACTTCAGGCGTGCACAACATCGGCCAGGCCGCGCGCATCATCGCCTATGGCGATGCCGATGCGATGGTGGCAGGCGGTGCGGAAAAAGCCAGTACCCCGCTTGGCGTGGGCGGCTTCGGCGCGGCGCGTGCGCTCTCCACGCGCAATGACAACCCGCAGGCGGCAAGCCGTCCGTGGGATAAAGATCGCGACGGCTTCGTGCTGGGCGACGGCGCGGGTATGGTGGTGCTGGAAGAGTACGAGCATGCTAAAAAACGCGGTGCCAAAATCTACGCCGAGATCGTTGGCTTCGGCATGAGCAGCGATGCTTACCACATGACGTCACCGCCGGAAGATGGTGCGGGCGCCGCGCTGGCGATGGTGAATGCCATTCGCGATGCGGGTATCGAACCGGGCCAGATTGGCTACGTCAACGCCCACGGCACCTCGACGCCGGCGGGCGATAAAGCAGAAGCGCAGGCCGTTAAGTCAGTCTTCGGTGATGCGGCGAGCCGCGTCATGGTGAGCTCCACCAAATCCATGACCGGGCACCTGCTGGGCGCGGCAGGGGCCGTAGAGTCGATCTACTCTATCCTGGCGCTGCGCGACCAGGCGGTTCCGCCGACGATCAACCTCGACAACCCGGATGAGGGCTGCGACCTCGATTTCGTGCCACACGAAGCGCGTCAGGTTTCCGGTATGGAGTACACCCTGTGCAACTCCTTCGGTTTTGGCGGCACTAACGGTTCGCTGATCTTCAAAAAAGTGTGACAGGGCTTGCCCCGGTACTGCTTTAACAAAAGGCCCGTTCGTCGGGCCTTTTTTATTCGGCTTTCTCCGCTTGTCCTCTGCTCCGTGTCCTGAGACACTCACCGACCAGTGAAAAGGAGTCCTTTATGTTCTTGATAAATGGCGTTGAACAGGACACGCTGGCGGCGAACGATCGCGCCGCCCAGTTTGGCGACGGCTGTTTTACCACCGCCCGCATTCAGCAGGGGCAGGTTGCGCTACTGGATGCCCATCTGCAGCGTTTGCAGACAACCTGTGAAAAATTACAAATACCATTTCACGACTGGCTGACGCTGAGCGAAGAGATGCAGCGCCTGGCGCGGCCGCACGCGCAGGGCGTGTTGAAGGTGATCCTCACCCGCGGCGTTGGGGGAAGGGGATACAGTACGGCGGGCTGCGTGTCGCCCACCCGCATTCTCAGTGTCTCTCCTTTCCCGGCGCATTATGCGCGCTGGCGGGAGGAGGGCATTATCCTGACCCAGAGCCCGGTGCCCCTGGGTCGTAACCCCTGGCTTGCCGGCCTGAAGCATCTTAATCGCCTTGAGCAGGTGCTGATCCGCTCTCATCTTGAGCAGACGGACGCCGATGAGGCGCTGGTCCTTGACAGTGATGGGTGGCTTACGGAATGCTGTGCCGCGAATTTATTCTGGCGTCAGGGACGGGATGTATTTACTCCGCGGCTCGATTACGCCGGGGTCAACGGCATTATGCGGCAGCGCTGTATCGCACAGCTGGCACCATCGGCGTTTCGCGTTGTCGAAGTGACAGCGCGTCCTGAGGTATTGCGTGAAGCCGATGAAGTGCTGATCTGCAATGCGCTGATGCCGCTGGTGCCGGTTCGTCGCTGGGAGGAGACCGTCTGGTCCTCGCGCGAGCTTTACCATTTTTTAGCCCCTTTGTGTGAGCTGTCTGGTTAGTATGAAGAAAATGTTACGTTTTATTCTGCTGTTGGTGGTGGTGCTGGGCATCGCCGCGGCGGCAGGCATGTGGAAAGTACGCCAGCTGGCGGACAGCAAGCTGCTGATTAAAGAAGAGACCATCTTCACCCTGGAGCCCGGTACCGGCCGTCTGGCGCTGGGCCAGGATCTTTATCGCGAGAAGGTGATCAACCGCCCGCGCGTTTTCCAGTGGCTGCTGCGGGTGGAACCTGAGCTGTCTCACTTCAAAGCCGGGACCTATCGCTTCACGCCGCAGATGACGGTGCGCGAGATGCTGCAGCTGCTGGCCAGCGGTAAAGAGGCGCAGTTTCCGCTGCGCTTTGTCGAAGGTATGCGCGTTAGCGACTACCTGCGCCAGCTGCGCGATGCCCCGTACGTGAAGCACACTCTCGAGGATGATAGCTACGCGACGGTGGCTAAGGCGTTGGGTCTTGAGCATGCCGACTGGGTGGAGGGCTGGTTCTGGCCGGATACCTGGATGTACACCGCCAATACCAGCGATATCGCCATCCTCAAGCGCGCGCATCAGAAAATGGTCGCCGAAGTGGCGAAGATCTGGGAAGGACGGATGGACAATCTGCCCTATGCCGATCAGAACCAGCTGTTGACCATGGCCTCGATTATTGAGAAAGAGACCGCGGTGGCGGAAGAGCGCGACCGCGTCGCGTCGGTATTTATCAATCGCCTGCGCATCGGTATGCGCTTACAGACCGATCCGACCGTGATCTACGGGATGGGCGAGGGGTATACTGGTAAGTTAACGCGTAAGGATCTCGAGACGCCGACCGCATACAACACTTATACCATCAGCGGCCTGCCGCCTGGTCCTATCGCAGTGCCGGGCGAGGCGTCGCTGAAGGCGGCCGCCCATCCGGCGAAAACGTCATACCTCTATTTTGTCGCCGACGGGAAAGGGGGCCATACGTTTACCACAAACCTGGTCAGTCATAACCGTGCGGTGCAGGACTATCTGAAAGTACTTAAGGAAAAAAATGCGCAGTAACTATATCGTCATCGAGGGGCTGGAGGGCGCCGGGAAGACCACCGCACGTCAGCTGGTGGTGGAGACGCTGCAGTCGGCAGGTATTCACGATATGGTGTTTACCCGCGAGCCGGGGGGCACTGTCCTTGCCGAAAAACTGCGTAGCCTGGTGCTGGATATCCAGTCCACGGGTGATGAGGTCATTAATGATAAAGCGGAAGTGCTGATGTTTTACGCGGCGCGCGTCCAGCTGGTGGAGACCGTGATTAAGCCCGCGCTGGCCCGCGGCCAGTGGGTGATCGGCGATCGTCACGATCTGTCGACTCAGGCTTATCAGGGCGGCGGCCGGGGAATCGACCGTACGATGCTGGCGACGCTGCGCGACGCGGTACTCGGCGATTTCCGCCCCAATCTGACGCTGTACCTCGACGTCACGCCGGAAGTGGGGCTGCAGCGCGCCCGGGCCCGCGGCGAACTGGATCGCATTGAGCAGGAGTCCATGAACTTCTTCAATCGCACCCGCGCGCGCTACCTTGAGCTGGCCGCTGCAGACCCGTCGATCCGCACGGTTGACGCGACCCAGCCGCTCGACGCCGTCGCTCGCGACATTCGCGCCACGATCGCCCAGTGGATGGCGGAGCAACCGGCATGAAATGGTATCCGTGGCTGCGCCCGTCGTTCGAGCAACTGGTCGGAAGCTATCAGGCCGGACGAGGCCACCACGCCTTGCTGTTACAGTCTCTGAGCGGGATGGGCGGTGAGGCGTTGATTTACGCGCTGTGCCGCTTCCTGATGTGCCGCCAGCCCGAAGGACATAAAAGCTGCGGCCACTGCCATAGTTGCCAGCTGATGCAGGCCGGCACACATCCCGATTACTATCCGCTGATCCCCGAAAAGGGCAAGAGTGCGCTGGGCATTGATGCGGTGCGCGATGTCAATGAAAAGCTCTATGAGCGCGCGCGCCTCGGTGGGGCGAAAGTGGTGTGGATTAGCGATGCCGCTTTGCTGACCGATGCCGCCGCCAACGCGTTGCTGAAAACGCTGGAGGAGCCGCCGGAGAATACCTGGTTCTTCCTCGCCTGCCAGGAGCCGGCGCGTCTGCTGACGACTCTGCGCAGCCGTTGTCGCCTGCACCACCTGGCGCCGCCGTCGGAGTCTTATGCCCTGGCCTGGCTGGAGCGAGAGGTGAACCTGCCGCAGGAGTCACTGTTGACCGCGTTGCGTCTGTGCGCCAGCGCGCCGGCCGCGGCGCTCGAACTATTACAGGAACCGCAGTGGACGGCGCGGCAGCAGCTGTGTCAGGCGCTGGCGGCCACCCTGGCGAGTGGTGACTGGCTGGCATTGCTGCCGATACTCAATCATGAACAGGCGGCGGTTCGCCTGCACTGGCTGGCATCGCTGCTGGTCGATGCGCAAAAACGACAGCAGGGGATTGCCCTGGTGAGTAACCCGGACGTCTGGCCGCTGCTGGAGCAGCTGGCGCACAGCCTGCCCGCCGCCCGGCTGCAGGCGATCGCCCATGACGTCTGTACCTGCCGTGAGCAATTGCTGAACGTCGTCGGCGTCAACCGCGAACTGCTGCTCACCGAGCGCCTGCTGCGCTGGGAACATTACCTGCAACCCGGGACGGTTTTACCCGTATCCCACCTCTGAGTGAGACATTATGTTTTTAGTCGACTCCCACTGCCATCTTGATGGTCTGGATTATCAAACTCTGCACAAAAACGTCGACGACGTGCTGGCAAAAGCGGCCGCACGCGATGTGAAATTCTGCCTGGCGGTCGCCACGACCTTGCCCGGCTACCGCAGTATGCGTGAGCTGGTGGGGACGCGTGACAACGTCGTCTTCTCCTGCGGCGTGCATCCGTTAAACCAGGACGAAGCCTACGAGGTGGAGACCCTGCGCACGCTGGCGGCGGAAGAGGGCGTTGTGGCGATGGGGGAGACCGGTCTGGATTATTTTTATACCCCGGAAACCAAAGCCCAGCAGCAAACCTCGTTTCGCGACCACATACGCATTGGCCGCGAGCTGAATAAGCCGGTGATCGTCCACACCCGTGACGCGCGCGCCGATACCCTGGCCATTTTACGCGAAGAAAAGGTGACGGATTGCGGTGGCGTACTACACTGTTTCACTGAGGACAGGGAGACAGCGGGTAAATTGCTCGACATGGGGTTCTATATCTCGTTTTCCGGTATCGTCACTTTTCGTAACGCCGAGCAGCTGCGCGATGCGGCGCGCTATGTTCCGCTGGATCGCCTGCTGGTGGAGACCGATTCGCCGTACCTGGCGCCAGTCCCCCATCGCGGCAAAGAGAACCAGCCGGCGCTGGTCCGTGACGTTGCGGAATACATGGCGGTACTGAAAGGCGTGTCGCTGGAGCAACTGGCCCAGCAGACCACCGATAATTTTGCCACTCTGTTCCATATTGACCCCGCCCGCTTACAACCTGCTTGATCTGCTTATTATTTTAAGGCTCGTAATTAATAACCAAAGCGAGTAAAGTTCACCGCCACAAAAGTGGCGGTGAAGGTTTTTTGGCAACATCTGGATACAACTTATGTAAGCTGATGTAAATTTTTACCGTAAGGCTGATTGAAACGTGATAGCCGTCAAACAATCATCCCGTTAATTATTTTACTCTGTGTAATAAATAAAGGGCGCTTAGATGTCCTGTCCACGGCACGGTTCTCCCCCCGGGCCAATGCGTGAAAACGTAAAAAAGTACCAAATACTCAGGAGCACTCTCAATTATGTTTAAGAATGCATTTGCTAACCTGCAGAAGGTCGGTAAATCGCTGATGCTGCCGGTATCCGTACTGCCTATCGCAGGTATCCTGCTGGGCGTCGGTTCCGCAAACTTCAGCTGGCTGCCAGCCGTGGTCTCCCACGTTATGGCAGAAGCAGGCGGTTCAGTTTTCGCCAACATGCCGCTGATCTTCGCTATCGGTGTGGCCCTCGGCTTCACCAATAACGACGGTGTATCCGCACTGGCTGCAGTCGTGGCTTACGGCATCATGGTGAAAACCATGGCGGTGGTTGCGCCGCTGGTGCTGCATTTACCTGCTGAAGAGATTGCGGCAAAACACCTGGCTGATACCGGCGTGCTTGGCGGTATTATCTCCGGTGCTATCGCCGCGTACATGTTCAACCGCTTCTATCGTATCAAGCTGCCAGAATACCTGGGCTTCTTTGCGGGCAAGCGCTTTGTACCGATTATCTCTGGTCTGGCCGCTATCTTCACCGGCGTGATCCTCTCCTTCATTTGGCCGCCGATCGGTTCCGCGATCCAGACCTTCTCCCAGTGGGCTGCTTATCAGAACCCGGTGGTAGCGTTTGGTATCTACGGTTTCATCGAGCGTTGCCTGGTGCCGTTTGGTCTGCACCACATCTGGAACGTTCCTTTCCAGATGCAGATCGGCGAATACACCAACGCGGCTGGTCAGGTGTTCCACGGCGATATCCCGCGCTACATGGCAGGCGACCCGACCGCGGGCAAACTGTCTGGCGGCTTCCTGTTCAAAATGTACGGTCTGCCGGCAGCGGCAATCGCGATTTGGCACTCTGCTAAACCGGAAAACCGCGCCAAAGTGGGCGGTATCATGATCTCCGCCGCGCTGACCTCGTTCCTGACCGGTATCACCGAGCCGATCGAGTTCTCCTTCATGTTCGTGGCGCCGATCCTGTACGTTATCCATGCCATTCTGGCGGGTCTGGCGTTCCCGATCTGTATCCTGCTGGGTATGCGTGACGGTACCTCGTTCTCTCACGGCCTGATCGACTTTATCGTCCTGTCCGGTAACAGCAGCAAGCTATGGCTGTTCCCGATTGTCGGTATCTGCTATGCGATCGTGTACTACGTCATTTTCCGCGTGCTGATTAAAGCCCTGGATCTGAAAACACCGGGTCGTGAAGATACCACCGAAGAGAGCAAAGCTGGCGCAACCAGCGAGATGGCTCCGGCTCTGATCGCCGCTTTCGGCGGTAAAGAGAACATCACCAACCTCGACGCATGTATTACTCGTCTGCGTGTTAGCGTGGCGGATGTAGCGAAAGTTGACCAGGCTGGCCTGAAAAAACTGGGCGCCGCTGGCGTGGTAGTGGCAGGTTCTGGCGTACAGGCCATCTTCGGTACCAAGTCCGATAACCTGAAAACTGAAATGGATGAGTACATCCGTAACAGTTAAGACGTAGTATCGGGGAGACTAAGGCAGCCTATTGGCTGCCTTTTTTACGTTACGAGGTGAGGTTTTCTGAGGCGATAACCCTGAAGAGTATCCGGCAAATGCTTAATCCCTCAGCAGCTAAGTCTATAGTTGAATAAGAAAAACTGCTTTCAGGTTGAAAGAGAGGGAGGATGTCGCTCATACTCTTATCTGAACCTGTGCGTCCGCGTTTATCTGCAGAAGCAGGCCAGCGTATGGGATAAAACTAATAAGGAATCAGTCATGGCAGAAGAAACGATTTTCAGCAAAATCATTCGCCGGGAGATCCCGTCGGATATTGTCTATCAGGATGAGCTTGTGACCGCTTTTCGCGACATCTCCCCGCAGGCACCCACCCACATTCTGATTGTCCCGAATGTTCTGATTCCTACCGTGAATGACGTCACCACCGAACATGAGCTGGCGCTGGGCCGGATGATGACCGTCGCGGCGAAGATCGCCCGCGATGAAGGTCTTGCCGACGATGGCTACCGTTTGATCGTTAATTGCAACCGCCACGGCGGCCAGGAAGTTTACCATATCCACATGCATCTGCTGGGCGGTCGTCCGCTGGGCCCGATGCTGGCGCATAAAGGCTAACGCCATGCTCAGGACCCTTTTGGGCGCTTGCCTGGCGGCGGGACTGCTGGCCGGGTGTAGTTCACATCCGGAGATCCCGGTTTCTGACCAGCAGGCGCTGGTGATGGAGTTGAGCGTGCTGGCGGCCGGGATCAGCGCCAGCGAGCCTGCCGTGGTGGCGACGGAGATTCAGGCTACCGCCTCCTCAACGCTGTATAACGAGCGCCAGCAGCCGGTCACCGTGCACTATCGTTTTTTCTGGTATGACGCCCGAGGGCTGGAGATGCATCCGCTGGACGCGCCGCGCACCATCGTGGTTCCGGCACGCTCTTCGGTGACATTGTATGGTAGCGCCAATATCCTGGGGGCGCATAAGGCCCGCCTTTATCTTTATCTGTAAGGGGTAATTATAATGATGAAAATGTGTCGCTATGCGTTAATCACAGCACTGGCGATATTCCTCGCAGGCTGTGCGGGGTTACGTGAGCAGCCTGCGCCGGTCGAAGAGGCCAAACCGCAGCCGCAGCAGCCTGCGCAGCCGCAGCCCACGGTGCCGACGGTACCGGCGGTTCCTGCCGTACCGTCGCAGCCGGGGCCCATTGAGCATCAGGATCAGCAGTCTGGTCAGCCGGCGCCGCGCGTGCGTCATTATGACTGGAACGGCGCGGTCCAGCCGCTGGTGGGGCAGATGCTGCAGGCCAGCGGCGTCAATGCGGGCAGTATTCTGCTGGTTGACAGCGTGAACAACCGCACCAATGGTACGCTGAATGCGGGAGAAGCCACTACCGCGCTGCGTAATGCGCTGGCCGGCAACGGTAAGTTTACGCTGGTCTCGGCGCAGCAGCTTGGGGTCGCCAAACAGCAGCTGGGCCTGTCGCCGCAGGACAGCCTCGGCAGCCGCAGCAAAGCCATGGGGATCGCCCGCAACGTGGGCGCGCAGTATGTGCTTTACTCCAATGCCACCGGCAACGTCAACGCGCCTGAACTGAAGATGCAGTTGATGCTGGTGCAAACCGGCGAGATTATCTGGTCAGGTAAAGGTGCTGTTCAGCAACAATAAGCTGACGCGCGATGAGCTCTTGTCGCGCTTCTTCCCCCGCTATCATCCTGTCGCCTCGCTGAGCCAGAATGGCCTCAGCGGCGGCAGTGTGATTATCAGCGACGGCGACCAGCGGCACGTGCTACGTCAGCCGCACGACCCGTCAGCCGCTTCCTGTTATTTCCGCCGTCAGTATCGCGCGCTCCGCCGACTGCCTGCCAGGCTGGCGCCAGCCCCGCTGTTTTACTCACCCTGCTGGATGGTGGTGGAATATTGCGCAGGGGAGGTGAAAAGCGAGTTACCGGCCTGCCCTATGCTGTCAGACTTATTGTATGACGTGCATCAGCAACCGCGATTCGGCTGGCGTGTTACCCTCGCACCGCTGCTGGCCCAGTACTGGCAGACGTGCGATCCGGCACGGCGCACGCCGCGCTGGCTGCGCTGGCATCAGCGGCTGCGCCGCCGGGGCGAGCCCCGTCCTCTGCGGCTGGCGCCGCTGCATATGGACGTCCATGCCGGCAATATTATCCACAGCGAGTCCGGCCTGAGGCTGATCGACTGGGAATATGCCGGCGATGGCGATATCGCGCTGGAGCTGGCCGCGGTGTGGATTTCCCCTCACCAGCGCCGCCAGCTGGTGGCGGCGTATGCCCGGCGGGCGGCCATCGACGCGCAGCAGCTTTGGCGGCAGGTTGTACTTTGGCGCCCGTGGGTATTGCTGCTGATGGCGGGATGGTATGAAATGCGCTGGCAGCAGAGCGGCGATCGGCAATTTATCACGCTGGCAGATGAAATATGGTGTCAGTTAGACAACGAACGTAAAGGATAAGAGAGGTCAGTGTGGGCCCAGTCATGTTGGATGTCGAAGGGTATGAACTGGATGCGGAAGAGCGAGAGATTCTGGCGCATCCGCTGGTGGGAGGGTTGATCCTCTTTACCCGTAATTATCACGATCCGGCGCAGCTGCGGGAGCTGGTGCGCCAGATCCGCGATGCCTCCCGGAACCATCTGGTGGTGGCGGTCGATCAGGAAGGGGGACGCGTTCAGCGTTTCCGCGAAGGCTTTACCCGTTTACCGGCGGCCCAGTCTTTCGCCGCGCTGCTGGGGATGGAAGAGGGGGGTAAACTGGCCGCCGAGGCCGGCTGGCTGATGGCCAGCGAAATGATCGCCATGGACATCGATATTAGCTTTGCGCCGGTGCTGGACGTGGGCCACATCAGCGCCGCGATCGGCGAACGTTCTTATCATGAAGATCCGCAGAAAGCGCTGACGATGGCGCGTCACTTTATTGACGGGATGCACGCCGCGGGTATGAAAACCACCGGTAAACACTTCCCGGGGCACGGGGCGGTGACTGCCGATTCGCACAAAGAGACCCCGTTCGATCCGCGGCCGGCATCGGTGATTCGCGACCACGATATGGCGGTATTCAAAAGCCTCATCGCCGAACAGCGTCTGGATGCCATCATGCCCGCGCATGTGATTTACCCGGAGCTCGACCCGCGTCCGGCCAGCGGCTCAGCGTACTGGTTAAAAACGGTGCTGCGCGGCGAGCTGGGCTTCGACGGGGTGATTTTCTCCGACGATCTGTCGATGGAAGGGGCGGCGATCATGGGCAGCTATGCCGAACGCGGTCAGGCGTCGCTTGACGCCGGTTGCGATATGATACTGGTCTGCAATAATCGTAAAGGCGCGGTCAGTGTGCTGGATAACCTGTCGCCGATCAAAGCAGAGCGTGTTACGAAATTGTATCATAAAGGTTCCTTTTCCCGTCAGGAGTTAAGGGATTCAGCCCGTTGGAAAACGGTGAGTGCCCAGCTGGAGCAGCTTCATGCGCGCTGGCAAGAGGCGAAGTCCGCGTAACGCTCTGCGGGGCGTTGTTGTCTGGTGAGGATGCGATGATTATCTATTTACACGGTTTTGACTCGAACAGCCCCGGTAACCATGAGAAGGTGATGCAGCTGCAGTTTATCGACCCGGACGTGCGGTTGATTAGCTACAGCACGCGCCACCCCAAGCACGACATGCAGCATCTGCTGAAAGAGGTCGATAAAATGCTGCAGCTTACCGCCGATGACCGGCCGCTGATCTGCGGCGTCGGCCTTGGCGGCTACTGGGCGGAGCGGATTGGTTTTCTGTGCGATATCCGCCAGGCGGTGTTCAATCCAAACCTGTTTCCGCATGAGAACATGGAAGGCAAAATCGACCGCCCGGAAGAGTATGCTGACATCGCCACCAAGTGTGTAACCAACTTCCGTGAGAAGAATCGCGATCGCTGTCTGGTGGTGCTTTCCCGGCAGGACGAAGCGCTGGACAGCCAGCGTTCCGCCGATCTTCTGCACCACTATTATGAAATTATCTGGGATGAAGAGCAGACCCATAAATTTAAAAACATCTCGCCGCACCTGCAGCGGCTGAAAGCGTTTAAAACCCTCGGTTAAGCCTTTTCCCCTGTCGCCAAACCCGCGCCGTGTTCACCGCGCGGGTTTTTTTATGCCTACACTTATTGGTTTCGCTGAAAAAATACGCGAAAAACTTGATGCATATCAATTTTGGTATGACCAATGCACCGTTCATGGTATTCTCGACGGTGCTGAATGGTTTCATTGACGTAACTTGTTGTTAAATAAAGGCTATTATCATAACTTTTATTTAACAATTGGTTAATAATTTTAGGGGTACACATGACTACGCCATTGAAAAAAATCGTAATTGTGGGTGGCGGCGCTGGCGGACTGGAACTGGCAACTCAGCTGGGGAAAAAGTTAGGGCGCCATAAAAAAGCGAAAATCACCCTGGTGGACCGTAACCACAGCCATCTGTGGAAGCCGCTGCTGCATGAAGTGGCGACCGGTTCTCTGGATGAAGGTGTCGATGCGCTGAGCTATCTGGCCCATGCCCGCAACCACGGTTTCCAGTTCCAGCTGGGCTCGGTGGTGGATATCAACCGCGAAGGGAAGACCATCACCCTCGGCGAGCTGCGTAATGAAAAAGGCGAGCTGCTGGTGGCTGAGCGTAAACTGCCGTACGACACGCTGGTGATGGCGTTGGGCAGTACCTCGAATGACTTCAACACCCCTGGCGTGAAAGAGAACTGCATTTTCCTCGACAACCCGCATCAGGCGCGTCGTTTCCATCAGGAAATGCTCAACCTGTTCCTCAAATACTCCGCCAACCTGGGTGCCAACGGTAAAGTGAACATCGCCATTGTCGGCGGCGGCGCCACCGGCGTGGAACTCTCCGCTGAACTGCATAATGCGGTGAAACAGCTGCACAGCTACGGCTACAAAGGGCTGACTAACGAAGCGCTGAACGTCACGCTGGTCGAGGCGGGCGAGCGTATTCTGCCCGCACTGCCGCCGCGCATTTCCGGGGCGGCGCATAATGAGCTGACCAAGCTGGGCGTACGGGTGCTGACGCAGACCATGGTCACCAGCGCGGATGCAGGCGGTCTGCACACCAAAGATGGCGAATATATTGAAGCGGATCTGATGGTCTGGGCGGCCGGGATCAAAGCGCCAGATTTCATGAAAGAGATCGGCGGCCTCGAAACCAACCGTATCAATCAGCTGGTGGTCGAGCCGACGCTGCAGACCACCCGGGATGCGGATATTTTCGCCATCGGCGACTGCGCCTCCTGTGCGCGTCCGGAAGGCGGCTTTGTCCCTCCGCGGGCCCAGGCGGCGCACCAGATGGCTACCTGCGCGCTGAACAACATCCTGGCGCAGATGAAAGGCAAACCGCTGAAGGCGTACACCTATAAAGACCATGGCTCGCTGGTGTCACTGTCCAATTACTCCACCGTCGGCAGCCTGATGGGTAACCTGATGCGCGGCTCGATGATGGTGGAAGGGCGTATTGCGCGCTTCGTGTACATCTCCCTGTACCGTATGCACCAGATCGCCCTGCACGGCTATTTCAAAACCGGCCTGATGATGCTGGTAGGGCGTATCAACCGCATCATTCGCCCGCGTCTTAAGCTGCACTAATACGCTGTCTTTACCCGGAGCCGCCCTGACGGCGCTCCGGGCTCTTCTGCTGAAACCGCGGCGATCCCGCTCGGAATCCTCTGAATCCCCTTGATTTGCTGCGAATTCTCGCACTTTTCATCCGCTATCTGATTTGCGCCCTCCCGGCTCCGGTTGCAAAATTGTATCAACAGCAACAAAGGAGGATCTCCCGTGAATAAATCTATGTTGGCGGGTATAGGGATAGGCGTGGCTGCCGCGCTGGGCGTTGCAGCTGTCGCTGGTCTCAACGTGTTAGATCGCGGCCCGCAGTATGCGCAAGTGGTCTCCAGTACACCGATTAAAGAAACCGTGAAAACGCCGCGTCAGGAATGCCGCAATGTCACGGTGACCCATCGTCGTCCGGTCCAGGATGAAAACCGTATCGCCGGTTCGGTACTCGGCGCGGTGGCCGGTGGGGTGATTGGCCACCAGTTTGGCGGCGGTCGCGGACGTAGTGTAGCGACGGTGGTAGGTGCGCTGGGCGGCGGCTATGCCGGCAACCAGCTGCAGGGGGCGATGCAGGACAACGATACCTACACTACCACCCAGCAGCGTTGTAAAACGGTGTATGACAAATCCGATAAAATGCTGGGCTACGATGTGACCTATAAAATAGGCGATCAGCAGGGGAAAATCCGTATGGATCACAATCCTGGCAGCCAGATCCCGCTGGACAACAACGGCCAGCTGGTCCTGAACAACAAAATCTAAAAACAGATTTATGTATTGATTAGCCCCTCAATCGCTCAGGCTGAGGGGCTTTTTTTATCAGAAGGTTAACGCGTAATTCAGACCGAAGGTACGGCCACGGCCTTTGTATTCGTACAGCGATGAACTGCCGTAGGTCGGGCTGTAGAGCAGCGGCGCCCGCTGGCCCCAGATGGTGACATAGTCTTCGTTAAGCAGGTTTTCGATACTGAAGGTCAGTTTCCCCACCGGCAGCGCGTAACTGCCAATAAAATCAACGGTGTTATAGCCTTCCAGCTTGTTACCGGCGGCGTCGCTGAGGTCAAACACCTGCTGGCTCTGCACGCGCAGGCTCCACGGATCCGGCGCCCAACCCACCCAGGCGGTGGCTTTGGACGGTGAGGCGAGGGTGACATCCCATTTTTGCCAGCGGCCGTCGGTCTGCACCTGTGATTTCAGCACGTTGAAGTTACCGCCGACGCTCCAGTCGCTGTCCGGAATAAAGTAATCGACCGCTCCCTCAACGCCGTAAATACGCCGTTTGTCGGACTGCACGTCGATGGTCATGTCGGTGCGGTTGACGACGATGGTCTTATCCGAAGTCGAGTAATATGCCGCCAGCTGGGTGCGCAGGTTATCGCCGGTGTAGCGCCAGCCCAGCTCATACGAGTTAACTTTGATCCCCTGCAGCGGCGAGTCATCGACGTTGACGCTGGAGATCAGCGGCAGATGGCCATTGACCGCCGCGCCGTATTTACCGATGCCGTAGTATTTACCGGGGTCCGGCAGCTCGACGCCCTGCGAGAAGTTAAACCAGGTCTGCTGACGCTCGGTCAGATGCGCCACGATCCCGGCGTTAAACAGGAAGTTATCGTAATCGGTTTTGCCGCCTTTGATGGCGTCGGCGGAGCGCGCTTTGCCGTTGGCGATATCCTGTTGCTGGGCGTAGCCGACAAAGTCGTCAACCCGGTTTTCGGTCCACTGGTAGCGTACCCCACCGCTGACGGTAAAGATCTCGTTCAGATCGTAGCTGGACTGCAGGAACGGCGCGACGTTGGAGATGCTGTATCCCGGATAGCGGCCGGTGGTGTAGATCGATTCGTTATGCAGCCCGCCGGACGCCAGCGATTGCTGCAGATCGAAGAACATCTGGTTGGCATTGAAGGTCTCATGATCGGCGTCGAGACCCCAGGTAAGATCCCATCCCGCCAGCGGCTGGCTGTTGAGGGTCAGCTTTGCGCCATACTGATCGGTATCCTGCTGCGACGAGGAGAAGCTACTGACCTGGCCTTTCGTAAGCGTCGGGAACGGATAGAAGGTGAGGGACTCATCGCGATAGTACACCTGGCTCACCAGATTCTGGCCGAAGAAGTCAGCATCGGAGTACTGGAGGCTGATCAGGTGGCGCTCAGTGCCGGGGATACGGTCGGAATTGAGCCCGTCGGTGGTGTACGCTTTGCCGCCGCTGGTGACAGCGGACATGTTCTTCCCGAGCCACAGGCCGTAGTCATCATCGCCCTGGCTTTTATAATACTGGGTGACAAGCTGCAACTGGCGATTGTCATCGATCTCAATCGTCCCCGTCCCCATCACGTCGAGGCGGTCAGAGTGCTGGAGCCCCGTTTGGGTGTTATCGAGGATCAGCGCATCGTTATTGCCATCGTACCAGCCGCCGAAACGCTGATAGGCTACCGATAAGCGCCCGGATGCATGGTCTGTCCCGCCGCTGACGGCCGCCGCGATGCGCTCATCGTGATCGTTACTGTTCGCAAACCCGCTCTTGCTGCCCACCTCGAGATCGACCTGGCGATCCTGCTGCCCTTTCTTGGTGACGATGTTGATAAGCCCGCCGGTACTGCCTCCGCCGTACAGCGAGGTCGCCCCGGAGATCACTTCGATATGTTCGATGTTAAAGGGGTCGATGGCGTCGAGCTGGCGACTGTCGGTGCGTGAGGAATTGAGCCGGACGCCGTCGATCAGCACGACGATGGCGCGCCCGCGCATGTTCATCCCGTAATTGGTGCGCCCCTGGCTGCTGACATCGATGCCCGGGATCAGCTGCGCCAGCACGTCTTTGAACTCTTTCCCGCCCTGGACCTGCTGCTCAATCTCCTGGCCCTCAATGACCCAGGTGGTTTGGGCCATTTCGGCCACGGTGCGATGGGTGCGGTTTGCACTAACGATGATGCTGTCTTCATCAGACTGAGCCGCCAGCGCAGGCAGCGAGCTGACCAGCAGCAGGGGGTGGAGCACCCAGAGGCGCTTTTTCATATCCATTCCTTTTATGAGCAAGTTGCTTTGTCGTTGTTATAGGCCGACGCCGGGTCGGCATTAGTTACAATGCGAAACATCTGGAAAAACTCAAAAAAGGATTTTGCACATAATGAATATCGCAATCAATATCATTTGCGTTTATCTTGCACGAGAAAAGGTAATAAAAATCAATCTATTTTGTGGGGATAAAGCCAACAGGAGAGTGGATCCGGCGGCAGAATACCGCCGGAGGCAGGGCACATCAGGACTCGAGGATCTGCGGCCAGAGACGGAGAGTGGTGTCGGTGATTTGCATCAGCTTGTCGAAATCCGCGCCTTCCCGCGCGCTAATCGACATCCCCTGCAGGACACAGTTGAGAAACTGCGCCAGCGGCGCGACGTCGCGGCCCGCGGGGAGTTCGCCCTGCGCTTGCCGCTGCTGCAGAAACTGAGTGAGCGCCTGCTCCTGCATCGCATGGCGGGATTTGATGGTATTGGCGATATCCGTCGAGGAGGCGGCCAGCGCGGCGGAGGTATTGATAATAAAGCAGCCGGCCGGCGTCTCTTTGCTGGTAAAGCAGGTGGCGACCGCCGTGAAGTAGTCGCGCAACGCCTGATCGACGGATTTACCTTCGGCCAACAGCACGGCTTCGTGCTTCGCGGCAAAGCGCGAAATGTAACGATCCAACACTGCGCGGAACAGGCCTTCTTTATTCACAAATTCCGCATACAGGGTGGGGGCTTTTGCTCCTGTCGCCTCGACCAGATCGGCGAGCGAGGTCGCCTCATAGCCGTGCTGCCAGAAGAGTGTCATGGCTTTGTCCAGCGCCGCATCCCTGTCGAACACCTTCGGTCGGCCACGGCTTTTTTTGGCGCAACTTTGAACGTCAGTTGTCATGGTGCCGTTGTACCTATGTTGGTTTGGTGAAAGGCCATTATAAAAATAAACGATCGCCGGGGCCAGCGCTGTTGGTTTAAAAATAAATAAATCATATGCGTATGAAATTTAAGCATTTTATAAATAGTTAAACGATCGTTATAAAAATACGTTGACGTGTGATGTAGATCACATTACTATTTACCTATCGATCGTTAAGTTAATACTTGCGACCCTACTAAAAAATTCATCTGCACAGGTATAATAATCATGAAAACCGTTAATACTCTGGCTATTGCCGCCGTTCTTAGCTCACTTTCTTTCGCCAGCTTTGCCGCTGTAGAGGTGCAATCCACCCCAGCGGGTCAGCATAAAGTGGGCACCATCTCTGCTTCTGCCGGGACCAATCTGGGTTCGCTGGAAGATCAGCTGGCGCAGAAAGCGGATGAGATGGGCGCCACTTCATACCGTATTACTTCGGTAACCGGTCCGAATACCCTTCACGGCACCGCTGTTATCTACAAGTAAGCCCGATGCGTCGTTGCCCGGCCCCCTTCACCGGACAGCGATGAGTAAGACCCTGTTGTACCCCTGTTTGACCCTTGCCAACAAAAAACCCGCCATCAGGCGGGTTTTTTGTTTTGTGCAGCGTAAGACTACAACGACTGCGGTCCAGGGGCAGCATGACGCGTGACGTCAATGGGCATGCCCGAGCGGTAATTCATCGCGCGCTCCATCACCGTCCCGTCGGTTTGCGGCGCCTGTTTGAACTCCGTCATGGTCGCGTTAAGCGTAATGGGCAAGGTCTGCGGGTCGTCATCGATATGCTCAGACAGCGGCTGATGGACTTCAACCAGACGGCGGCCATCCGGCTCTACCGATACCTTGATCGGCGTGTTAATGATATTCACCTTAGTGCCTGGCGAAATGGCGTTGTACAGCGCCTTGATATCGTTGTCGCGCAGACGAATACAGCCGGAGCTGACGCGCATGCCGATGCCGAAATCGGCATTGGTGCCGTGCAGGAGATAGACTCCGCCATAGGCGGCGAGGCGGATGGCGTGATGGCCCATCGGGTTGTCAGGACCGGCTGGCACCACCGCCGGCAGCTCAATCCCCATTGCCTTATAGCGGGCGCGAATGTTAGCGGTGGGCGTCCAGGTCGGATTGGCCCGCTTGTCAGACACGGTCGTGACCATCGTCGGCGTGATGGTGGTTCCGCCCAGCTGGCCGATGCCGATCGGGTAGACGGTCACTTCATTCTTACCCGGCGGGTAATAGTAGAGGCGCAGTTCGGCAAGGTTAATCACCAGCCCTTCGCGCGGCGCATCGGGCAGCAGCGTCTGCAGGGGGATGGTCAGCACGCTGCCGGCGCGGGGAACATAGGGGTCAACCCCGGGATTGGCCTGCAGCAGGGCCAGAAAGCCGACATTGTACTTTTTGGCAATCGCCTCCAGCGAACCGCCGTTATCCTGCACCACGTGGAACGTATTCTGACCTACCAGCCGGCTGCCCGGCGGGGGAAGGGGCCAGGTGTTGGCGCGCGCGGGCAGAGCCAGCGCGGCGACCAGCGCGACCAGCGCCAGCCAGAGCGTAACGGGGAAACGGTTTCTCATTACCATAACTCCAAAATATATAAGTGGTTATTTTTATATGAAAAGCAGATGAGATTATGGCGTGAGTCTGTGTGGGGAAATCCAGGCGGATTGCAAAATGTTTGTAAAGATTGCCAGGTATGTAAGAAGGGAGATACGGCCAGGGGGCCGTATCTCCTGCCAGTCAGGCGACGGCGTTCTCTTCCAGCTGACGCATAAACTGGCGAACCCAGTCCATCCGCGTTTTACGCTCTTCCAGATCCTGCATGAATTTCAGGCGCGTCGGCCCGTCCAGCCGGAAGTGCTGGGGCTGCTTCTGCAGCAGGCCGATCAACCACACCGGATTGACGTTGTTTTTCTCGTTAAATTCAATCACGCCGCCTTTTTCGTTGCTTTCCAGTTTGCGGATCCCCAGTTTCTGCGCCTGCTGACGCAGACGGGCAATATCCAGCAGGTTGCGGGCGGCATCGGGCAGGCGGCCAAAACGATCGATCAGCTCGACTTTGATCTCCTCCAGATCGAGTTCGTTTTTGGCGCTGGCAATGCGCTTATAGAATGACAGCCGCGTATTGACGTCAGGGATGAAATCGTCAGGCAGCAGGGAAGGCATGCGCAGTTCGACCTCCGTCTGCTGGCTGGTGAGATCTTCCAGCGAGG
The DNA here is from genome assembly GCF_003097195.1 of Klebsiella sp. GL120222-02. NCBI lineage: Bacteria > Pseudomonadati > Pseudomonadota > Gammaproteobacteria > Enterobacterales > Enterobacteriaceae > Klebsiella > Klebsiella sp. GL120222-02. Next base: position 595,818 of record NZ_QEQO01000002.1, read on the forward strand.
GTTCGCGTCCGGCTTTCAGCGCATCGACTGCGTTCTCCAGCAGCTCCATATACAGAGAGAAACCGATGGTTTCCATCTGACCGCTCTGATCTTCGCCGAGCAGTTCCCCGGCCCCGCGAATCTCCAGATCGTGGGTCGCCAGCGCAAAGCCGGCGCCGAGATCTTCCAGCGACGCAATGGCTTCAAGGCGCTTTTGCGCATCGGTGGTCATCGCTTTCGGATGCGGCGTCAGCAGCCAGGCATAGGCCTGATGATGCGAACGGCCAACGCGGCCGCGCAGCTGGTGCAGCTGGGCGAGGCCAAAATGGTCGGCGCGTTCGATGATGATGGTGTTGGCAGTGGGAATGTCGATCCCGGTTTCGATGATGGTGGTGCACACCAGCACATTGAAGCGCTGGTGATGGAAGTCATTCATCACCCGCTCCAGTTCGCGCTCCCGCATCTGGCCGTGGCCGATGGCTATCCGCGCCTCCGGCACCAGCTCCGCCAGCTTGTCGGCGGCTTTCTGGATGTTTTCGACGTCATTAAACAGATAGTAGACCTGGCCTCCGCGCAGCGTTTCGCGCAGGATCGCCTCGCGCACCACCAGGGCGTCGTATTCGCGAACGAAGGTCTTCACCGCCAGACGGCGCGCCGGCGGCGTGGCGATGATCGACAGGTCCCGCATCCCGCTCATCGCCATGTTCAGCGTCCGCGGGATCGGCGTGGCGGTGAGGGTCAGGATATCGACATCGGCGCGCATTGCTTTGATGCGTTCTTTGTGACGAACGCCAAAGCGGTGCTCTTCGTCGACGATCAGCAGCCCGAGATCGCGCAGCTTCACCTCGCTCTGCAGCAGCTTGTGGGTGCCGATTAAGATATCGATTTTGCCTTCCGCGGCCTGCTCGAGGATCTGCGCCTGCTCTTTAGCGCTGCGGAAGCGGGAGAGCATTTCGATGCGTACCGGCCAGTTGGCGAAACGATCGCGGAAGTTGTCATAGTGTTGCTGAGCCAGCAGGGTGGTCGGCACCAGCACCGCCACCTGCTTGTGGTTCTCCACGGCGAGGAAGGCGGCGCGCATAGCCACTTCGGTCTTACCGAAGCCCACATCGCCGCACACCAGGCGGTCCATGGCCAGCGGCTGGCACATATCGCTGAGGACGGCGTTAATCGCCTGCGCCTGATCCGGCGTGGTTTCAAACGGGAAGCCGTCGCAGAACAGCTGATACTGTTCGCGGTCGTGTTTAAAGGCAAAGCCCGCCTTCGCCGCGCGCTGGGCGTAGATATCCAGCAGCTCTGCCGCCACGTCGCGTACTTTCTCAGCCGCTTTTTGTCGCGCCCGGGTCCAGGCATCGCCGCCCAGCTTGTGCAGGGGCGCGTTCTCTTCCGCCCCGCCGGCGTAACGGCTGATAAGATGCAGGGAGGATACCGGAACGTATAGCCTGGCATCGTTGGCGTAAGTCAGCATCAGGTATTCGCCGGTGATGCCGCCGGCTTCCAGGGTGGTCATTCCCGCATAGCGGCCCACGCCGTGCTCCAGATGGACAACCGGCTGGCCGATATGCAGTTCGACAAGGTTGCGAATGAGGATGTCAGGGTTGATTGTGCGACGTGAATCCTGCCGGCGGCGCGCCACGCGCTCGCCGAGCAGGTCGCTTTCGCAAATCAGCGCCAGGCCGCGCTGACTGTCAATAAACCCGTGTTCGGCGGCGCCAATCATCAGATAGCGGCCATTGCCGGTGGCTTCTTCCAGACGCAGCACGTGTTTTGGCGCAATTTTAATCCGCGCCAGCATTTCGCTCAGCGCTTCACGGCGACCCTCGCTTTCCACGGAGAAGATCACCGGGCCGGTAAAGGACTCGAGGAAGCGGCGCAGATTATCCAGCGGCGCTTTGTTTTGCGCCTGCACCGCGAGATCAGGCAGCGTCTGGTAGCCCAGATTGGTATTCGCCGCTTTGTCCGCCAGGCGCTCGGTTTTCAGCTGTACGCGCGGCCATTTTTTCAGTTCGCCGAACAGCTCATCGCTGCGCAGCCACAGCAGTTCCGGCGGCAGGAGCGGGCGCATCGGATCGACGCCGCGGTTTTCGAAGCGGGCGCGGGCTTCATTCTGGAAACGTTCCGCGCTGGCCTCGAGATCGCCGGTGTTGACGATCAGGGTGCTGGCCGGGAAATAGCTAAATAACGGCGGCAGCGGCTCGCTGAAGAACAGCGGCTGCCAGTATTCGATACCGACAGGCAGTGTCCCTTTACTGACCTGCTGATAGATATGCTCGGCATCGCGCTTCACCTCAAAACGGTCGCGCCACTGACTGCGGAACAGCTCGATGGCGGTCTGGTCGGTGGGAAACTCGTGCGCCGGCAGCAGGTTAATGGCCGCCACTTCCTCCAGCGTGCGCTGGCTGTCGACGTCGAACAGACGCAGGCTGTCGATTTCATCGTCAAAGAAATCGAGGCGGTAGGGCTGGTCGCTGCCCATCGGGAACAGGTCGAGCAGCGCGCCGCGGGTGGCATATTCGCCGTGCTCCATCACCTGATCGACATGGCGATAGCCGGCGCCCTCCAGCTGATCGCGCAGCGCATCGCGCGACAGGCGCTGGCCCTTTTTCATCACCAGCGCGTGCCCGTGAAGGAAGCTGTGCGGGCAAACGCGCTGCATCAGGGTGCTGACCGGGACGATCAGTACGCCGCGCTGCATGGTGGGTAACTGGTAAAGGGTGGCTAGGCGGGAGGAGATGATATCCTGGTGCGGCGAGAAGCTGTCGTAGGGGAGCGTTTCCCAGTCAGCCAGCCCCATCACCATGCTGTCGGTGAACTGCCTGATCTCGTCGTTCAGACGCAGCGCGTTTTGCATGTCAGGTGCCACCAGCACCACCGGGCCTTTGTGGCGTTCGGCCATCTCTGCCACCAGGGTAGCGCAGGCCGCGCCGGTCAACTCGCCAAGCTGGCGCAGATCACCGGCTTTGGCCGGCAATGAGTATCGATATTGTTCAGGCATAGACGGTTTCATGGTCTCTTGGGGATTCGCTCTGCCGATATGGAGGGCAACTCGCTGATATTCAATAGTGAGATTATCCGCGATTGGTCTGGATTCGCCAACCCGAATTGCCATCAGGTGTTGGTTCAACAAACATCCGGGTTGCGGATAAGCGTAAAGATATATCAGCAAGGTCTTATCTATCCGATTGTATTTGCTTGGTTTTTAGGATTATTGCTAATAAAGTCGTCAGGTATCAGTCATTTACGCTGCTCGTATTCGCTTATATACTCGGGCATCGGCTATCAGCAACCAGATGGATGACATGTACCAACCTGCCGCACTCTTTATCGGCCTGCGCTATATGCGCGGGCGCGCAGCCGACCGCTTCGGTCGATTCGTCTCCTGGCTCTCAACCATCGGCATTACGCTTGGCGTAATGGCGCTGGTGACGGTCCTGTCGGTGATGAACGGCTTTGAACGCGAGCTGCAAAACAATATCCTGGGGCTGATGCCGCAGGCCATTCTTAGCGCCAAACAGGGCTCGGTGAATCCTCAGCAACTGCCGGAGCGCGAGGCGAAACTCCAGGGGGTGACCCGCGTGGCGCCGATCACGACCGGTGACGTCGTCCTGCAGAGCGCGCGCAGCGTGGCGGTCGGGGTGATGCTGGGCATTGATCCGGCGCAGAACGATCCCCTGACTCCGTACCTGGTGAACGTCAAACAGAGCGATCTGCAGGCGGGCAAATATAACGTTATTCTCGGCGAACAGCTGGCGGGCCAGCTGGGAGTTAATCGTGGCGATCAAATTCGTGTGATGGTTCCTTCCGCCAGTCAGTTTACGCCAATGGGTCGCGTGCCGAGCCAGCGTCTGTTCACGGTTATCGGCACCTTCGCCGCCAACAGCGAAGTCGATGGTTATCAGATGCTGACCAACATCGACGACGCCTCTCGTTTAATGCGTTATCCGCTGGGGAATATCACCGGCTGGCGCTTGTGGCTGGATAAACCGCTGCAAGTGGATACCCTGAGTCAGCAGACGCTGCCGCCGGGTACCCAGTGGCAGGACTGGCGCGAGCGCAAGGGCGAACTGTTCCAGGCGGTGCGCATGGAGAAAAACATGATGGGCCTGCTGCTGAGCCTGATCGTCGCCGTCGCGGCCTTCAACATTATTACCTCGCTGGGGATGATGGTGATGGAGAAGCAGGGCGAAGTGGCTATCCTGCAAACTCAAGGGCTGACGCCGCGGCAGATCATGGCCGTCTTTATGGTGCAGGGCGCCAGCGCCGGGATCGTCGGCGCGCTGTTGGGAGCCGTGCTTGGCGCGCTGCTCGCCAGCCAGTTGAATAATTTAATGCCGATCATCGGCGCCTTCCTTGACGGCGCGGCGCTGCCGGTGGCGATTGAGCCGCTGCAGGTTATTGTTATCGCCCTGGTGGCGATGGTGCTGGCCTTGTTGTCTACGTTGTACCCTTCCTGGCGCGCTGCCGCCACTCAACCCGCTGAGGCTTTACGTTATGAATAAGATCCTGCTGCAATGCGACAACCTGTGCAAACGCTATCAGGAAGGCAATGTGCAAACCGATGTCCTGCACAATGTCAGCTTCAGCATTGGTGAAGGCGAGATGATGGCCATTGTCGGCACCTCCGGCTCTGGCAAAAGTACGCTGCTGCATCTGCTCGGCGGCCTGGATACGCCCACCTCTGGCGACGTGATTTTCTCCGGTCAGCCGATGAGTAAGCTTTCCACCGCCGCGCGCGCCGACCTGCGTAACCGCGAGCTGGGCTTTATCTATCAGTTCCACCATCTGCTGCCAGACTTTAGCGCGCTGGAAAACGTGGCGATGCCGCTGCTGATTGGTAAAAAGAAGCCGGCGGACATTGAACGCCAGGCGAAAGCGATGCTGCAGGCGGTCGGGCTTGAACACCGCAGCCATCACCGTCCGTCGGAGCTCTCCGGCGGTGAACGCCAGCGGGTGGCGATTGCCCGCGCGCTGGTGAATAAACCGCGGCTGGTGCTGGCGGATGAACCGACCGGTAACCTTGATGCTCGCAACGCCGACAGCATCTTTCAGCTGCTGGGCGAACTGAACGTCGCGCAGCGCACCGCGTTTCTGGTGGTGACCCACGACCTGCAGCTGGCGAAACGCATGAGCCGCCAGCTGGAGATGCGTGATGGCCGTCTGACCGCCGACCTGACCCTGATGGGGGCCGAGTAATGGCGTCTCCGTTATCGTTACTGATTGCATTACGTTTCAGCCGCGGACGGCGGCGCGGCGGCATGGTGTCGCTGATCTCGGTGATCTCCACCATCGGCATTGCGCTGGGGGTGGCGGTGCTGATCGTCGGCCTCAGCGCGATGAACGGTTTTGAACGCGAGCTGAACAACCGCGTGCTGGCGGTGGTGCCGCACGGCGAAATCGAACCCGTGAACCAGCCGTGGAATAACTGGCAGGAGGCGCTGGCGAAGGTGCAGAAGGTGAAGGGGATTGTCGCGGCAGCGCCCTATATTAACTTCACCGGCCTGGTGGAGAGCGGCAGCAATATGCGCGCCATCCAGGTGAAAGGGGTCGACCCGCAGCAGGAAACCCGGCTCAGCGCGCTGCCCACCTTTGTGCAGAATAACGCGTGGGCCGGATTCAAGGCCGGCGAACAGCAGGTGATTCTGGGGAAAGGGGTCGCCGATGCGCTGCACGTGAAGCAGGGGGACTGGGTGTCGATCATGATCCCTAACGCCGACGCCGACCATCAACTGCTGCAGCCAAAACGCGTCAGGCTGCATGTGACCGGAATTTTACAGCTGAGCGGCCAGCTCGATCATAGTTTTGCCATGATCCCGATGCAGGATGCGCAGCAGTACCTGGAGATGGGCAGCAGCGTGACCGGCATCGCCATCAAGGTCAACGACGTTTTCCACGCGAACAAGCTGGTGCGCGACGCCGGCGAGGTGACCAACAGCTACGTCTACATCAAGAGCTGGATCGGCACCTATGGCTATATGTATCGCGATATCCAGATGATCCGCGCCATTATGTACCTGGCGATGGTGCTGGTGATCGGCGTGGCCTGCTTTAACATCGTCTCGACGCTGGTGATGGCGGTCAAAGACAAAAGCGGCGATATTGCGGTGCTGCGCACGCTTGGCGCAAAAGACGGCTTAATTCGCGCGATTTTCGTGTGGTATGGTTTATTAGCCGGATCGGTAGGCAGCCTGTTCGGGGTAGTGATCGGCGTGATCTGCGCGTTGAACCTGACGTCAATCATCAACGGTATCGAATACCTGATTGGGCATAAATTCCTCTCCGGCGACATCTATTTTATTGACTTCCTGCCGTCAGAACTGCACTGGCTGGACGTCTTTTATGTGCTGGTGACAGCACTGTTGCTGAGTTTGCTGGCCAGCTGGTATCCCGCCCGCCGCGCCAGCCGCATCGACCCGGCGAGGGTGCTGAGTGGCCAGTAATTTATCGTCATCGTCGGCTTTGCTGACGACACAAGAGGAATTGCTGAAATGTATTATGGATTTGACATTGGCGGCAGCAAGATAGCGCTGGGCGTATTTAATCAGGAGCGGCGACTGCAGTGGGAAAAACGCGTCGCCACGCCGAAAAGCAGTTATGAGGATTTTCTCCAGGCGGTGGAGGCGCTGGTCCGCGAGGCCGATGAGCGCTTCGACCAGCAGGGGTCGGTCGGGATCGGTATTCCGGGGATGCCGGAAACGGCAGACGGCACGCTGTATGCCGCTAACGTGCCAGCCGCCAGCGGCCGGCCGCTGCGCACCGACCTCAGCGCGCGGCTGGGGCGCGATGTGCGTCTCGATAATGACGCCAACTGTTTCGCGCTGTCTGAAGCGTGGGACGATGAGTTTACGCAATACCCGCTGGTGATGGGGCTGATCCTCGGCACCGGCGTGGGCGGCGGCCTGGTGTTGAACGGTAAATCGATTACCGGACATAGCTATATCACCGGCGAGTTCGGCCATATTCGCCTGCCGGTGGATGCCCTGGAGGTGGTCGGGCGCGATTTTCCGCTGCTGCGCTGCGGCTGCGGCCAGCTGGGCTGCATTGAAAATTATCTCTCCGGCCGCGGTTTCGCCTGGCTGTACGAACATTTTTACCAGCAACCGCTCTCCTCGCCGGAGATAGTGGCGCAGTGGCAGCAGCACGATCCGCGCGCCCAGGCGCACGTTGAGCGCTATCTCGATCTGCTGGCGGTGTGTCTGGGGAATATACTGACCATTGTCGACCCGGATTTACTGGTGCTCGGCGGTGGATTATCTAACTTTACGGCCATTAGCGAAGGGCTGGCGCAACGATTGCCGCGCCATCTTCTGCCGGTCGCCAGGGTTCCGCGCATTGAGCGCGCACGCCACGGCGATGCCGGGGGAATGCGCGGTGCGGCCTTCCTTCACCTGACCCATTAATCACAGAGGTAGCTATGCAGTCGCGCCGTTTACATCGATTGAGCCGTTTTCGTCGCAATAAACGTCGGTTGCGTGACCGTCTGCGTCAGCGGATTTTCTTTAGGGAGGACAGGATGAAACCTGAAGCGATGGCAAAACCGAGAGTGGTGGTGTTAACCGGCGCGGGCATCTCGGCAGAGTCGGGGATCAAAACCTTCCGCGCGGCGGATGGCCTGTGGGAAGAGCATCGGGTGGAAGATGTGGCGACGCCGGAAGGCTTCGCCCGCGATCCGGCGCTGGTGCAGGCGTTCTACAACGCCCGTCGTCGCCAGCTGCAGAGCCCGGAGATCGCGCCGAACGCGGCGCATCTGGCGCTGGCGCGTCTGGAAGATCTACTGGGCGACCATTTCCTGCTGGTCACCCAGAATATTGATAATCTGCACGAGCGCGCCGGCAACCGCCGGGTGATCCATATGCACGGCGAGCTGCTAAAGGTGCGCTGTTCGTGGAGCGGCCAGGTGCTGGAGTGGACCGGCGACGTCACCGCTGAGGACAAATGCCACTGTTGCCAGTTCCCGGCGGCGCTGCGTCCGCACGTAGTCTGGTTTGGCGAGATGCCGCTGGGGATGGATGAGATCTACAGCGCGCTGGCCGACGCGGATATTTTTATCGCCATCGGTACCTCCGGCCATGTCTATCCGGCGGCTGGCTTTGTGCACGAGGCGAGGCTGCACGGCGCCCATACCGTTGAACTGAACCTGGAACCCAGCCAGGTGGGCAGCGAGTTTGCCGAGAAGCACTACGGGCTGGCAAGCGAAGTGGTGCCTGCCTTTATCGATAAGCTGCTGCAGGAAAACCCGCTATAAACTGAAGCCGCCTGCCGGTAGCCAGGGCCCTGGCCACTGCTTCCGGCAGCGCTGCTGACAAGGATGAAACGTCATGACAGGAGTCAGACCATGCATAATCCGCTGGTTATCGAAGCGATCATGTTGATCGCGGCCATTATCGTTGGCGTCTGGAGCCAGCGCGCTTTACCGCTACACGCCGATAGTCGGCCGATCCTTTTCATACTGTGCTATCTCATCAGCATCGGCAGCATGTTGTGCCTGCTGCTGGATGGCTTAGCCCTGCTGTTCACCGGTCAGGTCGCGACAGGTAGTGTTGTGCGGATATACGGCCCGTTGCTGCTGCTGGTGGTGCTGTGGAAACCTCTCAACTGGGTTGTCGGCATCATTGATGATTTTTTGATACAGCGAGCCGAAAAAGGGAAGGGCAAAGGCCAGCGCGACGGTGGACGACGCTGATCGTTTTCCGCTGCGCCACACACGCTATCGCCCGGCCCGCTGCCGGGCGATACCCGCCCTGAGCAATGACCTGCCTGTTATGATTTCGTCTTTTTCCTCCTGAATCATTTCTTACTCTATTTTGTGCGTGACCGCTGATTTCTGTACGTTTTTTTGTGCAGACCGGCAAATGTAGACCAGATTCAATAGGCGCCCGCACGATCGTGCCGCGACCCTGTTCCCTGCCGGAATTCTGTAAAGGAGACCCCGTAATGCCGTCACCGATGATTTATCAGGATCTCACCACTGCCGCGCTGCTCGGCCATGCGGCGCAATATCACAGCGAGACCGAGATTGTCTCGGTGAGTACTGGCGGTGAGAAGGAGCGCAGCAGCTGGGGGGAGGTGGCCAGCCGCGCTCAGCGGCTGGCATCGGCGCTGGCGTCGCTGGGGCTGCCGCCAGGCGCCCGCTGCGCTACCCTGGCATGGAACAATCGCCGCCATCTGGAGATCTATTTTGCCGTCGCCTCCGGCGGCTGGGTGACGCACACTGTCAACCCGCGGCTGTCGGTTGACCATCTGCGGTATATCCTCAACGACGCTGCCGACGAAGTGCTGTTTTTTGACCAGACCTTTCTGCCACTGGTGGCGCAGCTGCTGCCGCAGCTGCCGACGGTGAAACACATCGTGCTGATGGAACCCCGCAGCGAAGCGGCGCTCAGCCAGTTGCCCTCATTGCTGTTTTTTGACGATCTGTTGCAGCAGGGGACAGTAGACTATCGCTGGCCGCAGCTCAATGAACTGAACCCAGCTTCGCTCTGCTACACCTCGGGAACTACCGGCCGGCCGAAAGGGGTGTTGAATACCCATCGTTCGCTGGTCCTGCACGCCCTGAGCGGCAACCAGCCGGACGCCGCCGGCATATCGGCGAAGGACAGCCTGTTGCCGGTGGTGCCGATGTTCCATGTCAACGCGTGGGGGACGCCGTTTATCGCCGCTATGGTCGGCGCGCGGCTGGTGCTGCCGGGGCCGCACCTCGATGGCGACAGCCTGCTGCAGCTGCTGGCCACCGAGAAGGTAACGGTGGGGTTTGGCGTGCCGGTGATCTGGGCCGGCTTGCTGGCGGCGATGCGCAGGACAGAGGTCCGGCTGCCTGAATTTAAACGTGCACTGGTTGGCGGCTCCGCGCTGCCGCCGTCGATGGCCGAGGCCTTTCAGCGTGATTACGGCATTGAACTGACCCACGCCTGGGGAATGACCGAAACATCGCCTATCGGCACCATCAACACGCCGTTGAGCAAACATGACGCGCTCCCGGCACAGGAGCAGCAAAAGCAGCGCGCCGGTCAGGGGCGGCCCATATTCGGCATCGAACTGCAGGTAGTGGACGTGGATGGCGAACCGTTGCCCCGGGATGGTCAAAGTCAGGGGTATCTGCAGGTCAGAGGGCACTGGGTGGTGGAGCAGTACTATGGTCAGGACGCGAGCGCCCTGACCGCGGGAGGCTGGTTTGATACCGGCGATATCGGTACGCTCGACGCCAATGGTTATCTGGTGATCTGCGATCGGGCAAAGGATATTATCAAGTCCGGTGGCGAGTGGATCTCCACCGTTGAGCTGGAGAATATCGCCATCGCGCATCCGGCGGTGCGCAGCGCGGCGGCCATCGCCGCCCGTCATCCGCGCTGGGACGAGCGGCCGGTGCTGCTGTGCGTTCGCGCGGAAGGGGGCGAAGTGGAAGAGACCGATCTGCTGACCTGGTTTGAGACGCGGGTGCCAAAGTGGCAGATCCCGGACCGGGTGATATTTGTCGACGCGCTACCGGTCAGCGCCACGGGTAAGGTGCTCAAAAATCAACTGCGCCAGGCCTACGGAGAGATTTTAATGAGTGAGGGAAAATGAGCCATGCGCGACCCGGTCTGACGACCTGCTCTCAGTATGATGCTGCCCTGTACGCCTTGTCGGCGGCGCGCCAGCGTTGGGCGGAAACCTCAGTGAACCGTCGTCTGGCGCTGCTGCGCCAGATCAAGGATGCCCTGGCCGGTATTGCCCCGGCGTGGGTGGCCGCGGCGGCGGCGGCCAAAGGGCTGCCGGCGGGCGATCCGCTGGTGGGGGAGGAGTGGCTGGCGGGCCCCTGCGCGCTAATGGTCGGCTGCAACGGGCTTATCGCCACCCTGGAGCAGCTGGAAGAGAAGACCTTTCTGCGGCGGATCCCGCTGCGGACGCTGGCGGACGGCCGCCTGGCGCTGCGGGTGGTGCCCGGCACGCTCTGGGATCGACTGTTGCTGTCTGGTGTTCGCGCTGAGATATGGATGCAGCCAGGCGTCACCCGGGCCCATCTCGACCGCTATGCGGCGCGGGCATACGACATCCCGCCGGCCGCGCGGCAGGGCAAGCTGGCGCTGGTGCTTGGCGCCGGCAATGTGGCCTCGATTGCGCCACTGGATGTGCTACACAAGCTGTTTATTGAAAATCAGGTCTGCCTGCTGAAGCTCAACCCGGTGAATGATTATCTGCACGATCTGCTGGCCCAGGCCCTGGCGCCGCTGATTGCCATGGATGCGCTCCGCATCGTCACCGGCGACGCCCAGGCGGGAGCATGGCTGACCACCCATCCCGCTGTCGATGAGATCCATATCACCGGCTCTCGCGAGACCCATGACGTCATCGTCTGGGGCGACGGTGAAGCGGCTCGCCAGCGTCGGGCCGCCAGGACGCCGCTGAACCCGCGTCGGGTGACTTCGGAGCTGGGCGGCGTCAGCCCTACCATCATCGTACCCGGGCCGTGGAGCGAGGCGGATATCGCGTTTCAGGCGCAGCAGCTGGCGACGCAGAAGATGAACAACGGCGGGTTTAACTGCGTGGCCAGCCAGGTGCTGATCCTGCAGCAGGGCTGGGAGCCAGCGACGGGTTTGCTGAATCAGCTGTACCGACTGATCGCCGCGAATACCCGCCCGGACTACTACCCCGGCGCTGAAAAACGGCTGACCGACTTTCGCCTGCGCGCCCGCCAGCCGCTGGAGATAGCGCGCGGCGACGCGCTGCCGTTGATTGTGGCGAACACCGACGATGACCCGGCGCTCTGTCAGCAGGAGGTCTTTGGCCCGGGGCTGTCGGTCACTCGTCTTGAGGCCGACAGTGCGGAAAGTTTTCTGCGCCAGGCGATCGGCTATGCGAATCAGCGGCTGCAGGGCACGCTGGGGGCCAATATTGTGATCCATCCGCGCACCCGCAAAGCGATTGGACGTAAGCGTTTTAACGCGTTAATCGCTGAGCTGCGCTACGGCACGGTGGCGATCAACTGCTGGAGCGGGGTGGCTTTCCTGTTGGCCCCTTGCCCGTGGGGCGCGTTTCCCGGCCACTCGCTCGACGATATTCAGAGCGGGCGGGGCAAGGTGCATAACAGCTTTATGCTGGAGAAAACCGAGCGCACGGTGATTGAGGCGCCGTTTCGGCCGTTTCCGCGCAGTCTGTGGCATGGCGAACTGACGCTGATGCCCCTGCCGCCCTGGTTTATTACCCACCGGGGGCAGGAAGCGGTGGCGCAGAAGCTGGTGGATTTTTATCATCGGCCGCGCTGGCGCAAGCTGCCGGCGATCCTCTGGCGCGCGCTGAGGGGCTAAGGTGAGAGCAAAAAAAGGCGGAACCGCGGTTCCGCCCTGCGGGATTAGCGGCCCGCTTTCAGCTTCTGGTAATACTCTTCATAAATGGCGCTGGCGCTGCCGACGTCATTCTGCCATTCGCCTTTCTCAATGGTCGCAGCGTCCGGATAGAGCGATTTATCGTTGGCCACTGCCGGGCTGAGCATTTTGCGCGCCGCCAGGTTTGGCGTGGGGTAGCCGATGGTTTCCGCGACCTGTTTGGCGACATCCGGGCGCAGCAGGAAGTTAATCAGCTTCAGCGCGCCGTCGACGTTTTTGGCATTCGCCGGGATCGACAGGCTGTCCATCCAGAAGATGCCGCCTTCTTTCGGCCAGATCACCTCCAGCGGGGTACCGGCCTGGCGTGCGACGTAAGCCGAGCCGTTCCATACCATCCCGAGGTTCACTTCGCCTTCCATATACGGGTTCGCCGGGTTATCGGAGTTAAACGCCGCGACGTTAGGCATTAACTTTTTCAGCTCGTTATAGGCGGCTTCAATCTCTTTCGGGTCGGTGGTGTTGCCGGAATAGCCCAGCTTACGCAGCGCCATCTGGAACACTTCGCGCGCGTCGTCGGTCAGCAGCAGGCTGCTTTTGTATTCCGACTTCCACAGGTCGGCCCAGCTGGTGATGGTTTTCGGATCAATCGCATCGCTGTTGACGCCGATAGCCGTCGCCCCCCAGATATAGGGAATGGAGTAGTCGTTATTCGGATCGAACGGTTTGTTCAGCATCTGCGGATCGAGGTTGCTGAAGTTAGTCAGCTTGCTCTTATCGATCTTCTGCAGCATGCCTTCTTTGCGCATCTTGTCGACGAAGTAGGTCGACGGGACGACCAGGTCGTACGCGCCGTCTTTATAGGTCTTGAGCTTGGCGTACATAGTTTCGTTCGACTCGTAGGTCGAATAGATGACCTTGATGCCGGTCTCTTTGGTGAACTGCTCCAGCAGGCCCGGCGGTACGTATTCGGTCCAGTTATAAAAATAGAGCGTTTTGCTATCGTCCGCGTGTGCGGCGCTCATGCCGATTGCCAGAGCGCCGGCTGCGAGCAGGTGGCGTGACCATTTTTTCATTTTAACGTCCCCTGAGTTTTATCACGTGCAATTAACTGACTGGCGATGACCATCACCAGCGACAGAACCAACAGAATCGTGGCCAGGGCGTTCACCTCAGGCGAAACGCCAACCTTGACCATCGAATAGATCTTCAGCGGCAGAATTTCATATCCCGGACCGGTCACGAACGAAGAGACCACCACGTCATCCATCGACAACGTGAAGCTCAGCAACCACCCGGCGGCGACCGCCGGCAGGGCCAGCGGCAGGATGATTTTGCGCAGGATGGTCATCTCGCTGGCGCCCAGATCTTTCGCCGCCTCCAGCATCCGCACATCAAAGCCTTTCAGCCGGGAGTAAACGGTGACCACCACAAACGGCAGGCAGAAGGTGATATGCGAAAACAGCAGCGACCAGAAACCAAGCTGAATACCGATCAGCATAAACAGCACCAGCAGGGAGATGGCCATGACAATATCGGGCGACATCATCACCACAAACAGCATGCCGCTAACGAACGGCTTGCCGCGAAAGCGGTAGCGGTACAGCGCCACGGCGGTCAGCGAGCCGATAAGGGTGGCGAAGGTTGCCGACAGCACCGCCATGGTCAGGGAATGCTGGGCGGCCTGCAGCAGGCTATCGTTGTTCATCAGCAGGCTATACCAGTCGGTGGTGAACCCCTGCCAGTTGATACCAAAGCGCGACCGGTTAAACGAGTTAACGATCAGAATAATAATAGGGATGTAGAGATACGCGTAGATGGCGGTCATAAAGCCGCCGCGCAGCAGTCGACCGATCATTCCAGCTCCACCTTTTTATTCAGCAGGCGCGCCGCGCGCCAGTAAATCAACAGCATCAGGCCCATCACCAGGGTTAAGGTAATGCTGGTTGCCGCGCCGAACGGCCAGTCGCGAATATTCAGGAACTGACTCTTGATCACGTTGCCGATCAGCAGGTTCTTGGCGCCGCCCATCAGGTCGGAAACGTAGAACAGCCCCATCGCCGGCAACATCACCAGCAGACAGCCGGCGATGATCCCCGGCATGGTCAGCGGGATGATAATGCGGATAAAGGTCTGCAGCTTGCTGGCGCCGAGATCTTTCGCCGCTTCCAGCAGCGGGCGATCCAGTTTCTCAATGCTGGAGTAGAGCGGCATCACCATAAACGGCAGCAGGATATATACCAGGCCGATAATCACCGCCGAGGGGGTGAACATAATGCGTATCGGCGTGTCGATCACCCCTAACCACAGCAGGAACTCGTTCAGATAGCCTTTGGTACTGAGGAAAATCTTCAGCCCGTAAATACGGATCAACGAGTTGGTCCAGAAGGGAACGATCAGCAGAAACAGCAGCAGGGGGCGTACCTTCTGCGGCAGCCGGGCGAGGAACCACGCAAACGGGTAGCCCAGCGCCAGGCAGGCGAGGGTCGCCAGCAGCGCCATGTTCAGCGAATGCAGCAGCACGTCGTAGTAGAGCGGATCCAGCAGCCGCGAGTAGTTGTCCAGCGTGAAGACCAGCTTGACGAAGTTGGCGTCGTCGCGGGTCAGAAAGCTGGTGGCGATGATCATCAGGTTGGGCAGGAAGACAAACAGCACCAGCCAACCGACGATGGTAGCGATCACCACATTCTGGAATTTACTGGAGTTCTTCATCGGCCAGCACCACCTCCCAGCTCTCCACCCAATTGATAGACATTTTCTGGTCAAGAGAGTGGTCGAAATCCGGGTCGTCTTCGTTAAAGAACTCGCTGACCATCACCATTTTGCCGTTTTCCAGCTCGACCACCGACTCAAGGGTCATCCCCTTATAGTTACGCTCGCGCACATAGCCGATCAGGCCGTCGGCGTCGCTGTTGTGGTGGATCTCATCGACGCGCAGATCTTCCGGGCGCAGCAGGACGTGCAGACGCTGGCCGGCCTCCACGGCAAAATTGACGGTGATATTGCACTCCCGTCCTTCGACGTTGGCGCGCACGCGCTGCTCGTCGAGGCGCTCGATCACGGTGGCGTCGAAGATATTGATCTCGCCGATAAAGCTGGCGACGAACAGGTTTTTCGGCTCTTCGTAGATCTCTCGCGGGGTGCCGTCCTGTTCGATTTTGCCATCGCGCATGACCACGATGCGATCGGACATGGTCAGGGCCTCTTCCTGATCGTGGGTCACGAAGACGAAGGTGATCCCGAGCTTACGCTGCAGCGCTTTCAGTTCGTTCTGCATCTGCTTGCGCAACTTGTAATCCAGCGCCGAAAGGGATTCGTCGAGCAGCAGCAGGCGCGGTTTGTTAACCACCGCGCGGGCGATGGCCACGCGCTGCTGCTGGCCGCCGGAGAGCTGGTGCGGTTTGCGCTGGGCAAAGTCTTCCAGCTGCACCATCTTTAAGGCATCCAGAACCCGCGGGGTGATTTCCGCCGCCGGGGTTTTCTGCATCCGCAGGCCAAAGGCGACGTTCTCGAATACCGTCATATGCGGAAACAGGGCGTAGCTTTGAAAGACGGTATTGACGTGGCGGTTTTCCGCCGGGACATGGGTGATATCGTGATCTTCGAGATGGATCCGTCCGCTGTCGACGTTTTCCAGGCCGGCGATAAGGCGCAGAACGGTGGTTTTACCGCAGCCAGAGGGGCCAAGCAGGGTGAGAAACTCACCATTGTTGATGGTCAGGTTAAGGTTATCAATGACCGTTTTACCATCAAAGCTCTTGCGAATTCCCGCCAGTTGCACCAGCGGCGAACGCGAACGCGGTTGTATATTCAATTTTTGACTCTGTCCCATGTAGACGCAACGGAAACTTCCGACCGCTGCGGGGTTTGTGATTAACCACCTTTGGGGTTGCACGTTTTTAATAAGGGCCAGCATTCTACGGCAAACGAGGGTAATCGCCAATCCTTGATACGCCTGCATAGTCTACCTTTACACCATAACGTCGGTTCCGTTATTAAATTTCGCTTTACGGGCTAAGAATGACCTGACGCAATATTTGTCTTTTCTGGCTTATGAATAATGTTGTCACAAAAGAAGAGGGTGGCTACATGGATAAATTGCTTGAGCGTTTTTTGCAGTACGTTTCTTTGGACACGCAGTCGAAGCCTGGCGTTCGTCAGGTCCCCAGCACGGAAGGGCAGTGGAAGCTGTTACGCCTGTTGCAGGCGCAGCTGGAAGAAATGGGACTGGTCAAGGTAACGCTGAGTGAAAAAGGGACGGTAATGGGAACCCTGCCCGCCAACGTGGAGGGCGATATCCCGGCCATCGGCTTTATCTCTCACGTCGATACTTCCCCGGATTTCAGCGGTAAAAACGTTAATCCGCAGATTGTCGAAAACTATCGCGGCGGCGATATCGCGCTGGGTATCGGCGATGAGGTGCTCTCCCCGGTGATGTTCCCGGTTCTGCATCAGCTTTTGGGGCAGACGCTGATCACCACCGACGGGAAAACGCTGCTGGGGGCGGACGACAAGGCCGGCATCGCCGAGATCATGACCGCGCTGGCGACCCTGCAGGCGAAAAACATCCCTCATGGCGATATCCGCGTGGCCTTCACCCCCGATGAAGAGGTCGGAAAAGGGGCGAAGCATTTCGATGTCGAGGCCTTTGATGCCCGCTGGGCCTATACCGTCGACGGCGGTGGCGTGGGGGAACTGGAGTTTGAAAACTTCAACGCCGCCTCGGTGACCATTAAGATTGTCGGCAATAACGTGCATCCCGGCACCGCAAAAGGGGTGATGGTCAACGCGCTGTCGCTGGCTGCGCGCATTCATGCCGAAGTGCCGGCCGACGAGGCGCCGGAGACCACCGAAGGTTATGAAGGCTTTTATCACCTCACCAGCATCAAAGGCAGCGTGGATCGGGCCGAGATGCACTACATCATCCGCGATTTTGACCGCAAGCACTTTGAGGCGCGTAAACGCAAGATGATGGAGATTGCTAAAAAGGTCGGCAAGGGGCTGCACCCGGACTGCTATATCGAGCTGGTGATCGAGGATAGTTATTACAACATGCATGAGCAGGTGATCGCCCATCCGCACGTGGTCGATATTGCCCGCCAGGCGATGGTGGACTGCGATATTGAACCGCAGATGAAGCCGATCCGCGGCGGCACCGACGGCGCGCAGCTCTCGTTTATGGGACTGCCGTGCCCGAACCTGTTTACCGGCGGCTACAACTATCACGGCAAACATGAGTTTGTCACCCTGGAAGGGATGGAGAAGGCGGTGCAGGTGATCGTGCGTATCGCCGAGCTGACGGCAACACGAAAAGGGAAATAGCCTTCGCAACCAGGCCGCTCATTCTGCTTGTCGCACAAGATGCCGGATGGCGGCTAACGCCTTATCCGGCCTACGACTCGTGCGATCTGATGCTAATTTACCCACTTGCGCGACTGAAACTGCCGGTGTTGGCGGCCTCAAAATCGCTGAGACGTTCCCGGAAGGCAGGGGCAGCCCGCATGGATGCGGGCTGAGGGCCGTGTTTTGCACGGACGCTGCCTCGGCCCGACCCGAAGCCTGCAGGGATAAGTCGAAGGCACCACGAAGTGGCGATGTTGCTGGCCGGAGCCCGGGGGTACAGGGGGCGGCGGCGACTGGCCGCCCCCTGTGCGCTCCCTGCGCCAGAAGAGACATAACACGGAAGACATATTGGGAGCGCAATCTGCTCGGAAATAACACAGAACAAACGTTTTTCCCGGGTCGAAACCGTTGCAAACCGATACAGGAGCTACGGAAATCGTGCTGTTTGTAGGCCCGGCAAGCGCAGCGCCGCCGGGCAGGATGATGGCTCAGTCGCCAAAGAACCAGTAGCCGCTGTTGACCAGCGCTGCCAGCATGGCGAGGAATGACGGATCTTCCAGCGCATCGCCAAAATGGTCGGCGCGCAGCGTCAGGTGGGTAGCCAGGGCGTCCAGCGCCGGGCGGTGCGGGGAGTTGATCTTCTCGCCATTGACGAACACCTCGCCGTCAATGCGCAGCACCCGCAGGCCGCCCAGGCGTTCCAGCGTGTCGCCCTGCTGCAGGGCATCGTAAATCTCATCTGGCTGATACGGCGGCTCCGGCGGTGCGACGTCGAGCTCATGACGCGACTGGGTGATAAACTCGCCAAACCACTGTTTAAAGTGCTCTGGTTGATTAATCAGCCCCAGCATCATCTCGCGCAGGCGGTCGAGTTCGACGGGTAAAATATCCGCCGGATGGTCGCGGGACGGCACGTCCGGATCGGCGTAGCGCTGGCTGCCCAGTTCGCGCTGGAGAACGTAGTCGGCAAAGCCGCTGAACAGCTCGCGGGCATTCGGCGCACGATAGCCGACCGAATAGTTGAGCGAATTTTCCAGCGAGTACCCCTCATGCGGGAATCCTGGCGGAATATAGAGAATATCGCCCGGCTCCATCTCTTCATCGATGATCGCCTCGAAGGGGTCAACCTGCAGCAGGTCCGGATGCGGGCAGTGCTGTTTCATCGGCACCTTTTCCCCGACGCGCCAGCGCCGACGGCCGGTGCCCTGAATGATAAACACATCATACTGATCCAGATGCGGACCGACGCCGCCCCCGGGTACCGAGAAGGAGATCATCAGATCGTCGATACGCCAGTCCGGCAGAGCGCGGAACGGATGCATCAGCGCCGCTGAGGGTTCATGCCAGTGGTTAACCGCCTGCACCAGCAGGGACCAGTTGTTTTCACTCAGGTGATCGTAGCTTTCGAAGGGACCGTGACTGACCTGCCATTTTCCATCCTGATGGCTGACAAGGCGGCTATCGACCTCGCTCTCCATGGCCAGTCCAGCCAGTTCGTCCGGGCTTAGGGGGTCGATAAAATTGGCGAAGCCGCGCTTCAGTACCACCGGCCGTTTTTGCCAGTAGCGTTCGATAAAGTCGGGCCAGTTAAGCGTTAATTGATAATCCATATTGATATTCCACTGCAGGTGTCTGACAGGGATTATAACGGATGCGGCGCCCCGGCGATGCAGGCGCCGTTAAAAAACTCAATGATTAACCCTGTTTATCTTCCATCAGCTGGCGGCCAAACACCACCTCCATGCAGGCGCCGCCGAGCAGGCTTTCGCTGGCGATAATCTCCCCGTCATATTGCTCGACGATTTCGCGGGCGACGGAGAGCCCCACGCCCTGGCCGGGACGCAGCGTATCTGCCCGCTGGCCGCGGTCGAAGACGGCGCGGCGCTGGCTCTGCGGGATCCCCGGGCCATCGTCTTCCACCAGAATATGCAGATGGCTGTCGGTGGTTTGGCGCACGGAAACCTCCACAAACTCCAGACAGTACTTACAGGCATTATCGAGAACGTTACCCATCACTTCCATAAAATCGTTCTGCTCGCCGACAAAAGTGATCTCCGGCGAGATGTCGAGCGAGATATTGACCCCTTTGCGCTGATAGACCTTGTTGAGAGCGGAGGTCAGGCTATCAAGCAGCGGGGCGATCGGATGCAGCTCCCGGCTCAACAGGGTGCCGCCGCTGCGCATGCTGGCGCGATGCAGATAGTAACCAATCTGCTGCGAGATGCGGCTTATCTGCTCCAGCATCACCGGCTCCGCCTCGTCGACGCTGATCTTCTCGCCGCGTAGCGAGCGCAGGGTGCTCTGCATCACCGCCAGCGGCGTTTTCAGGCTGTGGGTGAGATCGGTGAGGGTGGTGCGGTATTTGTCATAGCGTTCACGCTCGCTGCGAACCAGCCGGTTAAGGTTGCTGACCAGCCGGGTCAGCTCACGGGTGGTGTTGGGATTGAGCTTTTCGCGGTGGTGCTCCTCCAGCTCACGCACCTCTTTCGCCAGCGACTCGATAGGCCGCAGGCTCCACCATGCGGCGACCCACAGCAGGGGGATCACCAGCAGCAGGTTGGCGGCCAGCACGTAGATAAACCAGCTCCACACCATATAGCTGCGCTTGAGCTCCACCGGAATGGTATCGACCACCACAATGCTGAGCTGGGGCATTTTGCTGGTGGCCGGATAGAGGTTGATCGCCACCGAGTGGGTCATCTCCGAATCGTCGCCCTGCTCGCGGATGGCGTCCAGCTGTTCCTGAATCTCGTGGTTGTTGCGCAGCAGCATGCTGCTGCTGTCGACATCGGCTTCGATCTCATGGAAACCATTGCGCTTCAGCCATTCCGGTTGAATGCGTTTCGCCAGCCAGGGGACATCGCGCTGTGCCCACAGCAGTTTACCCTTCTCATCGTAGATAAGGGTCACCGTCGGGCTTTCCATATTCAGGTTTTCCGGGATATCGACGTCAATAGCGCCGTTCTCCCATTTCGCCAGCATATAAAAGAGATTGCTCTCGCCGCGCAGCAGGCGGAAGGTGGTTTTATCAAAGCTGACGCTGTAGCCCACCAGCGCCACCATGCCATAGGCCAGGGAGAGCACCAGTACGACCCCGGCGGTCGCCAGCAGGAAGCGAACCCGTAATGACAGGGGGAAGATATGCCGCAACAGTCCCTTCATCAGCGCAGTTCGAACAGATAGCCCTGGCCGCGCACCGTGGTGATGACGTCCTGCGGGTATTCAGCCTGAATTTTCTTGCGCAGCCGGCCCATCAGTACGTCGATGGTATGGCTCTCACGCAGTTCGGCATCCGGGTAAAGCTGGAGCATCAGGGAATCTTTGCTGACCACTTTGCCGCGGTTGCGGATCAGGGTTTCCATAATGGTGTACTCAAAGGCCGTCAGCTTGATCGGCTGATCGTTGACTGACAGCTCGCGCCGGGAGAGGTCGACCTGGAACGGCGGCAGGGAGATCACCTGTGAGGCCAGGCCGCTGTTGCGGCGCAGCAGCGCCTGCATGCGGGCGGCAACCTCTTCAATATGGAAAGGCTTGGTGACGTAATCATCCGCCCCGGCGCTCAGCACTTCCACTTTATCCTGCCACCCTTCGCGGGCGGTCAGCACCAGCACCGGCAGCGACACATCGTGGCTGCGCCAGCGGCGGATCAGCGATAGTCCGTCTTCATCCGGCAGGCCGAGGTCGACGATGGCGATATCCGGGAGATGTTCGCCCAGATAGTAGTCCGCTTCCCTGGCATCTTCCGCCGCATCGACCTGATGGCCCAGCTCCTGCAGCTGAACTTTGAGGTGGTGACGCAGCAGGGCGTTATCCTCAACCACGAGTACGCGCATGACTGTTCTCCCTTCCTGTGTTGATAGTAATCTGACGCTCATTATATACGCAAAATATAAACAGCTGTTAAATAAAGCTTTTTATACCAACGGCGCATAACACCGCCAGGCAGGCCAGCCTTCGGCGATGCCCTTTGCGCATAGTGCATGGAACTCCTTCATTCTATGCGTAATTTCAGCAAACGCCCAGCGGCAGAGCGCGGGCAGTGCGCGGGTTGGTGATGTTAATTTTTTGTGTAATAGTGCTGGGATCACCTCTCAATGACGCCGCAGGTTATCCATTATGTCTCAGCAGAAAAGTGCGGACTGGGTCAGGCTGGCGCAGTCGCCCAGTCAGACGGAACGCATCGAAGCCTTCTTCGGCGGCCACGGCTATGAGCCCCACCGGCATGATACCTATGCTATCGGCCAGACGATCGCCGGCGTGCAGAGCTTTCACTATCGCGGCGGACTCCAGCACAGCCTGCCCGGCGGAACGATGGTGCTTCACCCGGACGAAATACATGACGGCGAGGCGGGCACCGAGGCGGGGTTTCACTACCGCATGGTCTATATCGAACCGGCGCTGATCCAGAAGATACTCGGCGGCAGGCCATTGCCGTTTATCCCCGGCGGCCTGTCGGCGGATCCGCGCCTGCGTTGCGCCGCGCAGCCGTTGTTAAAAGCGGTCACGGACACCTTCGAGCCGCTGGAGGAAGAGGATGCTCTGTACGACCTGGCGCAGACCCTGGCTGTGGTCGGCGGGCAGCGTTCCCGTCGCCAGGCATTTGACTATCAGGCGGCGGAGAGGGCCCGGGAGTATATCCATGCCTGTTTTATGCAGGATATGACCCTCGACACCTTATCGCAGGTCAGCGGCCGGGACCGCTGGAGCCTGAGCCGGGATTTCAGAACGCTGTACGGCACCAGCCCGTGGCGTTACGTCATGATGCGCCGGCTTGATTTTTGCCGCCAGCGGATGCGCGCCGGGGAACGTCTGGTGGATATTGCCGCCGACGCGGGGTTTGCCGATCAGAGCCACATGACGCGCCAGTTTATTAGCCGCTTTGGTCTCTCTCCGGGCCGCTGGCTGCGGGCGATCCGCGGCTAGCGCGGTTCAGGTTGCACAATCGTTCAAGCGTGACCGCGGCGAGGCGAACTATGCTGACTGCCTTTATCACAAGGAGACAGCCCATGTATCAACTCGTTAATCTTGCTCAGAAATTTTCCCTGTTCAGCGAACAATGGCAGCCCAAAGTGGTGGCTGAGATGAACGACTATCAGTTCAAGATCGTGCGCATCGCCGGCGATTTTATCTGGCACAGCCACCCGGAAACCGATGAGACACTGATGGTGGTGGAGGGGGTATTACGCGTGGACTTCCGCGACGGACATGTGCTGGTGAAGGCCGGGGAGATGATCGTCGTGCCGCGCGGGGTGGAACATAAGACCTCGGCGGAGACGGAAGCGAAGCTCATGCTGATTGAGCCGCGTGGCGTGCTGAATACCGGCCATGAGGGCGGCGAGCGGACGGCGGTGAACGACGTCTGGATCTGATTGCTTTCCGACGACAAAACGCCCCTCTTTCCGCCGGAAAGAGGGGCAGGGCGATTACTTCAGCTCGTCAACCATGGTGGTTGCCCGACCAATATAGTTGGCCGGGGTCATCGCTTTGAGGCGCACTTTTTCGTCTTCCGGCAGGGCGAGGCTGTCAATAAACTGCTTCATCCCTTCCGCGTCAACGCGTTTGCCGCGGGTCAGCTCTTTCAGCTTCTCGTACGGTTTTTCGATACCGTAACGGCGCATCACGGTCTGGATCGGCTCAGCCAGTACTTCCCAGTTGTGATCCAGTTCGTCCAGCAGGCGATCCTGGTTCAGCTCCAGCTTGCTGATCCCTTTGAGGGTGGACTGATAGGCGATCAGCGCATAGCCGATTCCCACGCCGAGGTTACGCAGGACGGTGGAGTCGGTCAGGTCGCGCTGCCAGCGGGAAACCGGCAGTTTGCTGGCCAGGTGCTGCATGACCGCATTGGCCAGGCCGAGGTTGCCTTCGGAGTTTTCGAAGTCAATCGGGTTCACCTTGTGCGGCATGGTGGAGGAGCCGATTTCCCCGGCGATGGTCTTCTGTTTGAAGTGGTTGAGCGCGATGTAGCCCCACACATCGCGATCGAAATCGATCAGAATGGTGTTGAAGCGCGCGATGCAGTCAAACAGCTCAGCGATATAGTCATGCGGCTCGATCTGGGTGGTGTACGGGTTCCACTGAATGCCCAGCGAGGTGACGAACTCTTCGCTGAACTGATGCCAGTCGACTTCCGGGTAGGCCGCGATGTGGGCGTTGTAGTTACCCACCGCGCCGTTGATTTTACCGAGGATTTCCACCTGGTTCAGCTGACGGTACTGGCGCTCCATACGGTAGGCGACGTTCGCCATCTCTTTACCCATGGTGGACGGCGTTGCCGGCTGACCGTGGGTACGGGAGAGCAGCGGCACATCGCGGTACTGGGTTGCCAGATCTTTTACCGCGTCAATCAGCTTGCGCCAGTAAGGCAGAACCACTTCGTCGCGGGCGGTTTTCAGCATCAGCGCGTGGGAGAGGTTATTGATGTCTTCAGACGTACAGGCGAAGTGAATAAACTCTGATACCGCGTGCAGCTCGGCGACGTCAGCGACTTTCTCTTTCAGAAAATACTCTACCGCTTTCACGTCGTGGTTAGTGGTGCGCTCGATGGTTTTGATGCGCTCCGCGTCTTCGACGCTGAAATCGGCGACGATTTTGTCAAGGAAACCGTTTGCGTCGGCAGCAAAAGCAGGAACTTCCTTGATCGCTGCGTGGGCGGCCAGTTTTTGCAGCCAACGTACTTCCACCTGAACGCGGAATTTCAGCAAACCGAATTCGCTGAAGATACCGCGCAGCGCGCTGACTTTATCGCCGTAGCGGCCGTCTACAGGGGAAACGGCGGTCAGTGAGGATAATTCCATAGATCACAACTCCGGGGTTAAATGAGCAAGAATTTGCTTTGCCTGGTTAACCAGACGATTACGGGAAAACATAAGCTGCAGACGTCCGCCGCCCACCTGATGCCAGAGCACCGCGGCGCGAATACCCGCCAGCAGCGCTGAACGAACTTTCGCCTGCACCTGCGGGCTTTGCAGCACGGCAGGCGAACCGGTCACCTGAATACGCGGCCCCAGCGGGCTTATCACGTCAACATAGATGCCTGCCATGGCGCTGAGCAGCGTTTCGGACTGCAGGTCAAAGTGTTCCAGTTGACGGTGCAGGCCGGCGATGCGGTTGCCGAGCGTATCCATCGCCCCTTTACTGGCGGCGAGCTTGCGCTCCAGCACCATCAGGCTCAGGGTATAGCGCGTCAGTTCTGCATTGAGGCCCTGACGGCTACTGGTATTGAGCACCCCGAGCAGCGTTTCAAGGCCGAGGCGAAGATTGGCTTCACTGCCACCGAACACCGCCAGCGTCGACTCGGGATCGAGGTCGATGATGCTGTTCAGCGACACATGCAGGGCATCGCTGTCGCAATGTCCCTGATGCGCCAGTTGCTGAACCAGTCGTGCCGCCTGGCAAACGCCAGCCAGCGCCAGCGTGATGTCATAGTAATTCTTCGCCACACATACTCCTTGTCAGCCGTCGGGGCGGTTCGTCCCGACGGAAATAACGCGCGTTCAGGACTGCAGAGGCAGTCGTTGTTCAATAATTCCGCCGCCGAGGCACACTTCACCCAGATAGAACACCGCGGACTGGCCCGGGGTGACCGCCGCGACCGGCTCATCGAAGCGAACTTCGATACGGTCTTCATCCAGCGCGGTGACGGTGCAGGGGATATCGGTCTGGCGATAGCGGGTTTTCACCGTGCAGCGCAGGGTGCCCTGCAGCGGTTCACGGTCAACCCAGTGCAGCTGTTGGGCAATCAGGCCGACGGACATCAGGCGCGGGTGGTCATGGCCCTGGGCGACGATAAGAATATTATTCTCAACGTCTTTATCGACCACGTACCACGGATCTTCGCTACCCTCTTTGGTGCCGCCGATGCCCAGCCCTTTACGCTGGCCCAGCGTATGGTACATCAGCCCCTGATGGGTACCGATCTCCTCGCCGTCGACGGTGAGAATTTTGCCCGGCTGCGCCGGCAGATAGCGGCCAAGGAAATCGCGGAATTTACGTTCGCCGATAAAGCAGATGCCGGTGGAATCTTTTTTCTTCGCGGTGATCAGATCCAGCTCTTCGGCGATCTTACGTACCTGCGGTTTTTCCAGCTCACCCACCGGGAACAGGCTCTGGGCAATCTGCTCGTGGCTAAGGGTATAGAGGAAGTAGCTCTGATCTTTGTTACCGTCGAGGCCGCGCAGCAGCTGGCTTTTGCCGTCGACATCGGCGCGGCGCACATAGTGCCCGGTGGCGATGTAGTCGGCGCCGAGGTCTTCGGCGGCAAACTCGAGGAAGGCTTTAAACTTGATCTCTTTATTGCACAGAATATCCGGGTTCGGCGTGCGGCCGGCTTTGTACTCTTCCAGGAAGAGCTCAAAGACGTTGTCCCAATATTCGGCGGCAAAGTTAACGGTGTGCAGTTCAATGCCCAGCTTATCGCAGACCGCTTGCGCATCGGCAAGGTCGGCGGCGGCGGTGCAGTATTCCTCGCCGTCGTCTTCCTCCCAGTTCTTCATGAACAGGCCTTCCACCTTATACCCTTGCTGCAGCAGCAGGTACGCGGAGACCGAGGAGTCGACGCCGCCGGACATGCCGACGATCACTTTTTTCTGGCTTTCTGACATGGAAATACTCGCTACATTGAACTTCGAGGCGGCGTATTCTAGCACGCGCTCACCGTTCATTCACCCCCTGTGAACGGCCAGTTAAATGCGCCAATCAGCGACAGCGGCTGGCGCGGGTCCTGCAGGTAGCAGCGAATGCTTTCGGCAACCAGCGGCGAGCGCAGATTCGGCGCGTTAAGAATTTCCTCAGCACTGAGCCACAGGCAGCGATCGATATCGCTGTCATGCGGTTCGGTGGCGCACAGATCGCTAAGTTCGATGGCGAACAGGAAGCGCAGAAACGGCGTGTTATCGGGAGCGACCCACTGGTGCATGCGGATGAAGTGCTGCGGCGTGGCGCGAATGCCGGTCTCTTCCCACAGTTCGCGTTCGGCGGCCTGCAGCAGCGTTTCGTTGGCCTCCAGGTGGCCCGCCGGCTGGTTCCACAGCGCTTTGCCGTTAATGGTCTCTTCGACGATGAGGAATTTATCCTCGGCGTGAACCACGCAGGCAACGGTGACATGAGGTTTAAACATCGCTTTTCCTTTCTAGTTATTCGGCTTTACGCCATTCGCCGTTGGCCAGCCCGTCAAGCGTATAGCCGCCCATGGCGTAGCGGATCAGACGCAGGGTGGGGAAGCCGACGTGGGCGGTCATCCGGCGCACCTGGCGGTTACGTCCCTCGTAAAGGGTGATTTTCAGCCAGCGGGTGGGGATCGATTTGCGCTCGCGAATAGGCGGGTTGCGCGGCCACAGCCACGCGGGCTCCTCCACCACTTCCACGCCTGCAGGCAGGGTGGGGCCATCGTTGAGCGTGACGCCGTCGCGTAGCGCGGCCAGCGCCTCGGCGGTGGGTTCGCCTTCCACCTGGACGTAGTAAATCTTGCCGGTGCGTTTACCCGGCTGGGTTAGCTTCGCCTGCAGCGCGCCATCGTTGGTCAGCACAAGCAGCCCTTCGCTGTCGCGGTCAAGACGACCGGCGGCGTAGACGCCCGCCACGGGGATAAAATCTTTCAGCGTGCTGCGCCCGGCTTCGTCGGTAAATTGCGGCAACACATCATAGGGTTTATTGAACAAGATCACAGTTTTTGGCTGGCGTTCTTTACGTTGTCTGGTGACTTGTTGTGTGCTGAATCGCTCAACGCGATGTTTTCTAAATGAAGTTTTCTGCATGGTATTTTCAGGCTCTATCAATTGCCGCATTATAGCCTAATTACGAATGCCTTTCATGGACGCAAACATTCAGGTAGTATTGACATGCTCATTACAAATTATTAACAAAAAATTGCTCAAACCGATTCGCACTACAGGCAGGAAGGCGACACGGACGCGATAGCTCCGCTTAGCGGGAAAACCCGGTACGCTGGAGCTGGCCGACTCAGCCAACACCAGGCTCGCGTGAAGAGGGAAGAGCAGAACCAGAAGCGCTCGAAGGAGAGGTTAATGGAAAGCAAAGTAGTAGTTCCGGCGGAAGGTCAAAAAATCACCCTGCAAAACGGCAAACTGAACGTCCCTCACAATCCGATTATCCCGTTCATTGAAGGCGACGGTATCGGCGTTGACGTTACCCCAGCGATGCTGAAAGTGGTTGATGCCGCCGTTGAGAAAGCCTATAAGGGCGAGCGTAAAATTTCCTGGATGGAAGTTTACACCGGTGAAAAATCGACCCAAGTCTATGGCCAGGATGTCTGGCTGCCAGCTGAAACCCTCGATCTGATTCGTGACTACCGCGTTGCTATCAAAGGTCCTCTGACCACCCCAGTCGGCGGCGGCATCCGTTCTCTGAACGTGGCGCTGCGCCAGGAGCTGGACCTCTACGTCTGCCTGCGTCCGGTACGTTACTACCAGGGCACCCCGAGCCCGGTTAAGCACCCTGAACTGACCGATATGGTTATCTTCCGTGAAAACTCAGAAGATATCTATGCCGGTATCGAGTGGAAAGCCGACTCTGCTGAAGCAGACAAAGTCATCAAATTCCTGCGCGATGAGATGGGCGTGAAGAAAATTCGCTTCCCGGAACATTGCGGTATCGGCATCAAGCCGTGCTCTGAAGAAGGCACCAAACGCCTGGTTCGCGCCGCGATTGAATACGCGATCACCAACGATCGTGATTCCCTCACCCTGGTGCACAAAGGCAACATCATGAAGTTCACCGAAGGCGCGTTCAAAGACTGGGGCTACCAGCTGGCTCGCGAAGAGTTCGGCGGCGAGCTGATCGACGGCGGCCCGTGGGTGAAAATCAAGAACCCGAACACCGGTAAAGAGATCGTGGTGAAAGACGTGATCGCCGATGCGTTCCTGCAGCAGATCCTGCTGCGTCCGGCGGAATACGACGTTATCGCCTGTATGAACCTGAACGGCGACTACATCTCTGACGCGCTGGCGGCACAGGTTGGCGGTATCGGTATCGCCCCGGGCGCCAACATCGGTGACGAGTGCGCGCTGTTCGAAGCGACTCACGGTACTGCGCCGAAGTATGCCGGCCAGGACAAAGTGAACCCGGGCTCCATCATCCTGTCCGCAGAAATGATGCTGCGCCACATGCAGTGGTTCGAAGCTGCAGACCTGATCGTCAAAGGCATGGAAGGCGCTATCGCTGCCAAGACCGTGACCTATGACTTCGAACGTCTGATGGAAGGCGCTAAACTGCTGAAATGTAGCGAGTTTGGTGACGCGATTATCGCGAACATGTAATCTGGCCCCCAGATTATGTCAGAACGGGAACCTGTTGGTTCCCGTTTTTATTATTAGTTTTCGAACGGTTATCAAAATTTTATCAAAACAAGTTATCAAAACCCCTCCCGAAAAACCTCATAAGGCCACAGTTGTCCACCCCTTCCCTCGATCATCATGGTACCTATCCGTTTGTTGTTGAGTTTTATGTCCAAGTAAATCTTTCGTGTTTATACCCTGGGCTTTATATAACCGCTCGGAAAGCGATCTTTGTTCATGGAAAGTTGCCGGTGTACCTTGTCCCCAGTCAATATCTGCACTGTCTCTTGCCTTGCTGAAATTCATGGTCAGTGTTCTGGGTTTCACCTGTGCTCCTCGCTCAGCCTGTGAGGTGGTTCTAAAGAAATGAACCAAATAAGGGCTTACTGCATAATCCCGGCAACGACTGATTACATCTCGGAGGCTCCAGTTGATTGCGTTGCAACGCAGAGCTAATGGTATAGCGATTTTGCTTCCGGTTTTCTCTTGCTCAACGTGTAGATGATCGTCCCAGATGTCTGAGAATTTCATACGGGATATATCACCTAGTCGCTGTCCTGTTACTATGGCTAAAAGCATGGCGTTCCCCATGTATTTGTGATTTTCATCGGCTATATCAAAAATCTTTTGCCATTCCTCAAGAGTGAGGCGCTGGCGAGTGATCTTTCTACGAGGTTGTTTAGTTGCTAGTGCAGGGTTATAACCAGGAGGTACTTCTCCCGCATGCTGAGCTTCTTTAAAAACATCTATTAGGACAGAGCGAATGACCTGAGCCATTCTGGGTTGTCCCTCCGCTAAATATTCATCAAGAATTTGCGCAACATCTCGAACATTGACAGCGGATATTAATTTCATTCCTACCCGCTCCTTAAGCAGAGATACTGGTTTTGCTTTTTGTTTGATAGTGTTTTCTTTAATATCTCCGGACTTTAATCTTTCCTGCTGAATCTTCCAGTAACGTTCAAGCCAAGTGTTAGTTGATATTGATTTTCCTGAGCTGGCGGAAATTCTGTCAGTGATTGCCATTATCTGGCGGGTTTGTTGTTCCGCCAGTCTTTTATTTGCTTCAATAGCTATTGCCGTGGCCTCTGCTTCATCTGTTCCTAGACTATGAAACTTACCAGTTATCGGGTGCTTATAACGCCAGTATACTTTATTCACCTTTCTACTGAAGAGCGGGTATAAATTTGGAATAGATATATTATTTTTACGTGGTCTGGCAGCCATCGTTCAAAATCCTCTGCAAAAGAACAGGGTCGCTTTTCTTTACTACAGGAGTGGTCAATGTACCGACCAACTCAGCATCCTCCCTGACGCGCCAGAATCGACCTTCTTTTTTGGCTGGGGGAGAAAACATATTCTGTTTAGCATAATTCCTGAGAGTGGAAACGCTTGGAGGATTGCTTCTGTATTTCTCGTTTGCCCACTCTTCAAGGGTTAACATCTGGAGCATATGTTTTACCTCATTATGGCCCATTGCTGGGCCAGTATCTGAAAATAAAAAATCAGTCTTGCATCAATTTTTGCAGCACCTGATTGCCGGTAATTATTCGCTGCCAGATCGCTGATACATAGCGGGCCTGATGAATAGCATCAGCGAGGGCATTGTGACGAGACCCTTCAAACGGGATCGTTGTTTTGGGGTCGAAGCTAATGACCTGGCCGAGCTCTAACATTGTTCGTACGTCCCGATCGTTCCAGTATTCCCACGGATAATCTTCAGCAATGCAATCGTAAGAAGAACGCAGAATAGAGTTATCGAATTTTGCGCTCGGCGCGAGAATCGGATTTAGCAGAGAACCAGCAGAAGAGACTTTTCGCTTCGTTTGCTTTTGCCTTAGCTTTAATGAGATACGGGTAGTTGTTCATTGCGTTTGGGCTCCTTTGGATTGTAAGATACCCGGCAGCTGATGGCAGCCGCCCTGGTGGTGGTCATTGGTCAAAACTCGATTCCGGAAAGCTTTGGTCGGCTGACCGGGTACTAAACCCGCCTTGCGCGGGTTTTGTGCTTTATGAGGCTTCTGCAGGCTCTTTGCCGTAACCAGGGTATTCCTCTAGCACTTTTATCAAGGTTGCTTGCGCTTCCTGATGCTGCTGCGTAAGAGCCAGTTTTATTGCTGTTCCAAAGGATTCGGCAATCAGCTCAAACTTCCTTGCAAGCCTGGCCGTTTCATCGACTTGTTCGCCCATGGCTTCCATTTCGAAGTTATGTTCAGTCCATACTTCGTCTAAAACATCCTCTTCAACTTCATCACGCAGTGCCTCTTTCACCTCGAGGACCGGCAGGATACCAATGAGTTGCTCAGCTGGTGTGTTACTGAATTTCAATGCCAGATCATTAGCTGACATAAAGCCTCCGGAAAAAGGCCCGCCTTGGGCGGGCAAAGATAATTTTTCCAATTTAACCAGAACAGGCCTCGCCTCCTGTTTGGTTACGATGGCGGTATTACCATCACAATGCCCTGTGCACCGGGCATTAGGCTGGTAAGCCATTGGTCAAAATTCGATTAAAAACCCACAGCAGGCTGTTGGTCGTCAGCCGTTTTTTGTGCCTTTCGGTAGGGGAGGCACTGGCCCTGTACTTTTTGTTCATCGGCGTTGCTGTTGCAACTGGCCTCTGATGGATAAACACCGATCAGAACATCAGAGCATTCACCAGTGAGAGCACACACGCTGATGACAAGGGCAAACAGGGTATTCATACCTCAGCCTCAGGGTTTCCTTTCTGCGCCAGCAAGTAACACAGCTGGCGTAGCCTCACCTCGAACCAGTTCAGGCGGGTCGCCTGGTTCCCGGTAGGTACTCGGGCAAAATCCTTCATAGTTATCTCCAGTTTACTCAGTATTAGGATGTGGTTTTGCAATGCGGCGCCGGGTGCCTCCCGGTGACGGCAGCCAGTTAACAACTACCGCCGACAACTTTTTCCCCACAACATGTGAATAACCGCCATGTTTATTTTTTAACTGTGCCGCGTGCGCATAGCCGCATTCACCGCATTGCAAAACCTACTAGTCGTCATGCCTGTCTTTTCACCACTTCAGGCTCGGTGGATCCTGGCTATTCCCCAACAACAAGGATTCGTTTAATCTGGATATCCCCAACAACAAAAAAGAGTATTTACAGTGATAGCTGAATTATCTGCGGCTATGACCGCTATCAAAGAGACTGCGGGTCTTGTTAAAGTTATTAATGACGCAAAGACTGATGCAGAAGTTAAAGCTGCAACCATCGATCTCCAGAACAAACTAATTACTCTTCAGGCTGAATGCTTCTCTCTTGGCGATGCTATTCGCCTTCGTGATGAAGAGGTAATGCATCTCAAAGCAAAAATTGCAGAGTTCGAAGATTTTAAAAGACAGACTGAAGGTTATCTTCTGAATAAATTGGATTCTGGTTCTCTGGTGTATTCCAAGGACCAGATTGTGGGTGATACGGAAATAACCGTGCATCTTTGTCCACATTGTTTTGCTGCAAATAAAGTATCTATACTGCAACCTCAACGTCAACAGGTGAGTATGTATGCGAGTTTCAATCAAAGTAGATGCCCCTCCTGTAAGAATGTGTTTGATACAGATTTTGCACCTCCAGCCAGCTACTGATGTTAAAGATATCCAGATTGTTAAAGAGCTAAGCGTCCATCGGGGCGCTTTTTTTGCCTGGCACTCTGGCAAGCGAAACTTTGACCCTTTTCGCCGGGTAGCAGAACGTTTTATGGTTCCCAACCACTGTGTGGTGATTGGTGTTGCCTGGATACCAAAACCAGCGCTTAATCTGGCTTTGGTAACGCCTCTCGGGAGAGGCTCACCTACTGTCTTTTCACCACTTCAGGCTCGGTGGTATTCTTGGCGCTCTCACACAGCCAAATAAAAGAGAGCAAAATCTCTCGTAGCCCTATACCTGTCTTCTGGTACGAAAATCCCGCTCACTATGAAGAATTCCAAAAAATCCTTTCAGATGCTTACGTCCTTCCCTTTGACTACCACGACTGGCGTATCCGCACCGATAGCATGGTGGAGCGCTACGAAAACAGCGGTATCCAGGCTGTGAAGGTGGTAGCCAGCACTTACGATTTCATCACCTGGTGCCAGGCCCATGGACGTGATATCAGTACCAAAAGCTGCAATGATTACGCGGTCTCCGAATCGGGCCTCCAAATCCTGCGCGACAGAAAGTTTGATTGGGGAGACGAGTAAAAAGTAAATTTTCCCTATCTTGGATATATCTATTCTCATAGTGATGTCCTACCTCATGCCTGTAACGCCGGCCGGCGGAACGTTTAAACCTGCTGCGAATTCTTCTGGTCGTCATCTCATCCGGTGTTTCGTATGCCGCCGGCAGCTACTACGTGGGCTTCCTGCCTCGATGACTTGCTGCGATGGAATGATTAAAGCATTGGTTTATGTTTGATGTCAACATTAGATTTATGAAGATGCAAACTTTTGCTTTAATCGAGACAGGGGAGCTGTTGGAGTGATTGAGGCTGCGCGGCAGGCAAAAAAAAACCGGCATTTGCCGGTTTCATGGGGGGAGATCAGAGATGTTAGTTAGTGTCGCTAGCCTTAAATCGACCACGGAGATATTTCTCAACATAATCATCGATTTCTTTTAGGCGGACTTCAAAGGTATCGATCATTCTCTCTTGTTCAGCCTCAGGTAACTGCCTAAACAGACGTAACATTTTGCTCTCATTTGGCTTGAGGCCTGAATCTTCAGATACTTTCTCTCCAAGCAACCAAGTTACAGAGACATTGGCAGCTTCCGCGAGGGCAATTGCGGACTTTTTACTGATTACTCCTTTCTTAAACCACCCATTCACCGCTTGAGGTGTAACTCCAGCAATGCGAGCCATATCCGCCTTGCTGATCCCTCTTTGAGTAATTTCTTCCAAACGAGCAATCAGTTGGTTGTTGAGTTCTTCAGTGTTTTTCATAAGCCCATTGTAAAGGTTTAGTTTATAGTCACAATAAATTAAAAATTTGCATTGAATATAAACCTATGCTTTATTACGCCTAACTTAACGAGGAGATAGATATGACAGCCCTTGATAACGCAATTCGAGTAGCTGGCTCAGCCAATAAATTAGCATCAACGCTTGGAGTAAGCGGCATGGCAGTAAGTCAGTGGAAAACAAAAGGTATTGTGCCTTCATCGCGAGTTTTACAGGTTTTTAATGCAACGGGCGTTACGCCTCATGAATTACGTCCTGATCTATATCCGAATCCGACAGATGGAATACCTAAGGAGTGACCATGCAAACCACCTCTTTTGAAAATCATACTCCGGTGATGAGTATGCAACTGAAAACGGAAAATCAGTATTTGCCCCGTCGGCGTGACGGCAAGAAATGCCGAGCCATTTTGGCCGCCGTTCAGGAATGGGAGTCCTCATTACCTGGGCGTGCGCAAGACCACGTCGCGCAGCTGGTGGCCGAACAGTGGGAGAAACAAAACGGGCGCGGTATCAGCGTCAATAAACAAAATCTGTATCGCTACCTGAAAAACGAGGGCGGTTCAGAGAAGTACACCAGTTATGTCATCCAGCTTTCGGCGGCGATCGCTGATGCAATGCCGATAGAGATCGCGCGCAAACATGGCCTAAAACATGGCTTAACTGAAACTGAGCTGGTGGCCAATGCAATCAAAGAATGCAGCGAAGCGCACCAGGCCAAGTTACTTGGCGCACCTCTGCAGAAACTAGAGCGTGAAATACGGGAAGCTGCAATTGCACTTTTTAACATGCTCCCTGCAGATGCGGCGGGACCACTACTGGCGAGCATCAGCGCCGTAGCGCCGCAGTTTTTCTAATCGAGTTTTGACAATGACCACCAGCACCAGCTGGTTAATAAGAGGTTTCAGATGGCCCGCATCAGAACAGTTAAACCTGAATTCTGGACAGATGAGAAGGTGGTGGAATGTTCAATTCCAGCGCGTCTCCTGTTTATCGGGTTGTTCAACTTCGCCAACGATATGGGATGCCTTGAGCGTTCGCCAAAACGGTTGAAGATGCAAATCTTCCCTGCGGACGCGCTCGATTGCGAACCACTAATACAGGAACTGATTACTCATGGATTACTCACTGAGTATTCAGTGAATGATGTCTGCTATTTGCAGATTAAAGGTTTCCTTAAGCATCAAAAAATAAACAGGCCTTCGGCCTCAAAAATACCTCTTCCGCCAGAATTCACTGAGTCTAAGGCAGGAAAGGAAGAAAAGAGAGCTCCTAATCAAGGAGTGCTCAGTGAGGACTCAGTGAATCCTCATGGAGGACTCACTGACGGAAAAGGAAGGGAAGGGAAGGGAAAAGGATCAAACCCCACTCTCTATGCGCAGGAGAGAAATTTTACCCAGCAACCTCAGTATCTGCCTGGAGTGGATATTCCGATCGGGAAATTCACCATGCACGACCTTTGGCTGCCGTCACAGGACTGGCCGCGGCTGGCTGCTACCTGGGGTATAGCGCTTCCCGAACCGGCATACCTGCCGACAGAGCTGGCAGAGTTCATCGCGTACTGGAAATCCGAGGGGAAAGTGTTCACTCAGATTCAATGGGAGCAGAAATTTGCCCGCAGCGTGATAAGTGCCAGAGCCAAATCCAAACCACAACCAGCAACCGGAGGTAACGGCAATGCAAGAATTCAATCAGTTAACACCGCATCCCGGGCAGTCCAGCAAATTCAGGAAGCCAGAGAGCTCTGGGAGAAGCAACGCGGACTTGCTGGCGGCGGATACGGCATGGCGGCTATGGACGGTCATGGGGGAGATATTCTCGAACCGGTGGACCCAGAAGAACGGGGCGGCACCCTCGGATATGTGGATTGCCCAGATTGGAACGATGAGTGATGCCCAGATTACCCTGGTCTGCCGCCAGTGCATGGAGCGCTGCGCCACGGGTAACACATGGCCACCGGATCTGGCTGAATTCGTTGCGCTGGTTTCGGCGAGTGGAGCCAACCCATTCAACCTGACATCCGAAGCTGTGATGGCTGAATACAAGCGCTGGAGGAATGAGTCTTACCGATACTCGGGCAGCGACAAATACCCATGGAAACAGGATGTTCTCTATCACATTTGCATTGAGATGCGCAGAACCGGAGTTGAGAGGAACCTGACGGAGGGAGAGCTGAAAAAACTGGCAGAAAACTTACTCACGAAATGGACCAAACACCTGGCTAACGGGTTTTCGATTCCGCCAATTCGTCAGCAGTTGGCAGCACCGAGACATCCAGCAGGACCGACGCCAGCGCAGATTCTGATGGAAGAGTACAAACGCCGCAAGGCGGCAGGTTTAACCAAGTAAACGAGTTTTGACCATGACCAAACAATCAAAAACCAAAGTAACCAAAGCGCAGATGGTGCTTGCCATCGTTAGCCGGACGCCAGAATGCGTCCTGCAGGATGTCTGCGATGCGCTGGACTTGCAAGCCAGTACGGCAGGTAACTTGCTGCGGCAGCTCCATGCCGCGGGAAAACTCCATCGTACCCATAACGGTTGCCAGTATGTCTACCGAGTTGTTGCAGGCGTTGAGGTTCCCGATGTTGCCCTGCCGCAGGCTGTAACACAATTATCTGAAGAGGATGTGAAAAAAATCAAGGACGCACTGGCCCTAGCGAAGACGCTGGAAGACAAAAAGCTGTGGCGCCGGGCTGCGACTGTTTACACATCGATGCTTGGGATGACTACAACAGCAAACGAACTCTGGTTGATTGCCAAAATGCGTAACCGCTGCCTGCGCAATGCGACGAGGTGCTGATTATGCCTAAAATGGAATCAACAGCATCTGGTACGGGATGTCAAAGCTAAGTTCAAATATTCCGGGATGAGGCAAAGCTGAGATGTCCGCTGAGTGCCAAAAGCGGACGTCAAAATGTATGTTCAGCTAGCGTAATTTGAGCGTTTCATAATGATATCTCTCTGCGTGTCTGACTCAACCTGAAAATATGCTCACCCACCTCGGCAAACTCAAGCTTACGGTAAAAAGCGATTGCCCTTGGTATGTTCCCAGACACCTAACCAAACAGGATCCCTCAAATTCAGCAAAGCACTTTGCATCAGTGCCTGTGCAAATCCTTTACCATGGCAGGGCTCATCGACATACAGGCACAGAATTTCTTCGGCATGGATGCTATTGACACAGGGAGGAATCTCTTCCCTCCTTAGTTGAGCGTAACTTTGTAGAGAAAACCCATGAGTTAGAAATTCAATCAATTACAGGAAGTAAAAGTTAAGGAGGGGGAGGCTCTCTTTAGGAGAGCCATGAGTGGAAATAAATATTAGCAAAAGAAGCTATTTTTACATTAAAAATTAAGTTCATACCCATCAACTTCACCATTTTTTATTCTGTAAATAACATTAGATGAAATTGACTCCAAGTAAACATACCCAACTACTTGAATTATATTTATTGTCATACAAAAAAGTAAAACAATAAATAGCGACAGGGAGGTTGTATTGTAGTTCATCAGGTAAACAATTTCGCCATAATACAATGGCCCACACATTGCGAGTGCTAATGATATAAATAAAAAGCCTTTTATTATTTTTATTAAGAATATAGAGGAGTTTACTTGCTTTCTTATCTTTTCATCGCCTAAGAGATAAAGATTAAAATCTTGAGATTTTGTTGTGTCTACTGAGAAAATATTAAAAATATGTGGGTATATCAATGATACATCCTTTATTTTAATAAGATTCATCATCTCTATTCTCCGCGTGACGAACAGTGAACCAAACCAAAAAACCATGAATACAGGCATAACATAACTAGCTATTTTTGCAATGCTTATCAATGATACACTAGATGCCATGTCACCTATTTTAAATGGGATAATTAAGGTTGATTCTATATTGACTATCTCTATTTTTGAATTACTCTCGTCCTTTATTTTTTCATCCAACCAGTTCATTGCATCATGATAGTTTGCGATTTTATTTTTTTCAGGGAGAGCTGATTCTATTTTATCCCTTACAATATAACCCATACTTGATTTTTCAATCTCTTTTTTCAACAGATTGTACATGAAGTAATTTAACTCGTTAATTGAGTTCACCTCATCAAGGTCTATTTCAATCAAGCTCTCATTTATTGTTTTTTTTCTAATGGAAAAAAATTCATTTTCGATTCTTGATTTATAGCTTGCTGTATTCCCCTCTGATTTATTAATTCTTTTTCGAAAATCTAGAATATCCGACACGTTTTCATTAATAGCTGCAATTTGTTTTTCGATAAATTCTATTTTAATTCTTTTTGTTTCAATTTGCTGTTTTATATCTTTGTATGAGGTTATTAAAGCAAATAGATTTTGGCTGCTTAATGTGATTAATAAAGAGCAGGTGAGGAAACTAAAAATAACAACAACAATACTCATGTATAATAATCTATCAAATCTTTTTCCCAGTTCGTACAATCTATCCACTTTTTTCTCACTTTCAAAGGCGATATAGATAGGTTATATCATGCATTCATCTTTTGAACTAAACAACCTATATCAGATAACAGTTCTCTTCTCAGTTGTGTCCCTACTCTTTGGTGGCCCGTAGGCTCCAGAGCTGGACATCATGCGGGACTACCTCACAGTCTATTGTAAGAAGTAAAGAGGAACAAGAACCATTCATAGAGCCTAACACATTAAATGCCGCATTGAATCCCACGACTCGGCACGATCAGCGTAAGATAATCGGAGTTTGCAGCATAGTGGCAAAATTGAAAATGTGGAGTTAAAGAAAACGACATTACTAACTGACGGCTGTATCTAACACTGGGGACAGGTCACCTTGAACCGATGGAAGTCTCATTGTTCAGAAGCCGTGCTTCTCAGGGTTCTCCTACAGTGGATAGTTTGTACGATTTGCTCCTCCAGACACTACGGGTCTGAAAAGTTGAAAATTGAGACGATCTATCAGGTGCCTCAACGTCCGCTTCACGCCCTGAGACATTCGACAAGCTTTTTATGGCTTCAGTAAGGGCGAGCGTCGCGCTTCCAGTGCCAGCAAGTATTTCGCTTCGTCGTACTGGGTTCTGGTCTTCCAACAGCGGTAAATGATCCTTATCCATTTAAACGCCAGAGCCCGTATAGCCGATTGATGCGATTTCCCTTTTTCTCGCTGACCTAGGTAATAAAGTCTGGCCCAGTACGATGAGTTAACCGTCTTCGCAGTCCATTCCACGAATGTCTGTCGGACGAACTTCGCGCACTGCCAACGCCAGTGTACCCAGGATTTCTGGCCACTTCGCTCGGTTACTGGCGCGATGCCAGCGTAGTTTTGAATTTCTTCGGCGCTGTTGAAGCGGTCGCGGTTATCACCTAGTGCGGCAAGCATCCGTGGGCCCATACATGGGCCCATTCCAGGAAGTGATTTGAACAGCCCCGCATCTGGCAATGTGTCAAACAGCGTTTCGATTCGTTCGTCATAGGTTTTGATGATTTCACTCACGACTTTAATTTGCGTCGCCAGTGCTGTTGCCATCAAAGCATTAGCCTCTATAACACTCGGGTCTGTTGTCAACGGGATGGCGTTATCAATACTCACAACACGCTGCTCGGTAAGGGCCATTGCGCGGCCACCTTTGGCATTGAGAAAGTTGCGGATCGTGTCTCGCCTGGCTCGTTTTAGTTGTTGCAGACTGGGCCATCGTATAATCAGTTCACACAATAGCAAGCTACCCCGATGTGAGAACCACTCCAGGGGCTGAGGATAATACTGTTTGAGTGAGTTGATTAGCCGGTTCACAAAACGGCGTTTATCTTCAACCAGCTGACGACGCTGCTCAACCAGTTGCTGAAGTAAGCGAATATCCGCATTATCGGGTTCAATGGCCTTTATCTTTTGGGGATAGCGCAGCATTAACTCTAATGCCAGCTCAGCATCCTGTGGGTCATCTTTTGCGCCGCTGGGTGAGAAGGCCTGCCGGTAACGAGCCAGGGACAAAGCGTGGACAGGGAAAACGGTGATAAACGGATATTTTTGAAGAGCATACACCACGGGGCCCTTCTTCAGTTCGAGAGCTATAGCGATCCTGCCTTTTACCTTCTGATGTAACTCGGTAAGCCAGACGTCAAGCGCTTCTGCTGTATGTTCAATCACATGGAATACACGTTCGCCGTTCTTAAACTGAACACAGACATCGTGTTTTTTATCTGCCCAGTCCAGACCAACGTGTGCAGCAAATTGATTAGTCGCAGTCATCACCAACTCCTTTCATCGGGGATTGGTATGCATTCCACGCTCTTCGAAAGAAATATAGCCAGCAGTTATCTGCATGCCCTGAGTATTCGTTAGCGAACGTGGAGCACCTACTGGCTCGAAAGAAAAGCGGCGATCATCACGTGATTCTCGCTCAATATTCGTAACCAGTAAGCGCATACCCTGAATCACTTAAAAATGTAATTCTCAGGGTGCGAATGACTATATTTCGCTCAAAGCAGACCTGACATATCCCAGCCTTTCCGCTCTGAGCCAGTAGCAGGCATCATCACTGCGTATGAAACCGATAATAAATTACATTCATAATTAAATTAGAGATCAAGTGAGTCAGGCAGTGAATCTCTTTGTTCTTTGGTATAAACATGTAATTTAGCCTGAAAACCTAGAATATCACCTTCCATAGTTAAGAATCGACCTTTCTCTGCAAAGAACATGGGATTAATATCTCTACGAACAACATCAGCAAACCAATTAGCTGATTTTGTAGCTTCCACTAACCAATCATGACATTCTTGAATCCATTGCTTATATATTTCAACATCTTCTTCATAATTAATATTCCAGCCAC
This sequence comes from Klebsiella sp. GL120222-02, assembly GCF_003097195.1. NCBI lineage: Bacteria > Pseudomonadati > Pseudomonadota > Gammaproteobacteria > Enterobacterales > Enterobacteriaceae > Klebsiella > Klebsiella sp. GL120222-02. The sequence continues at coordinate 636,497 of NZ_QEQO01000002.1, forward strand.
CAGTTTTATAAATTTATTTGGATAATAAGTATCCTCATAAAGATTAGAGTGCCTCATGAAAATTTGAGCGGCTATGTTAAGGGTTATGGAAAATGTTTCTGTGGCTCTCCGCAGTTCATCAAACTCCTCAGGCCATATAGCAGAAATGACTTTTTGCCGAAATTCAAATATATCATCGGGTAAATTTTTAGGCCATGTAGGATCTGGTGATAATGCAAAGCTAGTCCAATTTTGCCAATTTTCTAAACGACAATATTTTACTGCGGAGTCAATTATTGAAGTTACTGAAACTTGCTTAGCTAGAAAAAATTTATCTTCAACTCTACTAAGAGTCTCTGAAACCCATAACTCATGTACCGACTTAACGTTATAGAGTTTTTCGACTGGCCAATCTTCTACATTTCTATCAATTTCCGTATGATGATTCGGACAAAGGAGAATAAGGTTGTGATAACTATTTCTTTCATCCAGAGTTAAATGCGATTTTCCTCGAGCCGCATCTTCCTTCTCTCCAATAATATGAGCCTGTTCCCCCAATGTAAATGCAGAATTAACGGAGTTCTTATCCTGCGTCAACTCTGTCTTACATATTGCACATCGATTTCCGGAACGCCCCCACAACAATTTGATGTCCTTTTGATTTATTGCCATATTAAATACTCCCATTGGATGAGTTGAATCCAATTTTATAGTTTTTATATAAACAAAAAAAGGAGTTTGCCGGAAATTATCATAAAAAAGATGCCTAAAGCCCTCTTTCATTAAGTAATCAGAAAGACCAAAGGTTGATACTTTCCCCTAGGGATTTTGTCAGGCCTAACCAGAAGGCATTCAATACCTACTCGTTTTGCATCCTGACTAGCTGCCATTTGGCCGATATATTGGATCGTTAAAACCTCATCAACGACGACAAAAGGGGCAAACTTCCGCTTTTCGCTCATAGCGGACCTCCAAATCAGTTAGTTTGTCCGCTCTGTGCCAAGAGCGGAATCTGGAGCGCCAGAGGTAGCAACGTTTCTTATCAACGGTGTTGATCATCACAAAAATGACTGTATCCCTGTGATAGCGGATTTCGTCCTTTGTGCAGAAAAGATCAATCTAAACATGAGCATGGGTTAGCGAAAAGTGGCATTAAACGCTTGAACATTTCACCTAACGAGTATACTGTTTATTTATACAGTATTTGCATTAGGAGCTAGTTATGAAAGTGGAAATCACAATTGATCGCCAAAAAAAATTGCCGGATGGCGCTGTGCCTGCTCTTGAGAAGGAGCTACTGCGGCGATTGGATCAAAACTTTAATAACTGCAGTCTTGTGATTCGTCGGGCCAGCTCTGATGGGTTGACCGTGCTTGGTGGAATGGACGGAGATAAAAAACGTGTAGAGGAAATCCTGCAGGACACCTGGGAAAGCGCTGATGACTGGTTCTGTTAAATTGAGGTCCAGTGGCTTGCCTGGTTTATTTTGAGGATTTTGCTGTGAGTAAAAAACAAGAAATGCCGAACACCGGCTATGCAATTATCAGATGCGACGATGGGGTGATCGTTGCTCGTCTGACATCCTTTCCTGTGTGTGAGCGCGCTCTGATGTACCGGCGCGGCGACACTGTTTCGTTTATGCCTTTGCAGCCGGATGAGATCGTGGGGACTCTCTCTCTTTTTTCACAGATGATTGAAAAGGCTAAGTCTGGAGTTGGTTACCAGGTTCCCCCTGGTTCTGTTACAATCCCGTCATAGGCCTGAACAACCTATACCTGCTGCGTCGCGGAGAGAAACCATGACGCAAACCCCCGAAGTATCAAAATCCCATCAGACTGGTGCTCCTTCATCGAGCGCCGGTTTGCTTTCGTCTTCAAAACTAACTTTTCGACAGCAGGAAGTTTTCGATCTGCTGGTGGCCTACATCAATCAGCATGGCTACCCACCTACGCTATCTGAGCTGGCCGATATGCTCGGCGTTAGCTCGTCTAATGCTGTCCTGTTGCATCTGCGTGCGTTAGAGAGAAAAAATTTTATAAAACTCTCTCGCCGTGTTTCCAGAGGAATTTCCATCGTCGGGCGAAAGGAGCCTATGCTCGCCGTGCAGCTGCTGCAGGAAATGATCGCTGAAGAACCCGGAGCGCGGGAAAGAGCGATTGAGTTTTTGCGACTGTTCGGTGATCAGCCATGAAGAAAAGTTGGTTTTTACACGAGCAGCTTTCAGAGGCTGAGGCTACAGAGCTGGTGGAGCGATACCGTAAAAATAACTGTGTGGTTGAGAAGAGCTTATCCAGAGACTTTGCATCGTGGGAGATCCGCGTGTTGTTGCCGGAATCGAAGAAGCCGCCACGGATTGACAGGACCTACATACAGAAGATGTGGAGGGACTGATGCGAGCTTTGCTTAACGTGGATATTGCACGCCATCTTGGAATTGTGCTGCTTAAGCCGGGTAGTGAATTAATGCCGTTATTCGGTGCCGGCCGGGTTCTTGTTGAAATACCTCCGGCAAGCATGAAAAAGATACCCAGTGGACGTCTTCCTGATGCCCGGCAGCCGTTGCGGGATGATATGGGGATCAGACCATTTTTCATGAAGAAAGCTGTTATCACTGCGGCTGGTGGTGTTAGCGCTTTAGAGTCATGGTTGCGCCGGCAGGTTAAAAACTGTCAGTGGACACATTCCGATTACCATCACCATGAGCTCGTCCCGTTTCTCCATTCGACGGGTGTAATAATCGCATGCTGGCACTGTGATAATGAGCTGAAAAACCAAACGGAACAAACCCTCGATCAGCTGGTAGGTGTTAACAACGCTGACTGGGTAATCGACACTGCCCGCATCGCGCTTGGTCTGGACGCTCAGCGCTCATTGTCACTGGCGGAGCTATGCTGGTGGGCGGTTGGCGCCGGGATTGGCGATGAAATTACAGAAGAAATGGCGCGCCGATCCCTGCGTATTAAAGACGATGGCATTAAATCGGTTTACAGGGAGAGTGAAATTGTTCCGTCGGTATCGGCCACCAGCATTCTTTCTCCCCGTCTCGAAAAAGCAATCAAGCCGACGGCAATAACAACGCCGGGCAAACCTCTGGTTCCTGTATACGTCGATCCTGTTGCACCGGCGACACTATTCGCGAGACCTAAGCGGAGCCGATGGTTATCAGCTGACTTTATCTCATGGGTTAAAAAACAGCCGTGTATGTGCTGCGGGCAGCCTGCAGATGATGCACACCATCTTATTGGCTGGGGGCAGGGCGGCGTAGGCACCAAGGCCCACGATGTTTTTACGATCCCATTATGCCGCAAGCACCACCGTGCTTTGCACCATGACCCTGCCGCTTTTGAGCGTGAATACGGCACCCAACCGGTATTGATTATTAAATTGCTGGACCGGGCATACGCGCTCGGCGTTCTGGCGTAGTAAGGAGAAGAACAGAATGACACCACGTCAACGCCGTCTGCACCGTGCAGGATTAGAAACAGTGGCCGCCGCCCCGCGCAAAAGCTGGCTGGGCCGATTCACTCCCCTTAATGGCATTCAGTCCGCCTGGATAAAATCTCTGCTTACTGTTTGGGGGGAAGGGATGAGAGGAGGTGCTGCCCCACGTAAACCATCAGGACATTCATGCTGGCGAGGCATGAAGGGTAATCACTGGTCAGATAAAGCATTAGAACGCTTTACGGCAGCAATTGAGCAGGCAAGAAGTGAAGGGTATCGCGGGCGGCAGGCATTAAGCAGGGCGCATGCCATTTTGTGGCCGAAGCCTGCAACGGTCGTCATTGACGCTGCGATCACTGAGGATGATGTTGAATTTGTTGAACGATGTGTACTGGCGATATTTGAAACGGGTGATCCTGTTTATCTCGTTGGCGTTAACTATTACACCACCCGCAAAAAAATCTCAGACATAACACGGGAAATACAGCTGGTGGCTCCATGGTTAACAGACAGTGAGGCCCGGAAAAGAGTGCGCTGGTGCCTTGAAATATTCAGAGCAAAAGCTTTCCTTTCTGTTCATAAGGCGATTCATGCGGATTAGCAAAAAGTGCTATGTTGCCTTTTTGGTATTGAAAATGGGCCAGAAAGTTAGATAATTCCTTCATGCTTGGCAGAGCTGCGCAACTCGGCAGCGACAAAAAGCGACAATCTGAATATAACGAAAACCCCGCCCGTGCGGGGTTTTTGCTTTCCGGCGATACGACAGGGGTATTCGCGAGATGTGCTGCATCAATACCCCTGTCATATCGTCGTATTGCATACGCAATCTCACATGCTTCAGCATTCACTGAGGATTTTTAGTGATTTTTTTGAAGATCTCTAGGGCTTCGGTTGTTAACTGATCATGTTCGCTAAAGTAACTGTCACATGCTGCCTGCTTTTGAGCAGGGGATAGATTAGGGTTGCTTGTTAATTCAGCAGTTTTAGCTGCTATTTCTGCCAAACGTTCAAAAATCTCTGAAATTCTTTGGTTATCAGTAGATAGCATTTTACTTACCTTGTATTTACCTGATATCAGTGAGTGCTACATTGAGTCAGGGCTTTGCAATAGCTTCAAGTATTAGAATGCATACAATTTAAGTGGGGCTGTTGCTGGCTTATATTATGGCAGAGGCGCTGGCGGAATGGTCAGATATTGACACTTTGAATGTTTGCATCATAAATTATTCAGGTGGTGAATCCCCCTGTGCGGAGGGGCGACCAGTCAGTTACAGAAACCTGTAAATGCAGCGCGGGCCATGCCGACTGGGGCATGCTCACCGGGAGGCACCCGGCACCACACTGTCACTAAGCATATTGAATATTTCATAGTGGGTTTACTTTTGCGGTTGCCCTTCTATGTTTATAGAACGTAACGGCAAAAGTGAATGCTTCCTGGTAAATCGGTAGCTCGGACTATTAGGGATGCCTTCGTTTCGTTACTACCTAGAATGCCTACTTTGTGCCCGCCTCACGGCGGGCTTTTTTACGCCATCAATCAGGCGATTCAGTAACCAAAGGAAAACATCGTTTGAAGGCTGCGCTTTGCGTGGCCTTTCTTTTTTCAGGCTCACGGGAATCATCATCGATACGGCTCGTTGTCAAATCAGCCCGATGGGCCTGACCCCTTCATGCACACAGCGCCATCCGTAATCAGCGGAGGTGAGGTTATGACAAGAATGAGCACCATATACAGCAGACTTTCCTACGGCACCGGTACCGCACTGACGGGCTGCGGTGTCTCCGCAAAGGCATACGCTGACACAGCTAAAACAGAGGTATGGATTTTGGCCGACAAAATTGCAGGGCTGACCCTGAGTGACTGGGCAATCATTGTCGGTATCACATGCACCGTTATTACCTGCGGCGTGAACTGGTATTACCGAAGAAAAGAACGAGAGGACCGACTCAATGGCTATGTCAACAAGGCTGAGGAATAGCGTTATAGCTGCCGTCGGTGGGGGAGCCATAGCCATTGCTTCAGCGCTCATCACTGGCCCGACCGGTAACGATGGCCTTGAGGGTGTGCGATACGATCCCTATCAGGATGTGGTTGGTGTCTGGACGGTTTGCTACGGCCACACTGGCAAAGACATCATGCTCAGTAAGAGGTACACCGAGGCTGAATGCCGCGCGCTGCTTAGTAAAGACCTGAACACCGTTGCCCGCCAGATTGACCCATACATCCAGAAGCCTATCCCCGAAACGATGCGTGGGGCTCTGTACTCGTTCGCCTATAACGTCGGCGCTGGTAACTTTCGGACCTCAACGCTACTGCGCAGAATCAACCAGGGTGACCAGAAAGGGGCATGTGATCAGCTACGTCGCTGGACTTATGCCAAAGGTAAGCAGTGGAAGGGACTTGTTACCCGTAGGGAGATTGAGCGCGAAGTGTGTTTATGGGAGCAAAGATGAGTCGCTTAACCGCCGTTATCATCGCTATAACAATCCTGCTGGCCTCCAACGTGATTTCGTGGCGCTCAGGTTGGAGTTCTCACGCTGATCACATCAATGCTCAGGCTTCAAAGAAGAGAGAGAAGGCCGAGAATACCATTAAGCCTGTAGAGGAAAAGGCCGCTACTGCTAACGAAGCGGGTAAGGTCATCTACAAAACAATAACCCGTGACGTGGTGAAATATGTTCAGTCTCCGAATCGTATTGTATGTAGGTTTGATGATGATGCTGTGCAGCTGCGTCAGCGCGCCATCGATGCTGCCAACTCCATCCCCGGATTTGATGAGCCCCCCGTGCAAAGCAAGTGACGCCGCGAAGGACAGCGACGAAGATCTGCAGGCTGATATTGAAAGCACTCAGTGCTTGCGGCAACTGAGATTGGATAAGTACCGCTGGCAGGCTTATTATAAAGCGATAGCCCGATAGGTTATTTTCTTGTTGAATGCTGTCCCTGGCACGCTTATATTCTACCTAAAAATAAGTAGGTGCGTTGTGGTTAGAAAATGTTATGCGAGGATGTCTGATCCAGCTTCAGGTGACAAACTGACATTGGAAGTGCTTATATCAGATGGCGGACTTAAGATTTTCATATGTGATTTTGATAAAGGAGTGGCGACTCTCTCTGGTGGTATAAAAGATAAGCAGAGTAAGTATATTTTACAAGGTGAACGGAATGCCGGGCATATCAATCTTGTCAGAGATAACACGATTGAGTGCACTCTTTATGGAGTTAAGGAGTACACCTGTGGAAGCAGTGATTCCGATAAATCCTCTCCTGTGCTTTGCGCATTGTGCGAGGGGCAGATACTCATTATCGAATGCAAAAAGACTTTTATAAGAAAACCATTAAGGCTCGATGAACTCACGTTTGAATAGAACTAATCACAATACTATCCTCATATGTTAGAAGGATATAACAACTCTCAGGTATCCTGCTTCTGGATACCGGGGAAATGTGCCGCTGGTGGGCTGGATTCCTGGGGCCTTTGTCCAGCAGCTTCAGGTTATAAAAAACCCCGTGGAGTAAATCCGACAAATTGACGGGGTGCTGCAGGGGCAGCCAATGTCGGAGTTTAGTCAGATTGCGGGATGTTTTTCTACTGGTTTTGAGAAAAAATGGAAGGTCAGATACTACAGGAAGTGGCTCATCCCTGAGCTCACGGGTAGAACGACGGACTTTGTCATGGCAGAGCAAAGTCATTTGATAGTTTAGACAACACTCCGGATATAACAAGCGTAGCGGTTGTAAATCAGTTAACGGAGCTCAGCGGCTAAGGCATCAAGCATTCACTGAGTACCTTTGGGAATGCTATAGTTCGCCAGAAAGAACAGATTGTATGGTGTCATGAGATGCAGCTCATATTTAGAACGTCAGGGTTAAGTTAGCGGTGAATATAACTATTAATAATGGGTTATTTAGTTATTTGTTTTTGTTATTGACTATGTGGCCAATTTTTATAACGCTGTGTCTGGCAATGTCTATAGCATTTTACGGAGTGTTAATGAAGAAGACTGCGCTTGCCTGGCTGCTTGCCGCTTTATTTTTTGGCATTTTTGGGGGGCTGCATGGGTATTGACTCACTAATATTGAGGTTTTTAGAAGTCTGCAAGGATCCATTGCTGTCGTCATCTATCGAATTCATGTACGCTGAGAAGGATTTTTAAAGGAAAAGGAATGGATGATGAATACCCAGAAGCTTCTGGATACATACATGTTAGTTGGTGCCGGTCTTTCTCGCGTCAAATATGAGATTTTCTCAGGAGATGAAGGGTCATATGCGTTTATTACAATTTATTCATATGAGCCTCATTTCCATATTAAGGGCTATGATTCCTTAAAGTTAGACGAAACTGTTGATGTCAGATCTCAGATTGAAGGGCATTTTGCAGATAGCTACCAGTAGCCAAACCATTTATCTGAATCTACAGCCCCGCTCATGCGGGGCTTTTTATTGGGGTCAATATGGCGTCAAGTTCACCCTGGCATCATCCCTATAACACAAAACGGTGTTAACGGCTGCGTTATCACTAACTTCGGAAAAAGTAATGCCACTACGCGCTAAACGACCCTGCCGGCACAGAGGATGCGCGGCAGTAACGAATGATGTCAGTGGGTACTGTGAGATCCATCGGCAGCAACACGCCGGTGATGGCTGGCGTAACTATCAGACTGGAAAAACTCGGCAGGAACGTGGTTATGGTCGTCCGTGGGAAATTAAACGGGCCCGTATCATGAAGAGGGATAAATACCTTTGTCAGAACTGCAGGCGAGACGGTATTGCCACGAAAGCCTCAAGTGTCGATCACATTATTCCTAAAGCTCATGGCGGTACAGACGATGACTTTAATCTCGAGTCATTGTGCTGGACCTGCCACAGCAAGAAAACAGCAACAGAGAGAACCCGATGAAGAATTTCAAAATTGAATACGTTGATGGCGCTTTGACCGTTCTGGAGACGGATGGTCAGTCACGGATGCATGAAGCCGTACATGGCATCCATTTTGAGCATGTTCAGGGCGGCCGGCCCCTGCTTAAACTGACGATTGCACATGATATTGCTCCGGCCCCTGCCTCATCACCTGCAATGGATCAGGAGCCTTTAGAGGGTGAGCTGGTACAGGAGCAACAATCTCCGCCTTCCGGTGGTCGCCGTTCCCGCCATCGCCGTGGAGGTAAGCAATGATGTATCAACGCACGGATCTGACGCTCTCCATGTTCTATGCATCCAGCGCTGATGCAGACGGGAACAAATTGGCTACGCTGACGATGCAGGTCATTGCGGCAGAGGCTGGAGCCGTCCAGACCAGCCAGCTGCTATGCATCACCGATAGCGCGAAGAAAAAAACATATAGCGTAGGTGAACAATCTGTCAGTAATGGTTCCGATCCGTTGCTGGTTGCGATTGAGAATTACTGGCGTCAGAGTACAGATGTCGTCGTTAAAGCATTGATCGCCGAGGTGACCGACTTCATCGCAGGGAACATCAACTCAGTCAGCACCTGGATCGGTCAGTTTGGGATGAAGGTGTTCGAGAACCAGCCATTAGATGAACGGCTACCAGAAAGCGTACTGCAGGCCGATGGAGGCTCCGCTACAGCGACAGGATCCTGACCGCCGGTATAACAACTGGTGTTCATTGAACGTCTGAGATATGCAGGCCCGCGCAATGCGAACCGTATTCGCCGCCGGCGCAGCCGGAATGACGACCTCCTCCTCGACTTAGGCAGCTGCAGCCAGGGGTAGGGGGGAGCAAATCCCTGACCCCTTTCGCGCTTCGGGACTGCCCGTTGAAGTCTATTTTTACACGCCAGAAATAAGAAACTTTTTTCCGGAAGGTTTCATCTATCAAAGGAACGTTTATGGCCGGAGGAATTCGATCGTCCGGTGGTGGCCGAAAACCCACTTTACCCACCGGGCAAAAAAGCAAATTAACACGTATTGCGCCTCCCGCTGAGTTAATGGGGGAGGCGGCAATAAGAATGTGGAAGACGCAAAGCAAAATACTCATCGACCGAGGGGTGTTTGAGCTGGAGGACGCACCTTTGTTGCTGGCTTACTGCAATGCTTTTCATCTGATGCTCGAAGCCGAAAAAATGCTGGCCAGCGGACTGACCTCAGAAAGTGAAATGGGGGGCCTGAAAAAACACCCTGCAGTTAATGTCCGGAATGACTCGGTTTCCCAGCTTGCCCGCCTCGGCTCTCTGTTGGGGTTAGATCCGCTCAGTCGTCTTCGCATGACCAGCGGACAAAAGGATCCGGACGATGACGGGAATGAATTCGATGAGTTTGACTGATGGCTACCTATCCGAACGTCAATGCGGCGAACCAGTATGCGCGGGATATCGTTGGCGGGAAGATTCTGGCGTGTCAGTTAACGGTACTTGCCTGTCAGCGACATCTGGACGACCTCGAACGAGCAAAGGATCCCCACTGGCCCTACCGCTTCGATAAAAACAAAGCAGAACGATTTCTTCGTTTTGCCCAGAAAATGCCTCATACCTCAGGGGAATGGGCCCGGCGTAAACTCCGGATTGAATTTGAAGCCTGGCAGAAGTTCGCTCTTGGCGTACCGTTTGGATGGGTACACAAGAAGACAGGCCTGCGTCGTTTCTCTGAAATCTATATCGAGGTGCCCAGGAAGAACGGGAAATCCGCTATTGCCGCTGCTGTAGGAAATTATATGTTTTGTGCAGATGGCGAGCATGGTGCAGAAGTCTATTGCGGCGCCACGACTGAAAAACAGGCATGGAAGGTATTTTCTCCGGCGCTGCAAATGGTGAAAAAGCTGCCGGCATTGCGGCAAAAATTCTCGATAAAACCCTGGGCAAAAAAAATGACGCGCCCTGACGGTTCGGTTTTTGCGCCTGTGATCGGTGACCCGGGGGATGGTGATTCGCCATCATGCGCCATCATTGATGAATATCACGAACATACTACTGATGCGCTTTACACCACCATGACCACCGGTATGGGGGCTCGTGAACAACCGATGACACTGATCATCACCACTGCCGGCTATGACATTACATCCCCTTGCTATGAAAAGCGTACTCAGGTTGTCGAGATCCTGCGGAGAACCCGTAATGGCGAGGAAAATGAAACCATATTTGGGCTGATTTATGGCCTTGATGACGATGATGACTGGACGACTCCTGAGGCATTAATCAAGGCAAACCCCAACTATGGCATTTCGGTAAAAGCAGATTTTCTCCGGGCTAAACAATTATTGGGTATGTCGACGCCCGGGCAGACAAACAAGATTCTGACCAAGCATTTCAATCGCTGGGTAAGCGCAAAATCAGCTTATTACGACCTGAGAAAATGGATGGATGCAGCCGATAAAAACCTTAAGTTGTCAGATTTTGAAGGGGAAGAATGCTGGCTGGGTATCGATCTGGCCTCGAAAGTTGACCTCAATGCCGTGGTTCCAGTTTTTCGTCGTGAAATAGACGGAATAACACATTTTTACTGTGTTTCTCCTCTGTTCTGGGCACCCGAAGAAACCATTTACTCGCAGGAGACCGCGCTGAAAAGTACCGCAGAACGTTATCAGTCCTTTGTCCGGCAGGGTAAGTTGATCCCGACCGATGGTGGCGAAGTTGATTACAGACTGATATTTGAAACGATCCTGAAGCTGCGGAATACCGTAAAAATTGCCCAATGCCCCATTGATCCTTATGGCGCGACTTCATTACGTCACATGCTTGAGGAAGAGGGGCTTGAGCCTGTTGAGATAAGACAAAATTTTACCCATATGAGTGATCCTATGAGAGAGATTGAGGCTGCGCTCATCTCGGGGAGATTCCATCATGACGGACACCCCATCATGAACTGGTGTATTTCCAATATCGTCGGCCAGTACCTTCCCGGAAGTGACGATATTGTGCGTCCCGGGAAAGAAGGGCGGCAGAACAAGATAGATGGTGCGGTTGGTTTAATGATGGGGCTGGGGCGCGCCATGCTTAACAGTTCAGTGATGACATCCGTATACGATGAGGAAGATATAGCATGCTAATTTCAGTTCTGAGTTTTATTGTCGGCCTCACTGGTGCTGGATTGTTATCAGCTGGAGCCTGGCTTATTTCTCCATCAGTGGGATTGATAACAGGAGGGATTATTTGTCTGGGCTGGTCATATATGACAACCCGGGCCTTTTCCTCCGGCGTCAGCAATGGCGGAGGTGAATAATGTTCCTTCCCCAGATGTTCAGGGGCCGACAATATTCGGGTAATAGCTTCTGGGAAGCCATGCTGGGCGGGGTTCGTTCAAGCCAGAGCAAAACTGGCATCATAATCACGCCGGAAAGCGCTCTTGGGCTTTCAGCGGTCCGGGCCTGTGTCACCCTCCTGGCGGAGTCCGTCGCGCAGCTGCCGTGCGAACTTTACCGGCGGGATAAAAATGGCGGGCGCCAGCGTGCGACGGATCACCCGGTTTATGACCTGATTCACTCCCGGCCTAACAGGAAAGATACCTCATTCGAGTATTTCGAGCAGCAGCAGGGATTGCTGGGGCTGGAGGGAAATTGCTACTCGATCATCGAACGGGACGGGAAAGGCTACCCGAAAGAGCTGATCCCCATTAACCCGAAAAAGGTCATTGTGCTGAAAGGGCCGGACGGTATGCCGTATTACCAACTCCCGGAAGTCGGTGAAATTCTGCCGATGCGCATGATGCACCATGTGAAGGTCTTTTCTCTGGATGGCTATATCGGCAGTTCCCCCATTCAGACGAACGCAGATGTTCTGGGGCTGAATCTGGCGGTTGAGGAGCATGCGGCCGCGACATTCCGGCGCGGGACAACGATGAGCGGGGTGATAGAGCGTCCGAAAGAGGCTGCGACCATTAAAAGCCAGGATGCTATTGATCGCCTGCTGGCGAAATGGACCGAGCGCCATTCCGGTATTCACAATATGTTCTCTGTGGCATTGCTGCAGGAGGGCATGAGCTACAAACAACTGTCGCAGGATAACGAAAAGGCGCAGCTGCTACAGTCGCGGCAGTGGGGCGTGGAAGAGGTCTGCCGGCTCTATAAAATCCCGCCACATATGGTGCAGATGCTGGCGAAAGCGACCAACAACAACATCGAGCACCAGGGCCTGCAGTTCGTGATGTATACGCTGCTGGCCTGGCTGAAACGCCATGAGGGTGCGCTGCAGCGCGATCTGCTTCTGCCCTGCGAACGCCGCGATTTGTACATCGAGTTCAACGTTTCCGGGCTGCTGCGAGGCGACCAGAAGTCACGCTATGAATCGTATGCGCTGGGCCGCCAGTGGGGATGGCTATCCACTAACGATATCCGGCGTATGGAGAATCTGCCGCCAATTGCTGGCGGGGACAAATACCTGACGCCGCTCAATATGGTCGACAGCGCGAAGATCCTTCCTGGCGATAAGTCGCCGACAGCAAAACAGCTGGCCGAAATAGAATCCCTTCTGGCCAGAGCCTGATTATTTCCCGCCGCGCGGGATGACCTGGAAGACAACATGACAACGAAATTAATTAACCTGCCGCACCTGGCAGATATGGTCTTTGGCGTGCCGCATTACGTGACGCGGCAAACAATGGACTCCGTGAAAGCGGTGCTCATCCCCCGTATTCAGGGGATCACCGAAGATGCCGTCATTCAGATGGCGCTGAATCCGGGGAAATCACCTGCTGCTGAGCAGGTCCAGCCCACCGGCGGGGTGGCGGTGATCCCCGTTCACGGCATTCTTGTTCCACGCCGGGGGCAGATTACGGCGATGTGCTCCGAGCTGACCAGCTACGAGCGGATCCGCGGGCAGTTGCAGGCGGCGTTAAACGACCCCTCAATCAGCGAAATCGTTCTGGATATTAACTCCGGCGGCGGCGCAGCGGTGGGGTGCAAGGAGCTGGCCGATTACATTTATCAGTCTCGCGACACGAAACCCATCACGGCGATTGTGAACTACAGCGCGTATTCCGCCGCGTATTTCATCGCATCGGCCTGCAGCAAAATCATCGTCAGCCAGACCAGTGGCGTGGGGTCGATTGGTGTGATCATGGAGCACCTCGATACGTCGAAGATGGAAGAAAAAATGGGGCTGACGTTCACCACCATTTACCGGGGAGATAACAAAAATAACGGCACCCAACATGAACCACTGAGTGAAGAGTCGCTGGGTATGTTCCAGGGCATGATCGACGAAATGTACGAGACGTTTACGGGGTCGGTGGCCGAATATCGCGGCCTGAATCAGCAGGCCGTCATTGATACGCAGGCGGGGGTGTATTTTGGCCCTGGCGCTGTGTCCGCCGGCCTGGCGGATGAAGTCTCTGACCCCCAGGCGGCGATCAATGCTATCGCGGCAAAGTATCAGCAACCCCGTCAAAAAACCTCCATTCAGATGCAGGCAGCCGCGATGGATCTGCAAACTAAAATGTAACCCGGCGCAAACACAAACCGCGTCACCTTAAGCAGCCAGTAGGCTGCTTTTTTTATGTCTAAAAAGAGAGAAATAAAATGCCACATATTGAAGAATTGCGTCGTCAGCGTGCGGGTATAAACGAACAGGTTCAGGCCCTGGCAACCATTGACGCCAGCGGCGGCACGCTGACTGCGGAGCAGCTGACGGAGTTTGCGAACCTGCAGCAGCAGTTCACTGATATCAGCGCCAAAATTGAACGCCTGGAAGCCGCCGAACGTGCTGCGGCGCTGGTCGCAAAGCCCGTGAAAGCGACTCAGCAGGCCCCCGGCATTATTGTTAAGCAGGAGCCGAAACAGTACACCGGTGCCGGCATGACCCGACTGGTTATGTCTGTCGCCGCAGGCGCAGGTGATCTGCAGGATGCGGCAAAATTCGCTTCAGAAGATCTGAATGACCAGTCCGTATCGATGGCCATTTCCACCGCAGCGGCATCCGGGGGGGTGCTTATTCCACAGAACCTCCACAGTGAGGTGATCGAGCTACTGAGCGACCGAACCATCGTCCGCAAGCTGGGTGCCCGTCCCGTTCCGCTGCCTAACGGTAATATGACGCTACCACGCGTAGCCGGTGGTGCAACGGCAAGCTACACAGGAGAAAACAAAGACGCCAAGACATCAGAAACACGCTTTGATGATGTAAAACTGACGGCGAAAACTCTGATTGCGATGGTGCCTATTTCCAATGCACTGATTGGCCGCGCCGGATTCAACGTCGAGCAGCTGGTCCTGCAGGATATTCTGACCGCCATCTCAGTGCGTGAGGATAAAGCCTTTATGCGCGATGACGGTACCGGCGATACACCGATTGGTATGAAGGCGCGCGCGACGCAGTGGAACCGCCTGCTGCCGTGGGAAGCTGATGCAGCGATCAACCTGAACACGGTTGACGAGTATCTGGACAAGATCATTTTGATGGCGATGGACGGCAACAGCAATATGATCAGCAGCGGCTGGGGCATGTCGAACCGTACCTATATGAAGTTGTTTGGGCTGCGTGACGGCAACGGCAACAAAGTCTATCCGGAAATGGCTCAGGGATTACTTAAAGGATATCCGGTTCAGCGTACCAGCGCGATCCCTGCGAATCTGGGGACCGGGGGTAAGGAGACTGAGATTTACTTTGCTGACTTCAATGATGTGGTTATCGCTGAAGACGGTAATATGAAAGTCGACTTCTCGAAGGAAGCCTCTTACATCGATGCCGATGGCACCCTGGTATCTGCGTTTTCCCGTAACCAGTCGCTAATCCGCGTTGTTACTGAGCATGATATTGGCTTCCGTCATCCGGAAGGCCTGGTGCTGGGTACCGGCGTCCTGTTCTAACCCATCCCTCAGTAAATACGGCCCGCATATGCGGGCTTTTCCCTTTCAGGAGAATGTTATGGCTGCGAAAAATAAAGCAGTGGAGCCGGAAGAAACAGGCACACAGGACAACCATGCGACCGTGGTCGCACAGGCAGAGCGTAAATCCGTTGTGTTCCTTGGGCCGCACCACCGTTATTCCCGTGGAGATATCGCGTGCTTTGAAGGATCGCTCGCCGAAGAACTGGTTAAGCGGCGTATCGCGGTATGGCCGGAGGATGCCGAACGTGCGCTGAAACCGAAGCCGGGAGACAGCGATTTTGATACTGACATTGGATGATGTGAAAAACCAGCTACGCCTGGAACTGGATTTCACGGAGCATGACGCCATGCTCACGCAAATGGTGAACGCCGCGCAGCGGAGCATCGAGCGTGATTATTACTGCAAGCTGGTCACCAGTGATGAAGAGCTGCAGGCACTCCCGGAGACCGTCCGCGGATTTATCGCGGATGAAGATATCCGGCTGGCCATTCAGTTTCTGGTCAGCGATGCGTATCTGAATGGCCATACCGGACAGTGGCTGGAAACCGCTGCGGTGAGGCATCTTCTTTTCCCCCTGCAGGAGCATACGCTATGAGCCTGAAACCGGGTGATATGAACTGTCGCATTGCAATTAGCTACGTTCAGTCCGGGCGGGGGCCGCTGGGTGAACCGCTACCGGAAAAGCAGGTTGAATCGGGAAAAGCGTGGGCAAAACGGGAGCTGGTATCGGGGCGGAAAGTCCGCACGCTGGATCAGCAGCAGGTGGTGGAAACCTGCCTGTTTACGGTCTATCCGGGTGTGCTGGTTGATATTGACTGGAAAATCACGACGAAAAATCTGGTTTATACCGTCCGGAATATCGACCGCAAAACGGACCGGATCATTATCACGGGGGAGGCTGACGGGCGGCATGATAGAGCTGGCGATTAAGGGGGCGCTGGAGCGCATCACCGGCATGAATGCGTATCCGCTTTTACTGCCGGACACAGTCCAGGAAGGAGCGACCTTTCAGCGTATCTCTGACCCGGAAATGGTCTCGGGAATGTTGCGAACGGGGATCGTCTCTGCCCGTATCCAGGTGAACCTATACCTTCTCGATAATTACACCTCACTGCTGCAGCTGGATAAAAAAATCTGGGCGGAACTGAAGTCAGTCGTTCATGGCCAGCTGGAGGGTATCCCGGTTCAGTATGTGGAGCGAGGCGGTATCCATCAGGATAAAAACCAGCTGACGAATCGTCGCATTCAGTATCGCCTGACCCGCGATTTCATCATTCACTACGTGGAGGACTCCTCGTGATCCGAATGGAAGTTAAAGGGCTGGATGAGCTGGAGCGGCAGTTAATGGCCCTGGGCGAAAAAGTGGCGACGAAGGTATTGCGGGATGCCGGGCGCGAAGCGCTAAAGGTCGTCGAGGAAGATATGAAGCAGCATGCCGGCTTTGACGAAACGTCTGCCGGGCCGCACATGCGGGACTCAATCAAAATCCGCTCTTCCACCCGCAAGGGTAAAGGGAACGCGGTTGTAACGCTCCGTGTTGGCCCCAGCAAGCAGCACCATATGAAGGCGCTGGCGCAGGAGCTTGGCACGGTTAAACAGGTTGCAGACCCCTTTATCCGACCCGCCCTGGATTACAACCTCCAGACCGTTTTGCGCGTGTTAACCGTGGAAATCCGAAACGGCATTGAAAACAGGTAGCATCCGCTGCCGTATAAAAAGAGAGAGAAACATGGCTGATAAAACTTCGCCTGAATATGCGATGTTGCCGGCGGGCACCATTGTGAAATACGGGGAGCCTGGCACTGCCACGTCAGCGCTGAAACCGCTGATTAACTGTAAAGCGCTGGGTGCAATGGGGCAGACGGGGGGCTTTGTCGACTGCACCACGTTACTGGATAAGCAGAAACAGTCCATCAGCGATCTGCCTGACGGGCCTGAAAAGTCGCTGGGCTTCATTGATGATCCGGGCAATACCGATTTTGCCGCGCTGCTGAACGCAGCAGAGGCCCGCAAGACCATCCAGTTATACGTCGAATTACCCAACAAGCGAACAGCGACGATGCTCCTGGCGCTGTCCGGCTGGCAGATGAATGAAATCGCCGCTCCGGCGAATGAGGTCATCCAGATCACTGTTCAGGGTAAGCAGAACAAGATCACCTGGGGAACCGTCGCTGTCTCCGGCGGCGCCTGATTAACTTAACCTGTAAACAGCCACCTTCGGGTGGCTTTTTATTTTTAAGGACTACCTGTGAAAGATAAAGATTACCTGTCCACGCTGAAATCCGCGTTGCTTAAATCGGAGCCAACCGTCATTAAAACCGAGTTATTTGGCGCCACCGTATTCATCCGCCGCCTGACCGGGGATTACCTCATCAGCTACGAAGAGAAAATGGCTGAAACCGCAAAAGCTGGCGCAGCGCGCGAGGCATCGGAGCAAGTCATCCAGATCGTCATCGATGCACTGGTTCAGCCGGATGGAACGGCCATTCCGGATGAGTTTAAACCCACGGCAGCCGAGCTGCTGAAGGCCCATGAAAACCCCGAACTGCTGGCCGCAGTGGAAAAAGTGAAGCAACACGCCATCGGCAAGCTGGAGGAAGCGGAAAAAAACTGAGTGACTCGCCCTGGCTGGAGCTGATTTTCTGGCTGGCCGACCGCTGGGGCGAGCCTGACCCATCCAAAATTGCCGCGTTGCCGGCAAACACTCTGTACCACTGGCGAGCCTACTTCCTGAAACAGGGCACTTTCCGCCGTCCTGGCGATGAAAACGCGCCACCAACCGAAACCACACCTGCGCCATCCCGGGTCGATGATGAATGCGCGGCAGTCATGAGGGCATTAATGTAATGGCAGACGTCGCATCTTTAGCGGTCGGGCTGCACCTGAACGCAGCCAGTTTTAAATCCCAGCTGCTGGGAGCGTATGGCGATGCGGAGAACCAGTCACGACGGTTTAACCGTAATGCCCAGGCGGACGCGAAAAAGACGGAGGACGCCTATAAGAAGGTCGGTCTGTCGATATCCGGGATGGCCAGCCGGCTGGCGGGACTGGCAGGAGCCGGCCTTTCCATCGGCACGATCGTCACCACGTCCAGACAATATGGACAGGCATTATCAGACCTGCAGGCCATCACCGGTGCGACTGCAGCTGAAATGAAAGCGCTGGATCTGGCTGCGCAGGAAATGGGGCGCACGACAGAGTACAGCGCCAGCCAGGCCGCCGAAGCGTTAAAGCTGATGGCGTCGGCTAAACCGGAACTTTTAAAAACGTCCGATGGACTGCAGAAGGCTACGAACAGCGCGCTTATCCTGGCGCAAGCCGCCGGCACAACGCTGCCCGATGCGACCAGAACGCTGGCGCTCTCCTTAAACCAGTACGGGGCGAGCGCGCAGGAGGCGGATCGTTATATCAACGTGCTGGCTGCCGGCGCGAAGTACGGGTCGTCGGAGATTGTGGATACAGCGGCCGCCATTAAAAATGGTGGCGTCGCAGCCGCACAGGCCGGCGTTGGTTTTGAGCAGCTGAATGCCGCGATTCAGGTGCTGGCAGAGCGTGAAATTAAAGGCGGTGAAGCCGGCACGGCGCTGCGTAACGTCATCCTGAATCTGGAAAAGGGCACGGACAAGAGCCTCAAGCCGTCCGTGGTTGGTCTCAGTCAGGCGCTGACCAATCTTTCCGGGAAAAATCTCTCCACGGCCCAGGCCGTAAAACTGTTTGGCGTGGAGAACCTGAATGCGGCGTCTATCCTGGTCCAGAACCGTTCAAAGCTTGATGAGCTGACCGCTTCCCTGACCGGTACCAAAACGGCGCATGAGCAGGCATCCATCAGGGTTAACAACCTGAACGGCGATTTGCTGGGGCTGAGCAGTGCGTTTGAAGGGATGGTCATTAAGATCGGCCAGAGCAGTAACGGGCCACTCCGCAGCGGGATTCAGGTTGCCACGGAGGCACTGAACAGCCTGGCAGACAATTTCAACACCGTCTCCAGCGTGGCGCTTTACAGCCTGATCCCCGTGCTATCCACGAAACTGACTGCAGGGCTACGGGAGAATATCGCGGCCTGGCGGGAAAGCCAGGCGGCGGTAAAAGCGCGGGCGCAGGCTGATGCGGATATTGCCCGCAAAACGCTGGATTCGACAGCGGCCATCCTGAAACAGAACGACGCTGAGTTTGGCCACTACCGGCAGATGGAGCGGACGGCTAAACTGTTCGGGATGAATATCAGTTACCAGGATGAGTTTACCCGCCTCATCCGACAGGAAACTGAACAAACCAATCTGGCCAGCCAGGCGAAACTGAAACTGGCGGCGGCAAACCGGCAATTGTCGATATCAGCCCGCGCGGCCTCCGTTGCGGTGGGGCTGGCAAGAGGTGCATTAAATTTAATCGGTGGTCCGTTCGGCGCCGCGATGCTGGCCGGTTCGGGCCTCCTTTACTTTCATGAGAAAGCAAAGGAGGCCAGGCAGTCAGCCATTGATTTAAAAGATGCCGTAGTCGAAACCAGTGAAGCGCTGATGCGCCTCTCGCTTAACCAGCTAAATGTGAAGCAGTTCGACCTGGAGGATCAGTACGAAAACCAGGTCGTGCAGCGTAACCAGCTGATGAAAGAGATTCAGGATGCCGACAGTCGTATCGACAGCCTGAAAGGGTTTGACCCCTTCGGCCAGCTGGAAGGGGTAACAAAAGGCCAGGCGCGTGCACGGGCGGATCTAGATAGCGTTAACGAGGGACTCCGCAAAACCGAGGAAAACATTAAGCGTGTCAGTGATGCAAAAACACTGGCTCAGCTGGGTTTATCGGGAAAAATAACCTCCCTTACGGACGATCTGAAAGGGGCGTTAAGCACGCCCCCCAAAGAGACCGGAGATGGAAATCCCTGGGGCGGCGATGGCGGTACCGGCACGGGGAAAGGCAGTAAGTCCAAGGTCGACCAGTTCAAAACGCTGCGGCAGCAAATTGAAGAAGCCCATGCGTCCAGCCTGGCCAGAATTAACCTGCAGGAAAAGGACAGTAACAGGGAGCTGCAGGAAGCGGCGAAGAAAAATGGCGCCAGTGATGCTGACCTGCAGCGCGCGCTGTTAATGAACGCAGAGAATTACCAGAAACAGCGACTGGATCTGGCCGCGCAGTATTCCCCCGCCCAGGAAACTCTGCGAAAAGAGCAGGAAGCCAGCCGGGACCTGGCTGAGCTTTTCAAAGCCCGCCTTCTTGATGAAAAAGAGTACCAGGCCGCACGAATAACGCTGGCCAGAGATACCGCGAAAGAGCTGCTGCAGGCGCATGCCGATGAAATCGCTGCGCCGGCACTGGATATCGCCGGCGAAGTTGATCCACTGGTCTCGCTGCGCAATCAGCTTGCGCAGCGGCAGGCATTGCTGCAGGCGTACTACCAGGGCAGCGCGATCAGCAAAGAACAGTACGAAATGCTGATGCAGAAGGCGACGAAAGAATCCGCCGATGCGCAGTATCAGACGTCACTGGAGTTATACCGATCACAGGGAGAATTCCAGAGCCTGGCCGTCGGGTTATTTGAAACGGCTCATGAGCGCTCAAGCAACTTCCTGACGAGCATGCTGACGCGGACGAGAAGCTTTAAGGAGAACATGGCTGACCTGTTTTCCTCGCTCACGCAGTCGATCATAAAAAACCTCGTTGATATGGCCGCTCAGGCGCTGGTCACCAGTTCCGTCATGCAAACCATTATGGGCGTGGTGGGCGTCGGGACCAGCGTTGTCACGGGCGCTGCGGGCGCAGGCTCGGGGACGGCGATCCAGAATGCCGCCAGTAACTTCCAGTTCAACGCCAAAGGCGGCGTTTACGACTCGCCGTCGCTGAGCGCATACAGCAACCAGGTCTACGACTCTCCGCAGTTCTTCGCTTTCGCAAAAGGGGCCGGCGTATTTGGCGAGGCCGGGCCGGAGGCCATCATGCCACTGACGCGTGCCGGCGATGGTTCGCTGGGTGTACGCGCTGTCGGTGGAGGTCAGAACGCCGGCGCGTCGGAAGGGCCAAAAGTCTATATCACGATTGAAGGCGGAAACACCTCAACGCAGGCGCCGTCTGGTTTTGAGCAGTTTGGCCAGCAGATTGGCTCGTTTGTGGAGAAAAAATACAGGGAGCTGATGGCGCAGGATATGCGCCCTGGCGGGATGGTCTGGAATGCAGTTAAAGGGCAACGCTAATGGCTATTGAGATATTCACCTGGAGTCCGCGGGTTAATCCCCAGCAGACCGTTAACTTTCGTGTCCGGAAGGCGCAGTTCGGTGACGGGTATGCGCAGGTATCCGGCGATGGTATTAACACCCGATCACAGGATTGGGAGCTGAGTTTTGTCGGTACGGAGGACTATATCCGTCCGATTAAGCAGTTCTTCGACCGTCATGCCGGCACCCGCGCGTTTCAGTGGACCCCGCCTCTGGAAGAGGTGGGGCTTTACCGCTGCGAACAATACAAACCGGTGCCGCTGGGCGGCGGAAATTACTCACTTTCAGCCACTTTTATTCAGGCATTTAAACCATGAGCCTTAACGCGAATTATCAGAAGTTAGAGCCAGGCGATGAGGTTCGTCTCCTGGAGATCGATGGCCAGGCGTTTGGCCTGGATGAGGTTTTGTATTTCCACGGCTATAACGTTCCCCATACTGCAGCCGAAATCCTCGCCGCTGGCGGCGACCTGGATAAGCTGCCGGCGAAAAGCATCTGGTGGCAGGGGCGGGAGTATAAAGCCTGGCCATGTGAAATCGAAGGGATCGAGTCATCCACCACGGGCAGCGACGCGCAGCCAACGCTGCGGGTAGGGAACATCGACGGAAAGATATCCGCGCTCTGTCTTCATTACGACGATCTGGCTCTGGCGCGGGTTGTCATCCACGACACGCAAAAACAGTATCTCGATGCGAAGAACTTTCCGGACGGGAATGCCTCAGCTGATCCGACGCAGGAGAAACGGCGCCTTTTCTTCATTGACGTAAAGCATTATGAAGACGATGAGAAGGTGGAATTTACTCTCTCCAGCCCGTTTGCCCTGCAGGGGATGATGATCCCGACTCGCCAGCTGCATGCGATTTGCACCTGGTGTATCCGCAATCAGTACCGCAGCGGTAACGGGTGCGACTATGCCGGCACCCGGTATTTTGACAGGAACAATCAGCCAGTTGATGACCCGTCGCAGGATGTCTGCAACGGAACGCTCACGGCCTGCAAATTACGTCATGGTGAGAATAGTGAACTGCCGTTTGGCGGGTTCCCCGGCACCTCATTAATCAGGAGCTGATATGCGTCAGAAAACGATTAAGGCCATCCAGGAACATGCGGCCGCAGAATATCCGCGCGAGGCCTGCGGCCTCGTCGCCCAGAGGGGCCGAGCGGAGCGTTATTTCCCCTGCCGGAACCTGGCCACAGAGTCGAAAGATAATTTTGTGCTGGCGCCGGAGGATTATGCGGAGGTTGAGGAATGGGGAACGATCACCGGTATTGTTCACAGCCATCCTGATGCCACCACCCAGCCGAGCGAACTGGATAAAGCGCAATGCGACGCGACCCTTCTCCCCTGGCATATTATCAGCTGGCCAGAAGGCGATCTCCGTACCATCCACCCGCGTGGTGAGTTGCCGCTCCTCGAGCGACCATTCGTGCTGGGTCACTACGATTGCTGGGGCCTGGTGATGAGCTATTTTAGGCAAACCCACGGCATCGAGCTGCACGATTACCGCGTCGATTATCCGTGGTGGGAAAAGGAGTATCCGGACAATTTTTATCAGGACTGCTGGTATGAATGCGGGTTCCGTGAGTTTGATGGTCCACCGCAACCGGGTGACATGGTGATCATGCAGGTGCAGGCGGATAAGTGGAACCACGCCGGGATTCTGCTGGAAGGGAATATGCTGCTGCATCACCTGTATGGCCATCTCAGCAAGCGCGTGCCGTATGGTGGATACTGGATGGAAAGGACAATGAAAATCGTCCGATACCATTCTCTGTGTTAATCTCTTGTGGAATTTTAACTATAAATCCAAGGGACACTGAAATGAAAAAAATAGCTCTAGCATTGGCAATTGTCACAGTAACAGGTTGTTCGACAACAGTTGTACCTCCCAGCCAAGCTATTTCCGCCTCAAAAGAGCATGTTTTTAAATATCAAGAAAACGATGGTAATAACGGTAGCCTGACAATCGTTCGTGATTCAGGATTCGTGGGGGCAGGATGCTATGCAACAGTTTATTTGAATGGTGAGCGAGTAGCGAAACTGGATCCGAAAGAAAAAGCGACATTTTATTTATCAGAGGGAGAGTGGGCTGTCGGTGCTAATCTTGAAGGGAAAGGACTTTGCAGTTTAAACCGAGAGAGGCAAGAACGATTTTTCAATATTAAAGCTGGAGAGAAAAAAGCAGCAAGAGTTTTTACGGATGCTAATGGCGATTTGGATATAAGGCCAACCACTATTAATTAACTCGTTTCCCACCAACTGGAGCTATTATGCAGGAAATAATGACAAGAATTGAGCTTTCTGGAATTCTTGGCAAAACTTTCGGGAAGATTCATCATCGGTTGATTTCAACAGTCCAAGAAGCAGGCATAGCACTGGCTGCCACCATCCCTGGATTTGAACATTTCATGAATAACAGCAAAGAAAAAGGGTTGACCTTTGCTGTTTTCAAAGGAAAGAAAAATATCGGTAAGGATGATTTAGGATTCCCTGTTGGTGGTGAAGTTATCAGAATTGTTCCTGTTTTAATTGGTAGTAAAAAGGCGGGACTGCTTCAAACAATTCTTGGAGCAGTTATTATTGTTGCCTCTGCTGTCGGCTCTTACTTTGTTCCTGGCAACCCCGTGTCAGCATTTGGTTATAAAATGGGGGCTGCGATGATGCTCGGCGGCGTTGTTCAGATGCTTTCCCCACAGCCAGCTGGCCTGGCACGAAAAGAATCCGCTGACAATAAAGCGTCCTACGCCTTTGGGGGCGTGACGAACACTGCCTCTCAGGGATACCCGGTCCCTTTGCTTTATGGCAAACGGCGAATTGGCGGCGCCATTATATCTGCCGGTATTTACGTAGAAGACCAGCAATAAGTTTTATTCAGTAAACCATCCAATTCAGGCCACCTTGCGGTGGCTTTTTTTATGGGCGTAATATGGCAAATAACATAATTAAAGGGCGCAAGGGTGGCGGCTCAAAGCAGCGTACACCGACGGAACAGCCGGATGATTTACAGTCCGTTGCGAAAGCCAAAATTCTGCTCGCATTAGGTGAGGGTGAATTTGCAGGTGGTTTAACCGGGAAAGATATTTATCTTGATGGCACCCCGCTTGAAAATGCTGATGGTTCGCAAAACTTCAGTGGTGTGTCCTGGGAATTTCGCCCCGGCACGCAGGCACAGACTTATATTCAGGGTATTCCCAGTACTGAAAATGAAATCAGTGTAGGAACGGAAGTTTCCAGCAAGACAGCCTGGACCCATACCTTTACTAATACCCAGCTTTCTGCCGTTCGTGTCCGCCTGAAATGGCCGTCCCTGATGAAACAGGAAGATGACGGCGACGTGGTGGGCAATACCGTCAAGTATGCGATTGACCTGCAGACCGACGGCGGCGCCTGGCAGACGGTGCTGGAAACCGCTGTCACGGGTAAAACCACCTCCGGTTATGAGCGGAGCCATCGTATTGATCTGCCTCATGCCGGCAGTACCTGGACGCTACGCCTGCGTAAAATCTCTCCGGATGCAAACAGTGTCAAAGTTGGCGACGTGATGACGCTGCAGAGCTATACCGAAGTGATCGACGCGAAGCTGCGTTATCCCAACACCGCGCTGCTTTATATCGAGTTCGACTCCAGCCAGTTTAATGGCTCCATTCCGCAAATTTCCTGTGAGCCGCGTGGGCGCGTGATTCGTGTGCCGGATAACTACAATCCGGAAACCCGCGAATATACCGGCGTCTGGACCGGCGGGTTTAAATGGGCCTGGACGGATAACCCGGCCTGGATCTATTACGACATTGTTATAGCTGACCGTTTTGGTCTCGGTAATCGTCTGAGCAGCGCCAATATTTCGAAATGGACGTTGTACCAGATTGCACAGTACTGCGATCAGCTGGTTCCTGACGGGCGCGGTGGTGACGGCATGGAGCCGCGCTATACCTGTAACGTCTATGTCCAGGAACGCAACGATGCTTACACCGTGCTGCGAGACTTTGCCGCCATTTTCCGGGGCATGACCTGCTGGAACGGTGAGCAGATTGTTGTGCAGGCTGATATGCCGCGTGATGTCGATTTTACCTATACGCGCGCCAATATTATCGGCAAACCCCGTTATTCGAGCAGCAGCAGCCAGGTTCGGTACACCAACGCCCTGGTTTCCTGGTCTGATCCGGATAATGCTTATGCTGATGCAATGGAGCCGGCATTTATCCCGGAACTGGTTTCCCGCTACAGTTTTAACCAGCTCGAAATGACGGCGATTGGCTGTACGCGCCAGAGCGAAGCCCACCGTAAGGGGCTGTGGGGCATACTGACCAACAATAAGGACCGCATGGTCGAAATTGATGTCGGGCTGGACGGTCGCATTCCTCAACCCGGTTATATCATTGCCCTGGCGGATGAGTTGCTGGCCGGACGGGTCAACGGCGGGCGAATCAGCGCGGTGAATGGCCGGGTGATTACGCTGGATCGTGATGTGGATGCCAAACCTGGCGACCGCCTCCAGCTAAACCTGCCATCCGGGATCTCACAGAGCCGGACAATTCAGGCTGTTAACGGACGCCGGCAGATTACGGTCACAACGGCGTACAGTGAGACACCAGAACGGGAATGCGTCTGGGCCATTGAATCCGATGACCTCTTCCTGCAGCAGTACCGGGTTACAGGGGTAAAAGAGAACAGCGATGCCACCCTCACGATCACCGGCGTGGCACATGACCCGGATAAATTCCCCCGCATCGATAACGGCGCTATTATCGACCAGCGCCCGGTTAGCGTATTGCCGGCGGGCAACCAGTCACCTCCTGACGATATTGTCATCACATCCCGCTCGGTCGTGAATCAGGGGATCAGCGTCGAAACGATGCAGGTTACCTGGTCAGCGGTCAGCGGTGCTATTGCCTACGAGGCGCAGTGGCGCCGTAATGACGGGAACTGGATTAATGTACCGCGCAGCTCGACCACCTCGTTTGAGGTCAGCGGCATTTATGCCGGTCGTTATCTGGTTCGTGTCCGCGCGATAAATGCGGCGGAGATCTCGAGCGGCTGGGCGTATTCCGAAGAGAAAACCCTGACCGGCAAGGTCGGCGAGCCGCTGGCACCGCTGGCGCTGGCAACCCGTTCTCTGGTTCATGGGGTCCAGGTTAGCTGGGAGTTCCCGACCGGCTCCGGGGATACGCTGCGCACGGAACTACAGTACAGCAAAAATCAGGACGGCGGTGCGCCGATGCCGTTATCAGACGTGGCCTATCCGGGGAAAAGCTATCAGCAGATGGGCCTCAGTATGGGCGCAGAATTCTGGTATCGGGCGCGCCTTGTGGACCGTCTTGGCAATGAAAGCCCGTGGACCGGCTGGGTCCAGGGGATGGCCAGCGATAACTTTGATGACTACTACGAAAACCTGACTGACGCGATCAAGGATACGGCTGCCTGGGAGGAAACGCAGCGCACCATTAGCGAAACGCAGGAAGGTATCCGCAATACGCAGCAGGAACTGGAGCTGACCGCTGAAGCTCTGCGTAAGGAAGCCGAAGACCAGGCGAAGCAGGTCAGCCAGGATATTGATGCATCGGCGAAAAGCATCACTGCTGATGTTGACGGGAAGATCTCCGCCGTGAATAAAACCATCATGGATGAGATCACCTCGGTCAATGAGGCTCTCGATTCTGGTCTGGCTCAGGCAAACAAAGGCGTTCAGGAGGCAAAATCCGCCGTCGCAGATGCGAACAAGCAGATCGCAACTGTGAACAAGTCGCTGACCGACAGCATCACCCAGGTAAGACAGTCAGTCACCGATACGGCTGCGGAAATCAACGCCACCATCGACCTGGAGATTGCCAGGGTCAGCAAAACGCTGGCCGACGGCGATGCCGCATTGAATGCGCAGATAATGACTGCCGAAAATGGCCTGAAGCAGTCGCTGTCTCAGGTCAACACCACGCTGACCAATGCGGTGAAGCAGGAGACCGCGGATCGTATCGCCGATGTTAACGCGAAGGCGTCACAGGCCGCTGATGAACTGCTGGCGGCAACGCAGGGGATTGAGGCGAGTATCGAGAGCCTGACTCAGGTGATGAAGACCGCCGATGAAAATCTGGCGCGGGAAATGTCCAGCCTCGCTGCCGGCGCTAATATCCAGTTCGATTCGCAGGTTATCTGGCATTTCAACAATCAGACGACCGAGGGCTGGACCGGCAGCGCCGGCGTACCGGGTGTGTCACAGGATGGCTGGTTACGCCCGGCGGACAGCGCCACCGATCCGTACATTACCTCTCCTGGCGGGCTGGCTGTCGATGGTGCGGCGTACCGTTTCATCATGCTGCGCTTTCGTAAAACCGGCAAACCAGTCTGGGCGGGTGAGATCCGCTGGGTGTCTGCCGGCGAAAACTTCAATAACACGAAGCGATACATTGTTGCTGAGCCGGAATATGCCGATGGGGTGGCAACCCTGACGGTGCGTGATATTCCGTGGACAGGGAACATTGATCGTATTCGCCTGGACCTGACGAACCAGCAGGATGCCAGCAACTTTATCGAATTCGACTGGATCGCCGTTGGCCGGCCAGCACCTGGCGCCAGTACGGCGGCTTTGCAGGATGTGCGCAGTACGCTAAGTAACGCGCTGACTGCCGAAGCGCAGGCACGCAGCACGCTGGCGGCGCAGATGCGTGGCTCCTATGATGGGAGCGATCTGGAGAAAGTCACCTCCGGGCTGCTGTACCAGGAAAAAACCGCACGCGTTACCGCCATCTCGGCGGAAGTTAAGGCCAGAGAGTCCCTGCAGACGCAGTTTAACGACAATAAAGCTGCTGTTTCTGGTGAACTGAGTTCTCTGACGACAGAGCAGAGCGCGCAGGCGAGCCGTATCGGTGGCCTGGAAACCAGCCTCGGGAAAAAAGCCGATGCAGCCGCGCTGACGTCCCTGACGCAGAAAGTTGAGCAACAGGGCGCCACGCTGACATCGCAGGGCGCCGCGTTAACATCGCTCACTAACCGGGTTGGCCAGACGGAAACGGGCCTGGCTGGTACGAATGAGGCGCTGAGCGGGCTGCAGTCTGTTGTTACCCAGCAGGGTGACAGGATAACCAGCCAGGGTCAGTCCATCACGAAACTGACGAGCGATTTGGGCACGACAAATGCCGCGCTGGCGAAGAAAGCCGAAGCGGCTGCGGTCACTGCCTTAACGCTGCAGGTAGAGCAAAATGGGCAGGATATTCGCAGCAATACTGACAGCATCACCAGCCTGTCGAATCAACTGGTCAATGGCCAGCCGAATCGCTGGTCCCGTCGACTCTATCCGGTGCAGCTGGCTAACGCCGGGACAGTCCCGTCATTCAGCGATGTTCGCGCCGTGGCGCCAACGGTCGTGGATGAGGTGGCCGACGCGGCCAAACTGGACTTTACGTCCGCCGGCAGCTATCTGATCGCGTTGTATTCCTGCCAGGTGAAAGTGGCCGCAGATACCACCATCACACTGGCGCCCGGCGCCAGGGTTTTTGATGATACCGGCGCCATATTTGTGAATGGGGTTCAGGTCGCCTGGGGTAACGCCAGCTGGAATACCGTCAGTTTTGAACTGAAAGCCGGCTGGAACACCGTTGAGTTTCTGGTGAATCAGTGGACCGGCCAGGCGTATATCAACCTGGGTCTGAAGCTGTCAGACAAGGTTGCTGAGATGTACTCCGGTCTCGGGGTTTCCGCGCTGGCAAACGCAGCCGGCGTGCTCAGCTCGAATGTCAGCCAGATTGGCAACGATGTGGTCAGCAATTCGCAGAACATCACCCAACTCCGGAATGCGCTGACGCAGACAGACGCGAACGTGGCCAGCAAAGCGGATCAGACGGCGATGAACTCGCTAACCGGACGAGTGGAGAAGACGGAATCCGGGCTGACGGCTGCTAACGCCAACATTACCTCGCTGAAATCCGCTGTACGGGCCGGAAACGCATCAGGCGGGGATTTAATTCCCAACCCGACGTTTGACCCGGCGTATGACCAGATGGGGTTCAGCGTGGTAGCCACGACGGCTGAGGAGGTCCCGCCGGGCTGCCCGTATGGTTATGCGGCCCGAATTGCCAGCCGGGATCACCATCCTAACTTTGCCGCGTTCCCGGCCACGCTTAACGATGTGATTGAGATCAGCGCACTGGTTGCCTGCGGCGCCGGCACGGCGAATTTTAATCTGTATGTTGGCACCGCCGTTCGGCCAGATACGAGCACCGGTGCGCCACTCATGGCGGGGGGCGGGAAATCCCCCTCCGCGACCTGGCAGAGAACCACCTGGCGCTTCAAGGTCACGCAGGCGATGGTGGACAGGGGTTATATCCGCCCGTTCCTGCAGATCTCGCAGAACAGCCCGTATGGCACCGTATGGTTCGTTACGGACTGGCATATGCGAAATGTGACAGCGGCGCAAAAGGTTCAGGATACTGCGGATGCCACGGCGGCGGCGGTTGACTCCCTGACCACCACCGTGACGCAACAGGGTAATCTGCTGACCTCGACCGGCAACCGGACAACCCAGCTGGAAAACGGGCTGGCAACCACCAATGCCGCAGTGGCCAAAAAGGCTGATGCGACAGCGGTGCAGGATTTGACCAATACCGTCACACAGCTGGGCAACGATCTGACTGCTGCGAACAGCGCCATCACGAAACTGACCGGAAATCTGGCGAATACCGATAAAGCGCTGGCGCAGAAAGCCGATGCGACTGCGCTGGCCACGCTCGACACGAAAGTGACGCAGCAGGGTAAAACGCTGGAGAGCCAGAGCAATTCGCTGACGAACCTGTCGAACAGTCTCTCGCAGGTTGCGGCAGATATCGATGCCAGCGGTCAGATACCGGGTAACCTGGTCGTTAATCCCTCGTTTGAACGTGGGCTGGATGGCTACACCGGGCGGTCAACCGCGACCAGTGTGGTGGAGGTTTCCGTTCCTCACAGCGGGACGCGGGCGCTGAAGGTTGATCCGGGGAATGTGACTCCGGGGCAATACATCCCGTTTGTTCAGGGGCGAACCTATGAAATCGGGGTGTGGGTCAAGGAACCCGGAGCGACGACGGATAATGGCGCGGGGAACAACAAGCTGCGGATCGGCAACTCTGCCGGCCAGCCGGTTTTTGAGCGTCCATACAACAGCGGTACGGTGGGGACGAACTGGACCCTGATTTCCGGTCGCTGGAAAGCGACGGAGACAGCCAGCCTGCCGGTGACGCTGAGTAACTATCTGATTAGCGGCAGCCGCTACTTCGATGATTTTTACGTCACTGACGTTACCGACCGGGTGGACATCGATGCCACCGCCGGCGCCGTGACCGGACTGACGAGCCGGGTCAGCACTGCGGAAGGGGCCATCACCTCACAAAGCCAGCAGCTGACGAACCTGCAGAACAGCCTGAATACGACCAACAGCAATGTCTCGAAGAAGGCCGATGCCACGGCACTGACTTCGGTCGATAACCGGGTGACAGAGGCGGAAGGGAAACTGACCACACAGAGCCAGCAGCTGACAAATCTGGCGAATGTGCTGACGGCGACCCGCAACGCCGGCGACAACCTGATCCCGAACTACGATTTCCTGCAGGGCAGCACGGCCTGGGATATTCAGTATCCAGCCGGTGTGACCTTTGGCGATTTCGGGGACGGGAAAGCGGGGGTCCGGCTGAACCGGACGACCACTACCAGCCCAGGCATTTTCTCCAACAACAACAAGCCGGTGCCGCTGTATGGCCAGCGCAAGTATCGGGTGGTGGTGAAGGCCAAAGGTGTTTCCGGTGCGATGAGTCTGCTGATCCGTCGCCAGAACAAAATCGGCCAGACGGACAGTACGTATGAGGATAAAACGGTCACGCTGACCTCTGACTGGCAAACCATCACCTGGGAAACCGGATTGACGGCTGCCGGCGCGGACGGGCAGAACTTCAAACTTTATTCTCATCCGACAAACGGTGAAATCTGGCTCGATTCCGTCCGGGTGTTTGATATCACCGATGAAACCAACATCAAGGCGACCAGCGATGCTGTTTCGTCTCTGACCGGGACGGTGACGAACCAGGGGAACACCCTGACATCACAGGGGCAATCCATCACGGCGCTGAATAACGCGCTGGAAGGGGTCAAAGGCGATGTGGCGAAGAAGGCTGATGCGTCGGCGGTCAGTTCACTGACCAACCGGGTTACCCAGACTGAAAAGGATATCCGTAGCCAGGCCGACAGCCTGACCAGCCTGAATACATCGCTGAAGCAGCAGGCGACACGGGGAGCCAACGTACTGCCGGACGGCAGCTTTGAATCCTATGCCGTCGGAGATGTTCTCAGTAATGCCCGCGCCGTTATCACCAGTGAAGCTGCGCACAGCGGGACCAAAAGCCTGCGTGTTACGCGCAGTACGGAGTACAACCCGAACGCGACGGATAATAACGATACCCATATCTTTTCAGGCATGCAGGTTCGCGATAACGCGGTCTATTACGTGGAGGCGTGGGTTAAGTTGCCGGCTGGCTCGACCGCCGATCCGACCGTTTATATGGTGCTCGGATTTTCCTTCCAGGATTCTGCCAATGGCTGGTCGTGGCCTGGCCTGAACGTGAAAGTCTCCGAGTTGTCGGTGGACAACTGGACAAAAGTCAGTGGCTATCTGACCAACAACCGAACCGCGCTGAAACAGGCAATGGTGAGGATCTCCATCCCGAATACACCAAAAGTTCGCCTGGGTGATGCCTTCCTGATTGATGATCTGATCATCACTGACGTGACCGATGCGAAAGCGGCGCTCGATGCCGCCGATGCGAATGCGCAGGCGCTTTCAAGTCTGTCCGCGTCAGTCACGCAGAACGGGAAGAATATTACGTCTCAGGGCAGCGCGATCACGAAACTGCAGTCGGATGTGACGCAACTGGGTAAGGATATCAGCGGCAAGGCCGATGCCAGCGCGCTGACGAATCTGACGACCCGCGTGACGGCTACCGAAGGCGGTCTGAAATCGCAGGGAGACAGCCTGACCAGCCTGCAGAACAGCCTGAACACGACCAACAGTAATGTGGCGAAGAAGGCTGATGCAACGGCGCTGCAGAGCCTGCAGAACACCGTTGAACAGCATGGCAGGGATCTGACCGCGCAAAGCAGCGCGCTGACGAACCTGGAAAACAACTTTTCCTCCCTGGCCGTTGGCGGGACCAACCTTATCCGCAATGCGGACACACTGGAGGGATGGAGCAGCCGCCACGCCACAGAGACGTATCTGGGCGACCGCGTGGCCTACACCCGGCTGGCGAAAGGTGCATCCGGTTATATCCAGCTGGATGAACAGACGCTGGATGTTACCGGGCGTACTGAATTTGTATTCAGCTTCTATGCGAAAGGTGCCTATAACGGACAGGAAATGGCGAGTTATTTTTATAACCCGTCGAACACCACCACCACGGAAACCAGCCAGGGGGTTAAAGGCGGGGCCGGTGACGGCAAGGCGGTCACGAAACTGACCACCTCATGGGCGCGTTACTGGGTGAAATGGGTTATTCCTGCCACCAGTGGCACCAAACGGCTGATTGCCGCGCGTCTGGAAAGCGCGACGTCTGCCGACAAAGAAGTCTGGCTCTGTCGCCCTCAGCTGGAAACCGGGACCGTGATGACTGACTGGTCACCGAGTCCGGATGATGCGGCCAGCGGTATTACCGTGAACACATCGGCCATTAACAGCCTCACCAGTCGGATGACGAATGCCGAGGGTCAACTGACCGCGCAGTCTCAGAGCATCACGAATCTGCAGAACAGCCTGAACACCACCAACAACAACGTGGCACAAAAGGCCAGCGCGCAGTCGGTGAGTGATCTCACCAGCCGGGTCACCAGTGCGGAAGGCAAAATCACCTCCCAGGGGCAGGCTATCACGAAGCTGCAGGGCGATTTGAGCAGCACCACCGATAAGGTCAACACCAAAGCGGATCAGACAGCGCTTAACGCGCTGACTGGTCGGGTGGAGAAAACCGAGGCAGGCCTCACGGCAGCCAACAGCAACATCGTCAGCCTGACGGCGGCGGTGAACGCCGGGAATGCTGCCGGGGATGATTACATCCCAAACCCGTCATTTGACCCGGCGTATGACCGCATGGGTTATGACGTGGTGGAGACCACTGCTGCAGGTGTGCCGGCTGACTGCCCGTTCAGGTATGCCGTCCGGCTGGCCGGGCGAGACCATGTGCCAAAAATCAACAACATCGCCGTGACGCCGGGCGACGTTTACGAAATGTCTGCTCTGGTAGCGTGTGGTACCGGCAGCGCTGACTTTAATTTCTACATCGGTCGTGCCACCACTGCTACTGGTGGTATTGGGGCGAGAGCGTCCGGGGGAAACACCAAGACCACCACCGCGTGGAAACGAGCCACCTGGCGCTTTACTGTGCCGGCAGACACGAACTTCCTGCGACCGTTCCTGCAGGTTAATCAGAGCAGCCCGTTCGGCACTGTCTGGTACGCTGCCGACTGGCATATGCGTAACGTGACGGCGGCGAACAGTGCGCAGAAAACCGCAGATGCGACCGCAAAAGCGGTGGATTCACTGACCACCACGGTTAGCCAGCAGGGCGATACGCTCAGCAGCATCGGCACGCGGACCACCTCGCTGGAGAACAGCCTCCGGTCGACAAACGATACGGTGAGTAAAAAGGCTGACACGACAGCGGTGACACAGCTGCAGGGCACGGTGACGCAGCAGGGGAATGACATCGCGGCAGCCAACAGCGCGCTGACAAAACTCAGCAGCGATCTGGCCACGACGAATGCGAATGTGAACAAAAAAGCGGACGCAAGCGCGATGAACACCCTGCAGAACCAGGTCACTGAGCAGGGCAAAACACTCAGTGCGCAGGGGGATTCTCTGACGCAACTGAGTAACAGCCTGAGCCAGACGGCAGCGGATATTGACGCCAGCGGGAAAATGCCGGGCAACCTCATTGTCAACGGCAGTTTTGAGCGCGGCGCGGCGGGCTTTACCGGCTGGAGCAGTACCGCGACGGTGGCCGATTTACAGGTTCCGCACTCGGGTAACAAGGCGCTGAAAATGTCCGCCGGCCAGTCGAACCTGGTCGGACAGGAAATCAGTATCACGCAGGGCCGTACCTACCGCATGGGGGTATGGGCGAAGCAGGACCCGGGAACCACGATTAAAGATGCGGGTAACACGAAGTTTCGTGTGGCCGACAGCACTGGCCTGCTGGTCGGCTCAAACTACGGACCGTTTAGTTCTGGCTGGCAACTGGTAACGTTTGACTGGAAAGCCACGAAGACCACGACGGCCAGTTTCCAGCTGACGACCTTCCTCAGCGCGGGGGCAATGTATTTCGATGATTTCCATGTCCTCGATGTTACGGATGAAAAGGATATCGCAGCTAATGCCGGGGCCATTTCTCAGATGAATACCCGCGTCACCGCTGCTGAAGGGGCTATCACCACCCAGGCGCAGCAGCTGACGAAACTCAGCGGCGATCTGGCCGTCACGAATGCGGCGGTCAGTAAGAAGGCCGAGCAAAGCGCTGTCACCGGGTTGACCACCCGGATGACGTCTGCCGAGGGTAAACTGGATTCGCAGTCGCAGCAGCTCACCAGTCTGCAGAACAGCCTGACCACGATGAATACTGAGCTGGGTAAAAAGGCTGACACGTCCGCGGTGAGTTCACTGACCGGTCGCGTAAGCCAGGTGGAAAACACCATCACCAGCCAGTCGCAGAGCATCACGTCGCTGACCAGCACCATCAATACCATCCGCACTCAGGGAGCTAATCCGTGGGTTGACGGTACGTTTGAAAGCTACAGCGATGGCCAGGTGCTGGGCGGGAACGGCACAGCCGTTGTGGTGGCGTCTCAGAAATTCACCGGCGGTAAGAGCCTGAAGTTGAGACGGGATGAGAACAACAGCGGCAACAGTGATAAACAGCTTGGCACCTGGCAATCAGTCCGTGAGGACGCGAAGTTCCGGTTTGAGTTCTGGGCCATGATGCCGGCGGATCAGGCGCTCTCCTCCGGGTGGACAACGCTGGTCGGTATCCAGTCGCAGAATGCTGCCGGGCAAAATGCGTGGCAGGCGGCGGTCACTGTCAGCGAAGCCTCTCTGGGCGCGCGCGATAAGTGGGTGAAATTCACGGGTATCGCCAGTAACAACGGGGCAGGCAGAACACGCGCGGTGGTCTGGATCTCCACTCGTGGCGCCACCGGCAACGGTACCCCTGGCTATTCACTGTATATCGACGATCTGGTCATCACGGATGTTACCGATGCGAAAGCGGCACAGGATGCCTCTGACGCGACGGCGAGCGCCGTGAGCGGCCTGACGGCGCGCGTAACGGATGCCGAAGGGAAAATCACTGCCCAGGCGCAGCAGCAGACAGCACTGGCCACGAAAGTGGATAATGCCAACTCCCGCGTCGATAACATGGCGAAGACGCTGAGCGACAGCCAGAGCACACAGGCCAGCCTGAATACCTCGCTTCAGTCGCAGATTGACGCGCAGGCGGCCGCCAACATCAAAAACCAGACGACGCTGGACAACACGATTAAATCGGTGGCCAGTATCACCAGTACCCAGCAGACGCATGCAACGGCACTGGAGGCGCTGGCAACGCAGCAGACGACCCTGACATCCAGTGTCGGGGATCTCAGCGCTTCCGTTCAGAACACCGCCAAAACCGTGGCGGATGTGAATGGTACGGTGAGTTCGCTGTGGTCGATGAAGGTTGAGACGGTTAACGGGAAGAATGTTGGCGCGGGGATTACGCTGGGCAGCAATGGTGAAACGAGCGACATGATCCTCTACGCTGACCGCTTCTCGCTGTTTAACCGTAATAATGCGACGGCTGTTCCGGTGATGGTTGCCGAAGGCAATGAGCTGTATATCGATACGGCACGTATCAAAAACAGTTCCCTGACCTCTGCCAAAATCGCGGACGGTTCCATTACGAACGCGAAGATCGGTAACGAGATCCGCTCGAATAACTTTGTTGATGGCTCGCAAGGCTGGCGTATCGCCAAGGATGGCTCTTCGCAGTTCAATAACGTGATCGTCCGTGGCAGGGTTGAAGCGAATAGCGGCGTGTTCCGTGGCACTGTCCAGGCGGATTCGTTCATTGGTGACATTGCGGTGGCCAAAAGTTACGACAGCCTGACTTTCCGCCGCAACCAGACGGTACAGCGGAACGGTGCGTATCAGAACAGGGGGTATAGCATGACAGTGGTTCTGGCCTGCACCCTGGTGTGCCAGACCTATGGGACGGGCAGTGGCCTGGGGTATACCTCTGATATTACGTTCAACATTGGTGGGCAGGAGGTAACCCGCCGTATCTTCGTCGATGCCGGTAATATCACAGGCGGCACCACGGCCTTTGAATTGCGGTTTGCCGCGCGCCTGGATGCTGACTACAACAATGTCGGCTTCTTTATCAGAGCGTCAGGTCGTACTGCCGCGATTGATTACACCTGCACAGTCGAGAACATCACCGCAACCGCATTTCGGACGGACAGCAGTTCATTTAGCTAACAGAGGCCCCGTAAGGGGCCTTTTCTTTTTCC
Source organism: Klebsiella sp. GL120222-02 (assembly GCF_003097195.1). NCBI lineage: Bacteria > Pseudomonadati > Pseudomonadota > Gammaproteobacteria > Enterobacterales > Enterobacteriaceae > Klebsiella > Klebsiella sp. GL120222-02. Next base: position 673,450 of record NZ_QEQO01000002.1, read on the forward strand.
AGGGAAAACCATCCAGGAGGAACTTTATTATGGCGATGTATGAAGTCGGCACCGTCACGGGTGCAGCGTCGCAGGCACGGGTGACAGGTGCGACAACAAAATGGTCACAGGAGGCGCTGGGGATACTGCCCGGGTCGATTCTGGTGGTCTACCGCAGCGGTAGTGCTGACCTGTATGCGATCAAATCTGTGGACAGCGACACGCAACTGACGCTGACCCGGAATATCACCACCGCATTTTCCGGTGCCAGTTACGGCATTATTACCGCTGAAACCGCCAGCACCTCGTCGTTTGCTAACCAGCTGGCCAGCGCATTTGCATTCTGGCGTAGTGTGGTGGAGGGCTGGTCGATGGCCCTGACCGGCAGCGGCAATATCACCCTGACTGACCCGATCACCGGAAACCAGGTGACCGTGCCGGCAATAGCCGGGATGGCGAAGGCATCGGATCTTAACGCGCTGGCAAAACTCACCGGAGGAAACAAACTCGACGGCTCGCAGGTTATAACCAGCGATAATGCCGGTTTTATTCTCGGTAAGAACTCAGATCTGGCTCTGCTCAAAAAACAGGGGCAAGGCGGGACAATTGCCGTTGGCTCGGGAACACCGTTCAGAGTTCAGCGTTCAAGAGCGACCACTGTGTCACCGTCAGATACCTTTGATGACATCCTCGTTATTGGGACCGATAACCAGACGACTTTGCCCGGTGGGTTATCAGCTGGCGGCAACATCGATAACACGTCAAAGGGGAAGGTTCTGACGCAGGCGATCGAGCTGTCAATGAGCACGCCTTACATTGACTTCCACTACAACGGCAGCAGTGCGGATTATACCGCTCGCCTTATCCACGACAGGCAGAACCGCCTGAACGCGCAGGTACAAAGTTTTTGGGTAACGGACGGGAGGATCACAGCATCATCGACCATGCCAGCCAACCCAGCCATCGGAACGCAACTGACCTCCAGTCCGGTACGCTCATTGATGGCCGGGCGCGGGGCCTATGGTGACGTGGACGGCGCTTACGTGCAGATGTACATGGAAGAGCAGGTCGGGATTGAGCACCGGCTTGTGCTTTACGCTGATGGCTTCGGGCGGACGGACGCATGGATCTTTCGCGCTGGCGGCACGATCTCCACCGGTAAGGGTGACGTTCTGACCACTGGCTCAGATGTACGGCTGAAAGATGCATTCACGGCACCACGGGAAGGGGCTTCCAGGCGCATTAATGCGCTCGGGGTATGCGAGTTCAATATGAAAGGCGAAACGCGCCGGAGGCGCGGTTTTATCGCTCAGCAGGCTGAAAAAGCTGACGAACTGTATACTTTTCTCGGCATCGAGCAGGAGATTGATGGCGAAAAACTCAGGGTGATGAATGTAGATTACACGGCGATCATCGCCGATTTGGTAATAGTTGTGCAGGATTTGATTAGGCGAGTTGACGCACTAGAAAGTTGAGGAACATAAAAAATCCCCCGGAGGCACTTGCCGGGGGCAACTGAAACGACATTAATTGCTGTGTACATCACAGAATAATTTGCAGTAAACGATAAGTAAGTTCAAGTAAAGTTTTACTGGTCAGATGTTGTGTTATTTTTTAATGACCTACCAAAATTAATAATTTGGTAGTGCTAAATTCCAATAGAAATTAATTTTTAAGAATATGATCCTAAAGAATTAATATGCAGCAGATATAAATCGTGAGGATAGATTCAAAAAAATGGATGCCAAATGTTATTATTGATACGTTTATCATTAATTGAAGTGCAATCTTGTAATTTTCACATCCGTGTTATAACTTTGTAATGCAGTGCGGTTTTATCTTGTTATTTAGTGGGTTAAAGTGATGGCGGCTCTTAGTGATTTGTAATAGGCTTTCTATGTTAACAAATTTCCCGGATGAAAAATACATATCTGATAGAAATTCATCGTTCATTAAGCGAGTATATTTTTTACGTCAGATTGGTGTCGTTCTTTGCTTTCTTCCTATATATTCAGTCCTCCAGGAACAGTCACATCAAAAAATAACAATAGCCTTGTTAATTCTGAATGCACTAATCTGGCCATCGGTTGCTTATCTTGCAAGCATGGTGTCGAAGGATATGCTGAGTACTGAAAAAAAGAATATGATACTTGATTCATTCTGGGCTGGGATCTGGATAGCTGTAATGCAAGTTAGTCCAATTCCATCATTATTCATAATCTCAGTTCAAATAGCTGATCGCTATGCTGCTGGTGGATGGAAAATTTTAAAACCAGCATTAATATGGATGATGATTAGTTTCCTGACAGTTTGGTTAGCAAATGATTTCAGATATACTATAGAATTCAGTACCCGAACAGTATTGCTTTCTTTACCCTTGGCGACCTGTTATCCCATAGTACTGAGTATTGTTTCAAGGCACTTATCTATAAAGTTGAGGAAAAGAAGGGAGTTACTGGAAAAACAGGCTCTGATGGATCCTGGCTTAGATCTACCAAATCGCCGTTTTTTTGAGCAAAAAATGGAAAGTGCTTTTCGTGCAACGCGTAAAAAGAGAATTCATTCTTATCTTATGCTCATTGATGTTGATAATTTTAAAAAAATTAATGATACCTATGGCCATGAAGTAGGTGATGCGGTGTTATCTCGTATATCAACAATATTACGAGAGTGTGCTGGCGAGAAGGACGTACCAGCAAGATTTGGTGGCGATGAGTTGGCTATTATTGTTAATAATAGTAATAGCAAGCTTGTTATAGCTATGGTTCATATAATTCAGAAAAAAATTAAAGATCTTTCATTACCTTCTCACAACGATATTTACTGTACTGTCAGTATCGGTATTTCTTGTGCAGAAAATAAAGAATCAATCATCGAGTGGATCAAAGAGGCTGATGAAATGCTATATGAAGTTAAACGTAACGGGAAGAATGGATATTGCATGCCGAATAATTGAAGATGAAATGATTTCTTTTCTCATGATTTTATACATATAAATTTTTAAGATAGTTTATTATCGGCATTGCCAATACGGATACATTTCCTCGGAACCACAGACCCCTCTCAACTAACGTTTGATACATGCCACTAAAGTATTGTCGTTCCATAACAATATGATTTTATTCAAATTTATATTGAAATCATGTTTCTTTTTTTTCCCATTTAAGTCATTTGATTTGAATAATCGATCAATTTAAGAAATGTGATAGCTTTCGCCTATTGTTCGATCGTTATCGATCATTTTAAACTATTTTCCTTTGATTTCTAAATATGACACGATTAGGATTATTCCTAGTTCCGGTGTTTTTTAATGATAAAGAACAGTATGGAAATAGATTCCTGTAGATTTGTTTTAGAACCATCTTTTAAAAAAGATGGTTCTATTCATTCTTGGGAAATTCTCACGAAAAATGTTAAAAAAAAGGACTGCAATGATTACCTTGCTAATGAAAGTGGTTTTTGTTTCACTTCATTAAGCGATAAAGAAAAAATCGATGTGTTTAAGAAACAGATATTGACAATTGAAAAGCTTGATGCATCAGAATTGAAGTTCAAGCCAGTTTCGTTGAATGTTGACAGTCTTATTAGCGATTGTATTTTGAACGATAAATATATTGGTGATTACTTAAAAAACCAAAAAAACATTGCTTTTGAGATTAACGAGCATTTTCATGAATTCAATACTAAATGCTGTATGGTTGACTTAAAGTGTCTTTCAAAATTGTGTCCAGTATGGCTGGATGATTTTGGGAGTGGCTTAACAAGCTTAACAGTTATAGATATGTTTGATTTTGAATGTATAAAAATTGATAAAGATTACTTCTGGGAAATACAGAGTGAGAGCGAATTCTTTAAAATAATAAATAAAATAAAATCATACTGCAATTTCGTGATTGTTGAGGGAGTTGAGACAATAGAACAAAAAAATAAAGTACATTCTGTTGTTGATTGCGCTTGCCAGGGAAGGTTGTGGATGAGTGATTACTATTATGTCGAGATTTAAAATAAATGACAACAAAAGATGATAAATGTCCATTTTGTGGTGCAATTTTAATTAATGAGGACCACTGCCACAGTTGCCATGCATTTAAGATTAAAGGTTATGTATCAAGAGACGCACGCAAGACAATTAATTTGATATCTATCTGCACATCTTTACTGGTAGCGCTCTTTGGGATCTTGGTTGTGTTTCTGGTGTCTTTCGGCATCGGGACATATATTGCTATCATAGCGTTTTCTCTTATTTTATATTTTATTATGAAAAGGATTCTACATATAAAAGAAGAAAAAAAAGGGAAGATGGTTTGGAAAAGAGCAATCATTACATGGTAGGTAGTAATTAAATAATATAATGGCGCTGCTGGTTCCAATGCAAGCCTCGGATTCCGAGGCTTTTTTATTTTCTTTTCAAATCATGACTTATAACACCGGAAATATTTAACCCGACTCACAGGGAGTGAGTATTATTGGCTAATAATTCACTATCCAGATGAGCAGAAAGACTCAAAGCCGGTTATCAAAACTGAAAATATACTAATGAATTTCAATAGGTTAGGGCTTAGACTAAAAACATTAACCACGTATCAAAAATACCTATTTTTCTTTTTAAATCAATAAATAATAATGTTATTAGTTAACTACTGCTGCGTCACATGCAGTGGTTCGAAGCCGCAGACCTGATCGTTAAAGGCATGGAAGGCGCTATCGCCGCCAAGACCGTAACCTATGACTTCGAACGTCTGATGGAAGGCGCTAAACTGCTGAAATGTAGCGAGTTTGGCGACGCGATTATCGCGAACATGTAATCCCCTTGGTGGATTAAGCAAAAGCGGGAGCCGATGGGCTCCCGTTTTTTTTGGAGTGTGCGGAGGCTTCCCCAAAACTGATTGAAGATCATACTGCTTTTTTACCAACAACGATCCACTCTTTACCGCGATCATCATTGTATCTGTCAGTCATTTTCATTGTTTTGTGGCCCAATAGTTTCTGGGTGTCTATCCCTTGCTCACGATACAAGCGCTCGGAAAGAGATCTCTGTTCATGGAAAGTCGGTGCTGTTCCCTCTTCCCATGTAAGACCGCTTTTATCCCGTGCTTTCTTGAACGTTGAAGTAAGTGTTTTGGCTGACACTTGGTCACCACGACTAGCCTGTGAGGTGCTATTCGGCATTACCGAGCAGCACAGCGGGAGACGTGCTCCCCAGCTCCGGGTTAAGGCCATGTTTTTTGCTCCAAAAAGAGACTTCGCCCAAACGAGGGTTTGAGCGAAAGAGAGGGGCTTTTTACAATCAGCTATTTCAAAGGGTTACATCATGCGGATTAGTTATGCCAGGGTCTCAACAGGGGATCAAAACCTCGATTTGCAGAAAACAGCACTGTTTCGCGCAGAATGTGTACAGATATTTGAAGATACCGCGAGCGGAAAAAATGCCAGACGGCCGGGATTGAGGCGCGCCTTACGCAGGCTTAAGCCCGGCGATGTGCTGGTGGTGTGGAAACTGGACCGGCTGGGCCGCAGCGTGCGCGATCTGATTACGCTCGTGTCAGAGCTGCAGGCTCGCGGGGTAAATTTCCGCAGTCTGACCGACAGCATCGATACCAGTACGCCAGCAGGCCGTTTTTTCTTCCACGTCATGAGCGACCTGGCGGAAATGGAGCGCGAGCTGATCGTCGAGCGTACCCGCGCCGGTTTAGCCGCAGCGAGGGAGCAGGGGAGAGTAGGCGGACGCCGCCGGGTAATGACCACTGAGGTTGTGGAGCGATGCCGCAGGATGTTGGGTACGGGCGCAACCCGGCAGCAGGTAGCCGATGTGATAGGGGTGGGGGTGAAGACGATTTATAAATATTTTCCAGCCGGTTAAGTTTGCTCACCTGCGAACCGTATGCAAGAGATCGCAGGTGAGCAATTTGCTATGAAGGCATTGCCATAGCTGAAAAATTTTAACCTCCCATTGTTCGCAAAACCATCAAACAGCTAAGGCCTGAAAACACTTTAAGACTTACCTTACTTATTACATCAATATGTTACGTCAATGGCGTAAATTGATAGCCAGAACCTATATTGATATGTCGCCCTGTTAAAACTACTGTATATAAAAACAGTATAAATGTGAGCGAGTCTATTATGCAGTTCTACACGCCCGTTGAGTTACGTCAGATCATGCTGCTCCCGTTGTACAGCGACCTTGTGCAATGTGGTTTTCCTAGTCCTGCACAGGATTACGTTGAGCAACGTATCGATCTGAACGAGTTGCTCGTTAACCACCCCAGTGCGACGTATTTTGTCAAAGCCGCGGGCGACAGCATGAAAGACGCCGGCATAGGGGAGGGTGATCTTCTGGTAGTGGATAGCTCAAGAACAGCAGTTCATGGCGATATCGTTATTGCTGCTGTGGATGGGGAATTCACCGTTAAGAAGCTGCAGCTGCATCCAAGAGTTCAGCTTAACCCAATGAACCCTGCATATTCGCCGATAGTCGTCGGTAGCGAGGATACTCTCGACGTGTTCGGGGTGGTTACGTACATCATTAAATCAGCTGGCTAAGATGTTTGCACTTTGCGATGTGAACTCATTTTACGCATCCTGCGAAACTGTTTTCCGTCCTGACCTGAAGGGGCGGCCGGTGGTCGTTCTGTCAAACAACGACGGCTGTGTGATCGCCCGTTCGCAAGAAGCGAAGCCCTTCGTCAAAATGGGGGAGCCTTATTTCAAGCAAAAGGACATGTTTCGCCGGCACGGTATTATCGCGTTTAGCAGCAACTATGAGCTTTATGCCGATATGTCAAACCGAGTGATGACAACGCTGGAGGAACTCTCCCCACACTGCGAAATTTACAGTATTGATGAGGCTTTTTGCGATCTGACTGGTGTTCGTAACTGTCGCGATCTTACCGATTTTGGCAGGGAAATTCGCGAGACGGTTCTGCGCAGGACGCACCTCACGGTCGGTGTCGGCATAGCCCAGACTAAAACCCTGGCAAAGCTGGCCAATCACGCGGCGAAACAGTGGCAGCGACAGACCGGAGGAGTGGTGGATCTGTCTAATCTGGAAAGACAGAGGAAGGTGATGGCTTTGCTTCCAGTGGATGAGGTCTGGGGAGTCGGGCGCCGCATCAGTAAAAAACTGGAGGCAATGGGCATTAAAACGGTGCTTCAACTTGCGGATACAGATATCAGGTTTATCCGGAAGCATTTTAATGTGGTTTTGGAGCGAACCGTGTGGGAGCTACGCGGGGAACCCTGTCTCGGTCTGGAGGAGTTCGCGCCGGTAAAGCAGGAGATTGTCTGTAGTCGCAGCTTTGGGCAGCGGATTTCCACCTACGAAGAGATGCGCCAGGCGATATGCTTATACGCATCCCGTGCCGCGGAGAAACTCCGTGGCGAGCATCAGTACTGCCGCTTTATCTCTGCATTCGTCAAAACGAGTCCTTTCGCGCTGAACGAGCCGTATTACGGGAACAGCTCATCATTAAAGCTGCTTACACCGACCCAGGATAGCCGGGACATCATCACCGCGGCGACAAAATGTCTTGATGCCATCTGGAAAGATGGGCATAGATATCAGAAAGCAGGTGTGATGCTTGGCGATTTCTACAGTCAGGGAGTGGCCCAGCTAAACCTGTTCGATGATAACGCTCCCCGGAGGGGGAGTGAGAAACTGATGGAAGTTCTCGATCATCTCAATGCAAAAGGCGGAAGGGGAACGCTGTATTTTGCAGGGCAGGGGATCCAGACTGCTTGGCAGATGAAGCGGGAAATGCTTTCGCCTCGCTATACTACGAGGTTCTGTGACCTGCTCAAAGTTAGATGATTCGGCCATTAACGGTAGTGGTTATGCTGTTACTACAGTCCGCTTAGAGCGATCTGCGGACATTGCTAACAGCATTCTGTTTGAATCAACGGGGGGCAGGTCACCTCTTCTGTCAGCGTGCAGAGTGTTAGTAATTGGTTTTATGATATTCCTGAGATGTCTTCTTCAAGTTCTTTAGCAGACTTTGCAATTATATATTTAAACCGCTTTTCGATTTCACTGTTGCTCATTTTTTCTGCTTTGGATTTGCCTACCCACATTGAAACCAGTTCCCTCTTCTGAACTATATCAAGGTTATCAAAGTTAGGTATGTATTTGAATGTATCGGCAGTTCCACGGCGAAGTTCATAGAATGTTTTTATTAATGATTTTTGCTTTATATCTGATGAGAGCCTGAACCGACGAATGAGATGACTCACGGTATGGTTAACGGAACGAAGTTGAGATGTTGTGGTTATTTGAGAAAAATATGATACCCATCCAAGGCGTTTCCCTTCGAATACACACCCCGTTATTCTAAGGTTGAGTTTCCACTGGCAGTAAGCTATCGCACGCTCTTTATCTGACTTACTCTTGGCCTGCATTAATGCGTGTCTGTAAGCGGTGAAGATTTTAGCCAATGAAGATTCAAATCTGAGAATGCTTTCATGTTTAATTAGCAATTCTCCTTGGCTTATGTGATAGCCAAGAAAGTCAAAAGATTCACGAAGAGGGCCAGCTTTAGATTTTGAGTTCTCATCATTTAATGGATGAGGATTTAAATTCAGACGTTGGAGCTTTTCAATAACATTAGATGCTATTGATTCTGCTTGTCCATCCGTAGTTAATATTAGAATGTCATCAACGTAGCGCATGAACCAGATATCTGATATTGCATTGATATCCTTGTCGAAAATAGATAAGGAAATTTCAGCTAAAATGTTTGATATTGCTAATCCCTGAGGCACTCCTATAGTATTTGATGAAGACCCTTTGCTGCCTTTAAATTCGTTTACGGTAGGAACCACCAACGATGACATTATCAATTTTCTAATCTCATTTTTCCGGACCTTGTTTTTTATCGCATCAGCTATTAGCTTATGTTCAATTGAAGGATAAAAAGCCCTGAGATCTATCTTGGCATACTCTGTATAAAGACCGCTATCCAGTGCAGCCTTTAGCGAATTAATGACTGTGTGGGGGAGCCTTAACCTTGATTCGGGGTAAATTTCCGTAAGGCATTCACAGAGAGCACGAAGCGTAATCCTGTCTCTGGCAGTGGGTATTGAGATCTGCCTCGGATTTGAGTTGGCTCCCTTTGAGATTAGTTTTTCTTTATAGGCGGTGAACTTATAGCCACCAGATTGAACCTTTTCAGAAATGAACTTAACTTCACTTTTAATTATCGGTTCTAGTTTGGCAGGTCGTACTCGGTCAATGCCAATAGCTCCAGATTCTTTTATCCTTTCCTTATATATCTTAAGGAGATTTCGTTCCGAAAAAGACTTTCTGAATTTTCGGTTAGCTGTCATAGTTTATCCAAATAATTAGGAGAGGGAGCAAATAGAAGGAGTAAGTGAAGATAAATCGCTTCGCTTTCCAGCGCTTAACACTCTGCGTTTCATCAGCGGTAGGGATCCTTGATCTCAGTCCTGTTTGGGCTACGCGTGCTGCCTTATCATCAATATCAAGATGGTTCTCAACTTCATCGAGTAATTCATGGTATTTATCTAGTTGTGTAGATGTTAAAGGAACCTCATCAGAAGTGTTAGCATACAGCCGTTGTAACGCTAGATAGTTCCTTCTCATGGAAATCGCTCTTCCGCGAAAATCGAGGTTTGAAACTACAAGAGAAATACCTAGCAAAGCCACAGAAAGTATTGACGCGATTATATCGGTATTATCCCCGAGCACCTTTGGGAAGCGTATGGATATGACGGAAAGTACCGCGCTAAATATGGCATACCAGACGAGAATGAACTGAGAATGTTTCTCAAGCCACTCTAAGCGATGATGTGCATTTATGCGTGCTTTATATGTAAACCAGATATTGTCCCGCATAAAAACTCCATTTAATTTTTTAGGGATTTGGAGGGGGCAGGAGAGATTGGAATCGTTGAACACCCTGCTAAGCAGGATCGGTAAGCTTAACGCTCAACAGCAAAGGTTGCCGTTCATTATCAGAGCCGCCCTTACATTAGTAAGAGGAAGAACCTGCCCCATCCGTTTAAATTATGTCAATTTTATCAGATTGAAGTCAATCTGATGCTTATGAAATAAATCGATTGATCATCATCCGCTCGATTATCGAGTCCTGAGACGGATTACATCCGCTGGTCAGCCTCCAGTTGTTACTCAACGGGGTGCAGGTCACTTCCGCTTCTGGCAGATTCCGGACGTCATCAAAGCTACAGGCTTTTGATAGCCTCAATCAATTCAGGCCCCTGATTCTTCACGTTACCCACCGCGTGTGAAACTGGGTGCCATGTGAAATGGTCTGCTGACAGAGCGTCATCTGCAATTATTTCCTCTGCCTCTTTCCCGCCAATATCCTGGCGCATCCATTCGCGTGCTGCTTCCGGCGTCAGAACCAGTGGCCGGCGGTCGTGAATATCGACGAGACCCTGATCGGCTGCAGCCGTGACAATCAAAAATCCCTCAGATTCATCCCCGCGCTCGAAAGGGACGCTGCCGATAGCTGCCATGAAGATGGGCTTGCCGTCTTTCCGGTGGATGAAATAGGGCTGCTTCTTGTCTCCTTCACGCTTCCACTCAAACCAGCCGTCTGCAAAACAAATTGCTCTCCCGTGTTGCCATAGAGGCTTGAACATTCTGCTTGTCGCCGCGGTTTCTACTCGAGCATTAATCAGCGGTGGTTTATCCCACCACCCTGGCGCGTACCCCCAGTGAACCGGGTCGAGGTGCAATTGCTCGTCGCGTTCGCTCAGGAGCAAAACTTTAGTCCCTGGCGCCACGTTGTACCGGCCGATTGGTTCTGGATCATAGGCGATGTCACGTTCAGCTTCTTCGGCAAGGTAAGCCAGATATTCTTCGCGTGTCTGTGATTGGGCAAATCGTCCACACATGGTTACCTCCAGTAGTCATTCTGAAAGTATAGAAGACAGAAAATTGAGCATTTCTTAGGGAGGAAAATAGCCCAGGAGTAGTTGTTATTGATGGGGTTTCTCCCCCGTTTCACCCCACTAACTCTCCGCGCAAAAAGTAGGCATAAAAAACCAGCATTAACGTGCTGATTTATTTGGGGTTTTTGGTCTGCGCGAGAGGATTTGAACCTCCGACCCCCCGACACCCCATGACACCGTTGTTATCCACGGTATAATCATGAGAAAAAATGGGGAGTACCAAATGGATAAGAATTTATTACAGATCTGCTATGAAGGTGAAAGTGGAGAAAGTTACATCCGTAGCATCAATGAGAAAGGTCAATTCTATGTTTCGCTATCTGATGTACTAAAGACGCTCTCAACTGAAAACAGAAAAATGGATGGTAAGACTCCTCAGAGCTTATTACCTGTTATAAAAGCAGTTATTCAAACACTTGATCCTGATGAGATTAAGAACTTCCCCATTATCGAAAACGGAATCACAACTTCTGAAGCATTTTTAGCTGAACCTGGGCTGTATAGGGTTTTAGCTCAAGATACATCAGCAGCTGGGAAAAAATTTCAACGGTGGCTGTTTCATAAAGTTTTGCCCTCCATTCGTGAATTTGGTGTTTTTCCCCCTCCTCCAAAGCAAGAACAATCTGAGATACGTGCTTTTGCTACAAGCCTTCAACAAACAGTAAATGCTTTAGTTATGGAAATTGCTAAACGTGAGGAGCTCGAGAGCCGTGTTAATGATGTAGAGTTAAAAGTTAACTCATTAGAAAGTTTACGAGATCTTTCAAAATTCCGAAGTGTCCCACAACGCTTAATGGACTTAGGCTTGGAGGTTTTGTCAATTGAGGAGTTGTGGCATTGGTGTGAAAAATTACGCAGCGAAAGAGGGGCTGAAAAAATAAAATGTCCGTCAGGGATCGGAATCAACACCTTATACCCCCTTGGTTTGGTAGATGAAGCTATCGCTTTGTATCAAAAAAACGTTGAGGCAAGACAGAGAAAGTAAATCTTCGAAATAAAGCAACAGATCTTAAAAGGTTGTGTTGCTTACTCAACTACAAGTATTAAAAAAGCCCGCAGAAGCGGGCTTTAATGTCATGAATGAGCCGAGGCTCTTCCACGTATCCCTTTTTGTCCCTCACCGTCTGGTCGGTGTCCTGCTGAAACTTCTAACTAACTTTTATTGCTAGTGAGGTCCTATCAATGTCCAATCATGATTGGTGGAGTTGTACCCTCTGTTCAAATAAACGCGGATAAGCGAAAACCATTCCCCAAAACTAAAATTAACTATTTGTAAAACAAAGGGATACTAGCAGAGGGTTTGATATCGATTTTAGAGTTGTGTGGGCTTATATTTGCAATGAATTCAATATGGTAGATATTTTTGGCTAATGTACTGCTGCGCCACATGCAGTGGTTCGAAGCCGCAGACCTGATCGTCAAAGGCATGGAAGGCGCTATCGCCGCCAAGACCGTGACCTATGACTTCGAACGTCTGATGGAAGGCGCTAAGCTGCTGAAATATAGTGAGTTTGATGACGCGATTATCGCGAATATGTAATCCCGTTGGTGGATTAAGTAAAAGCGGGAGCCGATGGGCTCCCGCTTTTTTATCGCATTCAGGCCGTTATTTTGCCGGACGCTCGCTGCGCGGTGCCATGGCCGATTTCCCGCAACAAAATGTCCATCAAAGCCATGCGCCTCGTGACAGGGATAGCTCAGTTTACCGCGAGATCGCAAGTGGGTATGGATTGAACGCCAGGGGTCTTACTGATGGCCCGACCGGCTTAAACCGGCGCCGTTCGGCGAAAATGTGATGTAGCCTAAACTCAGGCTATCCGCTCACCTTCAGATTAAACAGCCGGGACAGCGCCGCTCTGCCGCTATTCGTCACTTGCACTTCCCGATATCCCGGCGTGCGGGTTATCCATCCTTTCTGCTCAAACAGCGCCATCAGCGACGAACCGGCGTCACCGCCCAGATGAAAACGTCTTTCACTCCAGTCAAGACAGGGGCAGCAAGGCTTACGTCGCGGGCGGGTGTTCAGTACTGCGCCAAGGCGTTCAAGCTGGGCTTTACCGGCTGATGTCAGGGCCAGTCCATCGGCCGCCAGCCATTTTTCCCGCAGCATAAATTCATAAATGTTCACCGCCAGTTCGCCAGCCAGATGGTCGTAGCAGGTGCGTGCGTAACGAAGATTAACCGGCGTGCTGGGGAGAAGCGTCTTATGCGCCTGCATAGAGACGCCCATCAGGTTTTCCAGCAGCGCGGCGATATGCGCGCCCGCCAGGCGGTAATAGCGGTGACGCCCCTGCGCGAGACACACCACCAGCCCGTTGCTGAGCAGTCGGGCAAGATGCCCGCTGGTGGTGGAGGCAGACACCTCGGCAACCGTACTGAGTTCGGTTGCTGTCCATGCGCGCCCGTCCATTAGCGCGCACAGAATACTGACCCTTGACGGGTCAGAGAGGGCGGAGGCCACCATCGCCATAGCGGTTTCCAGCGCCTCCTCTGGCTCACTGTCTTGCTGCGTTTTCAAGAGATTCATTCAGAAAGTATGGCCCATTTTTTGGTCACTTCCGCTGCCCGGGTGTCATCATCGGTAATGAGAATGAGCCGGTTACGGTGGTCGCTGTACTGTACCAGAATATTAATGCCATTGCGGGCCAGGGTGTCTGCGATGTCTCCCAGTTCCCCAGGTCGTTCCTGAGGTAACTTTCTGATCAGAGGACGGCATACACTGCTGACGGCAAAACCGGCCTCGGTCAGTACCCTGCGGGCTTTCTCACCGTCTTCCACCAGAAAATGCGCATGTCCGGCATCAGGCGTGGTGAATACACCACCGCCTTCGAGCCCCACGCCGTTGTTACCCAGCGCCATACCCATTGCGCCAAGCGAGCCCGGCGTGTTGCTGAGAATCACGTGAATGTCATACATCTGGCTGTGCTCCCCGAGCCGATGCGTAATCCCGGAACACGCGGGCGACGCGTATTCTGTAGTATGAAAAAATCGATGCTTTGCCTTCGCGCTGGGCAGCCAGATGCCGCTCATTTTGCTGCCAGTTGGCCACCGATGCTTCATCTTCCCACCAGGATAGCGAGAGGATTTTGCCGGGCGTACTCAGGCTCTGAAAGCGCTCAATGGCAATAAACCCCGGCGTGTCTGAAAGCAAAGGCGTCAGCCCGGCCGCAAGCTGTAAATATCTTTCCTGTGCTTCTGGTAAGGCGTCGGCTTCAAAAAGTACCGCAATCATCATTCTTCTCCGTGGTGAATATCCCCGCAGTCTACTGACGCCCAGAGCAGAATGCTTCGGTCTGCAGCGAAGTATGGCTGAGGGGGGATACCCTCAGCCGCCGTCCCTGCGCACCGGATTACCCTTCAGAAACGCGTTACTCTGCGTTAAAGATAATAAATTCAGGCTGGTAACTGACCGGGAAATTGACCGATCGGGCGATAAAACAGACGTGATGGATCTGCTGATGAATGGCCGTGGCGGCGTCGAGATCGGTACCTGGTAGTACGGTGATTTTCGGCCTGAGGGTGGCAGAAATAAAGCGACCCGCGCCCCCTTTTAACACTTCACCCGTTGCCACCGGCGAGTCCTGATATTCCATGACCGTAATGCCGGCATCGGAGGCCAGATGTAAGTACCACAGCATGTGACAGGCTGAGAGAGAAGAGAGCAGGAGATCTTCCGGGTTCATTTTGCCGGGATCGCCGCCCAGTAATGGATCATTTGAACAATGAATGGGTTCTTTTCCCTTTACCGCGATAACCCAGGTCCGGGCATAAGCCTTGTAACCCGAAGTTCCCGTGCCCTGATTGCCGGTCCATGTGATATGGCTGGTATAAGCATGTTGCATAGATTTGCCTTTTCTCTGTGGAGGGGGATTTATGTGCTGGCGGCTGCGTTGATCGCGCATAAATTGCCATCCGTATCTGCTCAATGCTATAAGAAAAGAGCCGTTTTAATGGTGCTTATCTTTTATCTGTAAGGAATCAGTGAAGGTCAGATAATGATTACGTCAGTGCAGCCAACCACCACCGTCACCACCACCACGACCGTAACCTGCGGTGGTGTGGGCGTATCTGTGACCGGCTCCTGACAAACAGATCCTCACTCCCCGCCAATGTGGACGGGGAGAGACCTCTCCGTTCGTGACACACTGAATGGAGACCCATCATGATTTCATCTGAGCATGCCCTTTTAATTATCGATATGCAGCAGGGGCTTTTCCATAGCCCGGTTTCTCCGTATCAGGCCGATGCGCTTCTGGCGAACGTTTGCCTGCTGATTGAAAAAGCGAGACAGGCTGAGGTGCCCGTCTTCTTTGCCCGCCATACCGGGCCGGACGATTCTCCGTTCTCAGCACAAAGTCCATTAACCCAACTGCTGCCTGAGATGGGGGTTAGCGGCGAGCGAGATATCGTCTTTATTAAAAAGTACCCTTCCTGTTTCCAACAAACTGACCTTGCGCATCGGCTCGCTCAGGCCGGCGTAAAACAGCTGGTTATTGCCGGGATGAAAACCGAATTCTGCGTGGACACGACCTGCCGTGCGGCATCGGCGCTGGGATGGCGGACGGTGCTGATCTCGGATGCGCACTCAACCATGGATAACGAACGGTTGTCAGCGCCTGACATTATTGGCCATCACAATATCACGCTTGCCGGGCCATTTGTGACGCTATCGACCGCCGCAGAGTGGCACTTTTCTGCAGAGAAATAATGGTGAAGAAAGGGAGCTCGATGGCTCCCGTTTGCCACGCCAGTTCATCCGGTTTTACTGTGCATGGCGGCGCAGGGTGGAGGCGGGGTGCCGCCGCAGCGCCTCTTCGGGACGCACAGGGCGCCGCACCAGTTCGCCGCCACAGTTTGGGCAACGACCGTGCAGCCGCGCCGTCATGCAGTCCCGGCAAAAAGTACACTCGAACGAGCAGATAAACGCCTCGGGTGAGTCTGGCGGCAGATCTTTATCACAGCATTCGCAATTCGGGCGTAACTCGAGCATTAACTTCTCCTGTGGTTAACGGCTGTATCAGCGACGGCGGGTCAACGCATGCTGTTTTTATATCACGGCCCGGACTGGCTGCCGAGAAGGGCGGATTAACTTCCGCCTCAAAGCGTTGCCTTCCCGGGCTGCATCCCCGGCACAAGGATGACTTTGCGGCATGCCTCTTCGCGTTTCTCAAAGATCTGATAGCCGCGCGCGGCCTCCTCCAGCGGCATATGGTGAGTGACGATCTCCTCCGGGGTGAGCAGCCCTTGCTCAATTAGCGCCAGCAGGTCCGGCAGCCAGGCATGGACGTGGGTTTGCCCCATCCTGAAGGTCAGTCCCTTATCAAAGGCATCACCAAACATAAACCCATGAATGAAACCGGCGTAAACCCCGGGCACGCTGACGATACCGCCGCGGCGCACGGCGGCGATGCACTGGCGCAGGGCTTTTCCGCTGCTGCCCTCGATTTTCAGGTTGCTGAGGACGGTTTCCGTGAGGCTGCCTTTCGCCTCGAAGCCCACGGCGTCAATCACCGCGTCGACGCCGCGATGTCCCGGCGTGTTATCGATAATCCACTGCGCCGGGTCGTCATGGGTGTCGAAGTTTATCGGGATCGCGCCATAGCGTTGCTGCGCGAAATCGAGTCGGTAATCGTTATGATCGATGATAAATATCTGCTCTGCGCCATTGAGCCTGGCGCAGGAGGCGCACAGCAGCCCTACCGGGCCGGCGCCAAAAATAGCCACGCTGCTGCCGGGTTTGACCTCGGCGTTTTTTACTGCCTGCCAGGCGGTGGGCAGAATATCTGACAGAAACAGCACCTTTTCATCGGGTAAGGTGTCAGGCACTTTAAATGGACCGGTATTGGCTTTGGGGACCCGTACATATTCTGCCTGGCCGCCCGGGATGCCGCCGTACAAATCGCTATAGCCAAACAGGGCCGCCGGTGGCGAAATGCCTTTTCGGTTGAGTGTCGCCCCCTGGCCGCTATTGGTGCTTTCGCAGGCGGCATACTGCTGCAGGCGACAAAAGAAGCAGTCTCCGCAGGCGATCACAAACGGGATAACCACCCGGTCGCCTTTGCGGACCGCGGTGACCTCGGAACCCGCTTCCACCACTTCCCCCATAAATTCATGGCCGAAAATATCGCCGTGATGCGTGCCGGGGATCTTTCCGCGGTAAAGATGGAGATCGGAACCGCAAATCGCCGTCGCGGTGACGCGCAGTATAATATCGTCCGGCGCTTCAAGGGCCGGGTCGGGCATGGTGTCGACGCTGACATGATGGGGACCATGATAAGTGAGTGCTTTCATTGCATATTCTCCTGGAGAGAACGGCTGACCGCATCAGGTGCAAAGGCATATTGACCTGACGCGATGGCCACCGATAAACCACCGTAAAAATAAAGCGTAGAGTACAAGTAATGGAACTGCGTGATATTTCAGTTGTTGGGTGTATTTTACGTTTCGCTTATTTAACGTTTGGTTTGTTGGGTTATTTGCATATTCGGATGAAGAAGGCTAGCCTTAATCAGGCATGATATTCGCTCCATTTTTTTATTTGATAGCCGCTCCCCCAGCGGCTTTTTTTATTGGTTATCTTTAGAAAAGTTCTGAATTTCATGCCGACGAAGCCTCGCCGCGCCGCTTCGTTATATACCTCAACAGGAGCACTCCGATTGTATCGATAATACGAGGGCTGCAGGTATTATTTCCCCGCACACAGTAAGTTAGCGGTGATGTGCCGTCTGGTTATTTTTAATGTGTGTTGTAGAATTATTCCGAATTACTGCTGAAAGACGTCGGGAAAACGGAATAATAATTTGACTAACCAGCATTACCCGCTAGAGTTAAATATCGAACGACGAGTGATACGGAATATTTTCGTATCGTACTGACATAACCGATATACATGAGGTGAAATATGGCAGAGCATCGTGGTGGTTCCGGTAATTTTGCTGAAGACCGTGAAAAAGCTTCTGAAGCAGGTCGTAAAGGTGGTCAGCACAGCGGCGGGAACTTTAAAAATGATCCGCAGCGTGCGTCCGAAGCGGGTAAAAAAGGCGGACAAAACAGCCACGGCGGTGGCCGCAAGTCCGATAATTCCTGATTATCCTTTTCCTTGCACCCTGAAGTGAAAGTATCTCCTGCGAGTCTGTATAGACTCGCAGTTATTTTCTGACTCCAGAAGGTATTTCTATGAATATGAAAAGCATTGAAGATGTATTTATCCACCTGCTCTCAGATACCTACAGCGCAGAGAAACAATTAACCCGCGGGCTGGCTAAACTGGCCAGAGCGGCGTCCAGTGAAAAACTCAGCGCGGCGTTCAATGCTCATCTCGAAGAAACCCAGGGCCAGATTGAACGTATTGACCAAATTATTGAGCAGGAATCCGGCCTGAAAATCAAACGCATGAAATGCGTGGCCATGGAAGGATTAATCGAAGAGGCCAATGAAGTCGTTGAGAGCACGGAAAAAAATGAGGTACGAGATGCTGCGCTAATTGCCGCTGCGCAAAAGGTCGAGCATTACGAAATTGCCAGTTACGGCACCCTGGTCACCCTGGCAGAACAGCTGGGCTATAAAAAAGCGGTCAAATTGCTGGCCGAAACGCTGGAAGAAGAAAAGCAAACCGACGTTAAATTAACCGATTTGGCGGTAGGTAACATTAATAAAAAAGCGGAAAAATAAACGCTCCCTGACACGAGGAAATGACCATGAATCACGTTGAACATTATCATGACTGGCTACGCGATGCGCATGCCATGGAAAAGCAGGCAGAATCCATGCTGGAATCGATGGCTGGCCGTATCGATAATTATCCGGATCTCCGTGCCAGAATTGAACAGCATATTAATGAGACCAAACGGCAAATTACCGTGCTGGAAGAGATCCTCGACCGCAACGACATTTCGCGCTCGGTGATTAAAGATTCGATGAGTAAAATGGCGGCTCTCGGCCAGTCCATCGGCGGAATGTTTCCTTCCGATGAAATCGTCAAAGGCTCGATCAGCGGGTACGTCTTCGAGCAATTTGAGATTGCCTGCTACACCTCTCTGCTGGCGGCGGCTGAAAAAGCGGGCGACACCGCCTCCATCCCGGCTATTGAGGCTATCCTGGCGGAAGAGCGGGAAATGGCCGACTGGCTGATCAAACATATTCCTCAGACCACGGAGCAGTTTCTCCTGCGTTCAGATGCTGACGGCGTAGAAGCGAAAAAATAACCCAGGAGGCAGGCCTATGTTTCGTCATGTGAAACAACTGCAGTATACCGTGCACGTTGCTGAACCCAATCCGGGGCTCGCGAATTTACTGCTCGAACAGTTTGGCGGCCCTCAGGGCGAGCTGGCCGCCGCGTGTCGTTATTTCACCCAGGGATTAAGCGATGACGATCCCGGCCGCAAAGACATGCTAATGGATATCGCGACAGAGGAGCTGAGCCATCTGGAGATCATTGGCACCCTGGTCGGCATGCTGAATAAAGGCGCCAAAGGAGCTCTGGCTGAGGGCACCGAGAGCGAGGCGGAACTTTATCTTTCACTCACCGCCAACGGCAATGACAGCCACATTACCTCGCTGCTGTACGGCGGCGGTCCCCCGCTGACCAACTCGGCGGGCGTGCCGTGGACGGCGGCCTACATTGATACTATCGGCGAACCCACCGCCGACCTGCGGTCGAATGTCGCGGCGGAGGCGAGGGCGAAGATCGTCTATGAACGCCTGATTAACGTGACCGACGATCCCGGCGTGAAAGACGCGCTGGCGTTCCTGATGACCCGCGAAGCGGCGCATCAGCTCTCTTTTGAGAAGGCGCTGCAGTCGATTCGCAACAACTATCCTCCGGGCAAACTGCCGCCCATTAGCGAGTACGCTAACACCTACTACAATATGTCTGAAGGTGGAGAAGTACGCGGCAGCTGGAACAGTGACAAACACTTCGATTATGTCAAGGATCCGCAGCCGGCCGTGGATGGCGGAGATGGCGGCGCTACTGTCGGCCTGACGCCAGAGCAGGAAGCGCTGTGCAAAGCGATGCTGAAGCGAACGCAGTCTGACCCGCAGGGCGATCCTTTGACCGGCGCCGAACTCGGCGCCGGTAAGCAAAACACTTCCTCATCGGCTAAGTGATGTTCGCATGAGCCCCGGCTGCGGCCGGGGCGATTCACAATGATGGGTGTGGAATATGTTTGAATTCGACGCGTTTCATCTGGCCCGATTGCAATTCGCCTTTACCGTTTCCTTCCATATCCTCTTTCCGGCCATCACCATCGGCCTCGCCAGCTACCTTGTGGTGCTTGAGGGGATGTGGTTGCGAACCCGGGATAACGTCTGGCGCTCACTCTACAATTTCTGGCTGAAAATTTTCGCCGTCAATTTTGGGATGGGTGTGGTCTCCGGATTAGTGATGTCCTATCAGTTCGGCACCAACTGGAGCGGATTTTCCCAGTTTGCTGGCAGCATAACCGGCCCGCTGCTGCTGTACGAAGTGCTGACTGCCTTTTTCCTCGAAGCGGGATTCCTCGGGGTGATGCTATTTGGCTGGAATAAGGTGCCGCCGGCGCTGCATTTTTTTACTACCTGCATGGTGGCGCTTGGCACCCTGGTCTCCACTTTCTGGATCCTCGCCTCCAACAGCTGGATGCAGACGCCGCAGGGTTTTACCATCGAAAATGGCCATCTCATTCCGCATGACTGGCTGGCGATTATCTTTAACCCCTCGTTCCCGTATCGTTTGTTTCATATGGCGATAGCCGCGTTTCTCAGCAGCGCCATGTTCGTCGGGGCCTCTGCCGCGTGGCATCTTCTGCGCGGCAACGACTCGCCGGCCATCCGCAAAATGCTGTCGATGGCGATGTGGATGGCGCTGCTGGTAGCGCCAATCCAGGCGGTGGTGGGGGATATGCATGGTCTTAACACCCTTGAGCATCAGCCAGCGAAGATCGCCGCCATCGAGGGGCACTGGGAAAACCGACCCGGCGAGGCCACGCCGCTGCTGCTGTTTGGCCTGCCGGATATGGAACAGGAGCGCACCCGCTATGGCCTCGAGATCCCCGCTCTCGGCAGCCTGATCCTCACCCACAGTCTGCATAAGCAGGTGCCGGCGCTGAAAGACTTCCCGAAAGAGGACCGACCCTATTCGCCCGCCGTTTTCTGGTCGTTTCGCATCATGGTTGGGATGGGCGTGTTGATGATCGCCTTAGGGATCTGCAGCGCCTGGCTGCGCTATCGGCGGCGACTGTATCACTCGCGTCCCTTTCAGTGGTTTGCGCTCTGCATGGGGCCTGCCGGCCTTATTGCCCTGGTCGCCGGGTGGGTGACTACCGAGATGGGCCGCCAGCCGTGGGTGATCTACGGCTTGCTGCGCACCCGGGATGCGGTGTCGTTGCACAGCACGCTGCAGATGGCCATCAGCCTGCTGGTGTTTATCGTGGTCTACTGCGCGGTATTTGGCGTGGGGTATTACTATATTTTCCGGCTGATTAAAAAAGGGCCGCAACCGGTGACGGAGCTGACCTCGCAAACCGCAGGCACCCCGGCGCGTCCGCTCTCGGCGGCAGAGCCGGTGCGTGATGAGGAGAACGCATCATGAGCATCGATATCTCGGTGATTTGGTTTGTCATCATCGTCTTCGCCACGCTGATGTATATCGTGATGGATGGTTTCGATTTAGGTATTGGGATGCTGTTCAGCGTGGTGCATGATGGCGAAGAGCGCGATGTGATGGTCAACAGCGTGGCGCCCGTCTGGGATGGAAATGAAACCTGGCTGGTACTCGGCGGGGCTGGGCTGTTCGGCGCCTTTCCGCTGGCCTATGCGGTGATCACCGATGCGCTGGTCATCCCGCTGACGGCGATGCTCATCGGCCTGATTTTTCGCGGCGTGGCGTTTGAGTTTCGTTTTAAAGCGGTTCCCTCGCATCGTACCTTCTGGGACTATGCCTTCGCCGGCGGCTCGCTGCTGGCGACCTTCAGCCAGGGGATTGTCGTCGGCGCGTTTATCAACGGCTTTGCGGTGGCTGACCGCCGCTTCGCCGGTTCGACGCTGGACTGGCTTACCCCCTTTAACCTGTTCTGCGGCCTGGGGCTGGTGGTGGCCTATCTGCTGCTCGGCACCACGTGGTTGATCATGAAAAGCGAAGGCGCGCTGCAGCAGCGGATGCGCGAGCTGACCCGCAAGGTGCTACTGGCGCTGATGGTGGTGATCGCGGTGGTCAGCGTCTGGACACCGTTGGGCTGGCGCTACGTGGCGGAGCGTTGGTTCACGCTGCCCAATTTCTTCTGGTTCCTGCCGGTACCGATTCTGGTGTTGGCGCTGAGCCTGTGGATCTGGCGCCTGAGCGCGCGCCCCGCCAGCCACGCTCGTCCCTTTATCCTGACGCTGGGCCTGATTTTCCTCGGCTTCAGCGGGTTGGGGATCAGCGTCTGGCCGAACATTATCCCACCGAATATCTCCCTGTGGGATGCCGCCGCGCCGCCCTCCAGCCAGGTGTTTATGCTGCCGGGGGCGCTGCTCATTATCCCGGTGATCCTGATGTATACCGCCTGGAGCTATTACGTCTTTCGCGGCAAAGTCTCCGGCAGCGAGGGCTATCACTGAGCCTGATTCGCGCCGGCAGGTGAGGATTTGCCGGCGCGTCGCGCCAACCGCGCGGGAATGACCGAGATAGTCGCGGACAAGCCGGCGACCCGTTCCACCCCCTCGGGCAGGGTATCGATATGGATGCGTACCGGCACACGCTGCGCCAGCCGCACCCAGCTGAAGGTCGGCTCGACCTCCGGCAGGCCCAGGGCGCCGGTCTCATCATTGGTATCGCCGATCCCGTGTCCGATACTCTCGACATGGCCGGTAATGACCGGATCATACCCCATCAGCGTGATATGTGCGGTATCGCCAACGTGGATGTGGCGCAGACGGGTCTCTTCAAAATACCCCACCACCCAGAAACGCTGGCCATCGATAATGGCCACTTTCGTCACCCCGGCGGTGGCATAGTCGCCCGGGCGTAGCCGCAGATGGGTGACGTACCCGGCCACCGGCGTCCGCACGGTGGCATGCGCTAAATTCAGTTGCGCCAGCGCCAGTGCAGCCAGCGCGCCCTGGTAGTTAGCGGCCGCGACGCTGGCCGCGCTGTTGGTCTGTTTCAGATCTTCGCTGGAGATGACGCCCTGGATCTGCGCCCGTCGTCTGGCGGCATCCTGGCGCATCGCCATCTCCTGGCGTCGGGCTTCCACCTCCGCCTGGGCGCTACTGACCGCCAGCTTCAGCCAGCGCGGATCGATGGAATAGAGCACATCTCCCCGATTGACCCACTGGTTGTCTTTTACCGCCACGCTGGCCACCGGTCCCGAGACATCGGGAGCGATCTGCACCACGTCGGCCCGTACCCGACCATCGCGGGTCCAGGGCGTTTGCGCCTCCTGTTTCCAGAGAATGAAAGCCAGTAGCGCGGCGGCGGCAACGGCGCCTAAGGTCAGGGCGTAGCGGCCCAGAAGAGTGAGATAGACTGTCATACGGCAAACCCCAGCGTGTTAACCTCCTGCAGGAGCAGGAAAAAGAGTGCGATATAGAGGGAAAGCCCCCACAGCGGGCGGCAGGGCAAGCGGCCCAGGCCCCGGACGGAGAAAATAAGCGGTTGCAGCAGCAGCGTCGCGAGCAGGGCGACAAGGCCGACAACCAGCAGGCCGGGGAAAAATACCCCGCCCATCGCGAGATCACGCATGGTTTTGGCTCTCCTCAGGCCGGTGTAAGGCGCAATACAGGGAAATGAGCGCTTCCGCGCGCTCATGTGAGGCGGCATCAGCCGGTAAACCGTGGGCTAACAGCGCGTCAACAGGCTGCGCGAGGGCCTCTATGCCAGGCTCCTGTTTAAGGGCGTCAAGCAGCGTCTGCACAGCGGTAGCCGCTTCTCGATCCACCGGCTGATAGCTACGGCGCAGGTGGATCACCGCCAGGCCGGTACGAATATCGTGCAGCATCTTGTCCAGCAGCTGACCTGCGGCAGGCCCGCTCTGCGGTAGCCGCGGCAGCAGTAAAGCGGTCCGGTCGATCATCAGGTTGGTCCAGCGGTGGGCATTGTGCGCCAGTCGGCCCCGCGCGGCACGGCGGATATCGCGACGGCACAGTGTCAGCAGACGATGGACTGCGGCATCGGCCTGCACGGTTTGCAGCAGGCGCATACCAAACGCGGCATAGCCGATGGCGACAAACAGCGCGATAGAGGTATTCATCGCCGTCGCGAAATCCCCCTGATAACTGGGGCCCAGTTCGCACAATATCGGCAGCGTCAGGGTGATGCCCATCGCCATAAAGGTGGTCGGCGGCCGCGCCTGCAGCGAACCGGCCAGCAGATAGACCGGGGCGAGCATCGCCGCCAGCAGGACAAATTCGCTCACCTGCGGCAGCAGGGCGAAGCTATACAGCAGGCTGAACAGCACGCCCCACACGCAGCCGATCAGGTATTTCACCAGCTGCGCCGCCGGCGCATCGAAGCTGGCGAACAGGCTACAGCAGACCCCGAGGATCGAGACCGCAGTGCCGCCATCGGGCCAGGCAGAGCCTATCCAGATCAGGCAGCCGCTGAGGATGATGACGAAGGCGCCGAAGGCGGTCCGCAGGGCGCTGAGCGGATCGCGATGGAAAACATAGCCCTTTGCCGCGTGGGCGTCAGGGGGCAGGGTTGGCGATCGGCGGTGATAAATCGCCTTCGCCAGCCGTTCGCTCTGCTGCAGGAGACGGATGGCTTCCGCCAGGTGGCGCACCAGGCTAACGCGCAGCGCCTCGTTCAGCGTCTGCGCAGGGGCGCACCGGTTGATGAGCTGCTCGCAGCGGGAGAGTAGTCCGTCGGCGGAGAGCGCCGTTCTGTGGGCTTCCGGACTTCTCAGCCAGACCTCTGCCTCCGTTAGCAGCGTCTGCAGGTCGTCAGGTGGCTGCCCGCACCTCTGTAAACGGTCATACAATTCGCCATTGACGATCAACAGTCGTGCCAGCCGGTCGTGGATCGCTTTTCTGACCTCGCGGTGGGGAACAGAGAGACCGTCATCCCAGGGAAGATGGTGGTTGATGCCCTGCAAAAACTGCAGGCTCAGCGCCAGCCGCAGGGTTTCCGCCGCCACCGGCTTACCGGCCAGCGTATCGGCGATCCGTTGCCGGGCGGTTGCCAGCGTCTGTGCCAGCGTGCTGTTAAACCGCCCGGCGATGCGCACCGGCAGCACGAAGCGGTGAATCAATCCGGCGCACAAGATACCGATGGCGATCTCTTCCACCCGAGTGACCGCGAGGTCAAAGATGGTCCCGGGCACGGAGACGGCGGGGAAACCAATCAGGCTCGCGGTGTAGCCCGCCAGCAAAAAAGCGTATCCGCGCGGCGTGCGCTCAAGCAGCGACAGACACAGGCAACCCGCGATCCACAGGCCCAGCATGGCACTACACAGGATCGGCTGGTTAACGAAGGTGGGCACGATGAAGACGGTGGCCGCCGCGCCGACGAGGGTCCCGACCAGGCGATAGACGCTGCGGCTTAGCGATGCGCCCACCGAGGTCTGCGACACGATATAGACAGTGATGATGGCCCACGAAGGCCTTTGCAGACCGATGGATAGCGCAAGATAGTACGCCAGCATCGCCGCGGCGAAACTCTTTGCGGAAAAGAGTATTGCCTGGGCATCACTGCGCAGGACGGCTGAAGTCGATTGCGGCATGAAAGGGCGCGCGACGGCGCCTGCGGCACGCAGCCAGGAGGACTGGCGAAAGAGGTTAATGTTCATGCCGCGGATTATGGCTGGCTTGCGCTTGCGGCGAAATACTCTATTCTGTCAAAAAATACCTGAATCTGGCCAATCGTATGCCATCACCTTTTGCCAATACGCTGTACGATCCGGACGCCGCGTCCTGCCCGGCCGTCGCCTGTCATCTTGATTTTGTCGAGTATGAAGCGGAAGTGCCGGTGCATACCCATCGCAAAGGGCAGTTGATTATTGTGCTGTATGGTGCAGTGAGTTGTCGGGCGGAAAATAACCTGTGGATTGTGCCGCCTCGCTGCGCGGTATGGATCCCGGGCGGTATTCCGCACAGTGTGTCCGCCACCTGGAACGCGCGCCTCAATTATCTGTTTATTGAACCCGGCGCTGCCGCGCTGCCTGGCAGCTGCTGCACCCTGGCGCTCTCTCCCCTGATCCACGAGCTGGTGGAGCGACTCACTCGTGAGGGGGCGGATTATGTGGCGGATAGCCATGCCGGGAGACTCACCCGAGTGACCCTTGACGAACTGGCGACCATGCCGGCGCAGCGCCTGAATCTGCCCGTCTCAGCACATCCCAAAATTCGGGCGATGGCCGACCGGCTGGTCAGCCATCCTGACGATCGCAGCACCCTGTCGGTGTGGGCGAAGCGTCTGGCGCTGAGTGAGCGCTCGCTGGCCCGGGTGATGCTGCGGGAGACCGGCCTGACCTTCGGGCGCTGGCGCCAGCAGCTGCATTTGATTATTGCCCTGCAGGAGCTGGCCAGCGGCGTTTCGGTACAAAACGTGGCGGCTAAGCTGGGGTATGAATCGGTAAATGCCTTTATTACCATGTTCAAAAAAACGATGGGGACGACACCGGCGCACTATTTTGCCGAGCGTCAGACCGCGGCTCGTTAAGAAAACCTTGTCGGGCCGCGACGGCTGGCGTGGCACCCAACAAGGCGGCAGGGGGCGCTTACGCTTTCGGCGGCTTGATCTTAATAATAAATCGTTCGTTAACCCGGGTGATCCTCGCGCCAATATCGCCAAACTCGGTGGCGATTTTAAAAAAATCGTCCGCGGCGACATCAAAATCGAGTTCAATTTTCGGGTGTTGTCCTGTCGCCAGTAATTCATAGAAATGGTCAAGGCTGCGGGCTTTTTCGCTGGGCATCTTATTTCTCCATGGTAAACCAATCAGCAGGGCGTTTATTGTTTAAAGCGTTTTCCGGATTATTCAGCAGGATGACAGTGGCGCCTGATATAAGATGATGCAATGTCATTAAGGATACGGTGGGGCGATATTATTCCATGTTGTTAAACCTGTGGCCGCGCGTTTCTCCTGGATGCCATGGGGCGCGGGGCAACCCTGCGGCGCGGGTTGATGATAGACATTTTATGATGACAAATTGATGACAGTAAAATGAACGTACAATAGCGCCGGGCTTTCTTTTGACTAAATAAATTTATTCGGTGGCTGTTAAGGCAGAACTTAACTACTTTATGGTGAGGGGCGTCATTCGGCGATGGCTAACAGTGAGGGAGCAACGATGCAATTACTTGATTTATTCGCAGGTTTATTGTGGTTAAGCAGCGTTATTTTCCTGCTTTATCTCCTCGATGTGGTCATCACCCGTTATCTGTATCGTAAATAACCGGGAAGGGGATGCGCGAGGACGCTCGGCATAGGGTACTGCGCCAGAGGATGTTATTATGACGCCGGACTGATTCAGAAAGGAATGCGCGGTGGCCGGGAGAATTGATTACGATATTGAAAAATACCAGTTTACCGAAGCCGGTGAGTCGCCACGGCTCAGAGCGCAGTGGCGTGAGGTCTATCTGGAGTGTCGTCAGCAGCAGGCCGGGGCTGAGGAGCGTCTGCGCATTGCGCTATTGAATGTCGACTATGTCACCAGCTTCGAATTGCCTTTTCGCCTGCTGCTGGTGCGCGCGCCGCAGCTGATCGCCGACGTGCGCGATCAGCTGCAGCTCAATCGTAAAGCCGCCGTTTTCAACGGCAAACGTTACGGTTGTGTCTACAGTCTGAAGCAGGATTTACAGCCGATTCCGGAGTCCTTCCATTACCACCTGTCAAACCGTATCCGTCGCGTCGATCCGCAGGGACCGACGGCGGCTCCGTACCAGCAGATTGCCCGCGAGATAAAGCCGGCCCGGGAGCGACTTCGCCATGCGCTACTTGCCGGCTTGCCGGTTACCGCGCTTGATGCGCTGTTCTGGTTCGGCAGTCAGCGGGTGGCGGCGGACATTGCGCAATTGCGCCGGTCCGGCATGGGAATTGTCACGGAAGAGGTGGAAGCCAGCGATAATCTGTTCAACACCACCCGGCGAGTACCGGTTTATCGTCTGACCAGTAAATGATGCGGCGAGCCTTCGCCCAGTCGTTGCTTCGGCAGGCAGCTCACCATTGCCCCGTCAAACCAAACGCACTGCATGCTGCCGGTGTGCCGCGGCGCAGGGCCCAGCCATGCGCTGGCGATGAGCATGAATAGCATCAGCCCCAGCGGAATCACGTTTATTTTTTTCACTGCCTGTCATCCACTTCACTCTTCTTCGCTGCAGGATAGCGGGAAAGTATGACGTTTTGTCGACTGAGTCACACTTTTTTATTGAGGACTCATGGCATGCCAGGCGAAGCGGCGCCTCAGGACGCAGCGTTATTCATATTCGGCATAATGATATGACTAAAACTGGCGGCTTGTATTTTTCATTTTTATTACCCCTCTCTTTTTTTACCTGGCAGCACAAAGCGTGAGACGACCAGGCTTTACGCAGAATACTCTGGTAACTGGCTGGTTTGAAACAATATTTTAATTGACTTTTCAGAGGGAGTTACAGCAGTGGCTAATTTATATTAATTCAATTTACCGATCAATAAATTATATCTTGATAGTTTTTAACTATCGAATGATTATTATCGATCACTTTAAACTATTTTTGTTGGCGGAAAATATATGACATGCTTTAACCCTTTCTTATTTTTGGTATTTTTTAAATGGTTGAAGAAAACGTGAAAAATACCTCTTATCGCTTCGTTCTGGAGCCCGCTATTAGCGATGACGGCAGCTACCACTCGTGGGAGTTGCTTACTAAAGATATTATAGCACCCGCACAAAATACCACCTCTGCGTCGACGTTTTCTTTCTCCACGCTTACCGAACGCGATAAGCTTGCTCTATTTATTCGGCAAATCGAGTTACTTTCTGTATTTGATTTCGCCCGGGTCGATAATAAACCGATATCGCTGAATATTGATGATTTATTAAGCCACTTTATTCTGACGGATCGCTATCTCTGTGATTTCCTGCGCTCCTGCAAACACATTGCTCTGGAAATAAATGAGAACTTTCACGAGTTTATCGCCGGACGTGAGCTGACGGCGCTGAGCACGCTGGCGGCGCTTTGCCCGGTCTGGCTGGATGATTTTGGCCGCGGACGGACGTCCTTCCCGCTGCTGGAGCGCTTCCGCTTCGATTGCGTCAAAGTGGATAAAGATTACTTCTGGGATAAAGAAAACGACCCCGCTTTTCCCGGGCTGTTGCAATCTATTCATACCCTGACCAGCCATGTGATCGTTGAGGGGATTGAAACCGAAAAGCAAAAACAGTTAATCAGCGCCGCCGGGGATATCATTGGACAGGGCCGTTACTGGAAGGATGAATATATCTTTCTGTGCTGCTGACCCGGGATCTGATTTCTGTTTCTTACCATCCTTTTTTTATCCAGTTTTAAATTAACCCTTTGTTACAGATAGTCTTTATTAGCGCAGTGATAATCGCCTCTCATTTTCTTTTTTGAAGGATCATTCACTGTGAATACTCGCTTGCGTAACACCCTGCTCGCCATTGCGCTGACCACCTGCTTTACGGCAGCCAGCCAGGCGTCGACCTCCGCCGATATACCGTCTGTCTCGCAGGATCCGGTCGTCCAGCACCTGAAGCTGAGTGAAGAGCAGGTCGCCAAAATCCAGGCGCTGCGTCAGGGATTCGAAAATAATGTAAGCCAGATTAAAATCAGCGGCTATCAGGATGGTGCTCTGGCAGACGTTATTCACTCCGGAAAATGGGATGACGCTAAGGTCAAACAGCAGCTGGCCGCCTTTGGCCAGCTGGACCAGCAGGTGCGGTATTATCGTGTGAAATACTACTTCGACGTGAGCCAGGTGCTGACCCCCGAGCAGCGTGAGCAGGTGAAAAAAGACCACTCCGCCGCGATCAACTAACCCTGCGTCAGCCACCCGCTGCAGGTGATGCTGGCCCGGAAGATGCCGCCGTGCTCCGGCGGCTATCATCTGATTTTACTGACCGTGGTTTTTTTCCAGCCGGGCAAAATACTCCGGCGCAAACGGACGCGGATCGACATCGGCAAACGGTGCGCGTTCGAAGTGTGATTTTAGCGCCCACGGCACCGTGCAATCGAAAATCGTCTTGCAACTGATACCCTCTCCGCGGATCGACGGGCTGTATGCCGGGGTCTGGGAAGGATCCAGCTGGTGACCACGGATGCCGGGGATTGTCGTGATGCTGACATCCCCCTGCATACGGGTGGTCATCGCCCACAGGATATCGTCGCTGTCAAAGATATCGACATCTTCATCGACCAGAATGATATTTTTCAGCTCGGAATAGGTCGCCAGCGCTACCAGCGCGGCCTGCCCCTGACGCCCTTCGTCGGCGGGCTGGCGTTTTTTCACCTGCAGGATCCCGAGGAATTTACCGCCGCCCGCGGTGTGGGCGTAGACATTTTGTAAAAAGCCCGGGATAGCAGCCTCGACAGCATTCCAGATACTGGCTTCCGTTGGCAGCCCGGCGAGGGTGGTATGCTCTTCGCCCGGCCCTACCAGCGTCTGCAGAATCGCATTGTTTCGCATGGTCACCGCTTTGACTTTAATGACCGGCAGCGACGGATTGGCGCCGCCGCAGTAACCAGGAAATTCCGGCATCGCATGGCCGCTGTTGGTGTGCTGATCTTCTCTGACGCGTACCCCCGGCAGCAGTTCCCCTTCGATAACGATCTCGGCGCGAGCGATGGCTTTCTCCGGGACGCTGACGCCCTGTACCAGCTCTACCGGACGCTGACGCAGCGCACCGGCGACGCCCAGTTCGTTATAGCCAAACGGTGTGGTTGGCGCTTCAAAGCAGGCGCCGATATAGATAGCCGGATCGAGTCCCATATTGATGGTTATCGGCAGCGGTTTGCCGGCGGCCTCGGCTTTCTGGCGAAACACTTCGATATGGCGGCCAGCGGCGAGAAACATCGACAGCTCATCCCGGCCCTGGACGCACAAGCGGTGGATGGTGACGTCGGTGAGCGAGGCGTCGTCGGGATCGCTGGCCAGCGCCAGGCCCAGGCAGAAGAAGGGACCGGCGTCGATCGGGGTGTTGGTGGGCGCCGGGAGCAGGGTGCGCAAATCAAAATCCGGATCGTCGGCCAGAAAGACCTGTTCCTGACAGGGGGCGCTGCTGGCCGGAACGACCACCGGCGCGACCGGTTTTTTCACCGCTTTGCCTACCTCCAGCGCCAGCTGTGAGGCTTCGCAGCCCAGCAGCAGTGCGGCCCGCTGGCGGCTGGCGTGCATGCCCACCAGAATGCGCGAGTGCGGATAGCCCTTAATATTGTTAAACATCATCGCCGGGCCGATGCGCGTGGGGCGCTTCACGGTGCCGCCCGCGCCGATGTGGCGATAGACGCCGGCCAGCTCGGCATTAGGGTCAACCGGATGATCGGTTTCGAGGTACTGATTGTCATGCTGTTGCAGCAGCGCGATGGCGTCGCGCAGATCCTGAATCGGTGCGGTCATGATGTTCTCCTTAGCGTGTCGATGCGCACAGTATGCTTCGCAGGCTAATGGTTATCAATTGCATCATTCATGCGTTATTGATAAGATTTTTATTATCAATTTACTTCGCGGAGTTCGGCCATGTCCTTGCGAGCGTTACGCCATTTTGTGGTCGTTGCTGAAGAATTACATATGCATCGGGCGGCGGAGCGGTTACATATCGCCCAGCCCGCCCTCAGCCAGCAGATTAAACAACTCGAGCAGCGCCTGGGCGTGGTGCTCTTCTCCCGCGCTAACCGGCGCCTGACCCTCACCGCCGCGGGCGAGGCCTTTTTACAGAAGACGCGGCTGGCGCTGGAGATGGCCGATCAGGCGGTCCTGGACGCCCAGCGCACCGCGCGAGGCGAGCAGGGGCGATTGCATCTGGGCTATGTCTCCAGTGCGATGTATGACAGCAAACTGCCGGGGCTCCTGCGCGAGCTGCGCGCTGACTGGCCGGGGATTGAGCTGTCGCTGGTGCAGGGGGATGTGCAAATGCTCTACGAAGCGCTGCTGGATCTGCGTCTGGATATCGCCATCATCCGCGCGCCGCTGGCTTCACCGCCGGACGCGCTGGTGGTCAGGCCATTTGTGCGGGAAAAACTTTGCCTGGCGCTTTATCAACAGCATCCGCTGGCAGGCGTGGGGGCGCTCAATCTGGCCTCGTTGCGCACTGACAACTGGATCTCGCTTGACGATCCGCAGGGCACCGGACTGGAGCAGGTATTTATTGACGCCTGTCGCGTCGCGGGTTTTACGCCGCAGGTGGTGCAGCGAATTAACGATGTCACCTCGATGATTAGCCTGGTCTCCGCCGGGGTGGGGGTGGCGCTGGTGCCGGTCTCGGCGCGGGCCTTACGCCTTGATAACGTGGTGTATATCGATCTCCAGGATCGGCTGGCGGAGAGTGAGCTGAGCATGGTTTACCACCGCCATTTCCGTTCGGCGGTGGTGCGGAAAGTTATCTCGCTGCTTAATGCCGCTGAGCAATAATCCCGCTTAGCGGGTCTTCAGGCGGCCAAAGCTGACAATCCTTGAACGGCCCAGCTCTTTCGCCCGGTACAGCGCGGCGTCCGCTGCGCGCAGCAGGCTGTCGCTTTGGGTGTGCTGCGGGTAGCTGGCGATGCCAATCGACACATCCACCTGGCCTATCTCGGTCAGGCCATCGCGCAGCGTCATATTGTGCACCTGGGTGTAGATCTCGCTGGCGCACTGGTGCGCCCCGGCTTCGTCAATGCCGGGGAGCAGCACTAAAAACTCCTCGCCGCCGTAGCGGAAAGCCATGCCGATATCGCGCACCGCGCGCTGCACAATGGTCGCGACGCTCTTAATCACCAGATCCCCGGCTTCATGGCCGTAGCGGTCATTGATGGCTTTGAAGTGATCGATGTCGATCATCAGGCAGCTCAGCGGGGTGTGGGTATGGACCGCCAGCGCCATCTGCGAGTGCAGCGCTTCATCAAGATGATGGCGGTTACGCAGGCCGGTCAGCGAATCGAACAACGCTTTTTCCAGCAGGGCGCTGCGTAAACGCTGATTGGCGAGCGCCAGCCCCAGCGCTTCGGCCATCAGCTCCAGGTAAGCCCGGGAAGGGGCGTCACTGGCGGTGACGTTCTGAAAGCTCAGCAGACCGATCGCTTCGCCCTGGGCGATGAGCGGTACGCAGAGCGACTGACCGGCGTGCGCCTCCGGCAGATGATAGCAGGTGATATCGGGCTCACCCTGCACCGGCGGATGGCTGAGTCCCCGCCGTATCGCCCAGCAGTCGTCGGGAGCAAAGGACGTCGTCTCCCCGGCGGGCGACAGCCACTGCGCCACGCAGCGCATCTGCCATGGATCGGTATCCAGAATATACAGTTTACCGGGGATCGTCGGGGCGATGTTCGGCGCGAACAGCTCCGCCACCTTAATCACATCCTCTATGGTTTCACAGCCCTGCAGACGCTGGGTCATACGCGCCAGCAGTTCACGGATCGCCCAGTCGGCGTCGCGCTGCTGCTCCAGCTGCTGGCGGGCCAGGCCGTTCTCGCGAAAAATGCGGATCGCCTGGGCCATATCGCCAATCTCATCCACCTGGGTGAAGTGCGGCGTCTCCACCGCATAGTCCTGGGAGGCGAGACGCTGCACCACGTCGCTCAGACGGACCACCGGGTACAGCACCCGGCGTTTGAGAATGAAGCCGAGGACAAACAAAAACATCAGGGCGGTCAGGCCGACCATGATTTCCGACAGCGTACGCCAGATCCGCGAGCGCTCGGTGGCCTGGTCGATAGCGATGGCGGCGCGATGCTCAAGCATCTGACGGAAGCGATCGATCTGCGTCTGCATGCGCTCCAGTTCGGTCTCATACGCTTTGCCGTACAGCACCGCGATGGCCGCTGGCGCATCGCCGCGGGCGACATGCGTCAGGGCCGCCTGCTGTTCATCCTGAAGCTCATCTGCGATCCGCAGACCATCCTGGAGTAGCGCCAGCTCCTCGCGGCTGGCGCCGTTATCTTTCAGTCCGGCCAGCCGCTGCTCAATGCTTTTGTCGGTCTGCTGCAGTTGCTGATACTGCGTAAGCGTCTCCGGCGAAGGCTTAACCACGTACAGCCGGGCGAGGTCAGACAGCGCCCAGGCGTCGTTTTCCACTTCGTCGGAGAGGGTATCAAAGACCTGGCGCTGTTGTACCGCCTGGCGTTCGACGCGGTCGGCGCTGGAGGCCATAAGCATGGCGCTGCCGGATGCCAGCGTCAGGCCGACGGTGATCCCGTAAGCCCAGTTGGTGATGGTGGCGATTCTCACCCTGTATTTCCTTGCATGCAGATGAAGCTGTTTTAATTATAGAACTCGCCCCCCGCCATGACGGCGGCCTGCCTCAGGGGCGGTGCTCGCTGCGGGGGTGTTCGAGGGTCTGAAGAATGATGGCGTGCAGCGTTTCCGCATGGTGGCGCAAAACGAGAAAGACATCGCTATCCAGAGCGCCATTTATAACATCCGCTTCCATAATCTGTAAGGCCTCCTGCCAGGCCATTCCTTTACGATAAGGGCGATCTTCGGTCAGCGCGGTGAAAATATCGGCGATAGAGATAATACGGTCGGCGAGGGTCAGATGATCTTTTTCGAGATGCAGAGGGTAGCCGCTGCCGTCCAGTTTTTCATGGTGATTCGACGCCCAGTTAATGATGTCGCCGAGCTCGCTGTAGTCGCTGAGGATCTCGCCGGTCATATAGCTGTGCTCGCGCACCTGGTTCAGTTCGTCCTCATCCAGTTCGCCCTCTTTTTCGAGGATGGAAAGCGGGATAGAGATCTTGCCGATATCGTGCAGATAGCCGGCAATCTGAATTTGCTGGCAGATGGGCTCCGGCAGTTGCATCCAGCGGGCAAGCTGGCGGGCGATTTCCCCCACCATGATGCTATGGGTGGCGGTAAAGCTGCTGTAGGTGTCGACAATTTTGGCAATCAGCAGGCAGATATCTTTCAGACCATGAATATCCAGATACAGCGTGTTGATGGGACCAATAATTTCCAGCAGCCGTTGAATATGGCCGGGATGAAGGTGCTGCCAGAAGTTCGCATTTTCAGCGACCTCGCACAGCATATCGCACAGCGGCGGATCGATCTCCCGGTGCAGGGAGACGAACTGTTCCACCACCGCCCGTGTGGGCCAGCCGGCCACGTGACTCCCGGCAGGCAGCAGCCGTTCAAAGGCATCGGCGAAATAGACAATATGCTGTTCGCGGCTACCCCGGTGGTCCGGGCTAAAATGGTGATCGCGAATGAAGGGGACAATGGGCAGAAAGGTCACTAACCCTTCCAGCATCGCCGCCCCCTGGCGCTGATGCGGATCGTGGATGTTATCGATGGCATCCAGCGAATGAATGGTGCGTTTATCTCCCAGCACGCCGATATCGTGCAGCAGCGCGGCGCAAAAAATGGTCTGCTGCCGCTCGGCAGGCAGCCCCAGCCTTTGCGCCAGCGTCAGGGCGATTAAGGCCGTTCGTTGCATATGCTGGTGCAGTTCAGGGTTAATGATCTGAATGACTCTGGTCGTCAGCATTAGCGCTGATTTCAGGGCAATACGCATTTCTGTTCTCCGTACGCGTTACCTGGCGGGCAAAAATGACCTCGCGGGTGACGGAAGTGTCGATAATCTGATCGCAATGCGTGTTGTGTAGTTGGCTGCTGAACAGGTTAATACCCAGAATGTATCAGGTTCATAGCGCTGCCCGATTCAGAGCCTGCCGTGCACCAGATTTGGGCGATGTTGATGCGAGAACCTTATTATTGTCTGATAGTTAACCATTTCCCCCCCAAAAAATAAATAAATTCTGGCAAGCCCTTTGCATTAAGCAAGCGTTAGTTTGATTAATGTCTATGAAGGGAGTGACCTGTATGAATTTTAGAGCATTACTTACCATTGCGTTACTGACGATGAGCAGTCTGGCATTTAGCGAGACGCGTCTACCGCATATCGTTATTTTAGCCACCGGCGGGACGATTGCCGGTTCGGCGGCCAGCAATACCCAGACAACGGGTTATAAAGCCGGGGCGATTGGGGTGCAGACGCTGATTAACGCCGTGCCGGAAATGAGTAAAATCGCTCATGTCGAGGGCGAGCAGGTGGCGAATATCGGCAGTGAGAATATGACCAGCGACATTATCCTGGAACTCTCGAAGCGGGTGAATGCGTTATTGGCCCGGGATGATGTCGATGGCGTGGTGATCACCCACGGCACGGACACCCTCGATGAAACCCCTTATTTCCTCAATCTGACGGTCAAAAGCAACAAGCCGGTGGTCTTTACCGCGGCGATGCGTCCGGCGACGGCGATCAGCGCCGACGGGCCGATGAACCTGCTGGAAGCGGTCACAGTCGCCGCCGATCCTGATGCCCGGGGTCGCGGGGTGATGGTGGTGCTGAACGACCGCATCGGCGCGGCGCGCTTCGTCACCAAAACCAATGCCACTTCGCTGGATACCTTCCGGGCGCCGGAGGAGGGCTACCTTGGCGTCGTGGTGGGCGGAAAACCCCAGTTCGAGACGCGCGTGGATAAAATTCACACCCTGCGCTCGGTGTTCGATGTCCGCCAGCTGAAGACCCTGCCGAAGGTGGTGATCATTTATGGTTATCAGGACGACCCGGAGTATATGTACGACGCGGCGATCGCCCATCATGCCGACGGTATTATCTACGCCGGAACCGGGGCGGGGTCGGTGTCGGTACGTAGCGCTGCGGGCATCAAAAAAGCGCAGCAGGCGGG
Organism: Klebsiella sp. GL120222-02; assembly: GCF_003097195.1. Taxonomy (NCBI): domain Bacteria; kingdom Pseudomonadati; phylum Pseudomonadota; class Gammaproteobacteria; order Enterobacterales; family Enterobacteriaceae; genus Klebsiella; species Klebsiella sp. GL120222-02. Next base: position 710,138 of record NZ_QEQO01000002.1, read on the forward strand.
CATCGTGGTGGTTCGCGCCTCCCGTACCGGCAGCGGTGTCGTGCCGCCGGATGACAGCCAGCCTGGGCTGGTGTCCGACTCCCTCAACCCAGCGAAAGCGCGTATTCTGTTGATGACTGCGCTGACGCAAACGAAAGATCCACAGCTGATCCAGCAATATTTCCACACCTACTGATCCTCTGCGGCCAGGGCGTCGCTCACGCCTTCGCTGCGGTTTGCCCCACAGTGACCCGATGTCGGGTCACTGTCCGCGCTAAACGCCGCGCTTTATGCGTATAAGGCGTAAAGAAATATTTTTTTTACGGCGGGTGAGGGCGGTATTAAAGTGCAAACAACTGGCAAGACGCTTATTTTTAAAGCATCTTTAAATAAGTCTATTCTTAATTATTCCCTTAAGGCGATTTTAATATTCCTTATGCCGACGGATAAAAAATGTTTCACTCTGAAGCGGGAGTGCTTTAATTCTTTCGCGGTACAGACGACGATCTTGTGGACGCGGGCAGGCTGTGGGGCGCGTGGCTGAGCGGGCTCAGTCCCCGGCAGACAAGGCGTCCTCGCGGCGGGTTTCGGTTATGCCTGTTAGTAACGCTGATGATTAGCGTGAAAATGATATGCACGATGAATATATTAAGAAGAGGATAAGATTTAAGTTTACATTTGGTAACATTTGTGCCGCAATTATGTTTTTTTGTCAGCAAGCTGTTTTTTACTTGCCGGAGGGAATTTCAGCGGATTAGTATTGTCGAACTTGCTGTACGTACCGCCTAATGATGATAAATGGATTCTGTTTTCCTTAAGCGTTACCACATAATTAATGTTTACAGGAAAAATCATGGCCTGCGTATTTAATAAACAACTTTTACACCCGCGCAACTGGCTGACCTGGTTTGGGCTCGGCATCCTCTGGTTAATCGTGCAACTGCCTTATCCGCTGCTGCATTTTATTGGCACCAGCGCGGGTCGCCTCTCCCGACGCTTTCTCAAACGCCGCGAACATATCGCCCGGCGCAATATTGAGCTCTGCTTCCCGGACATGTCGCCGGCGGCGCGCGAGACCCTGATCGATCAAAACTTTATGTCGCTGGGAATGGGGCTTATCGAAACCGGCATGGCCTGGTTCTGGAGCGACGAGCGGGTCAAAAAATGGTTTGATGTCGAAGGATTTGCCAACCTTAATCATGCGCTTAGCGGCGGCAAAGGGGTGATGGTGGTCGGTGTGCACTTTATGTCGCTGGAGCTGGGCGGGCGCGCGATGGGGCTGTGCCGTCCAATGATGGCCACTTATCGTCCGCACAACAGCCCGCTGATGGAGTGGGTGCAAACCCGTGGTCGCCTGCGTTCGAACAAAGCGATGATCGATCGCAACAACCTGACTGGTCTGGTGCATGCCTTAAAATCAGGCGAAGCGGTGTGGTTTGCTCCCGACCAGGATTACGGTCCTAAGGGCAGCGTGTTTGCGCCGTTTTTCTCTGTCCCACAGGCGGCGACCACCAACGGCACCTATGTCCTGTCCCGTTTATCGGGTGCGAAAATGCTGAGTATCAGTATGGTGCGCAAGCTGGATCGCCAGGGCTACAGCCTGCATATTAGCGAAGTAATGAATGATTATCCGGGTGAAGATAAGCAGATCGCTGCCGGCTATATCAACAAGGTGATCGAGCGCGAGATTTTGCGTGCCCCCGAGCAGTATCTGTGGGTGCACCGTCGTTTTAAAACCCGCCCGCTGGGTGAACCTTCCGTCTATTAACCTTCCCGCACAGGCTGCGCTTTCAAAATCCCGACAGTTGGGGTAACGTGAGCCGGATCATGTTTTAGTCGTGCGCGAAGGAGTGCAGAGTGTTCGCTGAGTTTGGTGTTCTGAATTATTTGACCTACCTGGTCGGGGCGGTGTTTATCATCCTCGTCCCTGGCCCTAATACGTTTTTTGTGCTGAAGACGGGCATTGCCCACGGCGTGAAGAAAGGCTATCTTGCAGCGGCGGGCGTCTTTATTGGCGACGCGGTGCTGATGTTTCTGGCCTTTGCCGGCGTGGCGACGCTGATTAAGACCACGCCGGTGCTGTTTAACGTCGTCCGCTACCTCGGGGCGATCTACCTGCTGTGGCTGGGGGGCAAAATGCTCTACGCGGTGCTGACCCAGCGCGATGGCCAGGCCGACGCCAGCGCGGAGCCGGCGAGCGCGATCCTCAAGCGCTCTCTGACCCTGAGTCTGACCAATCCGAAAGCGATTCTATTCTATGTGTCGTTTTTCGTGCAGTTTATCGATGTCAACGCCAAAGCGCCCGGCGTGGCGTTCTTTATTCTGGCGCTGACCCTCGAGGTGATTAGCTTCTGCTATATGAGCTTTTTGATCCTCTCCGGCTCGTTTGTCACCCGCTACGTTAAAACCCGCAAGAAGCTGGCCAAACTTGGCAACAGCCTGATTGGTCTGGTTTTCGTTGGGTTCGCCGCGCGCCTGGCTACCCTGCAGTCCTGATCCCCTCGGGCCGGTTACCCGCAGACCGGCCCGCCGTCTCTTATTCTGCCCTGTAACAAAAACCCTTCATTTTTTATTGCATTGGTGTTACATATACAGCCGTTTATCGCTCAGCAAAAAGGAAGCCCCGATGATTCTGCAAAAACTCCTCAGCAATAAAAACTGCAAAAAATACTGTCTGTCGCTCGCGGCGGTGTTTGCTATCGCGCTGGCGGTGGTGGGGCGGGCGACCTTCGGGGGCGTGGTGAGCGAGTACAATATGCCGTACTCAGAGTGGACGACGTCCATGTTCTTCCTGCAGGGGGCGATGGTGACGGTTTACAGCATTGTCTTTACCGCGCTCTTCGCTATTCCTCTCGGCTTTATTTTCCTCGGCGATGAGCGCCAGGATTAAGCGTCAACGGGCGAACCATGGTTCGCCCTGTCTTATCGGCCCATCAACAGCCTGAAGGATTAATCATCGTCATGATAGTGATGATGGTGGTGATGGCGATGGGCGTGGTACCCATCGTCAATAATGCATCCCGATAACAGCGTGCACAGCGCAATAATCAACGGTAACACGATCGGTTTTTTCATCCCTTACTTCTCCCGCTATTCTGCTTTCCCCGGGGCAGAGAATGCCGCGGTGGATAACGTGAGTGTAAAGGGTTAACTTGTTGATGGGATAGGATAACTCCGCAATATCGCCGCCGCGATCACCACCAGCCGAACTGGCTGCCGGCCACCGCCACGATGGCGACAACCAGCATAATAATGGTGCTTTTTTTCATTATGCCCCACCCGGCGCCGCATAGCCGCCGACAAAAAACCAACCGAGAAAGACGACGGCGATGATAAAGATCGCCACCGGGAAAAGAATACCCAATTTCATGATAGTGTCCCTGTACCCACGAATGATGCCCAGCATGATACTGGATATCGCGGTACTTTAGTCAATATGAATGAAATTCTCCTGACGGCGGGACTTCTTATCCTGGTACATCGCCTCATCGGCGGCGCGTAAGGCCGCTTCAACATCGATACTCTGCGGATCGCAGATGATCACCCCGAAGCTGGCGCCTTCATAGTCGATACGCTGTTCGCCGAGGAAGTAGACGCCGCACAGGGCCTGGCGCAGGATCGTGACATACGCTTGCTGCGCCGCGGGATCCTGGGCGCTACCGACGATCAAAAACTCATCGCCGCCAAGGCGGCCAACGATATCCTCACGGCGCGCGACGGCGGTGAGTCGTTCGCCGACCTGCACCAGAAAGCTGTCGCCGCACGGATGACCGAACCGATCGTTAATGGCTTTGAAACCGTCGAGATCGATAAAAATCAGTGACACCTGCTGCTGCTGGGCGCGGGCGGAGGCAAAGCGTAGCGCCAGCTGCTTAAACAGCGCACGGCGATTAGGAAGCTGGGTGAGCTCATCGGTCGACGAGTGCAGCTCCAGCGCGACGTTAGCCGCCTGCAGCTGTTGCACCAGGGTGTCTTTTTCCACGTAGTGGGAAATGAGCTTCGCGAACAGGCCCATCACCTGTTCACCTTCGAGATTATAAGGTTGCTTCTGTCGGCTGGTGGCGCAGAGGGTACCGAACAGCGAGCCATCGGCCAGGCGGACGGGAATGCTTAAAAAGGTGGCGATCCCCAGCTCCTGGGCGGCGATGCAGGAGTGCCAGCGATGGGCCACGTCGTTGCTAAACGTGCACTGGTCCTCAAGGGCGCGTTTGCACAGGGATTCATCCCAGGGGACGGAGAATCCTTCCGGGATCTGCATTTCGCTGCTGTTATGGGCGAACATCACCTGCTGCCGCTGGGCGTTGATATCGATGCGGGTAAGATAGGTGGACTCCATTCGGGTCACCGCCTCAAGCATCTCCAGCAACTGGCGCACCAGGGTTTCCAGGGACTGTTCCGCAGCGAGGGTTTGCGACACCCGGGCAAGAATAAAATCTGACATGAATAATACAGCTCCAGCACGCCAAACGTCACCCCAGCATAATGGGCTGCAAACGGACATCAGCGTCGAATAAACAGTGATATTTTTAAATTTATCACATCTGTTTGGGGAATACTTGTCCACGCGGCAGGAAAAAAAGCCCCGTCGGGGGCGACGGGGAAAAACTCATTGATTATGGAATGATCTGTTCTCTGGTCAGTTCGAGAACAGGGGCTACTCTACGGGGGAAAAGTGCAGGCAAGATGGAGAAAACGTGGAGATTCAGGCTAAAATCCCCGGGCATTCAGGAAAGGGAGGAACGATGAAAAAGTTACTGGCTATTCTGCCACTGGTATTAGCCGGCTGTGCCCAGCCGCAGTCCACCGCGCCGACGAAAACCATCGGCATGGCCAATCCCGCGTCGGTGTACTGTCAGCAATCCGGCGGTACCCGGGTGCCGGTGCAAACGCCGCAGGGCGTTAGCACCCAGTGCAAACTACCCAGCGGCGAAACCCTCGACGAGTGGGCGCTGTGGCGCCGGGATCATCCGGCTAAATCGTAACCGGCAGGGCCGCCAGCCAGGCGGCCAACACCCGGGCATGATTCTGCTCGGTGTTCTTCGCAGCGTACAGCAGCGTCAACGGCTGGCGCTGCGCCAGCGCCGCCAGCCGCAGGCCCGTTTCACGATGGGTGTCGAGCTCCTGGCGATAGCGCTGGCTGAAGTGGGCGAAATCGATCGCCTCGCCGTGAAAGGCTTTTCGCAGCTCAGCGGAAGGCGTTAACGCCTTACACCACTCATCACAGGCCAGCGCCTCTTTTTTAATCCCCCGCGGCCAGAGACGGTCGACCAGCACCCGGTAGCCGTCGCTGCTTTCCTGCGGGTCATACACCCGTTTACATTGAATCATCATCCTGCTCCCTCTGTGCCATCCAGGCGAGCAACTGCGGGATTTGCCCGTCGGAAAATACCGTGATGCCGTGAGCGCGCAGCAGATCGGCCGCGACCCCGGCGCCCGCTTTGCGTCGTCCGCGAAAGGAGCCGTCATAGACAAACTGGCTGCCGCAGGTAGGGCTGCCATCGGTGAGTAACGCTGCCTGACAGCCCGCTTCCCGGGCGGCGCTGAGCGCCAGCCAGGCGGCCAGCTGGTAATGTCCCGTGACGTCGCGGCCGTCGCTTTCCACGATCCGCGCCCGCCCGGCAAGGACATCTCCGCCTGCGCCGCCGACGATCTCCGCCGGCAGACGGGGCGTGGACAGACCGGCCGCCAGCTCCGGGCAGTGGATCACCAGCCGCCCCGTCTGCTGCCAGCGGGACAGCGTCGCCGCCAGCTGTGCCTTCTCGCTACCGTTATACCGCACCTGGAATCCCATCAGGCAGGCGCTGACCAAAAGCTTACTTTTCATCCTTTCTCCCTTTCACGCTTGCTCCAGTATACCTTACCCGCCGTCGGGGGCGGTGGGGCGAAAATAAGGATTGTGTTCCACTGGAGGGATCGCTATCCTGACGTGCCTTGTGCTGCTCGTCTCGTCCAGACATAAGGAACCTGCTATGAAAACCCCTTTACGCCTCGCCCTCGTCGGCGATTATCACCCCGATATTGTTGCCCATCAGGCCATTCCCCTGGCGATAGACGATGCTGCCGCCGTGCTGGAGCAGCCGGTGAAATATGACTGGCTCGCCACCCCATCGATCGTCTCCGGCGAGGCGCTGGCCGAGTACGATGCCGTCTGGGTCGTTCCCGGTAGCCCGTATCGTCATCCGCAGGGGGCCTTTACTGCGATCCGCTATGCCCGCGAAAACGGCATCCCTTTCCTCGGCACCTGCGGCGGCTTTCAGCACGCGGTGATTGAATACGCCCGTAACGTGCTCGGCTGGCAGGATGCCGGTCATGCGGAAACTGACAGCGAAGGGCGGATGGTGATCGCTCCCCTTAGCTGTTCGCTGGTGGAGACCTCCGCCGTCGTCGAGCTGCGGGCGAATACGCTGATTGCCCGCGCCTATGGCCGGGAGAGCATTGAAGAGGGCTACCACTGCCGGTACGGGGTGGACAGCGCGTTTGCCGGTGAGCTGGAACAGGGCGATCTGCGCGTCACCGGCTGGGATGAAGAGGGTGAGATCCGCGCCGTCGAGCTGGTGACGCACCCGTTTTTTGTCGCCACGTTGTTCCAGCATGAACGCCACGCGCTGGATGGGCGTCCCTCGCCGCTGGTACAGGCGCTGATTCGCGCCGCGGCACAATAAACCCACCGGCAGCGGGCGCTGCCGGTCATCTTCAGGAATGGATTTCCCGGTCTCGTCCGGCGAGGGCGCCGCAGACCGCCATCACCAGCGAAATCAGCGCCACCGCCAGCAGCGGAATATGCCAGTCGCCATTAGCATCGTGGATCTTACCCATCAGCGGCGGCCCGCAGGCGGCCAGCAGATAGCCGACGCTCTGCGCCATCCCTGACAGCGCCGCGGCCTGGTGCGCCGAGCTGGCGCGCAGGCCGATAAACGTCAGGCCGAGGATCATGGTAGCTCCGGAGCCAAAGCCGAACAGCAGCGTCCAGCCGATCGCCAGCCCTGGCAGCAGCCACAGCCCGGCGGCGCTGATGGCGCACATCAGGGCGACCAGCACCGCGATCCCACGCTGGTCGCGCAGCCGATGCAGGATCAACGGTATCGCCAGACCTGGCGCGGCGGTCGCCAGCTGCAGCAGGCCATGCAGCGAGCCGGCCTGCGCTTCGCTATAACCCATACTCTGCAGAATCGATGGCAGCCAGCCGATAATCACGTAATAGACCAGCGAGTTGATGCCGAGGAACAGCGTCACCTGCCAGGCCAGCGCCGACCGCCAGATCCCCCGATTATGCATGGCGCCTGAGCCGGTCAATGGCGCCTCCGCCCGGTGCCGGGACTGTGGTAGCCAGCTGAGGATTGCCAGCAGCGGGAAGACCATCAGCAGCAACAGCGCGCCGCGCCAGCCGAATCCGGCCATTGCCACGGGAACCACCAGCGCCGAGCCGAGCGCCGCCGCGCCGCCCATCGTCAGGGAATAGGCGCCGGTCATCCGCGCGACATGCTGCGAGAAATCGCGTTTAATCAGCCCGGGCAGCAGGACATTGCCCAGCGCAATACCGCAGCCGATCACCGCCGTGCCGATAAACAGCAGTGCAGCGGAGGGCAGGGAGCGCAGGGCAATGCCGGCGCAGATTAGCAGCATTGCCAGCAGCAGGCTGCGTTCCATGCCGAACCGGCGGGCAACTCCTGCCGCCAGCGGCGAAACAAGGCCAAAGGCCAGCAGCGGCAGGGTAGTGAGTAGCCCGGTCTGCGCGGTGGTCAGGCCATAGTCGCTACGAATCGCGTCCAGCAGCGGCGCCGCGCCGGTAAAGACCACGCGCAGGGTAGTGGCGATGAGCAAGATACCGGCAATCAGCAGCGCGGGGCGGCGGCCGGTAGAGGAGATCACAGAAGACATATCATTCTCAAGGTAACTAACGAGGGGGTTACGATAGCGACTTTGTCCTCTGTTTAAATCAAGCTAAAATGACAGATTATCGCTAATATCGGACAACATGATGATCGGACTGGGTCTGGATGGTTATGAACCGGACAGTGGCCACGAATCGGCCATTGCCTTTCGTATTCAGGTGGTGGAGGCGGAGCAGTATATTCCGGCGCATTCTCACCGTAAGGGGCAGCTGATCCTCGCCCTGCACGGCGCCTTGACCTGCGAGGTGGAGAACGCGATGTGGATGGTGCCGCCGCAGTATGCGGTGTGGGTCCCGGGACAGCTTTCCCACAGTAACCGCGCCACCCCCGGCGCCCAGGTGTGTTTCCTGTTCATCGAGCCGGGCGCCGCGCCGATGCCGGACCGCTGCTGTACGTTAAAGATTTCCCCACTGGTGCGGGAGCTGATCCTCACCCTGGCGGAACGCGGCGGGGAGTTGCTGGCCGCCCCTGCCACGGCCCGGCTGGTGCAGGTTCTGTTTGATGAGCTGCCCCGGCAGCCGCAGGAGCACCTGCAGCTGCCGGTATCAAACCACCCGAAAATTCGTCAGATGGTGACGATGATGGCCGAGGATCCGGCGCGCTGGCAGACCCTGAGCCAGTGGGCGGCGGTGTTTGCGATGAGCGAGCGCAATCTGGCCCGCCTGGTAGTGCGCGAAACGGGGCTGAGCTTTCGCCGCTGGCGCCATCAGCTGCAGCTGATCCTCGCGCTACAGCTGCTGATCCGCGGGCAGACGGTGCAGCAAACGGCTCAGGCGCTGGGCTATGATTCCACCACCGCCTTCATCACCATGTTTAAAAAAGGACTCGGACAGACGCCGGGCCGCTATCACGGCAGCCTGGCTACGACTTCCCAATAAACAATGAGATGATCCCGGCGGCAATCAGCGGTCCGACCGGGACGCCGCGAAACAGGGCGACGCCGAGTACCGTGCCGACCAGCAGCCCGGCCACCAGATGCGGCTGGGTGCCCATCAGGGAGACACCGCGCCCGCCGAGCCACGAAACAAACACCCCGACCGCAATCGCCAGCAGTGATTTCCAGTTCATAAAGGAGTGGATCAGCGTCGAGGGCGGCAGCGTACCGCTGGCGATAGGCGCCATCACGCCGATGGTTAAAATAATGATCCCGACGGTCAGCCCCTGTTTCTCAATCCAGGGAAAGAAGGTATTCAGCGGTGTAACGCGCACGATAATCAGCACGAGGATAGAGATCGCTACGGTGGTGTTATGGCTGATAAAGCCGAGCGCCGCCAGACCCAGCAGGATCAACAGGGTGGTATCAAACATGTACAGAGGTCCTTGCCAAAAAAAGAAAGCCAAAAAATATCCCGCTTACTCTACGCATCGTGGCGTGAATAAACAGGATTTTCACGCCATGCGGCGAAAATCAGGGCGGATGCCCGGTTAGCTAAGGCGGCGAAAGGTCGCGATCTCCGGTCGGGCGATATGTAAATAATCCTCGGTATCGAGAATGATCGACCGGTCCAGGCGTCCGGCGTTAAAGGCGATTTGTGGAAAGCGCTCAAACAGCAGCGGGTCGGCCACCAGCCGCAGCGCCGGATGGAAGCTGAAGGGGGGAATGGCGCCGAACACGCAGGCGGTGAGGGCATCCACTTCCGCCGGACTGGCCAGCGAGGCTTTGCTGCCGCCGATATGTCGGGCCAGGCTGGCGAGATCGGCCTGCTGATCGGCGGCGAGGATCGCCAGCACATGCTGGTTGACGCCGTTTCCTTTTACTTTACAGACTAGCGCTTTTGCGCCCTGGCCAAGCGCGGTGCCGCGGATCGCCGAGACGGCTTCGCACTGGCCGACCGCGTCGTGCGCCATCACCCGGTAGCGCGCCTGGTGTTCGTCGAGCAGCGCGCACAGGCGCTGGTGGATATTACCTTCTACTGCTTCAAGCATAGCGTCCTCCTGACATCATCAAGCCGCCAGCTTAGCGCTGTTGCGTCAGCCTGCCAACGGTGGGCCGGGAAATTCACCATTCGCTCATTATTGCTTCACAGTGCTGTGGTGCAATCTCGCAGGCGCAGACGAGTTTTGTAAATAAAAAAAAGAATGATTTTCATTTTCAATCGAACTTTTTTTATTTCGCTCAGTCTCTATCGGACGACACAGAATATTAATAATTGCCGTAATGAGGTTAGGATGATGCACGATGCAACCATGCAGGGTTCCCCACGCAAGAAGTTTAATAAAATAAGGGAGCTCAACAGACGGCGGAATTACTTTACTAAGAAAGTACGTAATGCCCTGCGGGTGGGAGTGGCGAAAGCGCTCTGGGACCGCCGACGCCGGCAGCCGGTGGATTTGTCGTCCGCGAAAACTGTCTTACTCATGCGTAATGAGGGGGCGGTCGGCGATGTGGTGGTGGATTCCGCGCTGGTAAAATGCCTGCATCAGTCAGGTTATATCGTTGATTTTCTGCTGACGACCTCTAACAGCCAGGTGATGCGCTATAACCCGCGGATCCGCCATATTTATGAAGCTGAGCCGGTCAATTCCGCTGATTTTTTGCGTAAATTTAACCATAACGTTCCCCGCGACGTCATTAATGAACTGGCTAATAATAAGTACGATATTATTATTGACCCTTCGCTGTTCGATATTCCCGTGCATCGCCTGCGGCTTTTTCGACAAATAAAAGCCAAATCAGTACTCGGGTTTAATAAATGGCCATCGATTAAACATTACTCTCACTCTTTTGATTTTGACTGCCAGCGCTGGCACGTAACGAAGACGTTCGCGTTGATCGCCGACTATCTCCAACTGGACACCCGCGCTCTGGACACTTACGACCTGGCGGTGCCCGGGCCGATTATGCAGGAGGTGGCGCAGTATCTGGCGTCGCTGAGCGGAAAAGCGGTAGTGATTAATATTTTTGCCGGCCATGCCGACCGGAGTCTCTCCCAGACGCAGCTGGCCGAACTGCTCGACAAGCTGCGGGCTCGCCATCCGGGGCTGGCGGTTATTCTGCTCGATCACCGGCGTGAGATCCGCATCTCGCTGCCGCCGGAGGTGGTGATTAATCCGTTTAACACGCTGCACCATGCGATGGCGCTGATTGCCCAGGCGGAGCTGATTATCTCTCCGGACACCTCGGTGGTGCATATGGCGGCGGCGTGGAACAAACCGCTGATCGCGGTCTATAAGGACGTTCTGCTCAATAACCGGCTGTGGGCCCCGGGCTATGACAACGCCAGGCAGATCATTGTTAAATGCGGGAAGGTCCATCAGCATCGCGAGCTGGTGGATAGAATTATAGCGGCGCTACCGGAGACGCTGTGAGGGCGATGAGGGGAGGCTGGTAGGGCTCACCTGCTGGCCGTATGCAAGAGCCTGCAGGTGAGCGAAGGTTGCATTGCCAGTCTGCAACCGCCGCTATTGTACTGTTGCCCGCAGCTCTGACACATCCGGGAAAGCTCTTAAAGAGATGGCCACCGCCAACGACGGGCGGCATCACTCTTCAGTGAGCCACATATCCGCTTCTTCAAACATCTCCTGCACCGTACGGCTGATCAGCTCTTTTTCATGCTTGCTGGCGTCGGTGTTGATCGCCGGAAGCGTCATCATCGGCTTCACCCGCACTTCCGCTTCCGGGAAAATGCGCTGCATGCGTTTGGTCAGTTCGTTAAGAATGGCCTCTCTGGCACCCGGCAGCCCGGCAAAATTGCGCTTGTCATAAATCAGTTCCACAAACATCTTCTGTCCTCTGTATGCTGATCGCGGGCGATAGTTTTACTGTATTAATGTACAGTGTCAAGCGAATGCCGCGGTGCTGCTCATCCGCAACCTCGTGCGGGAGAGGGCTGCGCGCAAAAGCAGCACCTCGTCCGCCGGCGGTCAGGCAGGCCTCACTGACGAGCGGAGGGGATTTCCGCGCTGCAAAGGCGTTATCGCTGATTGCGTAGGCCTGGTAAACGCAGTGACCTTCACCCGAAGCGATGTCATTACCTGCGTACATTCATTTCGCGACGGGTAGGTCTGAATATCGGGTGGTGTAAGCCGGGGAAAGCATTTCACGCTTCATCGCCCAGGATTTTTCGATCCCCTGACCGGCAAACCAGACCTTTCCTTTCCCGGATTGATTTAATTGGTCGATAACATCCATTAACGCAGCACTATTTTTGCGCGGAGCGTTATCGTCAAATAAGTTTAGCTGCGCTATGCCATTACTGAAGAAATCAGCAAGCATAACACCGGCTTTCATATATCGATAACCATCAATCCAAATTCTCTGCAGGCAGTTTGTGGCACAATTTATAATGTCACGGGTATCATTAGACGGCGTTAATAGCTTCATTGACGCTTGGTTGCCATAATATGTTTCATTAACGGCGTGCGGACTCGTCCGGACAAATACGCTAACGAAGCGGCAAAATTGATGCTCACTGCGTAATTTTTCTGCTGCTCGCTCAGCATAGGCGCAAATGGCTTGATGCATATCTGAATACTGCGTTACCCGGTTGCCAAAAGAGCGACTACAAATAATCTGTTGTTTTGTTGGGGAAAATTCTTGTAGCTCAAAACATGGCTCACCACGCAGTTCGCGAACGGTCCTTTCCAGCACCACATTGAAGTGCTTTTTTATGACCCATAATGAGCTTTCTGCCAGATCCAGAGCGGTATTAATACCCATTAAATTAAGTTTTTTACTCATTTTTCGCCCAACGCCCCAGACCTCTTCAACAGGGACAAGGGCGAGTAGCCTGCGTTGGCGCACAATATTGGATAAGTCGACAACGCCGCCCGTGCCGCGCCATGTCTTGGCGGCATGGTTAGCGAGCTTGGCTAATGTCTTGGTTTGCGCAATACCTACGCCCACCGTTAAGCCAGTATTTTTCAATACGTTAGTTCTTATTTCATGGCCGAAGGTGGATAAGGGGACGCAATTCATTACTCCGGATAAATTAATAAAGGCTTCATCGATGGAGTAGATTTCTATTGATGGAGACATTGCCGTGAGCGTTTGCATAACACGGTCACTGAGGTCGGCATAAAGCGCATAGTTAGAACTGAAAAAATGAACACTGGAATAATAAGGGTTATTTTTTATTTTAAAGAAAGGTTCGCCATTTTTTATACCGAGGGATTTTGCTTCGGCAGAGCGAGAAATAATGCAGCCATCGTTATTGGACACGACCACAATAGGCTTCCCCTTTAAATCAGGGCGAAAAACCGTTTCACAAGAAGTATAGAAATTATTGACATCGACGAGGGCAAACATAATTATTTATGCGCTTTAATGCTAAAAATGACCACGCCAAATATTTCTAACTCTTCGGCATTATGAAACGAAATGGAAGCGTAATCGCGATTGTGCGGCACTAGCTGTAAAAAAGGATGAGTGCGAAGTTCTTTCACGGTGAATTCACCTGCGATAGCCGCAATGACGATATCACCATGTACGGCAGACAGTGAGCGGTCAACCACTAAAAGGTCTCCATCACTGATGCCGGCATCACGCATAGACTCTCCGCTGACTTTGATGAAGTAGGTAGCACTCGGATGTTTTATCAATAATTTATTGAGATCCAGCCTGTCCTCAACATAATCCTGAGCGGGGCTGGGAAATCCGCAGGGCACCCTCTCGGAGAAGAGGGGGAGCATGAGTGGGGGCGAAATCTCAGTTGGCCGAGTAAACTGCATGGTATCGATCCTCGAATACTGTTTTTATATACAGTATTATTGAATGTGCTGATGGATCAAGGCGCACGTGACGTTGTTTTTATAACTGCATGAATATAATGATGATTTATGTAAAACATGCCATGTGGTGTTGTTGCTGAACTGCCATCGCTGTGTAGCGCGACCAGTACGCCCAGGTTGATGTTTGCCCGGTAAGACGACCGCTGTATTACATGGAGCATGATCGACTCTTTTTTCACCCTCTCTTCGGTATTTAATGTTATTGAGAAGGCAATAAGATATGAGAATATCTCATTAAAAGATATTTATAAAATATTGTCGCCTTTACCTTACAGAATAAATAAATATTATTTATTTTAACTAAAACGGCTTGACAAATTTGATGTTGAGGATAAATTTGAGCAATCGCTCTAATTTATCGTCATCATCTGCGGGATCCAAAAGTGATACGCTGTGATTAACCATGACACTACATAACCAGGGGATCTACTGACATGAAAATTTTTTTCCAGGGCACCAGACTTAAAAAAGCAAAAATACTAACGGTTGCCTTTTCTTTCGCCTTTTTCACCGCATCGGTGCAGGCAAAGTCCTCGCAATCAGAGAGTTATAATGTCGCCGTTTATCGCGGGGAGGCCGGGTGCCCGGGTTGTTCTGAAATGGTGGTAAAATCGCTGATCGCGACAGGCCTGCCTCTGCACATCTCTTATGTTGGTGAAAAAGAAAAGCTGAAATTAAATGCGCAAACACTGAAAAAATTCGATCTCTATATTCAACCTGGCGGCGGTCAGGATATACCCGGATCTTATCAAGCCCTGGGTGATGAAGGGGCAGAGGCTATCCGTAATTTTGTGAAAAGCGGCAAATCCTTTCTTGGTCTTTGTATGGGAGCCTATCTTGCCGACAAAGACTGGATAGGGCTTATTGATGCGCCTTTAGAATCAGAGGTGGGGAGACCCGGTTCGCAGGCCGTTGATGAAGGCGATTATACCCTGCAACTGACATGGAATAATAAACAAGAGCCTTTTTACTACCAGGATGGGCCTTATCTCAACAGTAGTATCTCAAGTACTGGATTCCAGCCGATCGCTTACTACAAGAATGGAGATATCGCCATTGGTAAGTACCGGTATGGTAAGGGAAACATCATCCTGTCAGGTCCGCATCCTGAAGCCGATGAGACCTGGATAGACAGCGCTGCGCCAGGGAATACGACGGCAGAAAGTAAAATGCAGCGTATTTTAAGTTATCTCAATATAAAAAAGGGTTAACTGATACGCTACCTTGCTTCACCCACTCAGAAATCTTTTTTAAGTATTTTAAAGGCAAGCTCAGATATTTCATTAAGAAAAATGCTGCGTCTGTCTTCTGAATAATCGAGGATCAGCAAGCTGGAATACCCATCAATTAATGTGTTTATTTGTCTGGCTGAGGTAGCGGCGTTTTCCGCAAGGAACTCGCCTTCCTGCATCCCTACGCTAATGATGCCTTCAAGAATAGTGATCCATTGCAGGGAGTGATCGTGCACTAATTTAGCATAATCCGCATCGCGTGCTGCCATTGGCCATAGTTCAAGGTAGAGCAGCCAGTGTGCCGAAGGTGCATCGGGTAACAGCGTTCTGATATAGAGGTTTACTCTTTCACTAGCGCTCATTTTTTCTGACGCATTTAAAAACGCATGACATTCTTGTATGTCATTTTCAAACATATACTGAATAGTGGATTTCTTGAGCGTTTCCCAGTCTCGATAATAGTGATAGATATGACTTCTGGAAATATTCATTTTCTGCGTCAAATCACGGGTTGAGACATTGCTAAACCCTTTTTCTCTGAACAGTTGTAGCGCAGCTATTTTTATCAACTCAGAAAAATTGGCCGTTTTCAATATTTCAACCTTAATCACTATCCATTAAAGCGCGAACTATATCATAATTTCTGAAACCTTGCACGTGTTCAACATTCGGGGATAGCTGTTAGCATTGTGTTTTTTATAGCATTAACAAAATAACGAAAATCTATTTTGTGGGTCTGGTATAAATTCAGCTGCAGGGAGGTTGCTTTATTATTAGCTATGCGCAGGATGCTATTCCTGCCGCGTGCGGTAGTGGCCGCAACGGTGGAGTGGAAAACCGGGAAAGAGAACGTCGCTATTACCCGGTGAGCTATCATGATGACAACGTGCTTATCGGCAAGGTAGGCGATAAGCACGGCATTTTTCAGACCGAGCGTGGTTTGCCGCCGCGTGGGTAGCCGCTGCGCCACCACACGCTTTTAACGCAATTGCGCGCAGGCGCCCGCTATCCGCTGGCAGGCTTGGGTTAGCAGGCCATCTTCTATCGCATACGCAATACGCAAATACCCCGGCATTCCAAACGCGGAGCCGTGTAAAACGGCCACCTGGGTTTGTTCTAATAGCCAGTTCGCCAGCGCGCTGTCGTTGCGAAGGATTTCGCCGCCAGGGGTCATCCGGCCCATGAGCGCCTGGCAGTTAGCAAACACATAGAATGCCCCCTGGGGAGCGGTGGCGCTCAGGCCATCGGTGGCGGCAATCATTCCCAGCACCTGCTGGCGGCGTTTATCTAACACGTTGAGCCAGCCGTCGAAGAAATTGGCTGAGTGGTTAAGCGCTGCGACCGCCGCAGCCTGCGAAATACTGCTGGGGTTGGAGGTGCTTTGTGATTGCAGGATCTGCATGGCGGCAATCAGCCATTGCGGCCCTCCCGCATAGCCCAGACGCCAGCCGGTCATGGCGTGGCTTTTGGACACACCGTTTACCGTCAGGGTACGTGAAACCATCTGCGGGGCGGCCT
This sequence comes from Klebsiella sp. GL120222-02, assembly GCF_003097195.1. Lineage (NCBI taxonomy): Bacteria > Pseudomonadati > Pseudomonadota > Gammaproteobacteria > Enterobacterales > Enterobacteriaceae > Klebsiella > Klebsiella sp. GL120222-02. The sequence goes on from NZ_QEQO01000002.1 coordinate 726,489, forward strand.
GGCCAAAAGTGGTAAAAGGGATATTGTCATAGCGCAGCGGCTCGTAAATATCGTCGGCCATCACCAGCACCTGTGGGTAATCCGCCAGCACCGCAGCCAGGGCACGCAGTTCCTGCTCGCTGTAAATCGCCCCCGTCGGGTTGCCCGGCGAGTTGAGGATCAGCCAGCGCGTTGATGGGGTGAGGGCGGCGGCCAGTTGTTCCGGCGTCAGCTTCCAGCCGTTTTGTTCATCACAGGGCACAATCACCGGTTCGCCATCGGCCAGAGAGACCATATCCGGATACGAGACCCAGTAGGGGGCGGGAATGATGACCTGCTGCCCGGCGTCGAGGGTGGCCAGAAAAGCATTGAAAATAAGCTGCTTGGCGCCACTGCCTGCGATGATCTCTTGCGGACGGTAATGCAACTGATTGTCGCGAGCGAACTTGGCGGCAATGGCCTCCTTTAACGCGGCGGTGCCGGAAACGGCGGTATACTTAGTCTGATGATGCACGATCGCTTCAATGCCCGCATAGCTGATATGGGCCGGGGTAGCAAAATCCAGTTCTCCTTCGCCCAGGTTGATAACCGGCTTGCCTGCGGCTTCCAGTGCCCGTACCTGGTCAGAAATGACCGCTGTCGGTGAAGGGCGTACAGATTGCATACGACGGGCGATTTGACTGTTATTCATAAATCCTCTTTTGTATCTAATGATTCAATTAATACAATTAGGTCCCCAACCTCAGCAGGAAACTCGCCGTGTCACCGATCTTTATTCTCGATAACACCTCTGCGCCCGCTCGCTACGGTATTACCGCCAGCCTGTGGGCTAATCGTCTTGGACTGCCTCTCTGGAGCCTTCGCCCCGACTTCGCCGGCGATGTTCCCGACAGCCATCAGCACGTCATTCGTGCCGGGTACTGCGTGACCAGCGGCCTCTGGCGCAGCGATACGCTGCATGAAGAGGTGCGCGATATCGCCAGCCTGCCTGAGTCAGATGCTGTCATTGTGCTGGCGTCCTCGCAGGCAGCGCTTATCGCCGACCTGCCGGGCCAACGGCTGTTCAGCGATGACCGCAACCAGCGCCTGACGCTCAGCGACGGGCAACATACGGTGTTAGACCTCACCGCCGATCGCTATGGTCGCTGGGATGCCGGGGAGCCATCCTCTGCCGGGACGTCCTTGCGCATCGCGCTGATTGGCCGTGAGTCAGACCACCGTCTGGTCTACCCCGCCACGCTTGGCTCACTGGGTGATGCCGCGGCGTCGCTGGGGCTGAAGCTGGAGGTCCATTTCTTCTCGCCGGTCAGTCTGTCCCCTGGGTTACACGACCTCCACGACGTCCAGGGCGTCGTGTTGCCAGGCGGTTCCTCGATGGCCGCCGTCAAGGGACAAATCCGCGTGGCGGAAGATACGCTTGCCCGCGGACAGCCCACGCTGGGGTTATGCCTGGGAATGCAGAGCATGATGACCGCAGTCGTGCGCCGACGTCCGGGTTGCGAATCAGCCATTCCCGCCGAAGTGGCTCCGGATGAGGCTCTGCACAGCTTTGTTCCCTTTGTCGATGGCCGTCATCGCTGCGGCGTATTCCCTTTTTCCTTCGGGTTGATCCCCGGTAATATCCGCGAAATGCACTACAACCATCGCTACTGCTTTAACACCGACTTATTACCGGCGCTGGATCGCAGCGGGGTCAGCGTCAGTGCGCAAACGGACGATATCGTGGAGGCCATCTCCCAGCCGGAACTGCCGTTCTGGCATGGTGTGCAGGGGCACCCGGAACTGATGTCCCGCCCGGATGCGCCCCATCCGCTGTTCGTCGCCTTTTTACGGGCGGCGCTTAACGCGCCAGCGTAACGCCGCTACGGCTGTCGCTGGCAAGCGCCGACATGACGTGAGTCAGCTCCGCCAGCGCCGCGTCGTCGATCGGTTTTAACGGTGCGCGTACGGTGCCGCCGTTAAAACCGCGCAGCGCCATCGCCGCTTTCACCAGCTGCGGCTGACCATGTTTGCGCGCCAGCGCGCGATACGCGTACCACAGCTGATGCAGATCGCGGGCCGTGGCAGCATCGCCCTGTTCCACGGCACGGAAGGTATTGATAATCAGCTCCGGCAGCGCGCCGCTGTTGGTGGTGCTGATGCCGTCGAATCCGGCCATCATTGGTCCGAGGAAGGCCAGATCGGAAGCGCAAAACAGGCGCAGACGCCCACGCAGACGGTTGGCAATCTGGTCGATGGCGGTGGGGTTGAGATCGCCCTGTTTGATGCCGACCACGTTGGGGATCTCTGCCAGTTGTTCCAGCAGCGCCGGGGAGAGGGTGATGCCGATGCCCGGCGCGTTGTACACCAGGATGCCGGTTTTGGATAAGGGAGCCATCTCTTTGAAGTAGCTGACGATCTGTTGGTCAGTAATTTCGCTGACAAAGGGCGCGGTCACCATCGGCAGGCCGCCCAGCTCGCTTGCCAGCAGCGTCAGCTCGCGGGCATCGCGCGGGTCGGCGCTGGCGCTGCACAGCATGACCGCCACGCGGTCATCCACACAGGCCATGACTTGATGAAACAGCTCACGGCGTTCTTCGACGGTCATCACCGGGAATTCACCGTAGGTGCCGCCAATCAGCAGACCGTCATAACCCAGACCAATCACGCGTTCAATATTTTCACGTAACGCCGGAAAGTCGATCGCGCCGCTGGCGGTGAACGGGGTGACGGTGATGTTGAAAATACCGCGCAGGCGTTCACGGCATTCATTGATATCTTTCATTTTTCTTTCCTTACAGCAGTGTGAGAGGGCGAGCCAGGGAACCCAACTGACGATATCCGGTTTCGGTCACCACCACGGTTTCACTGACGCCGACGGTAAATTGACCGTAGATCCGCAGAGCCGGTGGAATGTGGAAGGTCATTCCTGGCTGCAGCTCAGTGGTGACGCCACGATACAGACTGAGAATGCCGCCTTCGCCCCAGTCCGGCGCAAAGGCGATACCGATGGAGTAACCGGTGCGTTTTTTGAAGTTTTCGGTGAACCCGGCGCGATCAATCACCTTCTGGCAGGCCAGGTGCGGCGCTTCGCAGGTGGCGCCTGGACGAATGGCATCAAGAGAGGCCTGCAGGGCTTCCTGACACACTTTTTCCATTTCGATGGCGATAGCGGGCGGCCGCCCCAGCCAGGCGGAGCGCATCATCGCGGCGTGGTAGCGGTCGTGAGCCGCTGACATTTCCAGAAATACCGGGTCGTTATCCTGCATCACCCGACGACGCCATGTGCCATGCGGCACGCCGCTGCGTGGGCCGGTCGAGACCAGCGGTTCCATGCCGACATACTCGGAACCGGCGGCAATGGCGGCCCCCATCATCGCCGCGACCAGCGCGTTTTCGTCTGCGCCGCTGCGAATCGCCGCCATGCCCGCGCGCATGCCCGCGTCCACATAGCGCGCTGCGATGGCGATTTTTTCCACCTCCGCCGCCGATTTCACGGCGCGCAGCGGCTCGATGACGCCCGCGGTATCGGCAATGGTGCCGAGCCTGGCCTGCAGGGCTTCATACACGGCAACCGGCAGGAACCAACCGCGTTTGTCCAGCCCAATCCGTTTGTGGAGCCAGCCGCGCTGTTGCAGCATGCCCACCAGGAAATCCACCGGGTTATCGCCATCCTGGTAGATGGCGGCGTCAGAAATAAAGGTGTTGGCGATAAAGTTAAAGTATTCGAGCTGGCGAATCACAAACACCGGATCCCCTTCTACCGGCAGCAACAGCGCCTGGAAGGTGTAATAGCCCGGTGTTTGCTGACCGGTGAGCCAGAAAATGTTTTCCGGGCCGGTAACGATCATGACGTCCACGCCCGCGCGGCTTAAGCGTTCGCGGGTGCGTCGAATGCGTTGCGCATATTCATCAGCGCTAAAGGCGGACTCACTGCCCTGAATCACATTATTAACATCTTGCATGAGTAAACTCCTGGAGTAAGTGGGCCTGCGCGGCATTAAACTGCACGCCCAGACCGGGTGAGTCATTGACGGTGACCAGGCCATTGCGGTATTCCAGCCCGCTGACGGGATCATCCGTTAAGCCATCGGCGCCATACAGCTCGGCAAATGCCGGTTGCACGACACGACACAGCTGGAGCGCGGCGGCGGTGGCAGCATGGCCTTCATTCATCTGGCCAATCATGAATGGCACGTCGGCGAGTCGCAGCCGGTTGGCGGCGGCCAGCGTCGGCGCAAGGCCACCCAGTTTCACCAGTTTGAGATGCCCCCACAGCGCACCTTTGGCGGCGATCAGCCGGGTGATGGCGGCATCACTGTTGAGGCTTTCGTCGAGCATGATCGGGATGCCGTAGGCGTACAGCTCCGCAAGCTGGCTGTCGTTTGCCGGGCTTAACGGCTGTTCGATGTAGCTGAGCTTCAGCTCGCGCAGAGACGGGAATGCCGCGTGAGCCTGCGCCAGAGACCACTGGCCGTTCACGTCAATCGCCAGCGAAATCTGCTGGCCGAACCGCTGGCGCAGCCGTTGCAGACGGGCCAGGTCGGTAGCGAAATCCGCCACGCCTGTGCGCAACTTCAGCTGGGTGAAACCGCGAACGACATAGCGTTGCGCCTGCTCCAGCATCTGTCTCTCGCTGCCCCAGAACAGGGTCTGGTTGGTGTGCCACGCAGGCAGGCCATCCCGCGCCCCCAGCCAGGCGGCAACGCTTACCCCTTGCTGACGCGCCAGCAGGTCGTGCAAGGCCATATCCAGCACCATGCGCGATGGCGGCAGGAGCGTGCAGTCTTCGTCATCTAGCGCGGCGAGTCGCGCGGCGGGCGCCTGGCGCCAGTCCCAGCGGCGAAGTATCTGAAGCAGGTTGTTCAGCACCTGCTCTTCGCGGTAGCCATGCAGGTAGCGAATGTTGAGCCGCACTTCGCCAATCCCGGTCACCCCCTGGTCTTCCAGACGCAGCCAGAGCGTGTCGAGCGCCGTCACCGGACCAGAGGCAGCGGTATGCAGCGTCACATCGGCGTAATGCAGATCTCCCCGAAAGAGCTGCGCTTTCATAAACCGGGCTCCGGCGGCAGCATGGCGAGCGCAATATCGAGATAGAGGTAGGCCGCGGCGATAAATTCATCGACAGGGACAAATTCATCGGGTTTGTGAGCCACGGCCAGCGAACCGGGGCCAATCACGACGCCTTTTGCGCCCAGCGAACGGAAATGCACCAGGTCACATCCCCCCTGAAAACCAAACGGGCCGGGTTCGCTCTGCCCATGACGGCGACAGGCAGCAAGGCTTTGCTCGACAATGGCTTCGCGGCTGTCGGTTTGCGTCGCGCCGCCGGTAGTGGGCTGCCAGGCGATAATTTCGGCTTCCACACCTGCATGTGCGTATGCGTGGTCGAGCAGTTGCTGCAGTTCGGCTTTGACGACCTCTTCGTCTTCGCCCGGAACCATGCGACGGTCAAGCAGCAGCTCACAGCTGTCTGGCACCACGTTGTCCGCATGGCCGCCGTGGATGCGGGTTACCGTCAGGCTGGCGTTGCCGACCAGATCGTGGCAGCGGCAACGCACCTGCTGGTGGTGGGCTTCTTCAATCAACCCTAACAGGCGCGCTGACTGGTAAATCGCGTTAACCCCCAGCTCCGGCGTACCGGAATGCGCGGTGACGCCTTTAACCCGCACGCGAGGACGTAAGCTGCCTTTGTGGGCGGAGAAGGTGGCATTCGAGGTCGGCTCGCCAATCACCGCGAAATCAATCGCCGGTGGATTATCGCGGACGTAGAATTTCGCCCCTTCGCTGGCGACCTCTTCATCGGCGGTGAACACCCCCATCAATGTGCCGGACCACTGCTGACGGTTGGCAGCCAGCAGACGCAGGGCTTCAACCATCGCCACCAGCGGGCCTTTGGCATCGCAGGCGCCGCGTCCATACAGGCGTCCGTCACGCTCGGTGAGCGTGAAGGGATCGCTGGCCCAGCCGCTGCCCGCCGGAACGGTGTCAAGGTGGGTGTTAAAGGCGAAACACGGCCCCGGTCCATTGTTCAGGACGGCGATAACGTTGGTCCGCCCCGGTGCGTATTCGCTAAAGGAGAGATCGAACCCGGCGGTCAGCAGCCAGCCTTCCAGACATTCGGCGGCTTCGCGCTCATGGCCCGGTGGATTCTCCGTGTTGATGGCAACCAGCGTCGCTAAGTCCTTTTTCATACGAGCGCTGTCAACCTGATAACTGGACATAGGAACTCCGTGATTAATGTAATATTTGCGTCAGGAAGCGCTGCGCGCGGTCGCTGACATGGCCGGCGAAGAAATCGCTGGTGTTGGCGCGATCGATAATTTCGCCGTCTTCCATAAACAGAATCTTGTTAGCGGCCCGACGGGCGAAGCCCATTTCGTGAGTCACCACCATGCTGGTCATGCCTTCTGCGCTAAGCTCCGCCATGACTTCCAGCACTTCACGGATCATCTCCGGGTCGAGGGCGGAAGTGGGCTCGTCGTAGAGCATCAGCTCGGGCTTCATCGCCAGCGCCCGGGCAATCGCCACGCGCTGCTGCTGTCCGCCGGAGAGCTCGTCCGGAAAATGGTCTGCACGTTCGTTGATGCGCACTTTTGCCAGCAGGTTGTCCGCCAGTTTGCGGGCATCAATACGGTTCATTCCCAACACCGTCATCGGGGCCAGCATGATGTTTTCCGCTGCGGTCAGGTGCGAGAACAGCTCGTAGTTCTGGAACACCATGCCAATGCGCTGACGCAGTTTGTGCGCCGGCACATCGCCCCGGCTGATGTGCTGGCTGGCGAAGAACACATCGCCGCTGTCGGCGGGCGAGAGCATGTTGACGCAGCGTAGCAGGGTGGATTTTCCCGAGCCGGACGGGCCAATCAGCACCACGGTTTCTCCGCGTTGCACGGTCAGAGAGCAGTTTTTGAGTACGGTCTGGCGACCAAAAGTCTTATCAATGCCGATCATCTCCAGCAGCGGTTTCTCACTCATGGTTCCTCCCGGACGGTTTTCGGTAATTTAAACAGGCGAGTCAGCCGCTTCTGGCTTTTGCTGCGGCGCTGCCTGGGATCCAGCACGCGTTCCAGCCACGACTGGAAGATCATGAACAGGCTGGTGAGCAGCAGGTAATAGATGCCCGCAGCGCAAAGCGCTTCGAAGTAACGGAAGCTGGCGCTGGCGGCCTGGTTAGCGACCAGCAGCAGTTCCTGAACGGCGATAACCGAGACCAGCGCGCTCGATTTCAGCATGCTGATCATCTGGTTACCCATCGGCGGCAGAACGATGCGTGCGGCCTGAGGCAGAACGATTTTTCGCATGATCTGGCCGTGAGTCATCCCCAGCGCCATGCCGGCGGTGCGCTGGCCGCTTTTCACCGCCTGCAGGCCAGAGCGCAGAATTTCCGCCATGTAGGCGCCTTCATTGAGCGAAAGCGCCAGCACTGCACAGGTAAACGCGGAGAAGCGTAAGCCGAAGCCTGGCAGCACGTTGTAGACAAAGATTATCTGGAACAGCACCGGCGTCCCGCGAAACAGCCACAGGTAGAAAAAGGCCAGCCCTTTCCCGGCGCGAAACGGCGCTTCCTGCAACAGCGCCAACACCAGGCCCAGCACCACGCCACACAACAGTGAGCAGAGGGTAATCAGTAGCGTCATCCACGCACCCCGAATAAATTCGGGGGAGAGGAAGTACTGCCACATTAAATCGATCGACATAGCGTTCTCCGGTTAATGGCAAACGGGTTAGAAAAGGGCAACGGAGTCTGGGAAGTTCCACTTCTTAATCAGTTGCGTGTAGGTGCCATTTTTGACGAGTCTCTGCAGACCTTGCTCCAGCAGGGCCTGGGTTGCGGTATCGCCTTTACGCACGGCAAAGGCGATGTGAGTATTCGCTTCGAACTCAGCGCCAACCGCTTCGAACATGCCGGCTTTTTCGGTAAACAGGGCGACGGTGCCCGGCGTGGAGAGGAACTCGGCATCGGCACGTCCCTGGGCGACGGCCACGGCGGAATCGGTGGCGGCGGGGAACGTCATGACGTTGATGGCCGGTTTTTTGGCCTCCACGCAGCGCTGATTGTCTGCCCGCGCCTGGCTCTCTTCGATCCCGCCGAGCGTCACGGCGATGTTTTTGCCGCAGAGGCTCAGGTCACGTCCGGTGATGTTGGCCGGGTTACCTTTGCGGACCACCACGCGGCTGCCGATTTTCAGATAGGGTACGAAGTCAACCTGCTCGGCACGGGTCGGATTGACGTACATGGCGGAGTTGATGATATCCAGACGTTTACCCTGCAGCGCCGGAATAAGCCCTTTGAATTCCATCGGCATTGGCGCTGGCGTCAGTTGGATCTCTTTGCTTAGCGCGTTGATCAGGTCGATATCGAAGCCGGTAAGCTTGCCTGCTTTCACGTATTCAAAAGGCATGAACGTCGCTGCCGTTCCATAGGTCAGTTGACCCTTGGCGATGGTTTCCACCGCCGCATGGCTGACGAGCGGCAGGGCGGTCAGCGCGAACATCAAAGTACGCACATGGCGAAACAGAAAAGAATTGCTGGACATAGTCGTCTCCTGGCTAAGGTTTAAATTGAATTTAGTGAGTCAATAAATACAATTATGTGTGTGAAAAAAATGTCTCATTCTGGTGCGTGTTGCACGTTAACCGTGCACTCTCTGCTTTACTTTGCTGCGTTTTGTTGCTCGTGATATTGTATATATCGACCACAACAATGCATTTCAGGGAATCGTGAATTCATGCAGCCTGACTCCACTGCGAGCAGTCGCCGGATAGCCCGGCAAATACTCGACCTGATATCTGAAGCAAGATTCGATCCAGGTCATCATTTACGTGAGCAACATCTTGCCGATGCGTTGGGTGTTTCGCGTACGCCGGTACGTGCCGGGCTCAAGGAACTGACCCGAATGGGGGCGGTTGAAGCGCGGCCAAACCAGGGTTTTTTCCTCCTTAAACGCAGTAATGAGCTGGATCAGCTGGAGATTGAGCAGTCCAAGAGCAATGACCAGAAGTTGTACGAGCAACTGGTCCATGACCGCATTGCAGGTATCCTGCCGGAATCCTTTACCCAGACCGAAATCAGCCAGCGCTATGATGTTGATCGCGGCGTGCTGACCCGTACACTGGTGAAGCTATCGGAGGATGGCCTGATTGCCCGCAATGCAGGGCATGGCTGGCGCTTTCTGCAAACCCTGAACTCCGATATCGCTCTGCGCAATAGCTACGGTTTTCGCCTGATGATTGAACCGATGGCGTTGCTGACGCCCAACCTGCATGTTGACCGGCAGATGCTTAAACGTCTGCGCGCCCGGCATCTGAGACTCATCACCCACCCGGACATTACGCAGGTCCCGGCCAAAGAGATTTTCGAAACCGATGCGGCGTTTCATGAGTTGCTGGCAGAGGCCAGCGGCAACCTGTTTGTATTACAGGCTATTCAGCAGCAAAACCGGCTGCGCCGCCTGCTGGAATTTGGTAGCTATCACAATAAGCGTCGCGTAAAAGAGTGGTGCGAAGAGCACGTTGCCATCATTGATGCCCTGCGAGAGAACAAACAGGAACAGGCGGCAGAGTTGATGAGAAAACACCTGCAATACGCGTTTGACCAGGTCAATGTAAAAAGCCCACGCGTATAACTGGCATCACTATTGCACATAATGCTCCTGAAAATACAATCAGGAGCATTTATGAATTTGCAGATACAACAGCGTGTGGCACTGGTTTGCGGTGCGGGAAGTGGTCTTGGACAGGCTATCGCCTGCTCGCTGGCGCAGGAAGGCGTGAAGGTCGCCGTGACAGGCCGCAACAGAGAGAAGCTGGCGCAAACGGTGGAACGCATCACTCAGCTGGGCGGTACCGCCCGCGCCTGGCCGCTGGATTTTGCCGTCCCGGAACAGTTTGATACGGTCATCGCCGATATCCGCGAGCACTGGGGCGACATCGATATTCTGGTCAATAATTCCGGTGGCCCACCGCCCACGCTGGCACAGGGGACGGACGGCGCCGTCTGGCAACAGCAATTTTCAGTGATGGTCGCCTCGTTAATCCAGCTCACCGATAAACTACTGCCCGCCATGCGCAGCCGTGGCTGGGGACGCATTATTACCTCCACCTCGTCCGGTGTGATTGCCCCGATTCCGGGTCTCGCCCTGTCGAATGCGCTGCGCATGAGCTTACTCGGCTGGTCGAAAACCCTTGCCGCTGAAGTGGCGGCCGACGGCGTCACGGTGAATGTGATGGTGCCTGGGCGCATTGCTACCGACCGGGTGGGGCAGCTGGATGCTATCAAGGCGAAACGGGAACATTCCACTGCGGAAGCGGTCGCGGAGAAGAGTCGTCTGAGCATTCCGGCGGGACGTTATGGCCACCCCCATGAGTACGGCGCTACCGCTGCCTTTTTGGCAAGCCAGCCTGCCAGCTACATTACCGGGGCGGTGATCCGGGTCGATGGCGGATTGATTGGTTCGGTTTAGTGGGGAGTCGCGTGCAATGCCAGTCGCTGGTGTCGTTGACTGGCATTCACGCCTCTCTCGCGCTCATTCAGAATGAGGTGTTAACTATTGCGTACCGGGTGCGGGACAGGACGCCAGACCGGTTATCTTGTTTCTTCCCGCGTTGATGATCCCTGATGGTTCACCATGAAAAGTGCTGAAAGGGTGAGCAGTATGGCGCCGCTGATCAGTATCCACCCGGCGTGCTGAAAGGCGGCTAAGCTACCCTGCGTATGCGCCAGTCTGACGTAGCACGCCGTCACCAGGGCCGCGCCAGCCATCGCGCCAACACGCTGCAGGATGTTGAGAATCGGTGCTGCATCAGAAACATGACGGGTACCCGCCATCGCCAGGCCTGCCGCCATCGCCGGCACTGTCGCAAGGGCTAAACCGAACCCTCTGATAGCGAGTGCGCTACCGACCAGGAGGTAGCTACTGCCTCCATCAATCATGGCCAGCGGCCATGTCGCTAACACCGAGATCAAGCCGCCAACGATCAGCACCACGCGAGGACCCAGCCGGTCTGAGAAATAACCGGCGACCGGGAATCCTGTGGCAGAACCGATTAACTGCGGGGTAAGGAGCAAACCCACATCAGCCAGTGCTTCATGGCAAACATCGCGGAAATACAACGGGAGCAGGAACTGTCCACCAAAATTCACCGCACCTCCGATAGCCATCAGCAACGCCGATAATGTGAAGCCACGATGTTTGAAAAGGCTGAGATGAAGTAAAGGCGAGTCAATGCGAAAAGAGCGAAAGATAAACAAGCCGATAAACAGTGCGCCCACGCTGAGTAAGATAATGTTCCCGCTATTTTCACCACTATTCAGGCTGACGCCTTTAATACCCTCCATGAGCAGGGGAAGGCTACAAAGAATCAGTATTAACCCCATCCAGTCCAGGGAGAGCGGCTTATCATTTTTTATTGTCGGGCGAGGGAGTAATTTCCATCCCGCAAGCCAGGCACAGAGAGATAAGGGGACATTAATAAAAAACAAGACTCGCCATCCGCAGACCTGAAGCAGCACGGCCCCCAGAGACGTTCCCAGTAAGGGCGCAATGACGATAGCCACGCCTATCGTACCAATGATCCGCCCGAGGCGCTCACGACCGACCACCAGACCCAGGATCGTCTGCCCGGCCGGCACGAGTAACCCGCCTGCCAGACCTTGCATTATTCTGGCGGTGAGCAGCACCTCGATATTCGGGGATAACGCGCAAACTGCCGAGAAAACACCAAATAAAATAAGTGCATAGAGCCAAAGTTGGGTGGCGCCAAACCGTTTTACCGCCCATGCGCTAACCGGAACGCCTGCGGCCAGCGCCATGAGGTACGCGGTGGCTATCCACTGGATGGAGGCGTCCGTCACCCCAAGGCCGTTTGCCATGGTCGGAAGCGCAGCACTGAGCATGGTGGATGAGAGCATGGTAGCGAATGCACCAAGGGTGATGATGGCGGCTTGCATCCACAAAACCGGCGGGATGGCATTGATGGGGCCAGCATGGTTTGTTTTCTTTACCTGCGTATCTCGATTGATATTCATGGGATGACCTTTAGGTGCGATGCGTTAAAAATCTATCATTGATCAATTTTTCTATCAATGATAGATTTATTTTCATCAATGGCGCCGGTAGGCTCCTGGTCAGGAGAAGATCTCTTTTCATCTACCACGGGCTCGGTTGGATGCATTAACAACAGGATGAACACCATGGCTAAAATTCAGCGGGATCAGGTCATTAATGCTGCATTAGCACTCTTAGATGAAGTCGGGCTGGAAGCGATAACGACGCGAAAGCTGGCGCAAAAGCTGGGGGTAGAATCCGCAACGCTGTACTGGCATTTCAGGAACAAGGCCAGCTTACTGGAAGAGATGGCCGCAACTGTTTTGGCCAGGCACCATTCGCTTCCGCTGGCTGAAGACACGGCCGAGTGGGCAGACTGGCTGGCAAATAACGCGCGCAGTTTCCGCCGCGCGCTTCTCGCTCATCGGGATGGCGCACTGCTCCATGCGGGGACAACACCGGCGCGGGTAGGAGTGGAAACGTTCTACCCAAAGGTGGCTTACCTTATGCGGGCCGGCTTTTCTGAGGCCGAAGCCGCAATGATATTACTCACTATTAGCGAATATACCCTGGGATGCGTATTGGAGGAGCAGTCTCGTACAGACAGACATGATGATGAAAGATTGTCTACACCCTCAACAGAAATCAGTCGTATCGATGCGCTTACCCACCAACATCCGGATACGTGTTTTGAGTTCGGTCTGTCTTTGATCATGAAGGGGTTATTAAAATAACTCGTTCCAGATTTCAGCTATTGCGACAGCGTTTTAATGATTTTATATCCGGATCGTTATTCTCCGGACATCCTGAACGGTGACCTCCCGATGCCGGGAGGGTTATTTGTTCATGGCGCAAGAATCACCGCAGCGTCGGGGATCAGGATCCTGTTTTATACTGGTTAAAAAAATGCAACAACGCGCCGGGTGTCTCGTCCCCAAAGAGAATGCCTGCCATTGCCTGCGCGTCGTTGGCCGCACTTTCGACGCGGATAAACATCTGTTCTTCATAAGCGGACAGCGCGGCTTCAGGATTATCTGCATTGGCCGCAATCGCGAGTCCCAGCTCAGCGCCATCCTCTAACGCGAGATTAGCGCCTTCGCCGAACGGCAGCATAAGATGCGCGGCGTCGCCCAACAGCGTTACGCCTGCTGTTCGCGGCCATCGAAGTCCGGGAGGTAAAAAGTGAATAGGGCGCAATACGGGCTCACCATCACCCTCCGTAATCAATGTTTGCAGTGGATGCGCCCAGCCATCGAATTCATCGACTATGCGTTGCACGTCAACCTGTGCATTAGCGGACGTCACGTCAGCGAACCAGGCCTGGGGCTGGCACAGAGCAATGTAAACGTGGATCACGCCGCCAGGCTCCCGGTGCGCCATGATACCCTTGCCCGGCGAGAGCGCAAAAAATGAGCCGCGGCCTACTGCTTGCGCGCAAGCCAGATGATCAGTATCAACGTGACTAAGCCAGCGCTCGACATACGAAAATCCCGCATAGGCAGGGACAGCATCGGTGACCAGAGCGCGGACACGCGACCAGGCACCATCTGCGCCCACCACCAGGGAGACCCTGGTGGTGGCGCCATCCGTAAAGTACAAACTATGCGTGCCGTCATCATGGGGGACGATATCTGCCACTTTACGGCCCCATTGCACGGTGTCCGCAGGAAGCGACTCCAGCAGCAGCGTGCGAAGCGCGCCGCGAGAGACTTCTGGTCGGCCGCCCAAACCATCATCGAACTGCTCGAACAATACGTTGCCCGCTTTATCGAGTACGCGCGTGGATTGACCACCAGGAAGAATAAGGGCCCGGAAGGCATCGTACAGGCCTGCCGCTATCAGCGCCCGCTGGCCATTATGATCGTGGATATCCAGCAAGCCACCTTGTGGGCGGGCCTCGGGAGAGGCTTCAGCTTCGTAGACCACAGAGGAAATGCCGTGAACATGTAAAACACGTGCGAGCATGAGGCCGCCGAGTCCTGCTCCGACGATGGCAATGGATGAGGTCATTTTTTCGCTCCAGGTAAGGTATGGCGGGTGTCGTTGTCCGGCTGTTCCTGGTTTCGATACCGCACGAATAAGGGGAGTGGACGTGAAATCTCATCCCGGGGACCAACGGAAGCCTGAGGGTATGCTGAGCGGTATTGCCCATAATGTTCCCGGACAATTGGGGGCCGGGCCCCCCGCCTGACTCTCCTCTCTGCGCTCAGCTTACACTTAGACGAGTAAGGTTCTCTATATTGACCATTGCTGGTTAATCGTCAAGGCCGTCATTCAATACCCCTTCAGCGGACGCCTGCCTGTGGCCATGGTCACCGAACTTCACCCACTCAGGTTAAACGACGTCGATGACGCGGATCCCTCTGTGTTTCGCCATCTTTATGCACTCCGCCGTATCTTCTCCGCCAGGAAAAGCCAGCAGTACGTCAGGGCGGCTGTCTTCCAGCATAAACAAATTGCGCCTTGTCTCCGCATATTTTCCGTGCAGCGCCCAGTTTGCCGGGTAGCGGATCACGTGAACGTCGATCCCGCGCGCCCAGTTTTCTATCGCGCCGCCCAGCGCCTGGTGCCCTCCGTGAATCAACACGTTAATCGTCTGTGTACGGGCATAGAGATCCAGCACATGGGTGATGGTATGGGTGTCGGCATAAAACCGACCCGAGCAGATTAACACTCGCATTTTTTGTACCTTAACGTTGCTTGCCTTGAAAAGGATCTCGTCCGCGCGCTGGCGGTTATTGTTTTTTAAACATCCGGCGGCGTTTCAATAAACCGCAGCGAGGTATCGCCCAGGCGGTCAATGACCGGGTAGGCGACGGCGGCGATATGGTGATGCACGCGGCGGTAGTCCCGTAGCACCCGCTGGAAAATGTCGCCGGATTCCGCCCAGGCATTCTTGTCCTCCCGCAGTTTTTTGAAGTGCTCGCGGCTGGCGGAGGCCTCCAGCTGGCGGATGGTTTCTTTGCGCTGCACCAGCTGGTGGGCAGCAGACAAGTCTTCACGCAGGAATGCCGCTATTCCTAAGTTCAGGCTGGTGAGGAGCTCCGCATGCAGCAGGCGAATATGGTGTAATTCAAAGTCGTTAAAATGTTCTCCCCGGCGTGCGCGGCGCGTGGCCAACTGGGTCAGATTGCTGGAGAGAATGTCGCCCGCGTGCTCAACATTGATGATGAACATCAGGATCTCCTGGGCACGAGCGGCATCCGCATCATTCAGCCCGTCCTGACCAATGTCGGCGAGGTAGGCGCGAACCGCCGCGCTGAGCAGATCGACCGACTGCTCCAGCTGGCGGATGTCATCGGCAGCCTGTTTTTCCTGGGTCACAAACAGCACCAGCAGTCGGTCCAGCATGATGGTTAGCATGTCGGCGGCGCGCAGCGATTCGCGAACCGAATTGGACAGGCCGATATAAGCCACTTCCAGACCCGCATCGTCGAGATACATCGGCATACCCGGGTCGCCTACGCGCTCTTCTTCCGGAAACAGTCGCTCCAGGAAGCGAGCCATTGGCACGTTCAGGCCGATAAACAGCAGCGCGAGCGCCACGCTAAAGGCGGTATGAAACCACACCACCAGCTGCGGCGTGTTCAGCCCGGATTTACGGGCGATCGCCATCAGCAACGGCAGAAGCAGTAACGCCAGCGCGCAGCCGGACAGGCGGACCATCAGGTTGCCAACCGGCAGGCGGCGGGCCACCGCGGACCCGGCGTTTAACACCGGCGGTAACGCGCCGCCGATGTTGGCGCCAAGCACCAGCACCAGGGCCGTAGCCGGGGTCAGCGTGCCGGTACCGGCGAGGGAGGCGATCAGCAAAATCATCGCCACGCTGGAGTGGCACAGGAGCGTCAGGAGCGCCGCCACCAGCAGGGCAATGAAAATATCGCCCTGTAGCCCCTGCATCACGGCATGAAACACCGGCGTGACCTCAATGTCCTGCAGCGTGCCACCCAGTAAATGCAGCGCCAGCAGCATCAGGCCGAGGCCAATCAGGGCGCAGCCCACGCTTTCAAAGCTGGAATGGTCGCGTAGCTTGAAAACCACAAACCCGGCCAGCAGAAGCAGCGGAATGGCGATTTCCATGTTAAAGCTCATCAGCTGGACCACCAGCGTGGAGCCGATGTTGGCGCCGAGCATCACCGCAAGCGCGGGGGCAAGGCTTAGCGTACCTGCGGCGGTAAATGACGTCGCCATCATACTGACCGCCGTGCTGCTTTGCAGAATGCCGGTAATGCCAATGCCGGAGAGCAGGGCGGTCCAGCGGTTAGTGAGGTGGCGTCCCATCCAGTTGCGCAGCGGCGTGCCGAAGCCGCGCTGCAGCGCCGTTGAAATCATATGGCTGCCCCAGAGCAGCAATGCGATGGCGCCAGCCAGGTGAATTAACAGAGTGGTTCCGGACATTATGAATTCCCCCTCTACAGGGCGGGTAGTGAAATAAAACGCAGTAACCTGATCGAAAAACGATGTATGGCGCTGGCGAGGTTCAGTAATGCTTTAGTGTGTTGATAGTTAATCTTCCCTCCGGCGTACCATGCCAGGGCACGGACGCGAAGGGTGCGGGTTATTTTCATTAAAAATAAGACAATCAACGCGATGGTCTTATTTTTAATCAGGAAAATGATGGAATGTTGCTTTTCCATAATGCTTCCAGCCTGTGTGGCCTGCCTGAAAGGTGCCGCCGAAGCGGCACGTGAATCACCGTCTTTAACGCAGAATTAGTGCCACTGCCTGAAGCGACGGATGTAGAACGTTTTCATGCCCTGCGCCACGCAGCAGTAGGCGAGCAGGGTGCCGACCAGCCACGGGAAGTACTGCCACGGCAGCGCCTGCAGCCCAACCAACGGCCCGAGCGGAGAGAACGGCACGTAAATTCCAATAGCCATAATCAGACCGGTCATCATCAGTACCGGCCAGGCGGCGGTGCTCTGAATGAACGGAATTTTCTGGGTACGCAGCATGTGCACCACCAGCGTCTGCGACAGCAGGCCTTCAACGAACCAGCCGGACTGGAACAGGGTCTGCATGTGTTCGCTGTTAGCGCTGAACACAAACCACATCAGCGCAAAGGTCGTCATGTCAAAAATGGACGAGGTCGGGCCAATCCAGACCATAAAGCGGCCGATGTTTCTTGCATCCCACTTGCGCGGTTTGCTCAGGAACTCTTTGTCCGTTTTGTCCCACGGCAGCGCGAGCTGGGAGATGTCGTACATCAGGTTTTGCAGCAGCAACTGGATCGCGAGCATCGGCAGGAACGGAATGAACGCGCTGGCCACCAGTACCGAGAACACGTTGCCGAAGTTGGAGCTGGCGGTCATGTTCAGGTACTTCATAATGTTGCCAAAGGTCTCGCGGCCTTTGATGACGCCTTCTTCCAGCACCATCAGGCTCTTTTCCAGCAAGATGATGTCGGCCGATTCCTTGGCGATATCGGTGCCACTGTCGACCGAGATACCCACGTCGGCATCGCGCAGAGCAGGGGCATCGTTAATGCCGTCACCGAGAAAGCCCACCGTATGACCGTTGGCCTGCAGCGCCTTCAGCACGCGTGATTTCTGCAGCGGCGTTAGCTTGGCGAACACCGTGCGCTCTTCCACCAACTGCTGCAGGGCCGTGTCGCTCAACGCCTCAATCTGCGGGCCGAGTACCGGTTCGCCTGGCTCCAGTCCCACCTGGCGGCAAATCCGCGTAGTGACAATCGCGTTATCGCCGGTCAGCACTTTGACTGCGACGCCAATATCCATCAGGGCAGCAATCGCCGGACCCGCGCTCTCCTTAGGTGGATCGAGGAAGGTGAGGAAGCCGCGGATAATCAGATCGTGCTCATCAGCGGTGCTGTACAGTCTTTTCGCTTCGGCTTTCGGAATGTCGCGCGTAGCGACCACCAGAACGCGGAAGCCGTCTTTGTTGTAGTCGTTCGCCATCGCCAGCATGGCGTCACGGCGCTGATCGTCGAGGGGGATAACCTTGCCATTCTCTTCCATGTGGGTGGCGATGCTCAGCATCTCCTCCACGGCGCCTTTGCACACCAGCAGATGATTGCTCTGGCTGTCTTTCACCACAATCGACAGGCGACGGCGCACGAAGTCGAACGGCATCTCATCGACTTTGCTGTACTCCTGAGGTTGCACAAAGCCCGACTCATTTTCAGAGAAGTAAATGACCGCCTGATCCATCAAGTTTTTGATGCCGCTTTGATAGTGGCTGTTGAGCCAGGCCAGCGCCAGCACGGACTGATTTTTCTGACCGTGCGTGTCGACGTGGTGCTCAAGGATGATTTTATCCTGCGTCAGGGTGCCGGTTTTGTCGGTGCACAGCACGTCCATCGCGCCCAGGTTCTGAATCGCGTTAAGGCGCTTAACCACGACTTTACGCTTCGCCATGGCCACCGCGCCCTTGGCGAGGTTGGCGCTGACGATCATTGGCAGCATTTCTGGCGTCAGGCCTACGGCGACGGCCAGAGCAAACAGCAGGGCATCCCACCATTCGCCCTTCATCAGGCCGTTAATCAGGAACACCACCGGCACCATCACTAGCATAAAGCGGATCAACAGCCAGCTGACGCTGTTCACCCCGCGGTCAAACGCCGTTTGCGCCCGGGTGCCGACAATCGCTTTTGCCAGTGAGCCAAAGTAGGTCCTTGGCCCGGTCGCCACCACGACCGCCTGAGCGGTGCCGCTGACAACGTTGGTCCCCATGAAGCAGATGTTAGGCATATCCAACAGATTTTCGTTGTCAACCGCCTTGTCGTGCGCGGATTTCTGCGCCACGTCGCCGAGGGTGTCGTACTTCTCAATCGGCAGCGCTTCGCCGGTCAGGACGGCCTGACTGATAAACAGGTCGCGTGATTCGATCAAACGGACGTCGGCCGGGATCATGTCGCCCGCATAGAGCTGCACGATATCGCCCACCACCAGCTCGCGCATCGGGATTTCACGTGGCGTTCCTTTTTGCCCGGCGTGTTCGCGACGAACGACCGTCGCGGTGGTGCGAACCATCGCTTTCAGCGCTTCGGCCGATTTGGCCGAGCGGTGTTCCTGCCAGAAGCGCACCAGTCCGCTGAGGGCAACCATGGTGCCGATGATTATCACCGTCGTCAGGTCGCCGTCTTCGCCATGGCTGGTGGGCAGCCAGTAGTCGGTGAAGAAGCTGATCCCGGCGAGAATGGCGAGCACATAAATAAACGGGTTGTTAAACGCCATCAGCAGCTGGATCAGCGCGTGCGGTGGCTTGTCATGAGTCACTTCGTTCAGGCCATCCCGCTCCAGCCGGGCATTTGCCTGGGCTTCCTGCAGCCCTTCCCGGGTAGTGTTGAGGTTGACCAGGGTTTCTGCGATACCGTTTTGGGCTTCCTGGGCGGCACGCATAGACAGCGTGCTTTTTTTATTTCGGTTCTTGATTTGTACAGTCATAGTGCTGCTCCTGTCGCCGGGCGGCAGCAGGCTTTTTACGGTAAGACCCGGATTAAGGGCGGCCGAAAATAGCCCGATGTCGCATCAGCGATCGGTTTTAATTAATTTCGCACAGGGCTTCCCGCTGTTTATTATTAAAAATAAACAGGCGTGAAGTTTATATTTTGTTTTATTTGGACGTGATTATTCCTGCCGATGTACAAGTATGAATACATCAGTGAATAAACAGGTACCAGCAGTGACTTAACTCAGCGTGACGCACGAAAACGGGCTGCGGCATAGCGCGCAGACACGGCCTACGGCGTAACGGCTGAATCAGGCGACGAAGGGGCGACTTTGTGGGTCTTCGCCATCAGAGAAGCGGCAACGACGCTCCAGCTGGCCGGTGACAGGACTGACGCGCCAGTTAGTAATGCGTTGATTCAACTCGATGATTTTCGAAGAGAATATAGAGCTTTGCTGTTTTTTGCGCGCAGACGACGCCCGATCGCGGGGCGGCCGGACACGCAGCGTTGATGTCATGGTTTTGACACCAGGAAAAAGGGTAGATTTGAAGTTCATAACACACCTCGGGACCGTGAAAACTCTGGTCGAGGTGGGACAACACGAGAGCATCAGGCTCCGGCGAGACACACCAAAACGAAGAAGTGATCACAATCGATTTTATGTTTACTTGTCCGAATAACCGTTAAGGCCATATTCGGACCGCTACTAAATTCAGTATCCATTAGTCTCTTATGTCAGATTAGGAAAGGCCACAACTTAGGCCCATGAAATCTACCCATAGCCAATGTTATTGTCAACCCATTCATATCAATTTAAATCTTCGTTTATATTTTGTGTAGAAACATCAAATCGTAGATTTAATCATTGGTGTTTTTCGGACGGTCGTAAAAAGGAAAAATAGCGGTCAGTGCGTTCAATTGTGGACCACCCTCGGCGCTGCGTCAGATAACGCGCTTTATCCCTGCACCGCAGCCGGAAAAACCGCCGCCAGCCATTCAATAAAGACGCGGAGCCGGGGCGGCACGTGCCGGTGCCGGGCATAGACGACGTGAAAGGGATAGGGGGCCGGGCGCCAGGCGGCGAGGATCTCCACCAGCTTGCCACTTGCCAGCGCGGGTTTTAGCGAATAGGTAAAGGTTTGCACAATGCCTAAGCCCGCCTCGCCGGCGGCAATATGCGCGTTGCTCTCATTGATGCCGAGATGGGGCTCTGTCTTGAGCTCGGTACTGACGCCGTGACGCGTAAAGCGAAACGGAAACGCTCTGCCGCTGGCCGGCGACAGATAGCTGATGAGCTGGTGGCCATGATGGAGTTCATCCGGCGAGGCGGGCGTGCCGCAGCGCTGAAGATAGCCAGGGGTGGCGCAGGTGACCAGCGTCGCCTCGCCGATTTTACGGGCGATCAGCGTCGAGTCATCCATCGGCCCGCCGCGGATGGCGCAGTCAATATTGCCGCTGATGAGGTCCGCGGGTTTATCGGCCACCTGCAAATCGATACGGATATCCGGCCAGGCGGTCATAAAGTCCGCCAGCAGCGGGATCAGCACATCGCACGCGGTCGACCCACCGATGGCGATCCGTAGATGGCCCTTCGGCTTATTGTGGGCGGTATTGAAGGAGGCGTCGATCTCTTCCAGGTCTTCCAGCAGGCAGCGAGCTTTTTCATAGTACTCCCGTCCTTCCGGCGTCACGGTAATACGCCGGGTGGTGCGCTGCAGGAGGGAAACCCCCAGGTGCGCTTCCAGTTGCTTGATGGTTTTGCTGAGCGTGGCGTTGGGCATATCCAGCGAGTCCGCGGCGCGGGTAAAGCTGCCGGCTTCGACAACGCGGGTGAAGGCTTTGAGGGCTGAAAATCGGTCCATTATTCGCAGTATCCTGGTTAGCGGGCGTCCATTATCCACGGAGGGGAAAAGTGTTTTTCAGATTAGGCCATTTTTCCGCCTCTTTGAGGCGATTACAGTGCTTTCCATACCCGGCGGGGCGCTTTCGCGAGCCTGGCCTGTTTATACTCTAACCAAGGAAATGCACCATGAGCAAAAAACTTGCGGATAAAGTGGCGTTAGTGACCGGCGGCAGCACCGGTATTGGCCTGGCGTCGGCGAAAGCGCTGGCGGAGCAGGGCGCGAAGGTGTATATCACCGGCCGCCGACAGGAGGAGCTGGATGCGGCGGTAAGATTCATCGGGCCCGCCGCCCGCGGGATCCGCGCCGACGCCGCCGTGTTAAGCGACCTTGACGCGGTATTTGCGACCATTGCCGACGAGTCCGGCCGGCTGGATGTGCTGTTCGCCAATGCTGGCGGCGGGGATATGCTGCCACTCAGCGCCATCACCGAAGCGCACATCGAGCGGATTTTCGCCACCAACGTGCGCGGGGTGGTGTTCACCGTCCAGAAAGCGCTGCCGCTGCTCACCGACGGCGCCTCGGTGATTTTGACCGGCTCTACGGCGGCGGTCAAAGGGACGGCGAACTTCAGCATCTATAGCGCCAGTAAAGCGGCGGTACGCAGCCTGGCGCGTTCCTGGGCGCTGGAGGTGAACGATCGCGGGATCCGCATCAATGTCGTCAGCCCGGGGCCGGTGCGTACCCCGGGTCTGGGAGGACTGGTTGCGGAGGCGGACCGTCAGGGCTTGTTCGACGCCCTGGCCGCCAGCGTACCGCTCGGGCGGCTGGGCGAGCCGGAGGAGATTGGCAGGGCGGTGGTATTTTTAGCGTCTGACGAGTCGAGCTTTATTAACGCCGCAGAGATCTATGTCGACGGTGGAATGGCGCAAATCTAAGCACAGTCTGTCGCCAGGCGAGCCGCCCCGGCGGATACCGGGGGGCTCGTGGTTATGGCGATCGCTTACTCACCGCTCGGGTGGGCAGCTTATTGCGCGCCCAGCTGTTTCATCAGCGTCAGGTTATCTTCAATATGCCAGTTGGCGGCAATTTTACCGCCGCTGATCTGATAGATATCGGTGGCGATAAAATCGATATTTTGTCCCTTACCCTTCCGGGTGCCGAAGGTCCCGGTAAAGTGGCCATGAAAATGTAAGTGTGAGACCACCCGGTCACCGGCCACAATCATTTGTTCGACATCACAACGTAAATCCGGCACCGCCTGACGAAACGCTCTGGAGGCGAGGATCGCGCCTTCCGGCCCTTGCCGACGCCCTTCCGGGGGCGTTTTATCGATAAAATTCCCCGCCAGCGCCGCCCGGGCCAGCGCTTCATCACCGGTATTCCAGAACGTGGCGTATTGCCTGGCGACAAATTCATTGGCGACGCGTGTGGCAGGGGGAAGGCCGTTGTCAACGATGAGCTGGGCTGGCTTCAGCAAACCCTGCGGGGCTGAAAACGCGGAGCCGGATATCCCGGCAAGCAGCAGCGCTGTGGCGCAGCGCCGCAGCGTGATGCCGCGTCTGGCCTGCGCGCAGACAACAGCGAAACTACGGCTGGCAGGTAACATTTTGCGGGTCATTTTCACTCTTTATGCTCCGTATAGAAGGGATAGTCGGTATAGCCCACCTCTGTCCCGCCAAACAGCGTGGCGGGATCGCTGACGGTCGCCAGCGGCCAGCGGTGCTGAAGCCGCTGCGGCAGGTCAGGATTAGCAATAAACGGCCGGCCGAAAGCCACCAGGTCGGCGAAACCGGCGGTGAGGATACGTTCCGCCTTTTGCTGATCGTAATTGCCGGCCACGATCAGGGTGCCGCTGA
The DNA here is from genome assembly GCF_003097195.1 of Klebsiella sp. GL120222-02. Lineage (NCBI taxonomy): Bacteria > Pseudomonadati > Pseudomonadota > Gammaproteobacteria > Enterobacterales > Enterobacteriaceae > Klebsiella > Klebsiella sp. GL120222-02. The sequence continues at coordinate 749,608 of NZ_QEQO01000002.1, forward strand.
AGGTCGCGCGCAGCGTGTCACGAAAGTGCTGGGGAACGGCTGGCGCATCGTCCCAGTCCGCCTCCGCCAGGTGGATAAAGGCGATACCCTGCTGTTCGCACCAGGCCGCCAGGGCAAGGATGGCGTCGATCACCTGCGGGTCGTTCATCCCGCGCTGAGTAATGAAGGGGGAAAGGCGGATGCCCGTCCGCTCGCGGCCAATGACGTCGCCGATGGCGGTCAGCACCTCCTGGGCAAAACGGATCCGGTTGCTCAGGCTACCGCCGTACTCATCAGTACGCTGGTTGGCGGTACGCCGCAGGAACTGGTCGATCAGATAGCCATTGCCGCCGTGCACTTCCACGCCGTCAAACCCCGCCGCTATCGCATTGCGCGCCGCCTGACGGTAATCGGCGACAATACGCTGAATATCCGATCGGGAGAGCGCCCGCGGCGGTGGGCAGTCCACCATCTGGCCCCGGCCTTGCTCATCCACCACCCAGACCTGGGCGTCCGGCGCCAGTGCCGACGGGGCCACGGGTTGCCCATCCGCATGAAAACGAGCGTGCGACATCCGCCCCACGTGCCAGAGCTGAGAAAAGATAACGCCGCCAGCCTGGTGAACGGCCCCGGTCGTCAGCTGCCAGCCGGCAATCTGCTCAGCGGAATGCAGGCCAGGCGTCCAGGAGTATCCCTGTCCCTCAGGAGAGATTTGCGTCGCCTCCGTGACGATCAATCCGGCGCTGGCGCGCTGGCGGTAATATTCTGCCATCAGCGCGGAGGGGATATTTCCGGGCTGCAGGGCGCGCGCCCGGGTCATGGGAGCCATGACGATGCGGTTTTTCAACGGCAGCGCGCCGATGCGGTAACGATCGAAAAGTGAGAGGCTGTTCATACGGGTGTCCCTTGCGAGTGGAATGAAAATCACTTTACAGTCGGGATCTGATTTTGATAATTAGGCTAAAATCAGATTCACTTTTCAGGAAATACGAAAAATGGGCAAGCTGGAAGATATGGCGCTGCTGGTGGCTGTCGCCGAGGCGGGGGGACTCTCCGCCGCCGGCAGACGGTTATCGCTCTCACCGGCCACCATGACGGCCCGCCTGAAGGCGATGGAGGAGCGCTACCAGACCCGCCTGTTCCATCGTTCCACGCGCGCGATCACCCTGACCAGGGCGGGGGAAGATTTTTATCATGCCGCGCGGCGCGTACTGGAGGAGGCCCGTCACGCCGAATCGTTGCTGACGCAAAAGGAAGGGGTGCTGAGCGGCAATATTCGTCTTTCCGCCCCCTCCGACTTTGGCCGACAGTATCTTAGCCCGGCCATCGTCGACTTTTCCCGCCGTCACCCGGAGGTCACGTTTTCCGTGTTCTTAGGGGAGCGCGTGGAGGATCTGGTCGCCAACCGGCTGGATATGAGCATTCGCGTCGGTAACCTGCCAGACAGTAGTTTGGCGATCCGCCATATCCGCCCCAACCACCGGGTGCTGGTGGCTTCGGAGGCTTATCTTGCTACCCACGGAACGCCTGCATCCCTCGACGAGTTGCACCATCACCGCTGTCTGGCGCTGGAGCGGCACGGTGTGGTGATGAATGAATGGCGCTTTGAGGAGGCGGGAAAGGAGCGCGTGGTGCGGGTGACGCCGGCGATGGTCTGCGACGATGGGGCACTGCTGCGGCAGTGGGCGCTCAGCGGGGCGGGGATCGCCGGTAAATCATGGTGGGATGTGAAGAGGGATGTCGAGGAGGGACGGCTTCAGGTGCTGTTTGCCGAGCGCTTCACCGGATTCAGCCCCTTAGACCGCAAGGAGGTTGGGCTGCAGTTTGTCTTTCCCCAGCGAAAGCTGCAGCCGCCGCAGGTGTCGGCGTTTATGACGTTTTTTATCGACTGGCTGGGGGAGTCATCCCCCTCCAGCGCGAGGCGAAGGTGAGCAGAACATGACCTCAGCGCATCTGGCTGAGGATAATACGATCGAAAAGACGGTCGCCCAGCCAGACACGCATCCGGATAAGCAGTTTGGCATACTTACCGACGGCATAACGGGGGCGTGGATTTGAGGCCTTCACCGCGACCAGGACCGCCTCGGCGATCGTCTGCGGGTCGCTGCCGGTGCCATGGCCGTACGTTTTTTGGATCGACAGGGCGACCCCTCTTACCAACTGACCATACGGTCCTGTGGCCGAACGTTTGACAATACTTTCACTGGCCGCATCGCCGAAGCCGGTTTCAATCACTCCAGGTTCGATGATAACCACCTTGATGCCGAAGTCGGCAACTTCCAGCCGCAGGCAGTCTGACCACCCCTCAAGTGCATGTTTGGTGGCGTGGTACCATGCGCCGAGGACGCTATACATCTTCCCGCCCATGGAAGAGATATTGACAATATATCCGCGACGGCGGGCGCGCATCGCGGGAAGCAGTAGTTGCGTGAGATGCGCCGCGCCGAAGAGATTGACCTCAAACTGGTAGCGAGCCTCATCGATACCGATCTCTTCGACCGGGCCATACAGGCCAAAACCGGCATTATTGACCAGTACATCGACCCCTCCGGTCTGAGACAGAATGGTGTTCACGACCGCCAACCGATCGTCCTGTCGTGAGAGATCCATCTGCAGGCATTGGGCCCCTAGCGAAGCCAGATCGTCCATTTTCCCGAGCTGCCGGGCAGCAACGTAAACCTGGTAACCCTCCTGGATAAGACGACGGGCAATGGCTTTCCCCATCCCTGACGATGCGCCGGTGACCAGCGCGGTTTTCTTTTCCTGAATAAACATAAGCACCTCGGCAAGTAGACTGCGCTGAGTGTGCCTGCTGTCAGGCGCGGTGTCGCTGGCACGGTGCGCCACAATACTGGCAAAGCGCGCCATGACGCGCGCTTAGTTGAGGCGCATCATGTCTCTGAGGGTTTCTGGCGTCTGGCCGGTCCACGCCATAAAAGCCCGATAGAAGGAATTCGGATCTTCAAAACCGAGCAGAAAGGCGATCTCATAACCGGAAAGCGTGGTATTGAGAAGATAGTGGCGAGCCAGCGCTTCGCGACAAGCGTGAACAAGGGCGCGATAATTCTCTCCCTCCTGCTCCAGCCTGCGCTGCAGGGTGCGTTTGCTCATTCCCAGACGTTGCGCCGTATTGTCGATAGAGGCGTCGTTGCCCGGCAGAAGCTCCAGCAGGACTGCATGAACACGTTCAGCCGTTGAGGCCTGATCGCTAAGCTGGCTGAGACGACGCTGCAGCTCCGGCTCAAAGACCTGCCACATACCCTCGTTCACCGTCAAAAAGGGCCGCAGGGCATCAGCGGCGGCAAAGCTGATGGTCGCCCGCTTTCCACGCTGTATGGTCGTGCCGAAGAAGGCTGAAAAGTGGTGGGTCTGCTGGCGGGTGAGGGGCTGTGAGAGCGTTACTTTCACGGCCTGAACCGGTTCGCGGGTGGCCAGTCGGTTCAGACGAAGTAAAAATGCCAGCTCTGCCACTTCCAGAGAGGCAGGGATTTCTGTTGCTCCCAGCCAGCGCGGAGACACTGTCAGCGTGCCGTTCTGCACGACCGTCGTCTCCAGCGCCATGGGGGCAATAAGCAGTTTATACTTGGCCAGCCGCTGGACCGCCTGCATCATGTGGGTACTACACAAGGCGGCGAACAGCGGGGGATCAAACACTTCCGCAGAGACCCTTTCTACAAAGGGCAAAGGAAAGGCCTGATCGTCGCTTTCTTTTTCCAGCACGCGCCAGAAACGCAGGTACTCATCGGTAGTCAGACCGCGATTGATGTCTGAAAAGGTGTCGTCCGGCAAACCGGCCTGGCGGAGGAGATGTTCAGGCTCCATCCCTGCGTCTTTGAGCAGCGCTCGCCAACGGAGATTGAGAGAAAAAGTGCGGTTGCGCGCCATGGTGAAATTTCCAGCAGTGAACAGGGCTTTGATGTGTAACGCCCCCTGATAAGAGCATACCTTTTCCCACCCGCCAGTGACATTCCTCTTGCGCCATATTTGAAGTAAAGCACGCCAGCAATGAGAAGGGGGAACGGATGTAACCCGCGGGGTCGTTAGCCACCTATAGAGTCTTGATCTCAAATATGATTAGATAGCTTTCACTTAAAACCAGTAAGTAGCTGCCATGAATCTCAGGGAAAAAATCATTAATGAATTCGGCGGGTTGTCGCCCGAGCTGCAACGCGCCGCCGAGTTCTCACTGCAAAATGCCAGCCAACTGGTGGTGTTATCGATGCGTGCCTTCGCGGCGGAAGCCGGGGTAAAACCGGCGACGCTGCTGCGTCTGGCGCAGCGGCTGGGTTACCGCGGCTGGAGCGAGCTGAAAAGCGATTTCATTGACGACCTGGGGCTGCGCAATGATACGTACGTATCAAAAGCGGAAAAAATGATGGCCCGCGGCACGCAAACGCAGCTGTATAAAGAGGTTTTTCAGGCGCATCAGGCGAATCTGACCTTTACGCAAAACGAAAATGCGCAGGAGATGGAGCAGGCGGTGACCTTGCTCGATAGCGCGGAGAATGTCTATATCTGCGGATTCCGCGCCAGCTTTCCGATCGCGTGGTCGCTGTTTTATGTCTATCGACTGTTCAACCGGCAGGTATCGTTAATCGATGGCCTGGCCAGCAATATCGAAGTTTTCACCCGCGAACTGACCAACCGGGATTGCGTCTTACTCACCAGCTTTGCGCCCTATTCACGCGAATCACTGGATGTTTTACGGGCAGCCCGGCAGGCAGGGGCGAAGATCCTCGCCATTACCGACTCGCCGGTTTCCCCCTTAGCGCAGGCGGCAGACTGCACGCTGCTGTTTTCCATCGACAGTCCGTCATTTTTCCCTTCCGTGGTCTCCGGCATGGGGCTGGCGGAGTGTTTACTGGCGATGCTGGTGGTGCGCCACGGCCGGGAGGCGGTGAGTAAAATTGAAAGTGCCGAACGCTATCTTATCGATTCTGGCGTCTATGTGATCCCCGGTAAATCCTGATAAATGATTCAAATGTATCTGGTATAAGAATTATGGATGCATTTATATCTTTATTTCGTTGACGTGATCCAAATGGATCCTGCAAGATACGCTCAATTAATGTAGCGGATTCAGGAGCAGAACCCAGTATGAGTCATGTCATTCACCGCAGCCTGCGTAGCACGCCGATCGTGGCCTCACGTGCCCAGGGGGCCTATATCTTTGATGCCCAGGGAAAGCCGTATCTTGATGCCTGCGGCGGGGCGGCGGTTTCCTGCCTCGGACACGCACACCCTGATGTGCTGGCGGCGATGCACCGCCAGATCGATCAGCTGGCCTATGCGCATACCAGTTTTTTTACCAGTGATGTCGTGGAGCAGCTGGCCGAACATCTCACCCGCACGGCGCCCGGCGAGCTTAACTATGCCTACTTTGTCTCGGGCGGATCCGAGGCAATAGAGACGGCGCTGAAGATGGCGCGGCAGTACTTTGTGGAGATCGGCCAGCCATCGCGCACCCGATTTATCGCCCGTAAACAGAGCTATCACGGCAATACGCTGGGCGCGCTGGCGGTGGGCGGTAACGAATGGCGCCGTCGCCAGTTTGCCCCCTTATTAATGGATGTTATCCGCGTCTCAGCCTGCAATGAGTACCGCGATCGTCGGGCTGACGAGACCCAGCAACAGTATACCGAACGTCTGCTTAATGAGCTGGAGCAAGCCATCCTTGAGGCCGGCCCGGAAACGATTATCGGTTTCTGTGCGGAAACCGTGGTGGGGGCGACGACGGGGGCCACGCCGCCGACGCCGGGCTATCTGAAGGGGGTGCGCCGCCTGTGCGATAAATACGGCATCCTCTATATCGCCGATGAGGTGATGTGCGGTATGGGGCGGACCGGGACGCTGCACGCGTTTGAACAAGACGACGTGGTGCCTGATTTAGTAACCATCGCCAAGGGACTCGGCGGGGGTTATCAGCCGATTGGGGCGGTACTGGCGAGTGAGACCATTGTTTCCGCGCTGAAGGCGGGCAGCGGGTTGTTCCAGCATGGCCACACTTACATTTGTCATGCTACCGCCGCGTCGGCAGCTCTGGCGGTGCAGCAGGTGATTGCGCGCGATAATTTACTGGCTGCCGTCAAACAGCAGGGCGCCTATCTGCAACAGGCCCTGCGCGAGGTGCTGGGTGAGTTACCGCATGTCGGCGATACGCGCGGACGCGGCCTGTTTGCCGGCGTCGAGCTGGTGCGCGATAAAGACAACAAAACCCCGTTCGATCCTGCCCTGAAGCTGCATGCTGCGATCAAAGCAAATTGTATGGCGCGTGGGTTGATGGTCTACCCCATGGGCGGCACGATCGATGGTCAGTATGGCGATCACATCCTGATCGCGCCGCCGTTTATCATCACCCCGGCGCAGATCGACTTTGTGGTCGATACGCTGAACAGCGTGATCCGCGAAGAGACGGGAAAATTATGATCAATCGTTTACCGCCCCTGGCGGAACAGGAATGGGACGAGCGGCAACGTCAGTTAGCGGAAGAGATCATCAATGGGCCGCGCGGCGCCTTACTGCCGCCTTTTGAGCCGCTGTTACGTAGTCCCGAGCTGATGGCGCATGCCCAGCGTATGGGGGAGTATTTACGTTATCGCAGCGCGCTGGGTCAGCGTCTTTCTGAACTGGCGATTTTGCTGACAGCACGGCACTGGTCACAGCCGGTAGAGTGGGCGATCCATGCGCCAATAGCACGTGAGAAGGGCATCTCTGCCGCGGCGGTGCGGGCGATTAAGCAACGGCGCCCGCCAGACGATCTCCGGTCCGATGAGCAGGTGATCTATGACTTCTGTCAGCAACTGCATCAGCAGCAAAAGGTGAGTGATAGCACCTGGCAACAAGCCGTTGATTTATGGGGTGAGAAGGGCGTGGTGGATCTGATTGGGATAAACGGTTATTACAGTTTTCTCTCCATGGTGATGAACAGCGCCCAGACGCCCGTACCGGATACCACCGACTCTCTATTTTCTGAATAAATTAGCCTTTTCATTCGGGCGCATAATAATGCGCCCTGCATATCAAGTGTTGTTATTGGTTCTTCCGGCGATATATATCGCAGGCTGATATTCGTTGCATGCCATTTCATTGACGCTGAGGGTAATTATGACTGGACTATTTAATAAATTAAAACTGACGCTGGCTTTGGTTATTTGTTCAGCCAGTTTTGTGACAGCAGCTCAGGACAAAATAACGGTGGGCGTGGATACCGCCTTTGTCCCTTTTGAATTTAAACAAGGTGATAAATATGTCGGCTTTGATATCGATTTGTGGGACGCTATCGCAAAGAAAATGCATATCAGCTACGAATTAAGGCCGATGGATTTCGGCGGCCTCATCCCCGGACTGCAGTCGCGTAATCTGGACGTGGCGATGGCCGGCATAACCATTACCGATGCGCGTAAACAGGTCGTGGATTTCAGTGATGGGTATTATAATGCCGACCTGTTAATAGCCGTGAAAAGTACTGATAATTCCATTGCCAAATTCAGTGATTTGACCGGGAAAAAAGTTGGCCTTAAGCAGGGGACGGCGGCGGCCAGCTTTATGAAAAGCAAATATAAAGCGAATTATATCGAGTTTCCGAATATCGATAACGCCTACCTTGACCTTCAGGCCGGCAATCTCGATGCCGTCGTTCACGATTCGCCAAATGTCCTTTACTACGTGAAGACGGCGGGTAATGGCAAGGTCAAATCCACCGGGGAGACGGACAGCATTCTGCCACAGCAATATGGCTTTGCGATGCAGAAAAACAGCAGCCTGACGCCAAAAGTGAACCAGGCTCTGCAGGCCCTGCGTGCCGATGGCACCTACGACAAGATTTACGTTAAGTGGTTTGCTAAACAGCCGAAATAACCCTGCCAGGTCGGAGCGATCCGACCTCATTTCTTCTTGACGGGTAGAATGATGAATTTTGACAGTCGCTATATTTGGGATGCTTTACCGCTGCTGATGCAGGGCTTGCAGCTGACGCTGATTATCTCTTTGTCCGGTTTGTTAGGTGGGTTAATCATTGGCTTGCTGGCGGGAACCTGCCGCGCATTAGGCGGAACAATATCAAAAACGGTATCGCTGGTGTTTGTGGAATTAATCCGTGGAACGCCGATCATGGTGCAGGTGATGTTTATCTACTTCGCCCTGCCGATGGTGTTGCCAGTGCGTATTGACCCGGTTCCTGCCGCAATTATTACCATTGTGATTAACTCCGGCGCTTATATAGCGGAGATCACCCGGGGCGCGATTCTGTCGATCAATAAAGGTTTTAAAGAAGCCAGCCTGGCGATGGGGTTATCGCCACGCAGCACCCTATTACATGTCATTATGCCGCTGGCTTTTCGGCGAATGATCCCGGCATTAGGCAATCAGTGGATTATCAGTATAAAAGATACCTCGCTCTTTATTGTGATTGGCGTGGCAGAATTAACCCGCCAGGGACAAGAGATTATTGCCGGTAACTTTCGGGCACTGGAGGTGTGGACGGCGGTGGCGATGATTTATCTGTTTTTGACATTGTGCCTGAGCTTCCTACTGAAACAACTTGAGAAAAGGATCCATATTTTATGAGCATGGTTGAATTTAGCGCGGTAGCGAAAAACTTCGGCGCCACTCAGGTGCTGCACGATATCAATTTAAAGATTGAAGCGGGCGAGGTGGTGGTGATCATTGGCCCGTCCGGCTCGGGAAAATCGACCCTGTTGCGCTGCATTAACAAGCTGGAGGAGATCTCTTCGGGAACGCTGCTGGTGGCGGGCATGCATATTACGGATCCGCACGCGAATGAGTGTGATATTCGCCGCGAAGCCGGTATGGTGTTTCAACAGTTTCATTTATTTCCGCATCTGACCGCCCTTGAGAATGTCATGTTTGGTCCGGTTCGCGTGCGTAAGCAGAGTAAGGCCGCGGCGCGGGAGCAGGCGCTGGCGTTGCTGGACCGCGTGGGTCTGCGCGAACGCGCCAACCACTATCCGGCAGAGCTCTCGGGGGGACAGCAGCAACGCGTGGCGATAGCTCGTGCCCTGGCGGTAAAACCCAAAATGATGTTATTTGATGAGCCAACATCCGCTCTCGATCCCGAACTGCGGCATGAGGTGTTAAAGGTCATGCGCTCGCTGGCCGAAGAGGGCATGACGATGGTGATTGTGACCCATGAGATTGGCTTTGCCAGAGAGGTGGCTTCCCGGTTGATCTTTATTGATGGCGGCACCATTGCCGAAGATGGTTCACCTGAGGTGCTGCTCACTGCCAGCAGCAATCCGCGTCTGCAAGAGTTTTTGCAACACGTATCCTGAACATAAGTGAATGATGACAATATGAAAACAATCGCAATCCGTGGTTCCGCCTATGCGGTGGGTCAGCAGCTTGGCGCGTTTGGTCGTGAGGCCTGGCATACTAAAATCAGGCAAACAGCGCTGTGGCAAACCGTAACCGCCCTGAAAACGGCGGAGCAAACCCAGCGCATGCGCGCAACCGTCCAGGCTCAGTTTCCGCTGATCTGGCAGGAGCTGGAGGGCATGGCGGAGGGGCTGCAGGCGCCGGTGGATGAGGTGTTTGCCTGGAACTGTCGCGGCGATCTGGTGCGTTCGACGTCGGATGGCTGCACTACCCTGGCGGGGATAAGCGCTGAGGGCGAGTTAATTATTGCGCATAATGAAGATGGCTTCCCGCAGCTGCGCGGTGACTGCGCCATCGTCCACGTGACACCGGATGTGGGCCTCGCCTTCACCAGCTTCGCCTACCCCGGCTCCCTGTGCGGGCACACCTTCGCGGTGAATGAGAAAGGGATAGTCAATACGGTCAACAATATTCGTGCTGTGCATCGTCCGGAGGGGATGCCGCGCCAGATACTGGCCCGCGCATCGCTGAATGCCACCACGTTAGATGAGGCCATTACCCTGCTGACCGCGACACCGCGCGCGGGCGCGTTTCACCACACACTGGGTCAAATGGGCGATAGCCGTCTGTTTAGCGTGGAAGCTACCGGCTCCGGCAGCTCAGTGCGCCAGCTGACCGCCACCTTTGGGCATGCCAACCATCTGATCCATCCCCAGCTTGCGACCATTGAACAGATCGTGACCGGGAGCTCCGGCTCACGTCAGCAGCGCCTGGACGCGTGGTTGGCGACGAACTCGTCGCTGGATGGGGTAACAGCGAAAGCGATGCTCTCCGACCAGCAGGATCCGCTGTTACCGATTTACCGGCTGTCTGCGGAAGATCCGGATGACGAAAATACGCTGGCGACGGCCATTTTTACCCTGAGCGCGACCCGGGTCGCATGGCAGGTCTTCACCCTGGATCGTGAAAACGCGGTTTTGCAGGGCAGCCTTTAGCCGACTGAGGGCGCTTTCAGCAGGGCGATCAGCAGCGTACTGCACGCCATGATCCCCGCCGCCAGCCACACCATGCCTGACAAGCCCGCAGTGGCGATCAGCTGGCCGCCGACAAGCGCCCCGGTGCCGATGGCGGCATTAAAAATAGCCACGTAAATGGCTGACGCCGGCTGGGCGACCGCGCCTGCGCTGCGCAGCAGCCAGGTCTGTAAGCCGACGTACACGATCGCGATACCGGCGCCCCACAGGGCTAACAGCAGCCCGCTAAAACAGAAAGGCAGGGGCGCAAGCCGTCCGGTGCCGAGGAGCGCCAGCGCGCCTCCGCTCAGCAGCAGTGAAGCAAAAATCAGCCCCTTCAGATGACGGTCGATAAGCTTACCCGCGATAACGTTACCCACCAGCCCGGAAACCCCTGACAACAGCAGCAGGCCGGAGAGGGCGGTCGCCGGTACTCCCTGAAGTGTTATCAGCAGCGGTTCAACGTAGGTGAAGGCGGCAAAGTGAGCGGTAATGATGCAGGCCGTGGCGCCATACAGGCCGCAGAGCAGCGGATTACGGAAGATATCGCGATAAACACCCAGCCTGACGGGGGTGGACGCGGCCAGCGCGGGCAGCGTCGAGCATAGCACTGCCGCTGCGGCCAGTGACAGCAGGGCCACCGCCAAAAACGCGTGTCGCCAGCCCGCCAGGGTGGCGATAAAGCTCGCCAGCGGTACCCCCACTACGCTTGCCGCCGACACGCCGCCAAAAATGATTGCCGTAGCCAGCCCCAGCCGGTGTGGCGGGACCAGCTGCGCGGCGACGATGCCAATTAAGGCCCAGAAGGCGCCATGCGCCAGGGCGCCAATCATGCGGGCGCTCATCAGGGCGAACATGGAATAAGACCGGGTCGCGGCGAGGCAGGAAAGCGCCAGGGTCAGCATCAGCCCGACCAGCAGCGCCTTGCGTGAAATACGCGCTGGCATCGCGCCGGAAAGCAGGGCCGCCAGGGCGCCCACCCAGCCGTAGGCGGTGACGGCAAGCCCCATACCGGATTCCGTCTGGTGAAAATCCGCCGCCAGGGCGCTGAGCATGCCCACCGGCGCCAGTTCGCTGGTGACGATCGAAAAGGCGCAGATCCCGAGCGCAATGACGGCTATCCAGACGCGCGTCGGGGTTGGGTTAAGGGGTAAAGCAATCTCTTTCATGTCAGGCGTATCCTAAGAAGAGGGAAGTCGCGCATGGTGCACGGACGTTCAGGTGAGGAGAGAACCGGCGATCGGATAGCCTGTTTGTCTCCGCGAGTGGCGTGCAGTATCATCCCTGCGAAAATGATAAAAAAGAGCAGAAAACGGAGAACCGTTTTCCATAATTGGAAAGTAGATGACAGCAGAGTTTAACTGGGATGATGCGCGCATCTTCCTCGCCATCGCCCGGGCGGGAACGCTAAGCGGCGCCGCCGACAAGATGAACATGGGGATTGCCACGGTGTCCCGCAGGCTGGATCGGCTGGAACAGTCGCTGAAAGTCCCGCTTTTTAGCCGCCATCAGAGCGGCTATCGCCTGACCGACGATGGCGAAGCCCTGCTCGCGCGGGCGGAGGCGCTGGAATACGCAGGCCTGGCGTTCGGCGAGGCGGCGCAACTGCAGGGGCATGTCGCCGGGGTTGTCCGCCTGGCTACCTCGGACAACCTGGCCACGCATTTTATTCTGCCCTCCCTGAAAGGGCTCCTGGACCACTATCCTGACCTGCGGGTGGAGGTGCTGAGCGGCGTGCAGCCGGTGAACCTGCACCGTCGGGATGCCGATCTGGCGATCCGCATGGTCAAGCCTGACGCCGGGCATTTGACCTTAAAGCGGCTGGGGACGGTGGGGTTTGGCGTCTATGGCGCCGCCAGCTATCTGGCCGGCGCGGACGGCCTGTCGCTGAGCGAGGCGGACTTTGTGGGGTGGCCGGAGACTCACCAGCACCTGCCGGCCGCCCAATGGATCACGCGCACCCTACGAGGGCGACCGTGTAAAGTCGAAGCCAATACGCTCGTGGCCCAGGTTTCCGCGGTATCAGCGGGGCTTGGGCTGGGCGTCCTGCCGCACTTTATGGCGCGGGCCAACGGGCTGCAGTGCCTGTTGCCGGAGATCGGCGCGGATCAGACGTTATGGTTAGTGATGCATTCCGACCTGGCCGGGTCCAGACGCGTGCGGGTTATCGCCGACCATCTCATCACCCTCTTTGCGGACCATCAAGACCGGCTGGCGTTGCCCTGACGCTAACGCTCAGGGGATCACCCGCGCCGTTCTCAGCTGCGAAAACAGGCTGAAAAACATCTCGTCTGTGGCCTGCATCCGCTGGAAGCCAGCCCGGCGCAGTTTACTGCCATCGCCAAACATATCGTACTGCCAGCCGAACACGAAATCGGCAAACTGACCGTCGCTCAGGCGCAGAATGTCCGTTTCCACCAGCCGCTCTGCGGCCAGCTCGCGCCAGACGGCACGGTAGTCATTGAATAACTGATGAAATGAGAGCCTGACGGGTGGGGCGCATTCCAGTTCAAACCACTGCGCGATGCGCGGCCACAGCTCGCACCAGCGCCAGATATCACCATTATTGACGTTGAAGGCCTCGTTTTCCCCCGCCGGTGAGGTGGCGGCCCACAGCGTGGCCTCCGCCAGCAGATCGGCGTCAGTATGATCGACAATGCTGTGCCAGGTGGTTAACGTGCCGGGAAAGCGCAGCGGTAAACCCAGGGCTTTGCACAGTGACGCATACAGCGCGATGCTCAACGCAAGATTCATGGCGTTACCCGGCACCGGGCTGCCCACCACGCCGGGCCTGATAGCGCTCCAGTGCCAGGTTTTGCCTTGTTGAAAGTGGCGGAGCCACGCAAGTTGAGCGGCGTTAAATTCAGCCCCGGGTACGCCGGGGTCGCTTTCCCGCGCCGGGGTTTTAAAGGGGCCAAGATGGGCGCCATACACTTTATACCCCTGCATCAGGCTGACCGTCTGCAGCGGGGCGTTTTGTTCGACGTGGCTGACCAGATTACGCAGCATGGTAACGTTCGGCTCCACCATCTCGCTCCAGTTTCCGGCATTCATCCAGGCACTGTAAAAAATGTGGGTCACGGTGGACAGCGGCTGGAGTGCTTGCGTACTGTGCCGGGCATCGCGTAAATCGACGTGAATCATCGGGATCGCCCCCGGTTGCGACAGGGCGCGGTGGCTGAGGCCGATAACCTCCCATCCACGATGTAACAGGGTGTTGACCAGCTGGCGGCCAACGATGCCGCTGCTGCCAGCGACCAGTGCGACCTGAGAGGATGTCTTGTTCATGGTGTTTCTCCTGGGAAGGTGACCGACACAGTGTGCTAGATTATTTTTTTGCCACCTATCCCATGAAACGGATGACACTTATCAGCAGAATCATGAAATGAATAATAAGCTCACCGCCATCGCCACCTTTCTGCGCGTTGCCGAAGCCGGCTCATTTTCCGCAGCCGCCCGGCAGCTCGGGATGAAGCAATCTGCCGTCAGTCAGCAGATCGCCGCGCTCGAACAGGAGCTTGGCGTGGTGTTACTCCATCGTACGACGCGGGCCATGATACTTACCGAGCAGGGGGTGCATTACCGGCGTGATATGCAGCGGGTGCTGAACGCCATGCAGGAGGCGGAAAGGCGGCTCAACCCGGCGGAGCCTCAGTTTCAGGGACGAGTGCATGTCCAGCTGCCAAGCGGTCTCGGCAGTCTTCTGCTGCCGCATCTGCTGGCGCTGCAGAAACAGTATCCTGAACTGCACCTGATGCTGTCGCTCGACGATCGGATCGCCGATCTGGTTACCGAAGGGGTGGATGTGGCGCTGCGTCTCGGCCATGAGCCGCCGCCATCCCATGCTGCGCGGGTTCTGGCGCGGATTGAAACGGCGCTCTTTGCGGCACCAGGTCATTACGCCGTCCAGTCCGTGGACGACCTGGCGGAGTATCCACACGTTCGGTTTAGCGGCCTCCCGCTTGATGCTCCGCTGCGGATAATTTCCGCAGACGAGACGAGAGACGTGCAGGTTAAGACCGTTTTTCGGGCCAACACCAGCGATGCGCTGTTGCAGGCACTGGAATCCGGTATCGGCATCGGAGGGATGCAGCGACCGCTGGCGGCCAGGGCCCTCAGGGCTGGAAGGCTGGTGCCGATCCTGGCTGACTGGCGATTACCGGACCGTTTCCTGTATGCCGTCTATCCCGATGCCCGTTTTATTCCGCCGCGGGTCAGAAGCGTGATCGCCTTGATTGAGGCGCGACTGCCTGAGCTCACGGTGGGGAGCTGAGGGTAAGGCGCTCCCCCATTCAGAACCGTGCGCGGTATCGTGCCGCTCTCCTACAGGTGGTTTCTGATGTTAAGGTGAGACGTTTATCACCACAGGAGAACGCAAATGATTGTCAGGACCTGGCACGGCTGTGTGCCATTGCAACATGCCGAGGGGTTTGCCCGGCACCTTGAGCAGACCGGCGTGGATCACGCCCGGGGTATCCCCGGTAACAGAGGCGCGCTGGTGCGCCAGGAAAACCAGGGCGAATGGGCGCATTTTTTTCTCGCCACCTACTGGCAGGATCTTGCGGCGGTCAAAGCCTTCGCAGGCGAAGATTATCACGTCGCGGTCACTTATCCGGACGACGACGCATTCGAACTCCTCTCCGACCCCTACGTGTTTCAGCATGAAGTTGAGGCCGTGTCGCCACTGTAGGCTGATGACCGGGCAGGTGGAAGATCGGCCAGCAACAGACGGTTGCTGGCCGCGTGAGAGCGACGTCTACCTTGTATGGGCAGCCAGCCGCCGCTGGGTGAACGTGGCATGACGGGAACACTCAGCGCGTGAGGGCCGCGACAATGGAGGCCTCCATTTTCTCCGGCGTCGTCAACGGCGCAAAACGCGCGAGGGGTGTGCCGTCGCGAGCGATGAGGAACTTGGTGAAATTCCACTTGATCCGTCCGCCGAGCACGCCGGGCAACGCTTGTTTCAGATAACGAAACAGCGGGTGTGCGGCGGGGCCGTTGACGTCCACTTTCTCAAACATCGGGAAGCTCACGCCGTAGTTAACGTGACAGGTCTGCTCGATTTCATCCGCACCGCCGGGTTCCTGCTTACCAAACTGGTTGCACGGGAAACCAAGCACTACCAGCCCCTGAGCCGCGTACTTTTTGTAGAGCGCTTCCAGGCCAGCGTATTGCGGTGTGAAGCCACAATGGCTGGCCGTATTCACCACCAGAACCACCTTGCCAGCATAGTCAGACATTGAGAGGGGCTGGCCGCGCAGGCGGGTAGCCGTCAATTGATAAAAAGGGGTCATAGCAGGCTCCTGAGAGTAGAAACAGTTCAACGCTGACGATCGCGCGAATGTTTGAAGCAGATTAGGCAGTTATGATACACAGGGTTAGGGATTTGTACCTGGAGTGTTAAAAAAACGCCAGATGTCATAGAGAAAATCGCAAACAGGAACGGCTGAAAATGATGAAATATGTCTTATCGCTGGTGGTGGTAGCGATACTCGCAGGATGTACCAGCACGCCAAACTTGCCGCCTCGGGATACCATTGTGGCGATGAAACCCACAGAGTCCGGTATTGTCGCCAGCTCAGCGAAATACAGTTACCGCTTTGTCCGTGACGGTGTGCCTCAGGAATATCAGCGTTATAAGACCTTTTATGAACGCTTTCATCAACAGGCTTCCGGCGTGCGGGTTAACTTTGTCGTGGAACAACATGAGGTGACGGCGGAATATCTGGTAGTGATGGATCAGCGCAAACTGGATGCCGGGCAGCATAGCGAGCTGGTGAATCAGTATCATGCGGTGCAAATTGATAACGATCGCCTCGGGGTGTTGTTTAAAGCGACAGGATTTTGGACTGCATCGGACGCGTCAGATCTGGCCGCCGCCTACCAGTTAGCGCACCCCGTTGTGGTATCAATCAATGATAAGACCAAAACGATTAGCTCACTTGGCGCCGTCGCCATGGCCCCGTTGTTTCCATTTTACATGATGTATGGATGTGCCATCGGGCCTTGTGTCTGAGGAAAACAGCCAGCAAGTCACTCGACTCACTGGCTGAGTATTTAATTAAGCTTCACTTTTAGATGACTGCTTGTGAAACAGTTCGCGGAATACCGGGTAGATATCTTCCTGGTCGCGGATATGCTGCATGGCGAAATTATCAAAGGTCGCCTGCAGATGTTCATACTCGCGCCACAGGGTTTGATGCGCCCGGCGGGTAATTTCGATGTAGCTGTAATAACGCACCACCGGCAGGATTTTCTTCGCCAGCAGTTCGTGGCACAGCGGGGAGTCATCGGCCCAGTTGTCGCCATCCGACGCCTGGGCGGCGTAGATGTTCCACTGCGCCGGGTCATAACGGGCCTGCACCACTTCATCCATCAGCTTCAGGGCGCTGGAGACGATGGTGCCGCCGGTTTCCTGAGAATAGAAGAATTCGTGTTCATCCACCTCTTTTGCCTGGGTATGGTGGCGGATATAGACCACATCGACGTTTTTATAGGTCCGGCTGAGGAACAGATACAGCAGGATATAAAAGCGCTTGGCCATGTCTTTGGTGGCCTGGTCCATCGAGCCTGAGACGTCCATCAGGCAGAACATCACTGCCTGGCTGGAGGGCTCCGGCCGTTTTTCGTAATTTTTGTAGCGCAAGTCAAAGGTGTCGATAAACGGCACCCGTTCAATTTTGGCGCGCAGCTCAGCAATCTCTTTGCGCAGGCGCTCCTCCTCCAGCAGCTGCACCGGTTCGCTGCGGCTGATGGTCTCCAGATCCTCCTCCAGGGCGCGCAGTTCACGGCGCTTGCCAGCGGTCATCGCCGTACGGCGGGCCAGCGAGTTCTGCAGCGAACGCACTACGCTGATGTTGGCTGGCACCCCATTCGAGGTAAAGCCCGCGCGATGGGTTTTAAACTCATTCAGCTGCCGGTGCTGATTCTTCTTCAGGTTCGGCAGGGCGAGATCTTCAAATAACAGATCCAGGTACTCATCTTTCGAAATCTGGAAGACAAACTCATCCTTCCCTTCGCCGTCGGCGCTGGCTTGCCCCTGACCGCCGCCACCGCCGCCGCCACCGCCCTGCGGGCGCTCAATCCGGTCGTTTTGCACAAAATGATCGTTGCCCGGGTGGACGCGGTTGCGCAGGCCGCCGCGCCCCTGATGAAACATCGGCTCGTTGATATCGTCCGTCGGGATCGAGACGGATTCTCCGCTCTCAATATCGGTGACCGAGCGCTTGTTGATAGCCTCGGAAATCGACTGTTTAATCTGCGCCTTATAACGGCGCAAAAAGCGCTGGCGATTGACGGCGCTTTTGTTTTTCCCGTTCAGGCGTCGGTCTATGAACCAGGTCATATGCCCTCCTGTACTGCATTAGCCAACTTTGCTTATCATCATTCAGCTGCAGTTGACCCGGCGGCGTGCCGCCGGGCTTGACGCATCAGGACGATTTACGAACCCGCAGGTACCACTCGCAGAGCAGGCGAACCTGTTTGCGGGTGTAGCCTTTTTCCATCATGCGGTCGACAAAGTCGTCGTGTTTTTTCTGCTCATCGGTTGATGTTTTGGCATTAAACGAAATGACCGGCAACAGCTCCTCGGTATTAGAGAACATTTTCTTCTCGATAACCGTGCGCAGTTTCTCGTAGCTGGTCCAGTTCGGATTACGTCCGCTGTTGTTGGCTCTGGCGCGCAGCACAAAGTTGACGATTTCGTTACGGAAGTCTTTCGGGTTGCTGATCCCGGCCGGCTTCTCAATTTTCTCCAGCTCAGCATTCAACGACTCACGGTCAAACAGCTGACCGGTGTCCGGATCGCGATACTCCTGATCCTGGATCCAGAAGTCGGCGTAGGTGACATAGCGATCGAAAATGTTCTGCCCGTACTCGGAGTAGGATTCCAGATAAGCGGTCTGGATCTCTTTGCCGATAAACTCGGCGTATTTCGGGATCAGATAGCCTTTGAGGAACTCCAGGTAGCGCTCGGCGTTCTCCTGCGGGAACTGTTCGCGCTCAATCTGCTGCTCCAGGACATAGAACAGATGCACCGGGTTGGCGGCCACCTCGACATGGTCGAAGTTAAACACCCGTGACAGGATCTTAAAGGCAAAACGGGTGGAGAGCCCGTTCATCCCTTCATCCACCCCGGCGTAATCGCGATACTCCTGATAGGATTTCGCTTTCGGGTCGGTATCTTTCAGGCTTTCGCCATCATAGACCCGCATTTTCGAGTAGATGCTTGAGTTTTCCGGCTCTTTCAGGCGCGACAGAATCGAGAAGCGCGCCAACGTTTCCAGGGTGCCCGGGGCGCACGGCGCGTGGGTCAGCTCGCTGCTGTTGAGCAATTTTTCATAGATGCGGATCTCTTCGGAGATACGCAGGCAATAAGGCACCTTGACGATATAGACGCGGTCGAGGAAGGCCTCATTGTTCTTGTTATTACGGAAGGTCACCCATTCCGATTCGTTGGAGTGGGCGAGGATTATCCCGTTAAACGGCAGGGCAGAGATCCCTTCGGTCCCGTTGTAGTTCCCTTCCTGGGTGGCGGTCAGCAGCGGATGTAGCACCTTAATCGGCGCTTTAAACATCTCGACGAATTCCATAATCCCCTGGTTGGCACGGCACAACGCACCGGAGTAGCCATAAGCGTCCGGGTCGTTTTGCGCATAGTGTTCCAGTTTACGGATATCCACTTTACCCACCAGCGCCGAAATATCCTGGTTGTTTTCATCACCGGGTTCGGTTTTGGCGATGGCGACCTGCTCAAGAATCGATGGCCAGACTTTGACCACGCGGAATTTAGTAATATCGCCGCCAAACTCGTGCAGGCGCTTGGCCGCCCACGGCGACATGATGGTGCCGAGGTAGCGGGTGGGCACGCCATACTCTTTCTGAAGGATCTGGGCATCCTCCTGCGGATTAAACAGGCACAGCGGGTGATCGTTGACCGGGCTACGCTCGCCGTTGGCGCTCAGCACATAGATGGGCACGCGCTGCATCAACGCTTTCAGCCGTTCAGCCAGCGACGATTTACCACCGCCCACCGGCCCCAGCAGATAGAGGATCTGTTTCTTCTCTTCCAGCCCCTGGGCGGCATGCTTGAGATAGGAAACGATCTGCTCAATGGCGTCTTCCATACCGTAAAACTCTTCAAAGGCCGGATAGCGTGCAATAACCCGGTTTGAAAAGAGACGGGATAGCCGCGGCTCGAGAGCCGTATCAACCATGACGGGTTCACCAATGGCCATCAACAGACGTTCTGCCGCATTGGCATAGGCACTGCGATCTTGCCGGCAGATGGTAAGAAACTCCTGCAGTGTGAACTCTTCGTCCTTGGCAGCTTCATAGCGCTGGCGATAGTGATCGAATATATTCATGGCATGCCGTCCTTTCGTTTTTTAGCACAGGTTGAGAGCCGTTCATATGAGTAGTGGGGGCCCCCGGAAGACATAAGCTGAACGTCGCTCTCCAGATATCCAGCAACCCTTATGCCAGGTTGCGGGTGGAGTAGCGTGAATGTGCCCTGCAATTACACCTTCTAAATTTAAGCGTAGATGCATTTAGAAATCTTGCATGCCGCAGAAAATCAATTTCAATGACATATCAATAACTCATCCTGAAAATGACGCTTTTTGACACGCCAGGACGCGAAGCTGTCACCGGGCTGTCACCTCATGGTAAGAGAAGGGTGGGAAAGTGAACGATTTGTGTCATGTCGGGTAAAGAATTTGAGGCATGAGGCCTACGACGGTAAACTGCACGGGCTGATAATTTGACAACGGGAATATGGATTGTGACTAAAATCAAACTTCTGGCACTCGGCGTGCTGATTGCGACGTCCGCCAGCGCGGCGCATGCCGACGGGAAGTTCACTCTTGGGGCTGGCGTAGGCATCGTCGAACATCCGTATAAGCAATATGATGCGGATGTCTACCCGGTGCCGGTCATTAGTTATGAGAGCGATAACTTCTGGTTCCACGGTCTGGGCGGGGGCTACTACCTGTGGAACGACACCAACGATAAGCTGTCAATAACGGCCTACTGGTCGCCGATGTACTTCAAGCCGGGCGACAGCGACAGCGCGCAAATGCGTCAACTGGATAAACGTAAATCGACCGTGATGGCCGGTCTGTCTTATGTCCACAACACGCCCTATGGTTTCCTGCGCACGACGATTGCAGGCGATACGCTGGATAACAGTAATGGTATCAACTGGGATCTCGCCTGGCTGTACCGCTACACCAATGGTAACCTGACGCTGACGCCGGGCATTGGCGTGGAGTGGAACAGCGACAATCAGAACGAATACTACTATGGTGTCTCGCAGCATGAGTCCCGTCGCAGCGGCATGCGCAGCTACGATCCGGACAGCAGCTGGAACCCGTATCTGGAGCTGTCGGCTAACTATCGCTTCCTCGGCGACTGGAGCGTATACGGCATTGCACGCTATACCCGTCTGTCGGATGAAATTACCGACAGCCCGATGGTGGACAAATCCTGGAGCGGCCTGATCTCAACCGGGATTACCTACACCTTCTGATTGTGCATCATTACAGTGCGCTTTATGCATCAAAACAGGGCTTCACGCCCTGTTTTGCTTTATGGTGGTGCAGAAAGCTAAAGAGGAGGAGACGGTGAAAAAAACAGTACGCTTTGGCGAGCAGGCGGCGGTTCCGGCCATCGGGCTGGGCACCTGGTATATGGGCGAAAATGCGGCGCAGCGTCAGCAGGAAGTGGCTGCACTGCGCGCGGGCATCGACCACGGACTGACGGTGATCGATACGGCGGAAATGTATGCCGACGGTGGGGCGGAAGAGGTCGTCGGGCAGGCGATCCGCGGCCTGCGCGATCGCGTGGTGCTGGTGTCCAAAGTCTATCCCTGGCACGCCGGCGGAACGGCGATGCGCCGCGCCTGTGAAAACAGCCTGCGCCGGCTGCAGACCGACTATCTCGATATGTATCTCCTGCACTGGCGCGGGGATATCCCACTGCAGGAGACGGTCGAGGCGATGGAGAGGCTGGTGGCCGAGGGCAAGATCCGCCGCTGGGGCGTCTCTAATCTGGACACCGACGATATGCAGGCGCTGTGGCGGACGGCGGGTGGCGAACGCTGCGCGACCAACCAGGTGCTCTATCATCTCGCATCGCGGGGCATTGAATACGATCTCCTGCCCTGGTGCCAGCAGCACACTCTGCCGGTGATGGCCTACTGCCCGCTGGCGCAGGCGGGGCGCTTACGCGATGGACTTTTTCAGCATACCGATATCATTAATATGGCTAACGCGCGGGGGGTGACAGTCGCGCAGCTGCTGCTCGCCTGGGTGATTCGTCATCCGGGAGTGCTGGCGATCCCGAAAGCGGCCAGTATTGAGCATGTGGTGCAGAATGCCGCCGCGCTCGATATCGTCCTCAGTGCGGAAGAGCTCGCGCAGCTGGATCGCCTCTATCCGCCACCGCCGCGAAAAACCCGGCTGGATATGGTTTAATCAGCACCTCAGCCAGCGGAGAAAAAAGCCCCGTCGGAAACGGGGCTTTTTGCTGTTAGCGTTTTTTCAGGCTGATGGTCTGCGCCAGGCGAGAGGGGGTCTCTTCGCTGGCTTTCTGCGGCTGGGTCACGCAGCAGGTTTCGACGCAAACGAAGGTTTTGTAACCATCGTCCGGCATGTCGCCCATGCTGACGGACAGCGCCGGGCCCGGGTTCCAGGCCACCACGTTGTGCTGATGATGGTGCACGACGTCGATAGTGCGGTTAAGCGCATCGTCATGGATCACGCTGCAGCTGTCAGCGTTAAGGTAGACGCGGTCGGTGCGGTCCGGGAAGGTCTGCACGCCGTTGCTCAGGACGCCTTCTTCGGCATTCTTCACTTTATCGATATAGCGCTCTCCAAGACCACTCACTTTCACCGCTGCGATATCGCCGACGTTGAAGTAGGTATGCAGGGCAGAGGTGGTCTCGAATTCACCGTGGGCTTCCAGCTCGATTTCACAGGTCTTGCCCAGCTTAAAGCGGGCATAGAGGGTGAATTCGTGCGGCCAGAGCTTCATGGTTTCGGCGCTGTGCTGGAGCGCAAAGGTCAACATGACGCCGCTGTCGTCTTCGTCATGACCTTCCAGGGTCCATGGCAGATTGCGGGCAAAGCCGTGCGACGGCAGACCCTGCTGCGCGGAAGGGCCAAACCAGGGCCAGCAAATCGGCACGCCGCCGCGCAGGGCGACGCCCTGTTTAAATGGGGTGTTGTTGCTCAGCCACAAGACTTCTTCTTCACCGGCGGGTTTCCAGGAGAGCAGGTGCGCTCCCTGCAGCGCCACAGAGGCTTTCACCTGCGGATGGTCGATGACAATCAGCTCCAGGTCGTCCAGCTGGCGACGGGAGATCACGGGAGAAATGGTTTCATTCACCGGGAGAGCAAAAATTTTATTTATCATTGTGCAATCCTATCTCTGCAGACAAAAAAAAGAGCGACCGAAGTCGCTCTTACAGATTACTTTTTCATCTCAACTTATTTGGAGATGTGAGCAATCAGGTCCAGAACTTTGTTGGAGTAGCCAGTTTCGTTGTCGTACCAGGAAACCAGTTTCACGAAGTTGTCGTTCAGTGCGATACCTGCTTTAGCATCGAACACGGAAGTGCAAACTTCGCCGTTGAAGTCGGTAGAAACAACGTCGTCTTCGGTGTAACCCAGAACGCCTTTCATTGCGCCTTCAGAAGCGGCTTTGATGGCTTTCTTGATTTCTTCGTAGGACGCTGCTTTTTCCAGACGAACGGTCAGGTCAACAACGGATACGTTCGGAGTCGGAACGCGGAACGCCATACCGGTCAGTTTGCCGTTCAGTTCTGGCAGTACTTTACCTACTGCTTTAGCAGCACCGGTAGAGGACGGGATGATGTTCTGAGCTGCGCCGCGGCCGCCGCGCCAGTCTTTGTGAGACGGGCCATCAACGGTTTTCTGAGTCGCGGTGGTCGCGTGGACGGTGGTCATCAGGCCTTCAACGATACCGAAGTTGTCGTTGATAACTTTAGCCAGCGGTGCCAGGCAGTTGGTGGTGCAGGAAGCGTTGGAAACGATGTCCTGGCCAGCGTAAGTTTCGAAGTTAGCGCCGCGAACGAACATCGGGGTGTTGTCTTTGGACGGGCCAGTCAGAACGACTTTTTTCGCGCCAGCGGTGATGTGTTTACGAGCGGTTTCGTCGGTCAGGAAGATACCGGTTGCTTCAGCAACAACGTCAACACCAACTTCGTCCCACTTCAGGTTAGCCGGGTCACGTTCAGCGGTAACACGGATTTTTTTACCGTTAACGACCAGATGACCGTCTTTCACTTCAACGGTACCGTCGAAACGACCGTGAGTGGAGTCATACTTCAGCATGTAAGCCATGTACTCTGCGTCTAACAGGTCGTTGATTGCAACGATCTCGATGTCAGAACGTTTCTGAGCAGCACGGAAAACAATGCGACCGATACGGCCAAAACCGTTGATACCTACTTTGATAGTCATATATTCCACCAGCTATTTGTTAGTGAATAAAAGGTTGCCTGTAAAATTACAAAAACCTTACGCAGCGTCAAGCGGAATCGTGTCAATCATTGCGACAAATCAATCCTGAGCACACCTTGCGCGATTGATTTGCCTCACTCTCCCTTTGAGCCCAATTCCATATGGGGGCTGCGCGCGGAATTTTAAAGGGCATTTAAGATAAAAACGTGATTTAAGTCACAATTATCTGGCTGCCTGTTGGCACCGCATAAGTTTAGAACAAAAGTGCACGCTTCATTGTTAATGTTTTGTTAGAATTGGAGCGAAAGTTGTCCATTGCAAAGCGAGATGTAAGCCCATGGCGAATAAACCCTCCCCGGAAGAGCTGAAAAACGGCTTAAGCGAAATGCAGTTTTACGTGACGCAGCATCACGGCACCGAACCGCCTTTCACCGGACGGCTGCTGCACAACAAGAAAAATGGCGTGTATCACTGCCTGGTGTGCGATGCGCCGCTGTTTAACTCCCAAACCAAATACGACTCCGGTTGCGGCTGGCCGAGCTTCTATGAGCCGGTGAGCGATGAGGCCATTCGCTATCTGACCGACAATTCGCACGGCATGCAGCGCATTGAAATCCGTTGTGGAAATTGTGACGCCCATCTCGGCCACGTGTTTCCGGATGGCCCACAGCCGACCGGCGAGCGCTATTGTGTGAATTCGGCGTCGCTGAGCTTCACTGATGAGCAGAATGGCGAGCAGATTAAGGGTTGAAGAAACGATTCAGCAAATTATTCCAAGCGGAGTGGAGCGGAAGATGGATATTGAGCAAATTATCGACAGTATGACTCCGGAAGTTTACCAGCGTCTGGCGACGGCGGTGGAGCTGGGAAAATGGCCGGATGGCGTGGCGCTGACGCCGGAGCAAAAGGAAAATAGCCTGCAGCTGGTGATGCTGTGGCAGGCCCGGTATAACACCGACGCCCAGCACATGACCATCGACACCCGCGGGCAGATGGTGATGAAGAGTAAACAGCAGCTGAAGGAAGATTTCGGCATCGTGCCAAAGCCGATCGCCACCGTTAAGCTGCAATAAAGCGCCAGCCGGCGGCGCGTGGTTCCGGCGTCGGGGTCACCCCGCGCCGGACAGCATCAGCGTGAACGACCGCGCGTAGCGGCCAGATCGGCATGCTTACTTTTTGTTCATCATCGCTTTCAGATCGGCAAACGGGTTGTAGGTGGCCTCACCGACGCTCTTTTGCGCATCTTCGCCCGCCACCACCGTGGAGCCATACTGATCGGCTTCGGTGTACTTGGAATGTTCGTGATCGTGACAATACAGGCACAACATCTCCCAGTTACTCCCATCTTCCGGGTTATTGGAGTGGTCGTGATCGATGTGGTGCACCGTCAGTTCGCGCAGATTGGAGTAGACAAACTCCCGTGAGCAGCGTCCGCACACCCAGGGAAAAAGCTTGAGCGCCTTTTCGCGGTAACCCACTTCCAGACGCGCGTAATTTTTGGGGATATAGGCCATGGCCCCCTGCCTCCTGTCAAACGGTTAAGCTGCGCCAGCGCGTGGCGCAGCGGATAACTGGCATCATAACCTATCCCGGGCTGCGCGATATACCTGCATTGCAGGCGATGTTGTCTGCGTCACGCAGCCCGAGGGGAAGGGGCGTGACTAGTGTTTGATCCCCAGCGATTCCGCCAGCTGACGGGCCAGCTGATTCTGGTCATCGGCGCCATATTCCCAGAACATGGCCCCGGCGAGGCCCTTCGCCTTGATATAGTCCGCCTTAATGGCCACCGATCGCGGGTTCTCATACGACAGGGCGAACAGCGGCTTGCCCTCCGCGGACTGCACTGACAGCCACGGAACCTTCGCTTCATCGTCCCAGTGCTCGGTAAAACGTTTTTGCGGATCGTTGAGCAGTTTGCCCACGATATCGTTGTATTTTACGTAGGTGTCTTTGCTCAGGTCATAACCCAGTGAGGCAAACAGCGCGACCTCCTGTGGCCCAAAATAGGGCTGGGTGACCGGATTGTTTTGCGCATCCGCTTTCGTCCAGTCAATCCCCGGTTCAACTGCCCGTTTCGGTACCCGGCCATAAAAACCAATCCCGAGGTTCATCTGGCTGGGTTTAAGCCCGGCGGCCAGGTAATTGTTGACCACAAAATCGGCGCTGTATTTATCCGCCGCGGCGACCGTTGGCCAGTGGCTGGAGTCATACAGGTTCGAGTTGAAGTACTGCGTGCCGTAGGCCATGTCGTAGGTCATCAGGTTGATGTAGTCGAGCGATGGCGCAATCGCTTTAACGTCCACCCAACTTTTCGGACTTTCTGCGTTAGCCCCCACGGCAATAGTGACCAGTTTCCTGGTACCAAACGCTGCGCGCAGCTCTTTTAACAGCGCGGTAAAGTTATCGCGATCGGCCGGTTGACTGGCAACCAGCCCCCAGGCGCCGTTGACCGGAAACTCCCAGTCGAGGTCAATCCCATCCAGACCATATTTTTCAACAATTTCCTGCGCAGACTGAATAAACACCTTACGGGTTTCTTTGCTTGCCGCCGCGCCGGAGAAACCGCGCGCCCCCCAGCCGCCGACCGACAGCAGGACCTTGAGGTCCGGGTTCTGTTTACGCAGGGCCGGGAGCTTTTGCAGATCCGCCTGCACCTTCGGCGACAGCCAGATCTCGTGCAGATGAGCGGGATCCTTCAGGGCCGCATTAGTCTCGTCTTTTTCATCGTTATAGATAAGACCAAACGAGTAGTTGAGATGGGTGATCTGCCGGACGTCCAGCTTATCGATATCGCCGCCGGGCCCGGCAGTGACGTCGCCGCCGCCGTTAAAATAGCCGACGGACATCAGAGGTTGGGCAGAGAGCGCGGAAGCGCAAAGCAAGGGCAAGGCTGCCAGCAAGGGCAAACGTTTCATAGTGGTTCCTCTTTGACATAAAAAATAACCACGCCACGGAAATGGCGTGGCGAAAAAACAGCCTTGCCAGACTACCAGCAATAACCTGTTGAAACTGCGAGAGAGTTCAATTTATGGACGATAGCGAGGCGGCAGAAGAAGACCCGGCGCGAGGGCGCCGGGGGGAGGGATCAGGCCTGAGATTCCCGCCAGTCATCGAGGGTATACAGCGTGGCGCCCGCGGCGGCCATCTCCATAAACGCCTGGCTGCTGTCCTGCGGCTGCAGGTTAACGCCGCGACAGCCGTCGATGATGACATTGACCATATAGCCCAGCGCCAGGGCATCCAGCACGGTGAATTTGACGCAGTAATCGGTGGCGAGGCCGAGGACGGTCAGTTCCACGATGCCCTGGCCGCGCAGCCAGCCGTCCAGTTCAGTTTTCTGCCGGTGACCGTTGTCAAAAAAAGCGCTGTAGCTGTCAATGACCCGGTTTTGCCCCTTATGGAACACGGCGTTGATCGCCTGCTGTTTGAGCAGCGGATGCAGCGCCGCGCCTTCGCTGTGCTGCACGCAGTGATCCGGCCAGAAGGTCTGCGCCAGGCCGTCGAGTTCGCCCTGGGTGTAGGGTGCCACCTGGTGCTGGCTGGCGAAGCTGCCGTGATCCGCCGGGTGCCAGTCCTGGCTGGCGACGATGGGCTCGCCGCGCGCCAGGCTCCAGTCGATAAGCGCATTAGCCACCTCGACGGTACTGTCGCCTTCAGGAACCGCCAGCGCGCCGCCGGCGCAAAAGTCGTTCTGCAAATCAACCAGTAACAGCGCTCGATGTGCCATACGTCCTCCTTAAGCCTCGTCGGGGGTGAGTTCGCCACGCAGATTTTGCTGCATCGCCGCGCGAATGGCGTCAACATCCAGCTGCTGGCTAAGCAGATAGTGTAGCTTGGTCAGCGTCGCTTCCACCGTCATATCGAAACCACTGATGACCCCCGCCTGGGCGAGGGCGTTGCCGGTGGCATAGCCGCCCATGTTCACTTTCCCGGACATGCATTGCGTCAGATTGACCACCACAATACCGCGCTGGCTGGCTTCCGCCAGCACCTGAATAAACTCGCCATTCTGTGGGGCATTGCCGACGCCATAGGAGCGGAGGATCAGCGCTTTCACCGGCTGGCGCAGGAAATTGCGTACCACGTCGGCGGAGATGCCGGGGTAAATCGTCACCACGCCAATCGGCTGCGGGGTGATGGGGTGCACGATAAGCTCTCCGCGGCCCTGCGGCGCCGGCGGGGTACCGAGACGGCGAATATGGATCCCGGCTTCCAGCAGCGGCGCGAGGTTTGGCGAGGCGAAAGCGTCGAAGCCGTCGGCGTGGGCTTTAGTGGTGCGGTTGCCGCGAAACAGTCGATTGTTGAAGAACAGCGCCACTTCGTTAATCGGATAGTTGGCGGCGACGTAGAGGGCGTTGAGCAGGTTAATCTGACCATCAGAACGCAGCTCGGCCAGCGGGATTTGTGACCCTGTCACAATGACCGGCTTGCCAAGGTTTTCCAGCATGAACGACAGCGCCGAAGCGGTAAACGCCATGGTGTCGGTACCATGGAGGATCACAAAGCCATCATACTCATCGTAATGGCTGCGGATATCGTCGGCGATGTGCTGCCAGTCCTCAGGGGTCATATCGGATGAATCCATCAGCGGATGGTATTCATGGATCGTGAAGTCCGGCATCTCCGGACGATGGAACTCAGGCATCAGCGCCAACTGACGCTGCAGATGGCCGGAAACGGGTACATAGCCGTGTTCAGAGCGCTGCATACCGATGGTCCCACCGGTGTAGGCAACGTAAATCGATTTTTTTTGCATAGCATCGCTTAGGTTGGTCGTAGACAGGCGCAGTATAAAGAGACGCAGGAAAAAATACAGTGTCGGTCGCTGGCTTTGTGGCGGTGTTGGCAGGTGCGGGAAAAAGGCTGCCCCGGGAGACGGGGCAGCCGCTGCGTACTAACGGATGTTGGCGCAGGTCAGGCAGAAGGCATAGCGGTTCTGCGGGTCGTTAAACGCCGCCAGCTTGTCGCTCTCCGCTTTCACCGTCTCGGCCGCCGCGGCGACTGGTGCAGGCAGCCAGGCCTGAATGGCCGCCGGCAGCGAGGCGCGTACCGAGCCGGTCAGGCTATCCAGCACCATCGAGAAGAAGGTCGGCTCTTCCTGATAGTAGTTGAGGTGCCAGGTTTTCAGCTTCGCCAGCTCGGCGGCTTTAGCCACCGCATCGTCGAAGTCGCCGAGGCTGTCGACCAGGCCGTTGGCTTTGGCATCTTCCCCGGTCCAGACGTGTCCCTGGGCAATCTGGTCGATTTTCTCCGGCGTGCTCTTACGGGCGTTAGCCACCAGGGTGATAAAGCGCTGATAGCCATTCTCAATGCTCAACTGCATCAGCTGCTGCACTTCCGGCGGCAGCGCTTTGGTGCTGGAGACATCCGCCAGCGGCGACGTGGCGACGCCGTCGGTATGGACGCCAATCGACCCGAGGGTATTTTCCACGGTGTTGATTACGCCAAAGATGCCGATGGAGCCGGTGAGGGTGCTCGGGTTCGCGACGATGTAATCCGCTGGGGTGGAGATCCAGTAGCCGCCAGATGCAGCCATGCCGCCCATCGAGACCACTACCGGTTTACCGGCGGCTTTGGCTGCCGCCAGCTCTTCACGGATAATTTCTGAGGCGGTCACGCTACCGCCCGGGCTGTTAACGCGCAGAACGATGGCCTTAATTTTCGGGTCGAGGCGCGCATCGCGAATTTGCGCAGCCGTGGTATCGCCACCAACGTTGCCCGGGGTCTCCTCGCCATCCATGATGGCGCCGTTGGCAAAGATCACCGCAATGGCGGAACCTTCGTCAGACGGTGTCTTCACGTTGTAGTCGTAATAGCTGATCGCCCGGTAATTGTTATCCGTTTTGCTCCAGCCAAACTGTTTGGTCAGCGCCTTTTCCACTTCCGTGGAGGTCGCCAGCTCATCCACCAGCTTATTGTCCAGCGCATATTTTGCCGTATCGCCGCCCACTTTACGCAGGCCATCGATAATGCCCTGGGCGCCCGGGAAGAGCTGCTGGGCGGTGATCTGGCGGTTGGCGGCAATGGTGTTGAGGTAGTTCTGCCACAGTTCGCCAATCCAGCGGCTGTCCGCCTCGCGGGCGGCAGGGGACATATCATCGCGGATGAATGGCTCGACGGCGGATTTATAGGTACCGACGCGGAAGACATGGGTGGAGACCTTCAGCTTATCCAGCAGCGATTTGTAGTACAGCCCATTAGTGGCGAAGCCGTGCAGGTCAACCTCGCCCTGCGGTGAGAGCCAGATTTTGTTGGCAAAGCTCGCCAGGTAGTACTGGCCCTGGCTGTAGCTGCTGCCGACGGCATAGACCGGTTTGCCGCTGTCGCGGAACTCACGCAGCGCTTTACCGATGTACTGCATGGACGGCTGATCGCCGCCAACGAAGTTTTTCAGATCCAGCACAATACCGGTGATATTGCGGTCATCTTTCGCCTGGCGAATGGTCTGCACGATATCGAACAGAGAGTTCTCCTGCAGACGGTCCGAGCTGGCGCCAAACAGCTGGCGGCCAATTACGCCGAGCTTGCTGCTGGCGGAAGGTTTATCCACCACCACGCCGGTAATATCCAGCAACAGCGCGCCGCGCGCGGCATGTTCGCTGGTAGTGGTGCTGAACTGGCTCCAGATACCGATACACACCAGCACCAGCACCAGGAAGATCGCATTCAGAGCCAGTTTGCGAATAAAGTTGAGTATCCGCCACGTCCATTTAAAAAAGCTGGCAATCAGTCGCCAAAGGGTTCGCATGTCTTCTCCCTAACGTTATCTAAAAAGGGCAGGCCGCAGGGGCCGCCGCGTCTGGCTATCCTAAAGAGTGAGCCGTCGGTTGTCAGCAGGAATCACCGACCACGCTGTAACAAAATCCTTGTGCATGTTAATTTTATGAAAAATGACATCACAGGAGTTATACAGATGGATGCTCTCGATCTACTGCTTAATCGCCGGAGCGCTTCTCGCCTGGCGGAACCTGCCCCGGCTGGCGAACAGCTGGAAAACATTCTGCGCGCCGGGCTGCGCGCCCCGGATCATGGCACCCTGCAGCCGTGGCGCTTTTTTATTATCGCCGATGACGGCCGCGAGCGCTTCAGCCAGCTGCTGGAAAAAGGGGCCACAGAGGCCGGCCAGGATGAGAAGGGAATAGAGAAAGCCCGCAATGCGCCGTTCCGCGCGCCGCTGATCATTACCGTAGTCGCGCGCTGTGAAGACCACCCGAAGGTGCCGCGCTGGGAGCAGGAGATGTCCGCTGGCTGTGCGGTGATGGCGATGCAGATGGCGGCCCTGGCCCAGGGATTCAATGGCATCTGGCGCAGCGGAGCATTGACCGAGAGCCCGGTGGTGCGGGCCGGCTTCGCGTGCCGCGAGCAGGATAAAATTGTCGGCTTCCTCTATCTGGGGACGCCGCAGCTAAAAGCCTCAACCACCATTGCCCTGCCGGATACCGCGCCGTTTGTGACGCGCTTCTGAGTCGGTGCTTGTGATGTCGGGTGGCGGCTGCGCCTTACCCGGCCAACGCATCCGGCTCTGACTGTCTGTAGGCCCGCGCAAGCGCAGCGCCGCCGGGCAAGGACAGCGGGCACGGAGCCGATTTTGTGCCGGGTGGCGGCTCGCGCCTGACCCGGCCTACGTTCGTACGACCTGTCGTTAATTTATTTACCATTGTTGCTGAAACTGCCGGTGCTGACGGCCTCAACATCGCTGAGACGTACCCGGAAGGCCGGGGCAGCCCGCATGGATGCGGGCTGAGGGCCGTGTTTTGCAGGGACGCTGCCTCGGCCCGACCCGAAGCCTGCAGGGATAAGTCGAAGGGACCGCGCAGCGGCGATTTTGCTGGCCGGAGCCCGGGGGTACAGGGGGCGGCGGCGACTGGCCGCCCCCTGTGCGCTCCCGGCGCCATGAGTGACATAACGCAGACGATTAACCGGGAGCGCAAACTACGCTGAAGCCACAGATAACATAAACAACCATACTGCAGTGCTTCCCCTCACCCTGGCCCTCTCCCGGAGGGAGAGGGAACCGTCCGGCTGGCCGCGCAAGCGCAGCGCCGCCGGGCGATGGCAGCAGGCTCGGAGCCGCATCTATGCCGGGTGGCGGCTCGCACCTGACCCGGCCTACAACCCCTACCATTCGAATCAATCGCGGTTTTTGTAGCCCGGACAAGGCGCGCCAGGCGCCGCATCCGGGAGTTCAACGGCGATGACGTTACTTCTGCGTTTTGGCGAATTCGTCTTTGGCTTTCTGCAACTGCTGCTGGAAGGCCGGGTTGGTGTGCAGCGTAGCGACCACCGCGGAGCCGACGATGCGCGCCGCATCGACATCGCTCTGCCAGTGATAGCCGCAGATCACCCGGCTCTCGCCGAGCTCATAGCCGCGCTTCAAAATTTCATTTTGCCGCTGCGGGTTGATCTCCGCCAGCACCAGGGCGGTGGCCCAGCCGATAGAGGTATGCCCGGACGGGTAAGAGCCGTTTTTCGACAGCTTGTCCTGCTCGGTGGTGTTGCAGGTGGAGACGCCATAGAACGCAAACGGGCGAATGCGCATGTATTTCTCTTTCGCGCCGCGGGTCGCCAGATCGCCGGCGTCTTCAATCATATTGGTCAGCAGTTTGTGGAGCTGAGGCGCGTCTTTCTCGGTGATTGGGGAACCAAAGGCGCTGGAGAAGGCATTGGCCACGCCGCCCGCGCTGAGGTTGGCATCCTCTGCCGCCAGCTTCCCGCGCTCGGTATTGCGCAGCAGACGCCCCTGCTCATACATCGCCTGATCGTTTAAAAACGCGATACTGCCCACCGCCGGCGGCGGCGGCAACAGCGCCAGGCTGTCGATGGCCTGGGCATTGGTCAGATAGTAGAGATCGGGCTTGGTGGTGACATCGTTCCCGGGGGGAACCAGAGCAAAGGCGTTAACGGAGAAGAAACTGGCCAGGCAAAGGGCAAGAACACGCTTTTTCATTAGAATTTCCTTACGTCATAATCATTCCAGAGAAGACAGTCCTGTGTTGTCACATTTCTGTCATCTTTAAGTAAAAGTGAAAATGGTCGGGAAAAAATTGCCGTGTCTCGCAAAAACGGCTTTTTGTCTGCTTAATGAGCAACCATACGCGATTTCAGACTGTCGTACTTACCACCCTGGCGTTTGGGCGCTAACATAGCGGGATTGCAATGACAGGAGATGTCCATGAGCGAGCAAGCCATTCGTTTAACGCAATACAGCCACGGAGCCGGTTGTGGTTGTAAAATTTCCCCGAAGGTGCTGGAAACCATCCTGCATAGCGAGCAGGCGAAGTTTGTCGATCCGAACCTGCTTGTCGGCAACGAAACCAGCGACGATGCCGCCGTCTACGATCTTGGTAACGGCACGTCAATCGTTAGCACCACCGATTTCTTTATGCCGATCGTCGATAATCCGTTCGACTTTGGCCGCATCGCCGCCACCAACGCCATCAGCGATATTTTCGCCATGGGCGGGAAACCGATTATGGCGATTGCCATCCTTGGCTGGCCGATCAACACCCTGGCGCCGGAAATTGCCCGTGAAGTGGTGGAGGGCGGGCGCTTTGCCTGCCAGCAGGCCGGGATCGCGCTGGCGGGCGGCCATTCCATTGACGCTCCGGAGCCGATCTTCGGTCTGGCGGTCACCGGCGTGGTGCCCACCGAGCGCATCAAGAAAAACAGCACTGCGCAGGCGGGCTGCAAACTGTATCTCACCAAACCGCTGGGGATCGGTGTGCTGACCACTGCGGAGAAAAAATCGCTGCTCAAGCCAGAGCATCATGGACTGGCGACGGAGACCATGTGCCAGATGAACCTCGCCGGCGCCGCGTTTGCCGCCATCGACGGGGTGAAGGCGATGACCGACGTCACCGGCTTTGGCCTGCTCGGCCATCTTAGCGAGGTGTGCCGCGGGGCCGGCGTGCAGGCGCAGCTGCGCTATGCCGATATCCCAAAACTGCCGGGGGTGGAAGGCTATATTGCCGCCGGCGCGGTGCCGGGCGGCACCGGGCGCAACTTTGCCAGCTACGGCCATCTGATGGGCGAGATGCCGGCGGAGTGGCGGGACCTGCTGTGCGATCCGCAGACCTCCGGCGGCCTGCTGCTGGCGGTGACTCCGGAAGCGGAAGCCGAAGTCCAGGCCGCTGCGGCGGAGTTCGGCATTAAGCTGGCCGCCATCGGCGAGCTGGTCACCGCCCGCGGCGGACGACCCATGATCGAGATCCGTTGATTCGATGCGGTTGTTTATTGCGGAAAAACCGAGTCTCGGTCGGGCTATCGCCGATGTGTTGCCTAAACCGCACCGCAAAGGCGATGGCTATATTGAGTGCGGCAACGGGCAGGTGGTCACCTGGTGTATCGGCCATCTGCTGGAGCAGGCGCAGCCGGACGTCTATGACAGCCGCTATGCCCGCTGGAATCTCACCGACCTGCCGATTGTGCCGGAGAAATGGCAGCTACAACCCAAACCCTCGGTCACCAAACAGCTCAATGTGATCAAGCGTCTGCTTGGCGAGGCGCAGGAAGTGATCCATGCCGGCGACCCCGACCGTGAGGGGCAGCTGCTGGTGGACGAAGTACTCGATTACCTGCAGCTGGCGCCGGAGAAGCGTCAGCAGGTGCAGCGCTGTCTGATTAACGATCTCAACCCGCAGGCGGTGGAGCGGGCGATCAATCGCCTGCGCGCCAACAGCGAGTTCGTGCCGCTCTGCGTGTCGGCGCTGGCGCGGGCGCGTGCCGACTGGCTGTACGGCATCAATATGACCCGCGCCTATACTCTGCTGGGGCGCAACGCCGGCTATCAGGGGGTACTGTCCGTGGGGCGGGTGCAGACCCCGGTACTTGGCCTGGTGGTTCGCCGTGATGAAGAGATTGAAAACTTCGTCGCCAAAGACTTCTTCGACGTGAAGGCGCATATCGTCACGCCGCAGGAGGAACGTTTTGTCGCCACCTGGGTGCCAAGCGAAGCCTGCGAACCTTATCAGGATGAAGAAGGGCGTCTGCTGCATCGTCCACTGGCTGAGCACGTGGTTAAGCGCATCGAAGGCCAGCCGGCGCTGGTGACCGGCTATAACGATAAGCGCGATTCCGAACCCGCGCCGCTGCCGTTCTCGCTGTCGGCGCTACAGATTGAGGCGGCCAAACGTTTCGGCTTCAGCGCGCAAAACGTGCTGGATATCTGCCAGAAGCTGTACGAAACCCACAAGCTCATTACCTACCCGCGTTCGGATAGCCGCTACCTGCCGGAAGAGCACTTCGCCGGCCGTCATGCGGTGCTGAATGCGATTGCCGTCCATGCGGCGGACCTGCTGCCGCAGCCGGTGATGGATCCGGAGATCCGCAACCGCTGCTGGGATGATAAAAAGGTCGATGCGCACCATGCGATTATCCCGACCGCCCGCAGCAGCCAGGTCAAGCTCACCGATAACGAAGCGAAGGTCTACCACCTGATCGCCCGGCAGTATCTGATGCAGTTCTGCCCGGACGCGGTGTTCCGCAAATGCCAGATTGACCTCGAGATCGCTAACGGCAAGTTTGTCGCCAAGGCGCGTTTTCTGGCAGAGGCTGGCTGGCGGACGCTGCTGGGCAGCAAAGAGCGCGATGAAGAGAACGACGGCACGCCGCTGCCGGTGGTGGCCAAAGACGATGAACTGCTGTGCGAGAAGGGCGAAGTGGTGGAGCGTCAGACGCAGCCGCCGCGCCACTTCACCGACGCCACGCTGCTGTCGGCGATGACCGGGATTGCCCGTTTCGTGCAGGATAAAGATCTGAAGAAGATCCTCCGCGCCACCGACGGTCTCGGCACAGAAGCGACCCGCGCCGGGATTATCGAGCTGCTGTTCAAGCGCGGTTTCCTGACCAAAAAGGGGCGTTATATCCACTCCTCGGACGCTGGCCGGGCGCTGATTCACTCCCTGCCGGAGATGGCCGCGCGTCCGGATATGACCGCCCACTGGGAATCGGTCCTGACGCAGATCAGCGAAAAGCAGTGCCGCTATCAGGACTTTATGCAGCCGCTGGTGGGGACGCTGTTCCAGCTGATCGATCAGGCGCGGAGCACGCCAGTGCGCCAGTTCCGCGGCCTGGCCGCGCCAGCCGGGGCGAAAAAATCCTTCACTAAAGGTAAAGGCAAGCCGAAAGGGAAAAAAGCGGCAGACGATGCTGCGCCGCCGCCGCAGTAACCCGCCGGTGGTCGCGAGGATGCGAATCCCCGCGGCCACCGCTTCTCCGCCAGCCAGGTCAATGGTCTACACTAAACAGCCGGGCAGGGCTTGACGACTTTCCCCCCTGAATGCGTCTTCGCGCTTGCCGATAATGTTGCTCATTTCTCTCACCGGCGATAAGGAGGACCCGTGAAATATATCGCTATTAGCCAACCGGGCGGCCCGGAGGTATTGCAGATCCGCGAAGGAGAAATCCCTGCTATTGGGGAGAATGAGGTGCTCATTGCGGTGAAGGCCGCCGGCGTCAACCGGCCGGATATCCTGCAGCGCCAGGGGCTGTACCCTATGCCCAAGGGCGTCACCCCCGTACCTGGCCTGGAGGTGGCGGGCGTTGTGGTTGAGGTCGGCGCGCAGGTCACAGCGTTTACGCCCGGCGATCGCGTTTGTGCGCTCACCAACGGCGGCGGCTATGCCGAATACTGCGCCGTGCCGGCAGGCCAGACGCTGCCGATCCCGGCGGGCCTCAGCTTTAGCGAAGCGGCCGCCATTCCGGAAACGTTCTTCACCGTCTGGGCGAATGTCTTCCAGCTGGGTAAGCTGCAGCCTGGCGAAAGCGTCCTGATCCACGGCGGCGCCAGCGGGATTGGCACCACCGCGGTCCTGCTGTGCCACGCGCTGGGGATGACCGTCTATGCCACCGTTGGCCAGGACGAAAAAATCGCTGCCCTACGTCCCTATGCTACGGCGATTAACTACAAAACCGATGATTTTGCGGAGAAAATCGGCCAGCTGACCCACGATGAAGGCGTGGATGTCATTCTGGATATCGTTGGCGGCCCTTACTTTAACCGCAACCTTGGGATACTGAAAAAGGATGGACGGCTGGTGATCATCGGCTTTATGGGCGGACGAATCGCTCATGAGGTTGATATTCAGACCCTGATGCTCAAGCGAGCCACCATCACCGGCTCAACCATGCGCGGCCGGACGGCGGCGGAGAAACAGGAGATTGCCGAGGCGCTGCGGCGCCACGTCTGGCCGCTGCTTGAGGCAGGGAAATGCAAGCCGATGATCTACGCCAGCTACCCGATGGCGGAGGTTGCCGAGGCGCATGCTTGTCTGGACAGTGGTCAGCATCTGGGAAAAGTGGTGATCACGATGACGTCGTGAGACGCATCCCGGCGGGCAGCCGCCGGGATGCGTCAGGGGAGGTTAAATCACGCCCTGGGCCAGCATGGCATCCGCGACTTTCACGAAACCGGCGATATTCGCACCGCGCACGTAGTTGGTCTGCTTCGCTTCGCCGCCGTACTGCACGCAAGCGTGGTGGATATCCAGCATGATGTGATGCAGACGGGCATCCACTTTTTCCGCTTTCCAGCCCATGCGCGCGGCGTTCTGCGCCATCTCCAGACCGGAAGTCGCCACGCCGCCGGCGTTGGCCGCTTTGCCAGGGGCAAACAGCACGTCAGCTTCCAGGAACAGGTCGGTTGCGGCGATGGTGGTCGGCATGTTGGCGCCTTCCGCCACGGCCTTCACGCCATTGGCAATCAGCTGGCGGGCGGCATCGACGTCCAGTTCGTTCTGGGTCGCGCAAGGCAGGGCGATATCCACCGGCACTGACCACGGCTGCTGGCCTTCAAGATAGGTGAGGCCAAATTCGCGGGCGTAGTCGGCCACGCGGCCATGGGCACGCTCTTTAATGTCGATCA
Source organism: Klebsiella sp. GL120222-02 (assembly GCF_003097195.1). NCBI lineage: Bacteria > Pseudomonadati > Pseudomonadota > Gammaproteobacteria > Enterobacterales > Enterobacteriaceae > Klebsiella > Klebsiella sp. GL120222-02. Next base: position 787,278 of record NZ_QEQO01000002.1, read on the forward strand.
GGCGGGCCAGTTTTTCTTTGGTGAAGCCCGCTTCGTCAACGACGGTGCCGTTGGAGTCGGAGGCGGTGACCACCCGCGCGCCAAGCTCCATCGCTTTCTCAATGGCGTATTGCGCGACGTTGCCGGAGCCGGAAACCGCCACGCGAGCGCCTTCGAAGCCGAGGCCGTGACGTTTGAGCATCGCTTCGGTGAAGTAGATCAGACCGTAACCGGTGGCTTCCGGACGGATCAGGCTGCCGCCAAAGGAGAGGCCTTTACCGGTGAAGACGCAGGCGCTGTTGTTGGAGAGCTTGCGCATCATCCCGGCCATAAAGCCGACTTCGCGGCCGCCGACGCCGATATCGCCCGCCGGTACGTCGGTATCCGGGCCAAGGTGGCGATAGAGCTCGGTCATCAGCGCCTGGCAGAAGCGCATCACTTCGCCATCGCTCTTGCCTTTAGGATCGAAATCGCTGCCGCCTTTCCCGCCGCCCATCGGCAGGGTGGTCAGGGCGTTTTTGAAGGTCTGCTCGAAGCCAAGGAATTTGAGAATCGACAGGTTAACCGACGGGTGGAAACGCATCCCGCCTTTATACGGGCCGATGGCCGAGTTGAACTGCACGCGCCACGCGCGGTTGACCTGGACCTGATTGCGGTCATCCACCCACACCACGCGGAACTGGATCACGCGCTCCGGTTCCACCAGACGTTCCAGCAAAGCAAGCTGACGATAGCGCGGATTTTCCTCAAGGAAAGGCCACAGGGTGGTCATCACCTCCCGGACGGCTTGAGCAAATTCGGTTTGATGAGGATCGCGCTGTTGAACGCGGGTGAGAAAGCTTTCCAGAGTGCACGTCTGATCCATAGATATAAGTTCCCCTTATGGTTGTGGTTGCATGTATTTATTATGATTCGGTCCTTGAAAAAACCGATTTTCCGACTATAACACCGCTAATCCTTAGGCAAGCAAGGAAAAATTAAGCCGACAACAAAATTTATAATTGTCCGCCCGTCATAACTAAAAACGATGACGAGGCGGCGGGCGGATCAGCGGCCGGAAAGGGTTGGGCGCTGGGCGATAAAGGCATGCAGCAGAGGAATATCGGCCGGGGCGAGATCGAGGGTTAAGGCGTCGGTGGGCAGGCACCAGCGCAGCTGACTGTGATAGTGGGCCAGCGGTATGCCCTGAAAGTGCGGCACCCACCAGGCGTGCAGATGGATCTGGCGGCCGGAGACTTCCCGCTGATGGCTGGCGATATAGCATGCCGGGTGGGCGATGATGCCCATCTCCTCCTGTAGCTCGCGGGCCAGCGCCTGCGGCTGGCTTTCACCAGGCTCCACTTTGCCGCCAGCGAACTCCCACATCCCCGGCTGGTCGGCGTGGGGCGGACGCTGTGCCAGCAGAATCTTGCCATCCTGTTCAATAATGGCGGCGACAACATCAATCATTTTTAGCATAAGCATCAAGGTGAATAAGACGAATCTGGCCTATTATCACCGCCATAGACCTTGACTGACAACCGCCAACCCTGCTGGAGACCTCCGTGTTTGATAGCCACCTGCATCCGCGCCTCAAACCCCTGCTTAACGCTGTCGCCGGCGCGCTTGACCGCCCGGGTATTTCACCGGACGGGCTGACGCTCCTCGGTTTTGCCATCGGCGTGCTGGCTCTACCCTTTCTGGCGCTGGGGTGGTATAGCGCGGCGCTGGTCGCTATTCTCCTCAACCGCCTGCTGGATGGTCTGGATGGCGCCCTGGCGCGGCGGCGCGGGCTCAGCGACGCGGGGGGCTTTCTCGATATCGCACTGGATTTTCTCTTCTACGCCCTGGTGCCGTTCGGCTTTATTCTGGCAGATCCGCTGAACAATGCCCTGGCGGGGGCCTGGCTGCTGTTTGCCTTTATCGGCACCGGCAGCAGCTTTCTCGCTTTTGCCGCACTGGCGGCCAGGCATCAGATCGCCAATCCCGGCTACGCCCATAAATCGCTGTACTATCTTGGGGGCCTGACGGAGGGGACGGAGACCATCCTGTTGTTTGTCCTCGGCTGCCTGTTTCCGGCGCATTTCGCCTGGCTGGCGTGGCTGTTTGGCGCGCTGTGCTGGCTGACGACGGCGACGCGCATCTGCAGTGGCTACCAGACCTTAAAGCGGGTAACGACCACAGCGTAAACGGGGTATCGCGCGTCGCCGAAAAGGGGCGACGCGCTGAGGCGGGGCGAGTTACTGACTGCTTTCCGGGCCGCGCGCTCCGCGGGCGACCGGATTATGCGGGTTGCTGCTCCATTCGTACCAGCCGCCGTCGTACACCGCGACGTGCGGCCAGCCCATGGCGCGGGCATACATAAAGGTTTCCGAGGCCCGCCAGCCGGTCCCGCAATAGAACGCCACTTGCTGGCTCGGCAGAATGTTCCACTGGCGCCACACGGTAGCGATATCGTCAGCGCTGCGCATGGTGCCGTCCGGGTTATGGAAGTCTTCCATGTGCGTGGAGTCGCTCCCGGCGTGGCCCCAGCGGGCGCCAGCGATGTCACCCTTCGGCTTGATATAGCTGTAGCCGCTGGTGGTGCCGATAAACTCCGGCCACGAGCGGACGCTGACCAGCGAGGCGTCCTGACGATGCAGCAGCCCGCGGGCTTGTTCGGTATCCAGCATCAGCTGCGGCTGGCCGGGGATCGGCGCGCCGAAGTTCTGCGCCGGCTGCTGCGCCGGCGGCATGCCGCGCTCGACCGGCAGCCCGGCGTCGGACCAGGTCTGCCAGCCGCCGTCAAGCAGGCGCACGTCTTTGACCCCGGCGTACAGCATGATCTGCGCCACCCGCGCTGCGGCGTAGACGTCGCGACCGTAGAGGATCACCGTGGTGTCATGCCGGATGCCGTGCTTCGCCAGCATCGCTTTCAGCTGTGCGTCGGACACTTTATTCCACAGCGGTTCGCTTTCCACCTCATTAGTATCGATATAGCCCGCGCCAGGGATATGGCTCAGCAGATAGAGTTTCGGCGCTCCCCAGGCGGCTTCGAACACTTTCCAGTCGCCGGTCGGGGCGGCGGCTACGCGTTTTCCCTGCTGCAGGTCGTGCAGCCACTGGGGGTAGACCAGCTGTTCAAAGTGCGGCAGCTTTTGCAGGCGGTCGGTCTGGCTCAGCGCATCGCTCAGGGTGCTGAGCCGGGTGAAGCCCGCTTGTTTCAGCCGCGCCGCGACGCTGGCATTATCTTCCGGGTTGCCGTACAGCGCGACGGGGGTATCGGACTGGAGCTGGTGCTGCTTAGCCCAGCCGCGGAGCTGATCGTCGCTCATGGCGCCGAGCCAGCGGGCGGAAAGATTCAGGGCCTGCGGCTCATGGCCTTCCGGGCCGTTGGCGCGCTGCGGCCAGCCGTTGTAATAAGCGCTCAGCCGGGTGTCGATGGCCACGCCGTGCTGCTGTTGCAGGTGGGTGAGGGTGAGCGCTGGCATGGTTTCAGCGGCGCAGGTGGTGGAAGCAGCAAGCCCCATAAGCAGGGCGAGTGCGGTCAATTGAGAAACACGTTTCATCGAAATGCCCGACGGTAAAAAGTGGAGGGCGTATTCTCCGCTCGCCAGGCGCCGATTTCTTTGCGGTAACGCAGGTTTGCACGCTATTGCTCTTCATTGCCAGGTCTCCATCGCCAGGCAGCGTCCCGTCGGCGGACCATCCTCGCGATCGTGGGTCACCAGGATCGCCGGAATGGCCTGGCGGGCCAGCTCCTCAAAAACCCAGCGGCGGAACGCGACGCGCAGGGTGGCATCCAGACGGCTGAAGGGTTCATCGAGCAGCAGCGCCTCGGGGCGCGCCAGCAGGGCGCGCAGCAGGCTTACCCGCGCCCGCTGCCCGCCGGAGAGCGTGGCCGGGTCGCGTGGGGCGAAGCCATGCAGCCCGGCGCGGCTGAGCGCTTGCTCCACTGCGGCTTTTCGCGCCTCGCCGCGCACACTCTCCGGCAGCGCCAGCTGTAAATTTTGCCCGACGCTGAAATGGTCGAACAGCAACGGGTCCTGAAACAGGATGCCGATGCGTCGATGCTCCGTCGGCAGCGTATCGCAGCGACGTCCATTGAGCCACAGCTCGCCTTCGGCGCGAAAATCGCCTGCCAGGGCGCCAATCATCCAGGCAAAGAGTGTCGATTTCCCGCTGCCGGAAGGGCCCATCAGCGTCAGCACTTCTCCAGGCGCCACCGAAAAGGCGACCTCCCGCAGCAGCGGCTGGCGTTTCACACTCAGGGTCAGATGGTTTACGGTTAGCACTAGCGAAGTCCTCGTCGATAGCGGCCCGCCAGCCAGGCGAGAAGGGCCGTCAGGGTAAAGCATACCGCCGGCAGCAGTAATTGCCACAGCGCCTGGGCGGCGAGCGTCTGCACCTCGCCGCCGCTGCTGAGCGCCACCGCCTGGCTGGTGAGCGTCGGGATACGACCAGCCCCCAGCCATAGCGTCGGCAGATACTGCGCGATGCTCACGGAAAAGCCCACCGCCAGCGCGGTCAGCAGCGGGCGGGTCAGCGAGGGCAGGGTCAGCAGCCAGAAAATACGTGTGGGCCCCCAGCCGAGCGTGCGGGCGATTACCGCCATCCGCGGATCGCGCTGGCGCCAGGCCGGGCGCAAAATAAACAGCATCCATGGCACCACCCACAGCAGATGGCCCCACAGGACGGTCCACCATTCGCCGTCTAGCCAGGCGTACAGCGCCAGTCGGTACTGGCCAGCGGCCAGCGGCAGGGCCGGCAGGACCAGCGGCAGCCAGACCCAGCCATCTCCCCGCGTCGGGCCGCAGGCCAGCCACAGCAGGCAGACAGCCGCGCCGAGGGCGCAGGCCGCCAGCGCCAGGCCAAGGCTGTTGCCGAGGGCATCCATCTGCGGTGGCGCTGAGCGCGCCAGCCCCGCCAGCAATAGCGCGCCCAGCAGACCGCTCAGCGGCAGCAGCGCCGCCAGCAGGCGGCCGGGCAGGGCATGAGGATGAGGGTGACGAACACCGCGCAGATTGGGTTGGTACTGGCGCTGTATCCGCCACCCTCCCCAGGCCACCAGCGCCAGCCCGCCGAGGATCGTCATCAGTAACAGGCTGGCCAGCGCCCCTTTGGCCTGCTGCAGGTCATCGCCCTGGCTTAACCACTGCCACGCCAGCACGGCGAGAGTGGGCGGATTGCCGGGCCCCAGCACCAGGGCGACATCGACCGCCGACAGACTCCAGGCGGTGGCGGCCAGCAGCACCATGCCGAGGGCGGGCAGCAGGGCGGGCAGCACCAGCCAGCGCAGGCACTGCCAGCGGCCGTAGCCGAGGCTCTTCAGCGCGGTCGCCTGGTCGGCGAGGCGTTTCTCCCCCAGCAGGCCATAGATCACCCACAGCACAAAGGCGCTCTCTTTAAGGGCCATCGTCAGGCCAAGCCCGATGCCATACCGGTCGAGCGGCGGCGTCAGAAGCGGCAGCCACTGCCAGATCCAACCCCCTTCGGCGAACAGCAGCAGCGCCGCCGTCGCCAGGGCAAGATGGGGTACCGCCAGCAGCAGCGGCAGACGGGAAGCCAGTCGCCGCCAGCGGAGCGAGGGCCAGAGGGCAGCGACGACGGTCAGGGCGATCAGCAGCGCGCCGCCGACGGACAGCAGCGTCGAGACGAGCGTGGCGGCCAGCGCCTGGCCCAGCTGCGGGTCGGCGAACAGCGCCCGCCAGTGGGCCGGGGAGCGCGCAGCGCCCACCAGTTCCCCGGCGGCGGGGAGCAACGGCAGATAGATCGCCGCCATCGTCCCCCAGGCCAGCAGGATCAGTGGGTACCGTAGCGGCGCAGCCATTCCTGCTCCAGCGCGTCAACCCATGCCGCGTGCGGCTCGGCAAGCACCGACGGTAGATCCTGCGGCACGGTAGCCGCCAGCGCCTGACGCTGGCCGTCAGGCAGACGCTGCGGGTCCAGTACGCTCGGATCGCCCCAGACGGCGGCATCGGCCTTGCGCAACTGCGCTTCAGGCGAGAGCAGGAAATTGGCCACCACTTTGGCTCCAGCGACGGCGCGGGCGTTAGCCGGGATAGTAACGAAATGGACGTTGCCGAGGGTCCCCGCGGTGAAGCCGAAGCTGTAGCTGTCCGTCGGTAATTCGCCGCTGGCGGCTTTCTGCCGGGCGTGCAGCGGGTTAAACGTGAGTGATAAGCGGAGGGTGCCCTTGTTGAGCATGGTATCCATCCGGGCCGGCGACGCCGGGAAATCCTTGCCCGCCCGCCACAGGGCCGGGTGCAGCGCATCGAGATAGCGCCACAGCGGGGCCGTGACCGCCGCGAAGGTCGCCGTCTGCGGCGGCTGGCGCAGGGCGGCCGGCTGGTCGGTGAGGGCGATAAGCAGTTGCTCCAGCAGGGCGGTGCCGGTGAAGTCCGGCGGCCGCGGGTAGGTCACGCTGCCGGGATGGGTTCTGGCGAAGGCCAGCAGCGTCTGCGGGCTGGTGGGCGGCTGCGGGGTTTGCCCGCGGCGGGCGATAAACGTCAGCTGGGCGCTGCCCCACGGCGACTCAGCGCCCTCGGTGGCGACAGAAAAATCCTCCCGAACCGGTTTTTGCAGATCGACGTAGCGCCAGTTGGGCAGCGATTCGGCCCAGCCGGTGAGCAGCAGGTTGGCCTGCTTAAGCGTGCGAAAGTTTTCGCCGTTGATCCACAGCAGATCCACCGACCCGCCCCGGCGACGGCCGGCCTGCGCCTCGCTCTGGATGCGTTTCACTGCGTCGGCGGCGTCGGCGACAGGCACGATACGCAGGTCGATCGCGTAGTGGCGTTTGACCTCTTCGCTGACCCACGCCAGATAGCGGTTGACGGCCGGGTCCCCGCCCCAGGCGTTAAACCAGACGGTCTGCCCGCGGGCTTCCGTTTGGATCTGCCGCCAGCTGTCGTTGGCATTAACCGCCAGCGGCCAGAGCAGCAGCAGGCACAGACAGAGGCTGAAATCACGCAAACGGCGCATCGTTACTCCTTATTCTGCGGGGAAGAGGTGGGCATCTGACACAACCCCTGGGCCGGGATCGCCATCGCGGCATTGAACCGCGCTGATAAATTTTGCAGGCCGATCAGGGCGGTCAGCTCGGTGAGCGCCCTGGCGTCAAAATGCGCGGCCATCGCGCTGCGCAGGGCATCATCCACCTCCGGCGGCGTCTGGGTGGCGGCTTCGGCATAGGCCAGCGCCAGACGCTCTTTTTCGCTGAACAGCGTACTGCTGCGCCAGTCGGCGACCGCCAGCAGCTTGTCCTGGCTGCCGCTCCGCGCGGCGAGGGTCATGCTGGTGATATCGATACAGAATTCACAGTGGCACAGTTGGGCGATGCGGGCGCTGACCAGCGACCGCAGCACCGGATCCAGCGGCGAGCGGCGGCGTTCAATGTAGCCCACGAACAGCGAAACCAGGTAAAACAGCCACGGGATCCGTCCCCACCAGCGAATGGGGCTTAGCACCTGGCCGTAATGCCGGCGGTGCAGCCAGGCCTGCGGACGAAGGATCAGGGGGACAGAATCCAGCGGGGGTAAGCTCATGGCGACGATCTCTTATGACGTTCACGGTAAATATTTTTGGCGATAGAGATGACCACCGCCAGGGCAAAAAGCAGCGAAAGCCCGGTGGCCAGCCAGAAGGTGCCCCCGGTGAGCAGACTCCCGGCCCAGGAATAGACGATAGTCGCCGGCAGCTGGCCCACTCCGGTGGCCAGCATAAAGAGCCAGAAGCGCAGCGAGGTTAGTCCGGCGGCATAGCTGACCGGGTCAAACGGCACAAACGGCAGCAGGCGGCAGACCAGGATCGTCTGCGGGCCAAAGCGAGTGAAATAGCCGTCGACGCTGCGCAGCACCGCGCGGCCGGTGAGTTTTTCCACCACTTCGCGCCCCAGCGCTCTGGCGATGCAGAAGCAGAGCCCGGCCCCGACCATGGCGCTGAACCATGACAGCGCACCGCCCCAGAAGGCGCCGAACAGGGCGGCGTTCGCCAGGGTAATCAGGAAAGCCGGCAGCGGAGCGACGATCGCCTGGAGGATCATCAGCGCAAATGAGACCAGCGCGGCCTGCGGCCCCCAGGCGGCGATAAACCCTCTGACCTGCTGCGGATCCAGGGAGGCTAACGCCGTCAGACTCTGCTGCAGAAAGGTTCGCCCGCCGGGGAACCACCACCAGGCGGCCAGCCCGGCGACGGCCACCACGGCAAGGGCCAGCCGGGCGCGGCGCAGGTGACGGCGATCAGGTTGGGTCATGGCGCACCTCCTCGCCGGGCGTTGCCATACGGCGGGCGCGGGCAAACCGTTTGCCCATCTGCACCAGGGCAAACAGCAGCCCGCCGGCGAGGCTCAGTTTGAGCGCGAAGGCGAGAGTTACGCCCTCGCGGGCCAGCTCGCTGGCCATTACCGAATAGATGACCAGGCCCGGCAGGGTAGTCACGGCTGAGATCAGGGTAAAGGGCCAGAAAGGGATCGCCGTCAGGCCGTAGGCGTAATTCTGAATGTTGTAGGGAAAGAGCGGCACCAGGCGGGTGAGGATCAGGAAATCGCAGCCGCTGCGGGCGATACCGCGCTCAATCGCCTGAAAGACGGCGGTATGGCCCACATAGCGCTGCAGCAGATCGCGCCCAAGCCAGCGGGCGATTAAAAACGACAGCGAAGAGGCGAGGGTGGCGGCGGCAAACGAGAGCAGGGAGCCTGTCAGCGGGCCGAAGAGCATCCCGCCGGCGATCACCAGCAGGCTGCCGGGGATCAGACACAGGGTGGCAATGATAAACAGCGCGACATAGACCAGATATCCCCAGGCGCCCTGATGGCGCAGGGTGTCCTGAAGCAGATGAAGGTGAGTCAGCAGATCGTGGAGACCGACGCGATGGCTGATAACGGCCAGCGTGGCCACCAGCGCGAGAAGTCCCAGCCCTTTACCAATGGCCGGATGACGGCTTCTTTTGCATGAGGGGTGCTCCTGTACAGTCTGGACGCAGTGGACATCAAAAAGTGCGCGCGACAGTATCCTGTTCCGACGACCGTCACAATGGTTTACCGTCGCTTTGTTGATTTTGCTCAGGAAATTCTGCCCCCCGCACAGCGGGAGGCGAGAGAAGGGCGTAAATTATGGCCGGAAGGTGGCCCACACCGGCGCGTGGTCGGACGGTTTTTCCATTCCGCGGATCTCATAATCGATTCCGGTCTCCACGCAGCGCTGGGCCAGAGGCTGGCTGGCCAGCAGCAGGTCGATGCGCAGCCCGCGGTTATCGTCGAAGCCTTTGGAGCGGTAATCGAACCACGAGAAGTGCTCCTGATTGTCCGGATTAGCCTGACGCCAGGTATCCACCAGGCCCCAGCCCAGCAGGCGATCCATCCACTCCCGCTCTTCCGGCAGGAAGGAACATTTGCCGGTACGCAGCCAGCGTTTGCGGTTCTCTTCACCAATACCGATATCGAGATCGGTGGGACTGATGTTCATATCGCCCATGATCAGCACCGGATTCTCTTTGTTGAGTTCGGTCTCCAGATAGTTCTGCAGATTCTGATAGAACGCCGCTTTGGCCGGGAATTTGGTTTCATGATCGCGGCTTTCACCCTGTGGGAAATAACCGTTAATCACCGTGACGTTGCCGAAAGGCGACGGGATCTCCGCCATGATGATGCGGCGCTGAGCCTCTTCGCCATCGTCCGGGAAACCGCGGCGGACGGCAATCGGCGTCTCTTTGGTCAGCAGCGCGACGCCATAATGGCCTTTTTGTCCATGATAAAAGACGTTATAGCCGAGTTTGGCGACCTCTTCGAGAGGGAACATATCGTCGTGAACTTTGGTTTCCTGCAGGCCAATCACGTCCGGCTGGTGTTTTTCGACGATGGCGGCCAGTTGGTGTGGGCGGGCGCGCAGGCCGTTGATATTAAAAGAGACGAATTTCATAGTCGCTGCCACTGTGCAAGGTGAATAGTGCAGGGATGGTAGCAGAAATTCGCCTGGCTGGCTGCCACCGGATGCGTCATTCTGCCAATCGCTGCGCATGAGCGTGCCGTAGTTGCCCCTTTTACGGGCATGCCGCGCCAAAAAAGGGCAAATATCTACGATAAATTTCGCAGAGGATCACAATTACAGAATTATATCTTACCGTTGCATAACTTATCTTCTTTAATCACTGTTTATCCCCCTTTATCGGATACTTATTCACTAAATATGCATTTTATGTGAATAGCGTTCGGCTGTAACTCCTTGATTCTGCGTTATCTCAACCGGTTTATGCATTTTTATCGCTGGCTGGCACGAACCGTGCAATCTACATTTACAGCGTAATAACTCATATTTATTAACATTATTGCTACTTTTAATTTACCGGAAGAGGTCGATATGTCTCAGTCAATTACGCGTAACCACTTTGATGAATGGATGATGCCGGTCTACGCGCCAGCGGCGTTTATTCCGGTGCGGGGCGCCGGGTCGCGGCTGTGGGATCAGCAGGGCAAAGAGTATATCGATTTTGCCGGCGGCATCGCCGTGAACGCGCTGGGGCACGCCCATCCGCGTCTGGTGCAAGCCCTGACTGACCAGGCCAGCAAATTCTGGCATACCGGCAACGGCTACACCAATGAGCCGATCCTGCGTCTGGCCAAAATGCTTATCGATGCCACCTTCGCCGACCGGGTCTTCTTCTGTAACTCCGGCGCTGAGGCCAATGAGGCGGCGCTCAAGCTGGCGCGTAAATATGCCCACGATCGCTTTGGCAGTGAGAAAAGCGGCATCGTCGCTTTCCAGAACGCCTTCCACGGGCGGACGCTGTTCACCGTTTCGGCGGGCGGTCAGCCGGCCTACTCCCGGGATTTTGCCCCGCTGCCGCCGCAGATCCAGCATGCGGTGTTTAACGATCTCGAGTCGGCAAAGGCCTTAATCAATGACCAAACCTGCGCGGTGATCGTCGAGCCGGTGCAGGGCGAAGGGGGCGTGGTGCCGGCCAGCGGCGAGTTTTTACGCGGCCTGCGCCAGCTTTGCGACCAGCACAACGCTCTGCTGATTTTCGATGAAGTGCAGACCGGGGTCGGGCGCACCGGCGAGCTGTATGCCTATATGCACTACGGCGTGACGCCCGATGTGCTGACCACCGCCAAAGCGCTGGGCGGCGGTTTCCCTATCGGCGCGCTGCTGGCGACAGAGGCCTGCGCCAGCGTGATGACCGTCGGTACCCACGGCACCACCTACGGCGGCAACCCGCTGGCCGGGGCGGTGGCCGGCGAGCTGCTATCGATCGTCAACACCCCGGAAGTCCTCTCCGGCGTCAGACAGCGCCACCAGTGGTTTTGCGAGCGTCTGCAGGCGATCAACGCCCGCTATGGTCTGTTCAAGGAGATCCGCGGCCTGGGACTGCTGCTCGGCTGCGTACTGAACGACGCCTGGGCCGGGAAGGCGAAAACGCTCAGCAACCTGGCGGCGGAAGAGGGGGTGATGATCCTGATCGCCGGCGCTAATGTGGTGCGTTTTGCGCCGGCGCTGAACGTCAGTGAAGAAGAGGTGAATAGCGGGCTGGATCGCGTCGAGCGGGCCTGCGCGCGTTTCGTGGCAGGAGTCTCATCATGATGGTGATTCGACCGGTGGAGCCGGGCGATTTGCCCGGGCTGCTGAAGCTGGCAGCGGAGACCGGCGGCGGGCTGACCTCGCTGCCGGTGGATGAAGCGACCCTCGCGGCGCGGATCGCCCGCTCGCAGCAGACCTGGCGCGGCGAGCTACCGAAAAGCGAGCAGGGCTATGTCTTTGTGCTGGAGGAGAGTGAAAGCGGCGCGGTGGTGGGCATCTGCGCGATCGAGGTGGCGGTGGGGCTCAACGATCCCTGGTATAACTACCGGGTCGGCACCCAGGTCCATGCCTCGAAGGAGCTCAACGTCTATCAGGCGTTGCCGACGCTGTTTCTCAGCAACGACCATACCGGCAGCAGTGAGCTGTGTACCCTGTTCCTCGACCCGCAGTGGCGCAAAGAGGGCAATGGCTATCTGCTGTCGAAATCGCGCTTCTTATTTATGGCCGCCTTTCGCGAGCGCTTCAATGAGAAGGTGGTCGCCGAGATGCGCGGGGTGATTGACGAGCAGGGCTACTCGCCGTTCTGGGAGAGCCTGGGCAAACGCTTTTTCGCCATGGAGTTTTCCCGCGCCGACTACCTGTGCGGCACCGGACAGAAGGCTTTCATTGCCGCCCTGATGCCCAAGCATCCGCTGTATATCGATTTCCTTTCCCCTGAGGCGCAGGCGGTGATCGGCAAGGTTCATCCGCAGACCGCCCCGGCCCGGACGGTGCTGGAGAAAGAGGGGTTCCGCTACCTGAACTACATCGATATTTTCGACGGCGGCCCGACTCTGGAGTGCGACATCGACAGGGTGCGGGCGATCCGCAAAAGCCGTCTGGTGACCACCGAGGCCGGTGAAACCCCACCCGGTGACTGGCCGCTGTGCCTGGTGGCGAATGAACAGTATCACCAGTTCCGCGCTCTGCTGGTGCATGCCGACCCGGATGGCGACACCCTGACCCTCAGCGCCCGCGAACTGGATATGCTGAAGTGTCATGCCGGCGACCAGGTGCGCATGGTGCGCCTGATCCCTGAGGAGAAAACCGCATGAGTCTGTGGATTAATGGCGAGTGGCGGCCCGGTCGTGGGCCAGGTTTCAGTAAACAGGATCCGGTTAACCTGAAGGTTGTGTGGCAGGGCGAAGCGGCGGATGCCGGGCAGGTTGCTGAGGCGGTGGCGGCTGCCCGCCAGGCGTTCCCGGCCTGGGCGCGGCTGCCGTTTGCCGCCCGTCAGGCGATCGTTGAAAAGTTTGCCGCCCTGCTGGAGGCCAGTAAGGCTGAGCTGACGGCGATGATCGGCGCCGAGACCGGAAAGCCGCGCTGGGAGGCGGCCGGGGAAGTGACGGCGATGATCAACAAGGTGGCGATCTCGGTGAAGGCCTACCACGTCCGCACCGGCGAACAGCACAGCGATCTGCCCGACGGCGCCGCCACGCTGCGTCACCGGCCGCACGGCGTGCTGGCGGTGTTTGGCCCCTATAACTTTCCCGGCCATCTGCCGAACGGGCACATCGTGCCGGCGCTGCTGGCGGGCAATACTGTGGTCTTTAAACCCAGCGAACTCACCCCGTGCAGCGGCGAAGCGGTGGTGAAGCTATGGCAGCAGGCCGGCCTGCCCGCCGGGGTGCTCAACCTGGTGCAGGGCGGTCGGGAAACCGGCGAGGCGCTCAGCGGTCAGGCGGATATCGACGGGCTGCTGTTTACCGGCAGCTCAACCACCGGTTTTCATCTGCATCGCCAGCTGGCCGGGCAGCCGCAGAAGATCCTCGCGCTGGAGATGGGCGGCAATAACCCGCTGATCGTCGACGATCCGCGGGACGTGGATGCCGCGGTGCATCTGACCATCCAGTCCGCCTTTATTTCCGCCGGCCAGCGCTGCACCTGCGCCCGCCGTCTGCTGGTCCGGCGCGGCGAGGCGGGCGATGCCTTCCTCTCCCGGCTGGTGACGGTGTGCCAGCGGCTGATCCCGGCGGCGTGGGACGCCGAGCCGCAGCCGTTTCTCGGCGGGCTTATCTCTGAACCGGCCGCGCAGAAAGTGCATCAGGCATGGCTGCAGCGGGTCGCCGCTGGCGCGGTCACGCTGCTGGAGCCACGTTTATTGCAGGCCGGAACGTCGCTGCTAACGCCGGGGATTGTCGACATGAGCGACGTGGCCAATGTTGAAGATGAAGAGGTGTTTGGCCCGCTGCTTGGCGTCTGGCGCTACGACACGTTCGAGGAGGCGATTGCCTTAGCCAACGCCACCCGCTTCGGCCTCTCCTGTGGGTTAATCTCTCCGGAACGGGAGAAGTTTGATCGACTGCTGCTCGAGGCGCGGGCAGGGATAGTTAACTGGAACAAACCGCTGACCGGGGCGGCGAGTACCGCGCCGTTCGGCGGCACCGGGGCGTCCGGTAACCATCGTCCGGGGGCCTGGTATGCCGCCGATTATTGCGCCTGGCCGATGGCCAGCCTTGAATCGCCGACCCTGACGCTGCCCGCCAGCCTGAACCCGGGGCTCGACTTTCTGGTCGGGGAGGCGTCATGACCGCCCGCGAAGTCAACTTTGACGGTCTGCCCGGGCTGACCCATCACTACGCCGGGCTCTCCTTTGGCAATGAGGCTTCCACCCGGCACCGCCACCTGGTGTCGAACCCGCAGCTGGCGGCAAAGCAAGGGCTGAAAAAAATGAAAGCCCTCGCCGACGCCGGCTACCCGCAGGCAGTGATCCCGCCGCACGAGCGACCGAACGTGCCGCTCCTACGCCAGCTGGGCTTTAGCGGCAGCGATGAGCAGGTGGTGGCCCGGACGGCGCAGCAGGATCCGGATCTGCTGTCGGCGGTAAGTTCGGCCTCGGCGATGTGGGTGGCGAACGCGGCGACGGTCTGTCCCTCCGCCGATTCGCTGGATGGCCTGGTGCACCTGACGGTGGCGAATCTGCAGGATAAATTCCACCGCGCCAGCGAAGCACCGACCACAGAGGCGCTGCTGCAGGCGATATTCCCCGACCGCACGCGATTTGCCATCCACCCGGCGCTGCCCGCCTCGGCCTGGTTTGGCGACGAAGGGGCGGCGAACCATAACCGTCTCGGCGGCGAGTATGGCGCCCCCGGCGTCCAGCTCTTTGTCTATGGCCGCCGCCGGGGGAGCGAGGAGGCCCCGCGTCGCTATCCGGCGCGGCAAACCCTTGAGGCCAGCCAGGCGGTAGCGCGCCTCAATCAGGTCAATCCCCGTCAGCTGATCTTCGCCCGCCAGCATCCGACGGCGATCGACACGGGGGTTTTTCATAACGATGTTATCGCGGTGAGCAATCGTCAGGTCCTGTTCTGCCATGAGCAGGCCTTTGCCGACCAGACCGCGCTTCTCCAGCAGCTGGCGCAGCGGGTGCCGGGTTTTACGCCGCTGGTGGTCCCCGCCAGTCGGGTCACGGTGGCAGAGGCGGTTGCCACCTATCTGTTCAACAGCCAGCTGCTGAGCCGGGCGGATGGCAGCATGGCGCTGATCCTGCCCCACGAAGCGCAGGAGCATGCCGGCGTCTGGGAATACCTCAATGAGCTGCTGGCCGGGGACAACCCCATCGCCGCGCTACAGGTGTTCGATCTGCGCGAGAGTATGGCCAACGGCGGCGGTCCGGCGTGCCTGCGCCTGCGGGTGGTGTTGACGGCCGAGGAGTATCAGGCGGTCAATCCGCACGTCCTGATGAACGATACGCTGTTTGCCACCCTCAATGACTGGGTGGATCGCTACTATCGCGATCGCCTTACCCAGGCCGACCTCGCCGACCCGCAACTGCTGCGGGAAGGGCGTGACGCGCTGGATCGGTTGACCCAGATCCTGCAGCTCGGTTCGGTTTATCCATTTCAGCAATAAGGGGGCGCGGTGGAACATTTTCTGGCATTAACCCTGGCGGGGCGTTTGCCCCACCATTTTCACGGCGAGACGGCGCACTTTCGCTGGCACTGGTTGGGAGAGGGGATCCTCGAGCTGACGCCGCATGCGCGCTGCGAGCGCGGGCTGGTACTCTCCTGCGCCATTCATGGCAACGAAACGGCACCGGTGGAGATAGTCGACCATCTGGTGCAGCGACTGGTCCGGGAGGCACTCCCGCTGCGCTGGCGGTTGCTGGTGATCGTTGGCAACCCACCGGCGCTGCGGGCGAATAAGCGCTATCTGCACAGCGATATGAACCGGATGTTTGGTGAGCGCTGGCGGCAGTTTCCGCTCAGTAAGGAGACGCAGCGGGCGCAGCGGCTGGAGCAGGCGGTGGCCCGCTTCTATCGCGACCACGATGGTCCGCGCTGGCACCTCGATCTGCATACCGCGATCCGCGGGTCGCTACATCCGCGCTTCGGCGTGCTCCCGGCCCGCGATACGCCGTGGGAGGAGGATTTTCTTCACTGGCTGGGCGGCGCCGGGCTGGAGGCGCTGGTGTTTCATCGCCAGCCAGGCGGGACCTTCACCCACTTCAGCTGCGAACGGTTCGCGGCGCTGGCCTGCACCCTTGAGCTGGGCAAAGCGCTGCCGTTGGGTGAAAACGATCTGACGCAGTTTGCCGCCGCCGAAGGCGCGCTTTCCCGGCTGCTGGTGGGGGATCTGGCCATTGCCGACGCCCCGGCGCCGCTGCGCTACCGGGTGGTACAGCAGATCACCCGCCATAGCGATGATTTCCGCTTGCATATGGCGGATCAGACGCTGAACTTCACCCCCTTCGAACCCGGCACGCTGCTGGCGGAGGAGGGCGAGACGCGGTATGTGGTGGGGCCTGAGCCGGAGTATGTCCTGTTTCCCAATCCGACGGTGGCGAAGGGACTGCGCGCCGGCCTGATGCTGGAGAAATTATCCTGAGGGCAAGCCGTCCGCCGGGCGGCCTGCTTTATTTCGCGCGTCTTTTTTCGCCATCTTATTTTTTCGTGCGCCAGTGTAAATTTGCAGATTATTCCTGGTAAAATGCTTTGTTTTTAATCTCCCCTCCTTTATACTCTCCATAATTTCTCTGCAAAACAGTAAGTTATTTATTTTTTATTGCAATTCTTCGGCTAAATTCCTTATTTTCTCCATAATTGGCGAGAAACTGTTTTTTACACTTTCATTGTTTTACTCTTGCTCTGACTAATTGACGATTAACGTCGTAAAGTTAATCTCGTCAACACGGCAACGCGCCGTAAGAATAACGTAAAGTAAGGATTGAATGATGAAGAAACTCACTGCACTGTTTGTTGCCTCTACTCTGGCTCTGGGCGCGGCTAACCTGGCACACGCCGCCGACACCACCACCGCGCCGAGCGACAGCAAGCCGATGATGATGCATCATAAAGGCGGCCCGGGTCAGCATGACATGATGTTTAAAGGCCTGAACCTGACCGATGCGCAGAAACAACAGATCCGCGACATCATGAAGAGCCAGCGTGAGAACATGAAGCGTCCGTCCCTCGACGAACGCCGCGCGATGCACGATTTGATCGCCAGCGACACCTTCGATAAGGCGAAAGCGGAAGCGCAGATCGATAAGATGGAAGCGCAGCATAAAGCGATGGCGCTGTCCCGCCTGGAAACGCAGAACAAGATCTACAACATTCTGACTCCAGAGCAGAAAAAACAGTTCAATGCTAATTTTGAGAAGCATCTGACAGAACGCAACGCGCCGGCAGGTAAAATGCCTGCACCTGCTGAATAATGTAGCGAACTGAATCAAGACCGCCGGTCTTGCCCAATAATGCCATCAGGCGTTGGGCAGGGCCGGCGGTTTTTTTATTGGTGGTTTCTCAGCCAAGCGGGTGCAGCGGGTAGTTGCCGCTGAGCAGGGGCTTACAGAGGATCTTGTAACCATCCTGGTCGAATCCGGCGGGCAGACGGGTCAACTCCGCGGCCTGGTCGAGCGAGTCGACGGCGCCCAGCCACAGCCAGTTATGAATGACGTGATACTGCGTCATATCCGGGCCGCGCTCCTCCAGCGCCACTGGCCCCGCCCACGGCCAGCACACCAGCTGCAGTTTACTCATCTGCGCCAGCAGGCGCTCGCTGTGCGCCTCCACGCTCTCCTTTCCACAGCAGGCGCCGGCGCAGCGGCCCAGCGCGGAGCGAAAGCAGGCGCGGCCGCGGCTGAGCGGTTCCAGACCAAGCAGGCCATAACAGAGGCTCTGTTCGTCGGCAAGGCTCTGCAGCATCTGCAGCGCCGCCCGCCGGTTGGCGAACAGGCCATAGAGATGCTGCTGGTGCGAGAAATCAACCTCGCGGGCATAGACAATCTGCGGCCGGTGGTCCGCAAGTCGCCAGGCGCAGAGCTGCTTGTTACGCCGTAGCCGCTTGTTAAACAGCGGCTGCTGCTCTTTAATCAGCCGCGCCTCCAGCAGCAGCGCTCCCAGCTCGCCTGCGGTGCGCTGCCAGGTGATACGCCGCGACTGACGCAGCATCGCGGCCTCTTCGGGCGTGCGCAGGTGAGATAACACACGGCTGCGAAGGTTGACGCTCTTACCGATATAGAGCGGCATTGTGTCGCTGTCGCCGTGAAACTGATAGACGCCCGGCAGCTTTGGCAGCGCCTCCAGCCACGGGCGAAGATGTTCGGGATATTCATAGATCGCCGCCGCTTCAAACTCCAGACGCGGGGCAGATTGCTTTCTGGCCACAATAACTCCTGATACTGTCTATCTATCCAGTATAGCAGGCGGTTTTTGCGGCGAAAAGCGCAAAAAATAACCCCGGCGCGGGCCGGGGCGGGGAGGGACTATTTTTTCCAGAAATCGTCAAAGACGGTGATCGGTGGCCGACGCTTGTGTTCGGTTTTCAGATACCAGCCTTCGATCGTTTTGGCGATACTGGGATCCAGCGTTTTGCCTTCCAGATAATCGTCGATGTTCTCGTAGGTGACACCCAGGGCCACTTCATCCGGCAGGGAGGGGCGATCGTCTTCCAGGTCGGCGGTCGGCAGCTTCTTATACAGATGTTCCGGGCAGCCGAGATGGGCCAGTAGCTGTTTGCCCTGACGTTTGTTCAGGCGGAAAATTGGGTTGATGTCGGTGCCGCCGTCGCCATATTTGGTGAAGAAGCCGGTAATCGCTTCCGCCGCATGGTCGGTGCCGACCACCACCCCTTTGGTCATTCCGGCGATGCTGTACTGGGCCTTCATCCGCTCACGGGCTTTTTCGTTACCGCGAACAAAGTCGCTCAGTTCGATCCCCGCTTCGCGGAGCGCCTGTTCACTGGCCAGTACCGAGGCTTTGATATTCACCGTCAGCACCCGGTCAGGCTGGATAAAGGCGATGGCGTCCTGGCAGTCCTGCTCATCCGCCTGTACGCCATAGGGCAACCGAACGGCAATAAACTGCAGGCTGCTGTCGCCCGTTTCGGCACGCAGTTCATTAATCGCCATCTGGCACAGTTTCCCCGTCAGGGTGGAGTCCTGGCCGCCGCTGATACCCAGCACCAGCGATTTAATAAACGGGTAGGTCTGCAGGTAGGACTTCAGGAAATCGACGCTGCGGCGGATCTCGCCGGCGACATCAATCTGCGGCTTTGCGCCCAGCGCCTGAATAATCTCTTGTTGTAGCGTCATCGCGCCCTCCGAAAGTGAATCTGTTTGGCAAGCTGTTGGCTTAAAGCTACCTCTTTGCCGCTGAAACGACAAGGACCGGGGTTTTGACTGCCGGAAAAGAAGGCAATCAATGACATAGGATTTCATTATAGATGCCACTGCGCGGGAGAAACCGCCGGTCGACAGCGGCGCGTCAATCCTGTTTACGCAATAACACAATCAGACATGATTTCGCTGTTCGGCTTGAAAAATAACACTATTTATTCCAGGCTTATCGTTACACAGTAGAAGAGAGGAACCAAAATGAACAAAAGCTTAGCAGGAATACTGGGCGTCACCGTCGCGTTAACCTTACTGGCGGGCTGTACCGCTTACGATCGTACCAAAGACCAGTTTACCCAGCCGGTGGTGAAAGATGTGAAGAAAGGGATGTCGCGTCAGCAGGTGATGCAGATCGCTGGCAAACCTTCAACGGAAGTGACCATGGTTCATGCCCGCGGCACCTGCCAGACCTACATCCTCGGTCAACGGGATGGTAAAGTAGAGACCTACTTTGTGGCCCTCGACGACACCGGCCATGTGATTAACTCCGGCTACCAGACCTGCGCCGAGTATGATACTGACCCGCGCAACGCCAAGTAAGCTTCCTACTGTTTACTGAGCCCTACGTAAGCCCGACCACTGGTCGGGCTTTTTTGTGAGTACTGATGCTTATTTAATTGCGCGAATTATTTGGGTGAAAATGTGAGGGTAGTCAAAACCAGAGGTCAATGAGAGACAATTCTGTTCAACAGCGAATTATCCTGGCGGCTCAGCTTGCCGTATACTCAACCCATAAACAGAATTAACCGGATGTTACCAGTCTTACCGGCTCTCAGCGGTTGCTGAAGGCCCTGGTCTCACACATTGAGGAAGCGTTCATGGAAAAGAAACACATTTATCTCTTCTGCTCGGCAGGCATGTCTACATCACTGCTGGTCTCCAAAATGCGCGCGCAGGCAGAAAAATACGAAGTCCCGGTCATTATTGAAGCCTATCCCGAAACACTGGCAGGTGAAAAGGGACCGGAAGCCGACGTGGTATTATTAGGACCACAAATTGCGTATATGTTACCGGAAATTCAGCGCCTGCTGCCGAATAAACCGGTAGAAGTCATCGATTCTCTTCTGTATGGCAAGGTGGATGGTTTAGGTGTATTGAAAGCCGCCGTCGCGGCCATTAAGAAAGCTGCAGCACAATAATTTTAACTTTTAAAACTCGATGTATTTTGACGCCTGGCGGCACCCTGTTGCCGGACGTCAAAAAATAAAGAGTTTATTTTCCCGTCAAAGAGTAATTTCATACATCATCGCCGTAATAGTTTATTGCGGCTTTTAAGGGTATTGACTATGAGTAAAGTGATCGACTCGCTTGAAAAGGTACTCCTTCCTTTTGCAGTGAAAATAGGAAAGCAGCCGCATATTAATGCGATTAAAAACGGATTTATTAAGTTAATGCCGTTGACCCTCGCCGGGGCCATGTTTGTATTAATTAACAACGTTTTTCTGAGCTTCGGCGAAGGCTCTTTCTTTTATTCTATGGGCATTCGACTGGATGCCTCCACCATTGAAACCTTAAACGGCTTTAAGGCTATCGGCGGGAACGTCTATAACGGTACCCTCGGCATTATGTCGCTGATGGCGCCGTTCTTTATCGGCTCCGCGCTGGCGGAAGAGCGCAAAGTCGACCCGATGGCCGCGGGCCTGCTGGCGGTGGCGGCCTTCATGACCGTGACCCCGTATAGCGTGGGCGAAGCCTATGCGGTGGGCGCCAACTGGCTGGGCGGGCAGAACATCATCTCCGGGATGATTATCGGTCTGGTTGTCGCAGAACTGTTCACCTTCGTGATCCGTCGTAACTGGGTGATCAGACTGCCGGACAGCGTGCCAGGGTCAGTATCGCGCTCTTTCTCCGCGCTGATCCCGGGCTTCTTGATCCTCTCTATCTTCGGCATTATCTCGTGGGCCCTGTCGAGCTACGGCAGCAACTTCCACCAGATCATCATGGACTCGATCTCCACGCCGCTGGCGGCGATGGGCAGCGTGGTCGGCTGGGCATACGTTATCTTTAACTCCCTGCTGTGGTTCTTCGGTGTGCACGGTTCCCTGGCGCTGACGGCGCTGGATAACGGCATCATGACCCCGTGGGCGCTGGAAAACATCGCGCTGTACAACCAGTACGGCTCGGTTGATGCGGCTATCGAAGCAGGCAAACAGTTCCACTTCTGGGCCAAGCCGATGCTCGACTCCTATATCCTGCTGGGTGGCTCCGGGGCAACGTTGGGTCTGATTATCGCCATCTTTATCGCTTCCCGTCGCGCTGACCATCGTCAGGTGGCGAAGCTGGCACTGCCGTCAGGCATCTTCCAGATTAACGAACCGATTCTGTTTGGTCTGCCGATCATTATGAACCCGGTGATGTTCATCCCCTTCGTGCTGGTCCAGCCGATTCTGGCGGCCATTACGCTGGCGGCCTACAGCCTGGGGATTATCCCACCGGTGACCAACCTGGCGCCGTGGACCATGCCGACCGGTCTGGGAGCGTTCTTTAACAGTAACGGCAGCGTGGCCGCCCTGCTGGTGGCCCTGTTCAACCTTGGCGTCGCGACTCTGGTCTACCTGCCGTTTGTGGTGCTGTCGAATAAAGCGCAGACCGTCATCGAGCAGGAAGAGAGCGAAGAAGACATCGCTAACGCACTGAAATTCTGATACCGCGCGGTACGGGCAGTGCCCCGTACCGCCTGATAAATGAGGGAAATATTATGTTTGATCTGGACAACATCGACGCGGTAGAAACCCCGGAAAATGACCTCGAAGAGGTGGTGATGGGGTTGATTATCAACTCCGGACAGGCCCGCAGCCTGGCCTATGGCGCGCTGAAGCAGGCGAAGCAGGGCGATTTTGCCGCGGCGAAAGCGATGATGGAGCAGTCGCGCCAGGCGCTGAGCGAGGCGCATCGCGTGCAGACCCAGCTTATTGAAAGCGATGAAGGTGAAGGCAAAATGAAGGTCAGCCTGGTGCTGGTGCATGCTCAGGACCATCTGATGACCTCGATGCTGGCCCGTGAGCTGGTCGCCGAATTGATTGAGCTGCACGAGAAGGTACAATAGGCCATCGCGACGATGAGGCAGCCCAGGATGATGACCACCGAGATCAGTACCGCCAGAGAACAACAGCTGTTCAACGGGAAGAACTTTCATGTGGTCATCTATAACAAAACGGAAAGCGTGAGCGGGCTTCACCAGCATGATTACTACGAATTTACCGTGGTATTAACCGGGCGCTATTACCAGGAGATCAATGGCAAACGGGTGCTGCTGGAGCGCGGGGATTTCGTCTTTATCCCGATGGGTTCGCACCACCAGAGCTTTTACGAATTTGGGGCGACGCGCATCCTTAACGTCGGCATCAGCAGACGCTTCTTTGAGAAACATTATCTGCCGCTGCTGCCGTTTGGCCTAGTGGCCTCCCAGGTTTACGCCGTGCAGAGCGCTTTTCTCGGCTACGTTGAGTCGGTCATCGCCTCACTCAATTTTCGCGAAACGGAATTTGACGAATTTATCGAGCTGGTTTCCTTTTATGTCATTAACCGTTTACGCCACTATCGCGAAGAGCCGGTTGCCGATGTTATTCCGCAATGGCTAAAAAATACCGTTGAGGCCATGCACGATAAGCTGAAATTCGGTGAGGGCGCGCTCGAGAATATGGTTCGTCTCTCGGGAAAAACGCAGGAATATTTAACCCGGGCGACCCAGCGCTATTATGGTAAAACGCCGATGCAGATAATTAATGATATCCGTATTAACTTTGCCAAAAAACAGCTGGAAATTACCAACTATTCGGTGACGGATATTGCGTATGAATCCGGGTACAGTAGCCCGAGCCTGTTTATTAAAACCTTTAAAAAACTGACGTCGTTTACGCCGAGCAGTTATCGCAAACATTTGACCAGTATTAATTAAACCCGTGCGGTTTTAGCCGCCAGGTTTATACCGTAAATCATTCAAATTAACTGTCCGCATTGTTGCGGAGAGCGGCCTGCGTCCAGGCGTAGCGCCCAAGGGAGAAAAAGATGAGCCAGAAATTAAAAGTAGTCACTATTGGCGGCGGCAGCAGCTATACCCCGGAATTACTGGAAGGCTTTCTGAAACGTTACCATGAACTGCCGGTCACTGAACTGTGGCTGGTGGACGTGGAAGAGGGCCAGGAGAAGCTCGATATTATCCATGCGCTGTGCGAGCGGATGGTGGAAAAAGCCGGCGTGCCGATGAAGGTCTATAAAACGCTGGATCGCCGTGCGGCGCTGCAGGGCGCGGATTTTGTCACCACCCAGCTGCGCGTGGGCCAGCTGAAGGCGCGTGAAAAAGATGAGCGTATTCCGCTGAGCCACGGCTACCTGGGCCAGGAGACCAACGGGGCGGGTGGGCTGTTTAAAGGGCTGCGCACCATCCCGGTGATTTTCGATATCGTAAAAGATGTGCAGGAGATTTGCCCGGACGCGTGGATCATCAACTTCACCAACCCGGCGGGCATGGTCACCGAGGCGGTCTATCGCCACACCAGTTTCAAACGCTTTATCGGCGTGTGCAACATTCCTATCGGCATGAAGATGTTCATCACCGACGTGCTGCAGCTCAGCCCGAGCGATGAGCTGAATATCGACCTGTTCGGTCTGAATCATCTGGTGTTCGTCCGCGACGTGCTGGTTAACGGCGTCTCGCGCTTCGATGAACTGCTGGACGGCGTGGCCTCTGGCCGCCTGACCGCGAACTCGGTGAAAAATATTTTCGACCTGCCGTTTAGCGAGGGGTTGATCCGCTCCCTGCGCCTGATCCCATGCTCCTATCTGCTCTACTACTTTAAGCCAAAAGAGATGCTGGCGATTGAGATGGGCGAGTACTATAAGGGCGGCGCGCGCGCCCAGGTGGTGCAGAAGGTGGAGAAACAGCTGTTCGAGCTGTATAAAAATCCGGATCTCAAGGTCAAGCCGAAGGAGCTGGAGCAGCGCGGCGGCGCCTACTACTCCGATGCCGCTTGCGAAGTGATCAACGCTATCTATAACGACAAGCAGACTGAGCACTATGTGAATATCCCGCATCATGGCCACGTGGATAATATCCCGGCGGACTGGGCGGTCGAGATGAGCTGCACCTTAGGTCGCGACGGCGCGAAGCCGACGCCGCGCATCACCCATTTCGATGAGAAGGTACTGGGGCTTATCTACACCATCAAGGGGTTCGAAGTGGCGGCCAGCCAGGCGGCGATCAGCGGCGAGCTGAATGATGTGCTGCTGGCGCTGAACTTAAGCCCGCTGATCCATTCCGATCGTGACGCCGAGCAGCTGGCGCGGGAAATGATTCTGGCGCATGAAAAATGGCTGCCGAACTTTGCGGCGACTATCGAAAAACTGAAATCTTAACAGGAGCGGCCAATGGAACGCGTATTGATCGTCAATGCCGACGACTTCGGCCTCAGTAAAGGGCAGAACTACGGCATTATCGAGGCCTGCCGCAACGGCGTGGTGACATCGACCACGGCGCTGGTCAACGGCGCGGCCATTGACCACGCCGCCCAGCTAAGCCGCAGTACCCCGGAGCTGGCGGTCGGCATGCACTTTGTGCTGACGCTGGGCGAGCCGCTGTCGGCCATGCCGGGATTAACCCGCGAAGGCCGGCTGGGCAAATGGATCTGGCAGCAGGCAGAAGAAGGTCGCCTGCCGCTGGAGGAGATCGCCCACGAGCTGGCGTGTCAGTACCGTCGTTTTGTCGATCTCTTCGGTCATGAGCCGACGCA
The DNA here is from genome assembly GCF_003097195.1 of Klebsiella sp. GL120222-02. Lineage (NCBI taxonomy): Bacteria > Pseudomonadati > Pseudomonadota > Gammaproteobacteria > Enterobacterales > Enterobacteriaceae > Klebsiella > Klebsiella sp. GL120222-02. The sequence goes on from NZ_QEQO01000002.1 coordinate 812,108, forward strand.
TCTCGACAGCCACCACCATGTGCATATGATCTCCCCGATCTATCCCATCGTGGCGGCCTTTGCCCGCGAGAAGGGTATCGCGTTACGTATTGACCGCCAGGTGGCGGCGCAGAGTGGGCTCGATCAACACGCGGCGCGCAGCAGCGCAGGCTTCAGCAGCGAGTTTTACGGCGAAGCTGTCTCTGAGGAACTGTTTCTGCAGACGCTGGATGCCTCAATCGCCCGCGGGGAGCGTTCCCTGGAGGTGATGTGTCATCCGGCTTTTGTCGATCAGACCATTATGGGCAGCGCCTACTGCTACCCGCGGCTGGGTGAGCTTGATGTGCTGACGTCTGCCGCGCTGAAAGCGGCGGTAGCCGACCGGGGTTATCGTCTGGGAACCTACCGCGACGTGTAAGCCCGATGGGGGAAAGGGAAAGTGAATCAAGCCCGGCACCGTGTGCCGGGCTTTTTACTACGCCGGAATAGCGGCGATTTTTGGACTTCTCGACCACACGCGATGCGCCGTCATCAGGGCGAGCAGTGTGTCCGCCGCTGGCGTGTCGAGAGCATCGGTGACGATGACCCCCTCTTCACCCTGGGCTGGGACCTGCAGAACGGACGTCAGCTGCCGCGCATCCCCTGCCAACAGAATCGGCTTCAGATGCTTATAGGCTTCCAGCAGGTAATAGCGCGCGTCGCCGCTCTGGCTCAGGGCGCTGAGGTCGCCGCCAGGCACCACTACCGCATCCACCGTCAGCGATGGGGAACCGGCTAAGGTGCCGGCGATCGGCAGGGGAGAGCCATCGTCGGCGATGACTTCGCCCATCCGCGAGTAGAGCAGCTTGCTGTGCACGCCCTGGGCCTGCAGCGCCTGCAGGAGATGGACCAGATCCTGCGCCGAGGTGCGTTCGTTGAGCAGGACGGCCACTACACGGCCTTTCACATCCCCTTCGGCGTCGGCGTAGAGGCTGAGGCTGGGATCTTTCTCCACGCCGTTGACCGGGGAAGGCAGGGTAATGTTACACTGATCGTCGCTCAGTTCGATACCTAAGTTCGCCCCGACTGCTTCCGCCAGCTTAGTATCAATGTGGGCCAGATGATCGACCACCCGCTCGCGGATCCAGGTGCGGACCACTTTGCTGAGTTCGAAGCTGAAACCATCGATAATATGCTGCTGCTCAATCGGCGTCTGGCTCAGCCAGAACAGACGCGGCTGGGCGTAATATTCGCCGAACGAAGGGCTGCGCTGGCGGATTTTTTCGCCGTCGACGCGCTCGGCGAGGGACTCAAAGCCGCCGCGTTTGGCCGCTGGCGGCGTTTCGCGCGGCCAGTTGTCGTTAATGGAGTTGGGCTCATAGTTGGCCGGATTGGTGTCAATGTCCATCCGGTGCATCCCGTCGCGCTGGAAATTGTGATACGGGCAGGTTGGACGGTTGATGGGGATTTCATGGAAGTTCGGCCCACCCAGGCGGCTAATTTGCGTGTCGGTGTAAGAGAAGAGGCGCCCCTGCAGCAGCGGATCGTTGCTGAAATCAATGCCCGGTACGATATGCCCGGGATGAAAGGCCGCCTGTTCGTTTTCGGCAAAGAAGTTGTCCGGATTGCGGTTGAGGACCATCTTGCCAACCCGTAAGACCGGCACCAGCGCCTCGGGGATCAGCTTGGTGGGATCGAGCAGATCGAAGTCAAAATCAAACTCGTTCTCCTCGGGGATGAGCTGCAGGCCAAGCTCAAATTCCGGGTAGTCCCCGGCTTCGATGGCCTCCCACAGGTCGCGGCGATGAAAATCGGGGTCGCGACCGGTCAGCTTCTGCGCTTCATCCCACACCAGCGACGCCTTGCCGGCGACGGGTTTCCAGTGGAAGCGAACGAAGGTGGCTTTGCCCTCGGCGTTGATCAGACGGAAAGTGTGGATCCCAAAGCCTTCCATGGTGCGATAGCTGCGCGGGATGCCGCGATCCGACATCGCCCACATCACATTGTGCAGCGTTTCCGGTTGCAGGGAGACATAGTCCCAGAAAGTATCGTGGGCGCTCTGTCCCTGCGGGATGGCCCAGTGGGGCTCAGGCTTCACGGCGTGGACAAAATCGGGGAACTTTATCGCGTCCTGGATGAAGAAGACCGGTGTGTTGTTGCCGACCAGGTCAAAAATCCCTTCGTCAGTGTAAAACTTGGTAGCGAAGCCGCGAATATCGCGGACGGTGTCCGCCGACCCCGCGCCGCCCTGCACGGTGGAGAAGCGCACAAAGACCGGGGTGATCTTATCGGCTGCCGAGAGAAAATCGGCTTTGGTCAACGCTGTCAGGCTTTTGTAGGGCTGGAAGTAACCGTGGGCGGCAGAGCCGCGGGCATGAACGATACGCTCCGGAATTCGCTCATGGTCAAAGTGGGTAATCTTCTCCCGCAGAATGAAATCTTCCAGCAGCGTTGGGCCGCGGGCGCCGGCGCGTAGCGAATTCTGATCGTCGGCAATACGTACGCCCTGGTTGGTGGTCAGCGGATAGTCTTCTCCGCCTTTACGCTGCGGCTCCAGGGCGTCAAGTTTGCTGCTGTGGGTATCAGGCGCTTTCAGGCTACCAGGGGCGGTCGGTTCGGCGCCCGGGGCGGTGGGTTTCGGCGTGGGGCGCCACTCCTGGTCATCCGGCGCCAGCGAGTCGAGCCCCGGTTTCGCTTCCTCGCTGTCGTGGACCGGTGCCTGCTGGTGGTGAGGGTTTGGGTGCTTATCAGACATTACTCGTCTCCTGCTTTCATTGCTAAAAGTGGTCGTTGATAAACCAAAACCCTTCTAACTATAGAACATTACGCTGCCTGCGCTCGGCGCAGGGGCAGGGAGTTATCCTAAAATGCGCATCGGCGGCAGGGGGGCGACGAACGGGCCCACAATCGGCTATGATAGAGGTTTCTGTTTCCCGCTCTGTTTAGTGAATCCATTTGTTATGAAACCATTGCGCCAACAAAATCGCCCTGTCATTAGCTACGTGCCGCGCGTGGAGCCTGCGCCTCCGGAACATGCCGTGAAAATGGACCATTTTCGCGATGTCTGGATTTTGCGCGGGAAGTATGTCGCCTTTCTGCTGATGGGGGAGCATTTTCGCCGCTCGCCAGCGTTCAGCGTGCCGGAGTCGGCCCAGCGCTGGGCTAACCAGGTGCGTCAGGAAGGTGAGATTGAAGCCTGAGTCTGCTGCAGAAATAAAAAAACCGCTGATAATCAGCGGTTTTTTTGTGCTTACCGTTTAGCGATGCGCCAGCTCGGCCTCTTCTTCGCTATCGAAAATCGACTTGTCGGTCTGGCGCAGCCACTGGCTGGTCAGGGTCCCGGCGGTCATTGAGCCGTTAACGTTCAGCGCGGTACGCCCCATGTCGATCAGCGGTTCGACGGAGATCAGCAGCGCTACCAGGGTCACCGGCAGGCCCATCGCCGGCAGAACGATTAGCGCGGCGAAGGTGGCCCCGCCGCCCACCCCGGCGACGCCCGCCGAGCTGACGGTGACGATGCCCACGAGGGTGGCAATCCACATCGGATCCAGCGGGTTAATGCCCACGGTCGGCGCGACCATGACTGCCAGCATGGCCGGGTAGATACCGGCGCAGCCGTTCTGGCCGATGGTGGCGCCAAAGGAGGCGGAGAAGCTGGCAATTGACTCCGGTACGCCCAGGCGTCGGGTCTGCGCTTCCACGTTCAGCGGAATCGACGCGGCGCTGGAGCGGCTGGTGAAGGCGAAGGTGATCACCGGCCAGACTTTACGGAAGTACTTCAGCGGGCTGATGCCGTTAATCGCCAGCAGCAGGCCGTGGACGACAAACATAATGCCCAGCGCAATGTACGAAGCTACCACGAAGCCGCCAAGTTTGATGATGTCCTGCAGATTCGACCCGGCAACCACTTTGGTCATCAGGGCCAGTACGCCGTAAGGGGTCAACTGCATCACCAGACGAACCAGCTTCATCACCCAACCCTGCAGGGTATCGATGGCCGTCAGCACGCGCTGGCCTTTTTCCACATCCTCTTTCAGCAGCTTAAGCGCTGCCACGCCGAGGAATGCCGAGAAAATGACGATACTGATGATGGAGGTCGGGTTAGCCCCGGTCAGGTCAGCAAACGGGTTCTTCGGCACAAAGGAAAGGATCAGCTGCGGTACGCTAAGATCGGCCACTTTCCCCACATAGTTGCTCTGGATGGCGTTCAGACGGGCGGTTTCTGCGCTGCCCTGGACCAGACCCTCGGCGGTGAGGCCGAACATATTGGTCACCAGCACGCCAACCAGCGCGGCGATAAGCGTGGTGAACAGCAGAGTGCCGATGCTCAGGAAGCTGATTTTTCCCAGCTGAGAGGCATTATGCAGCCTGGCCACCGCGCTCAGGATCGAGGCGAAGACCAGCGGCATCACAATCATTTGCAGCAGCTGGACATAGCCATTACCGACGATATTGAACCACTGGATGGAATCCTTCAGCACCTGGCTGTCAGACCCGTAGATCAGCTGCAGCGCCAGACCAAAGACCACACCAATGGCCAGACCAACCAGCACTTTCCTGGCCAGGCTCCACTGTTTATGGCGAGTTTGCCCCAGCGCAAACAGTAATACGGCGAACACGACTACGTTCGCTATTAATGGAAAGTTCATCCCCGTTCTCCTGATATTTTTATAACCTGGGCTGGTGGATAACCAGCTCTTATGACGGCAAGGTTAGCAGAAGGCGTTATCAAGGACTTATATTCAAATGGAATGGGTTATAACCAAATGGTGTTTTCCGGCGGTTTATCGGCCACTCTGATGACTAATGAAGCGATTGAAGGTGATTTGCAGGGAATTGATCACTCCGGAAGACCAGCGTATTGCGCTGTTGTCCGCCAGCGTCTGCGGCATCCAGACGGCATAGACGAACAGCGCCATGCATAAAGCGCGCTCCAGTTGGTTACCCTTGCGCGGCGCGAGGATCGGCAGCCGGAAGCGCCAGCGGCAGGGCCACAGCAACGGCACCCCGGCGGGGGTGAGCATATCGGCGAGGATGTGGCTGAGATAGCCCAGCACCAGGCCCTGGAGGGCGTCCGCCGGGACAATCCAGCTGTCAGGCACCTTGAGGTAGAATAGCGTCAGCGCGCCAAAGACGGCCAGCAGGCTGTGGGTGAAGCCGCGGTGGCCAAAGGCCCGCGCCACGGGCTTTGAGATCCAGCTCAGTCGTTGGCCGAGAAATGACTTAGGGTGATCGATGTCCGGCAGCAGGCAGGTCAATACCGCAGAGGGCACAATATGCCACCAGTCGCCCTGCGCCAGCACCGGCGTTAACTCTGCGTTTTTGGCAAATACTGCGCAGGCGATTGAAAAGAAGAGATGGCCTTCCGCCGTCATGATAACACACCCTAAACTGTCGATTCATACAGTATAGGGTTTTTATACAGTGTACGGAAGAGGTGACGGTGTAACTCTTTGTCACAAATTCTCAGCGCGCCAGCCATCCGCCATCAACGGCCAGCGTATAGCCGTTAATATAGTCGGCGGCAGCCGAGGCGAGAAACACCACCGGCCCCTGCAGGTCTTTGGGGTCTCCCCAGCGACCGGCGGGAATGCGCTCGAGGATCGCCTGGTTACGTTCTTCATCTTCACGCAGCGCCTGGGTGTTATTGGTGGCCATATATCCCGGCGCAATGGCGTTGACGTTGATGCGCTGTCCGGCCCATTCGTTGGCCAGCAGGCGGGTCAAACCCAGCACGCCGCTTTTCGAGGCGGTATAGGAGGGGACGCGGATCCCGCCCTGAAACGAGAGCATCGAGGCGATGTTAATGATTTTGCCGCCATCGCCCTGGCGAATGAACTGCCTGGCGACCGCCTGGCTGAGAAAGAAAACCGCTTTGAGATTCAGATCGATCACCGCGTCCCAGTCGCTTTCCGTGAAGGTCAGGGCATCATGGCGGCGGATAATCCCGGCGTTATTGACCAGAATATCGACCCGACCCATCGCCGCGACCGCCTGGTCGACCAGCACGCTCATCTCATCCTGACGGCTGAGATCCGCCTGAATGGCATGAAAGCGGCGACCCAGCGCCTGAACCTGTGCTGCCGTGTCATGGGGAATTTTACGGTTGATGCCGACGATATCGCACCCGGCCTGCGCCAGGCCCAGCGTCATTCCCTGTCCCAGGCCGGTATCGCAACCGGTCACGATGGCGACCTTACCCGTCAGGTTGAAGGCGTTCAGTACCATATTCACCTCTGTCAGCTGATCTTCAGGCGTACGATGACGCCACCTGTGACCAGCATAGAGGCAGGAAAACAAAATTACAATAAAAATGAAACGTCGTTTTGATTTTATTGCTGGCGGCGTGACAGCGATCGCGTCACCCGCCAGCGGCCTTACCCGAGCAGGGCTTCGGCTGTCAGGGCCTGCAGTGACGGGAGCTTGACGTCCGCCAGCACGAAGCGCGGGTCGCGGCTGTTCTCCGCTTCCGGTACCACGATAGCGCGCATGCGCGCGGCTTTGCTGGCGATCATGCCGTTGACCGAATCCTCCAGCGCGACGCAGCGCTGCGGGTCGACTCCCAGGGCAGCGGCGCAGTTGAGGTATACCTGCGGGTGCGGTTTGCTCCAGGGCAGATGTTCCGCGGAGGCGAGCGCATCAAACTGGTCACGCAGTTCGAACATGTTGAGCACTTTCTCCAGCATCACCAGCGGCGAGGCCGAGGCCAGGCCCACCTTTAAGCCCTGAGCTTTACACAGGGCCACTGCCTCGCGTACGCCCGGTAGCAGCGGGCGTGAGGCTTCCACCAGCTCGATGGCCCGGCGGATAATGCGCGCGGTGGCTTCTGCGCGATCGACGCCGTGCCACGGCTGCTGCGCATACCACAGATCCACCACCAGGTCGATTCGCAGACCAAGCAGGTCGGGCAGTTCATCGCGGCGGCGGGTATCCACCCCCAGGCTTTCCATGACCTCGACCTCCGCCTGATCCCAGAGCGGCTCAGAGTCAATCAGCAACCCGTCCATATCAAAAATCGCGGCCTCAATGCGGCGCTTCGCTGACATATGTCCTTCTCCTGTTGCGTAATCAGATAAACGAATCGGCATTCATGGTATATCATACCGCGCGTTATTGGGCGAAATTCGCCGTGGAAGATAGACTTATACCCGACACATTCGGGTCAGCGAGGAGCGCCTGCGCCACGCAACAGGCGGCAGGCGAATCACCAACGCGTCTTTAACAAGGGGAACTCATGACGTACCAACAAGCTGGACGCATAGCGGTTATCAAACGCATTTTGGGATGGGTCATCTTTATTCCCGCCGTGCTGTCGACGCTGATTTCTGTGCTCAAATTTATGTATGAGCACAGTGAAAAGAAACCCGGCATTGACGCGGTAATGATGGATTTTGCGCATGTCATGATTGAGATGATGCGCTTTAACACGCCGTTCCTGAACTTTTTCTGGTACAACTCGCCGCTGCCGGATTTCCACCACAGCCTGAACATCGGCTTCTGGATCATCTTCATTCTGGTGTTTGTTGGCATGGCGCTGCAGGCCTCCGGCGCGCGGATGGCGAGGCAGGCGAAATTTCTTCGCGAGGGGATTGAGGATCAGCTGATCCTCGAGCAGGCCAAAGGCGCAGAAGGGTTATCCCGTGAGCAGCTCGCTGAGCGGATCGTGGTACCGCGCCATACCATCCTGGTGCAATATTTCCCGCTGTATGTGCTGCCGGTGATCGTGATTATTATCGGCTACTTCTTCTTCTCGCTACTGGGCTTTCTGTAAGCCAGGTGCCCGGTTAGCCGGGCGCCATCTTATTCTGCCGGCAGAGCCCGCGGTTTACCCTGATTATCGACAGCAACGTAGATAAACAGCGCTTCCGTCGCCTTATAGCGCTGGCCAATCGGTTCAGAAGAGACTTTTTTCACCCACACTTCGATGTTAATCGTCACCGAGGTGTTGCCGCGCTTCACGCAGCGGGCGTAGCAGCACACCACGTCGCCGACGGCGACCGGGCGTAAAAAGGTCATCCCATCCACGCGCACGGTCACCACGCGACCCTGAGCGATCTCTTTGGCCATGATGGCGCCCCCGATATCCATCTGCGACATCAGCCAGCCGCCAAAAATATCCCCGTTGGCATTGGTATCCGCCGGCATCGCCAGGGTGCGTAAAACCATTTCGCCCTTCGGGGCAAGATCTGTAGTTGTCATGCTCTACTCTGTTGTGGTCAAAGACGATCAGCGGGATGCTACTATGAAAACGGGGCGGAGAGAATAGGGGAAAGCGCCCGCAGAGGCGGGCGCGGCACTTCAGAAGGAGAGGGTAACGCCGGCGTAATACGCGCGGCCAGGCTCATTGTAGGTCGAGGCGCCGGCATTTTCGCGATACAGTTGTTTATCAAACAGATTACTTATTCCGGCATTCAGGCGAATATCCCGGTTTAGCTGATACTGAGTACCAATACCCACGATGGAATAGGCGCCAACCTCGGTGGTGGCAAGGGTCCCGGTTTCGTTGCGGATCTCCGCATACTGACGCGGCTTCTGACGGCCATAAAGCGTCCAGTTCACATTCGCAGACAGGGCGTCGTTTACCTGCCAGTCGAGCATCGTGTTAACGGTATATTTCGGGATAACCGACAGCGGATTGCCTGTCTCTTTACTTTCTGATTTGAGCATCCAGGTGGCATTGGTCCGCCAGCTGAGGACATCTCTCAGCACCGGGATCAGCAGATTTCCTTCCAGCCCCTCGACCACGGCTTTGCCGCCGTTCTGCCACTGCAGAATATTATTGCCGCTGGAGGTATAGCCCAGCACCTCGGTTCCGGAGACGATTTTGTTTTTGTAATCGTTGCGGAACCAGGTAACCCCGGCAGCGTAACCATTAAGGTTGAATTCGATACCGATCTCTTTGTTAATACTGATCTCCGGATCGAGGTCAGGGTTGCCCAGCAGATAGCAGCTGCCTTCAGCGATAGTGTTCGGACAACCGTTGCCGCGGGTGGAGAGCAAATAGCCTTCACTGGATTGATAGAGGTTAGGCGCTTTAAACACGCGCGCGATACCGGCCTTCAGCGTGAACATATCGCTCAGCGCCTGAGACAGATTGAGGCTTGGGCTCCAGTTGCTGCCAAACTGATTATGATAATCGAAGCGGATGCCGGGGATCAGGTTGGTGCCAGGCACGGCTTCGATATTATCTTCCAGATAGATACCGGTGAGGGTGGCGCTGTTTTTGGTACTACGTTGCGTAGGGTCGCCCGAGGTCCCAGGGATAGTCTCGCCGTTGCTGTTAGTGGCCTGCATTGATGCCGGGTCGTCGAGCTGATCATGGTTCCATTCCATTCCCAGCGTCAGCGTCTGGTCCGCCAGCCAGAAGAAAGGCACATTGAATTCCGAGGTAGTACGCCAGGATTCCAGACGGCTGGTGGCATAATCCTCACTGTTGATCATGCCCTCGACGCGGCCGGTGGAGCCTTCCTGCAGGCGGGTATTGTTGGTTTTCTCGTAGTAAACACCGGCTTTGGACTGGCCCCAATCCCATAGACCGTTGTAGGTCAGTCCCCAGGACTGGCGATAGAGGCGATTAGTTTCGTGGCCGTACAGGGAGTCCACCAGCCCGTTCGGGCTAAGATTGCCGTTGCTGTACTGGGTATCACCAGCATAGATATTCCCCTGACGACTATAGGCATAGCTGAAATCGAGGATCTGTTGCGGGGTCATTTTCCATGACAGCAAGGCGTTAATATCTTTATTGCGTACCCCTTCGCGCCCTGCAGCGTAAGAGCCGTTTTGCGCATGGTTAATATCCCAGGCGTCGGGTTCCGTTTTATTGATATTGCCATACAGGCGCATCGTCAGCGCTTCGCCGGCCAGTGGGCCGCTGAGATTGAAGTTAGCGCGATTGGTCGTGCCTTCCTTGTTGTTTTCCGGCTGGTTGGTAAAGAAAGACAGCGAACCGTGCCAGTTGTTGGTCGGGCGTTTGGTAATGATATTGACCACTCCGCCCGCCGCGCCGGAACCATAGCGCGCGGCTGCCGGACCGCGGAGAACTTCAATCCGTTCGACCATCTCTGCAGGTACCCAGTTGCTGTCGCCCCGGGTATCGCGTTCACCGCGCCAGCTATAGCGAACCGCGTTACGTGACGTGACCGGTACCCCATCTATCAGGATCAGGGTGTTCTCCGGCCCCATGCCACGGATATCAATCTGGCGGTTGTTGCCCCGACTGCCGCTGGCGCTGTTGCCGGTCAAGTTCACCCCGGGCATTTTACGGATGATGTCTGAGAGATCGTTGACCGGCGGCTGCTTAGCAATATCATCTGCCGTGATAATCGACACCCCGGGCTGTTGCTTAAGCACCTCTTCCGCCGTACTGCGCACAATCATCGTTTCGGTATCTTGTTCTGATTCTTCAGCAAAGGCGTTAGGGGCGAGGAGACTGGATATGACCAGCGCCAGGGTCGTGGGGACAGAATATTGCGGCGATCTCATGTAAATATCCTTTTCAAAGCAATGCAAAATGAGATCGAGAATATTAATGATAACCATTATCATTACAATGTAACGAGATGAATCTCCATAAAATCCTCACAATTACCGCAACTTTTTATGCAGTTGAGAGAAATCGTGAAGAGAGCCTGCACAGTGTGACCGGAAAGCTGTCAGCGTATGCGCTGAGGTTGTGTGGCTGCAGGGAATGTTTGCCAGCGCAGTGAGATTATAGGGGGCGAGCGCGGCGCGCGATGGCGCGCCGGCGGAGGAGTTAGTGGTGGTCGTCCTGCGGCATATGGCGGTAGATGTAGATCCCGCTCAGCAGGGTAAAGACCAGCGTGAGGGCGGTTAAGCCAAAGACCTTGAAGTTCACCCAGATATTCTGCGGCAGCCAGAAGGCGATATAGATATTGGCCAGCCCGCAAAGGATAAAGAACACCGCCCAGGCCAGGTTAAGCCGCGACCAGACCTGCTGCGGCAGGGCCAGCTCTTTGCCCAGCATGCGCTGGATCAACGGCTTTTTCATCACCCACTGGCTGAACAGCAGCGCGCCAGCGAACAGGGCATAGATCACCGTCACCTTCCATTTAATAAACTCATCATTGTGGAAGAAGAGAGTTAACCCGCCGAAGACGGCCACCAGCACAAAGGTGATCAGCGCCATTTTTTCGACTTTACGATAGCGTACCCAGCTGTAGATCAGCACGATAGCGGTCGCGACGATCAGCGCGGTGGTGGCGGCGTAGATATCGTAAAGCTTATAGAAGGCAAAGAAGACCACCAGCGGTAAAAAATCCAGAAACTGCTTCATACATCGATCCCGTCTTTCAGGACGGACCGGGGAAGACCCCGATCCTGGTTAAGATTAGTTGCGGATAAGCATATACACGCGGAATAAATAGATCAGCAACAGGGCGGATATCAGGTTGCTGATGGTATTGATGACCACCGCGCCGACGTTTGGCGTCAGGACAGCAAAGCTGGAAGCGAACAGTAACAGTAGGGTTTTTGCCACCAGCCAGCCAATGATAGCCGGCGCCACCAGCCGCAGATTGGCCCACGCCAGACGCATGCTGCTGCGCATGGCGCTGAGGATACCCATTTTGTCCTGCACCAGCATGATCGGCGCAAAGGCCAGCACGATGGCCAGCAGCACGCCGGGCACCAGGACCAGCATCATCCCCATCTGCACCAGGAAGGTAGTGAAGAGGATCAACAGCAGCAGCTTCGGCAGCACCGGGGCTGAGGCGCCGATGGCACGCAGGGCGCTAACGCGATGACCGGCGGAGACCAGCTGGATCAGCAGCAGAACGCCGCCAGCGAGGATCGCATTGCCCACCAGACCCGAGAAGGTTGATGCCGCCGAGGCGCGCAGCAGAACCTGCTGCTGCTCCGGCGTCATGTTCTGCACCAGCTCAAACAGCCCGGCGCTACCGGCGAGGTTATCGCCTTCGCTGAGTATCGACAGCTGCTCGTCACTGGGTGAAAAGGCATGGCCAAGTACTACCGTAATAAACGCGCACAACAGCGCAATCAGCAAAATGGTAATGAACTGATTACGAAAAAAATTCCCGGTGTCACGGTAGACGGACTTCGCCGTGATAGACATGCATTCTCCTTGAGTGTCGCAGGTGTTAACTAGCCGGCGATTGTACCGCAAATCGTTCCGTCGTAGCACTCTCTGCACCATTCAGGGCAGGTATATCTTTGTAAAGAGGAATCAATGGCGGTAGGCCATAGCGCGCCCGCGCCCGGTTGCAGGCGTCATTTTCCTCACCATTCTCACCGGACATGGCGAATTCGCGGCACGGTGAGGGACGGTTTTCATAAATAGTGCAGTGGACGGCGTCACCGATGTCGCCTGACAGCGCCGCGCAGCGGCTCTGGCGCTGGTTGGTGCCGCTCATGCAGCGCAGGAAAGGGGTCAGCGGCTCGGTCAGCGCGGAGGGCACCAGGCCACCCGCGTCGTCGGCTTCCGCCCAGTAGAAAGAGACACGAAAATACGCACAACAGGCACCGCACGTCATGCACGGGTTGATTTCACTCATAATTACACCTGAAAAAAACGCATCAACACAGATTGTCGGCAGTTAACTTATCCAGCCGCTTTTGCGGCGGCAAGAGGGGGAGAAATATTTTTTTCACGGAAAGTGAAAATTGATGTGAGAAGGATTCAGGGTGTTTCGATCGGTAGCAAAAATTAATCTGGATCAATAAATGTTAAATCTAAGGTTTTAGTGTGATCTAAAACAGATCAAACGTAACTCGTTATAGGTATATTTGGCCGCGCTGAAAAACCATAATGAGGAAGTGGATATGAAGAAGTTAGCAGCGGCGGCATTAATTCTTAGCACGCTTTCCACCGGCAGCGTCTGGGCGCATGAAGCGGGTGAATTTTTCATTCGTGCCGGGACCGCCACCGTCCGACCGACGGAGGGCTCTGACAATGTGTTAGGCAGCCTTGGCAGTTTCAACGTCAGTAACAACACCCAACTGGGTTTAACCTTTACCTATATGGCCACCGATAACATCGGCGTGGAGCTGCTGGCGGCAACGCCGTTCCGCCATAAGGTCGGCACCGGGCCAACCGGGACTATCGCCACCGTCCATCAGTTGCCACCCACCCTGATGGCGCAGTGGTATTTTGGCGATGCGCAAAGCAAGGTGCGCCCGTACGTGGGGGCGGGTATTAACTACACCACCTTCTTTAATGAAGACTTTAACGATACCGGCAAGGCGGCCGGGCTTTCCGATCTGAGCCTGAAGGACTCCTGGGGCGCGGCAGGGCAGGTCGGCCTCGATTATCTGATTAACCGTGACTGGCTGCTGAATATGTCGGTGTGGTACATGGATATCGATACCGATGTGAAATTCAAAGCCGGCGGCGTGGACCAGAAAGTCAGCACCCGTCTGGATCCGTGGGTGTTTATGTTCTCTGCGGGTTATCGGTTTTAAATCCTGCTGAAAACTGGCCAACGGATGGCCAGTTCATTGTCACGTCACGTCACACCTGTCTGCCGCAAGCCTTCGCCATCGATAGTGGATCACACTTCCGTCCACTGGCGCAGCAGGTTGTGATACATGTTGAGCAGGGAGAGGACCTCTTCTCCGTCGCCAAAGCGGGCCTTCAGAGACTGGATGGTACGGTCCAGGTCGTAAAGCATTGCGCGCTGCTTATCGTCGCGGACCATCGACTGGATCCACAGGAAAGAGGCCTGACGTACGCCGCGGGTGACCGGGGTGACGCAGTGCAGGCTGCTGGCGGGATAGAGCACCAGATGCCCGGCCGGGAGCTTCACCCGGTGCTGGCCATAGGTGTCTTCAATCACCAGTTCACCGCCCTCATAGCTCTCCGGCTCGCAAAGAAACAGCGTCGCTGACAGGTCAGTGCGCATCCAGCCCGCCTCGCCGTTCTGGCGAACGGCGCCATCGACATGAAAACCGTAGGTCTCCCCTGGCCCATAGCGGTTAAACAACGGTGCGGAAATCGTCCGCGGCAGCGCGGCGGAAAAAAACTGCGGGTGGCCGCGCAGCGCGTCGAGCACGGCGGCTTGCAGGCGGGCATACAGCGGCGTACGGGTATCGATCTGCTGGTTCTGTTTGACGGCCGCCCCCTGGCTGCCCACCGTAACCCGTCCGTCGACCCACTCGGCTTGCGCCAGCTGCCGGGTAAATTCCGCCACCTGGTCTGCCGATAGCACGTCAGGAATGTGATACATCATCGCGGTGTTCTCTCTAAAAGGTGGGGCGCAACGGCCCCACGCACAGACTCAGAAGTGGACGTTCGCCGTCAGCATAAAGGTACGGGGTTCGCCCGGATGATAGCGATAGCCGCTCTTGTTGATGGAGGCCACGTAATCGGTATCAAACAGGTTGTACATATTGAGCTGCAGATCGAGGTTGCTGTTGACCCGATAGCCCAGTTTGGCGTCGGCGACCCAGTAGCCCTCGGTGTGATCCGGGGTACCGACCGCGCCATCGCTGCCCCGGCGCAGGCTTCCGACATAGCGCACACCGCCGCCGACGGACAAATCGCTGGTGGCCTGATACTGCGTCCACAGCGTAAAGGCATGTTTCGGAGTGTAGGCCAGCGCGGAAGAACCATCCTGCGCCACATTCTGCCCCTCCGTCACCGTCGCATGCTGCTGCGTGTAGCCGGCGATGATCGTCCAGTCCGGGGTCAGGTTTCCGGTCGCGGAGAGCTCATACCCCTCCACGCGCTTTTTGCCGTACTGCGACCAGGTTCCGTCATCGTTGGCGGCCACTTCGTTTTCAATATCGGTACGGAATAACGCCGCGCTGAGCAGCAGACGGTTGTCGAAGATTTGCCACTTGGTGCCCAGCTCGCTGGATTTCGCCTTCTGCGGCTTAAAGTCGGTTCGGTTGGCGCTGTTGCCGCTGCCGCTGGCGGCCAGGGCGAAACTGCTGCCCCCCGGCGGCTGCTGTGAGATGGCGTAGTTGACGTAGATATTGCCCTGCTCGGTTAAGCGGTACAGCGCCCCGGCTTTCCAGTTAACCAGATTGCCGGATTTGGCGGTATCCACGGTGGTGACCGGGCTGCCCGTCGACTGGCCGGGCGGGCAGGCGATAGCCCCGCGTCCGCTGCCGCCGCAGGCGGTGGCGCTGTCATATTTAGTATGATAATTGTCGAGACGTAGCCCGCCGTTGACCTCAATCCGTTCGGTCAGCGTCAGCGTATCGAAGGCATAAATCCCGAAGGTATCAGTCTGGCCGTTGGCATTCGCTCCGTTTCTGTCCAGCCCGCCAATCGACAGGTTGCTCACCGGATGGTAGAGATTCACCGCCGGCGCGGTCATGGCGTTAACGCCATAGTTGGTCTGGTTTTCCCGGGTAAACTCCACGCCGGCGCTGACGTCATGGCCTATCGAGCCGGTATTGAAGGTCGAGGTGATATTGGTCTGGTTGGTCAGAATGCGGTTGCTGACATCTTTGGTATTAACCAGACGCGACCAGCTCCAGGTGTTGACGTCATTGATATCGGGGGCGGTGATATTGCTCGCGCCGCCCATCACCGCGGTCAAAAGATACTCCTGTTTCACCCGCGACCAACGGGTGGTATTGCGCACGGTGGTATTGTCCGTCAGATCGTGTTCGAAGCGCAGGGTGCCGCTGTCGGTGGTGGATTTATCATAATCGGAGTCGGTGCCATAGAAATTGTTGGTATCCACCTTCCCGGCGGAATTGAGCGCGGCATATTTCGGCGAAGGCGCCGAATAGCCCGGCAGGCCGACGGTGGGGATCCCGCCATCCGGGGTGTTGTTCTGCCGGACATGCAGATAGTTCAGATACAGACGAGTTGGGGTATCGAGTCCGAAGGCCAGCGATGGCGCGATGCCATAGCGTTCGTTTTCAATGTAGTCCCGACCGGCGTCATGAGTTTTTTCCCCCATCAGGTTCAGACGGAACGCGGCGTTGTCGCTAAACGCCTGGTTCAGGTCGAGCGTTCCCCGACGCGACCAGGCGCTGCCGATGCTGGCCGAACCGTCGATCCCGGAGTCAAGGCGCGGCTGCTTGCTGATCATATTGATCGATCCGGAGGGCGCGCTGCGGCCATAGTCCGTGCCGGCGGGTCCTTTGATGACTTCCACCTGCTGGGTATTGAAGGTATCGCGCGTCACACTGCCGATGTCGCGAATGCCGTCCACATAGATGCTGTTAGAGGTATCCACGCCGCGCATGTAGATGGCATCCCCGGTGGTTGAACTGCCATTCTCGCCGGCATAAAACGCCCCGACGCCGGGGACGTTTTTGAGGGCGTCAGTCAGGTTGGTGACGCCCTGATCTTTAATCACCTGTTCCGGGATCACGGTGATGGTGCGGGTGGTATCGACCAGCGGTTTATTGAACTTGGGATCGGCGGAGGCGCCGGGAGAGTAGAGTGAGGGCGGAGTGGCTTCCACCACCAGCGTCTCTTCACTATTTTTGACTGATTTTTCCGCTGCGATGCCCGTTGCCGGTGAGGCCCCCAGACACAGACCCGTAAACAATGCCAATGAGTTGAAACTGCCAAACGGCAGAGAAGCGTTTTTTTCCATGATAAATGCAGGCTTATTTTTTGTTATGAGCACATACCACACCGCGCAAAAGCGACATTTTTCGTCGTCTGGCTTGCGCTGACCCGGTGTGATTCTATAAATGATAAAAAGAATAGTTATCATTCGCCTTAATATTTACATAGAAATGTTGACGTTTAAACATATTTCTTCATCGCGATTTACATAGTTCATAAATTTTGAACGAAAAGGGCGGGGATGAAGCAAAAGAGCGGCTGGAAGAGGCCGGTGACAGGCCGCTCCGCGAGGTGACAGGCGCCAGGGCTAACCCGGCGCTTCGTGGTTTTTGGCATAAAAGATGCCCTCCTTCTGCGCGAGGAGAACGCCGTTCTGGAAATTGGTGTAATGAAAAATAGCGGCCCACCGATCCCTCTGCAGGCACTGTTCCGCGACCGCGTTATTGGGGGGACGACCAGCGAGCGTTCTCCCGCCGCGTGACGGAGAACAATGCCGCGCCGTATGTCGTCTGGAGCAAGCGCCGGGCCACTGCTGGCTGCGGCAACAGGTGCGTGAGGTGTGTCGCCAGTAAAAAAAAGCCCGCACAAGTGCGGGCAAAAATACTGGAAGCAATGTGAGCAATGTCGTACTGAATACCTGAGTTATTTACTCAACTATTCAGTAATGAGAAAGATAATATTTCTCATTTAAGATATCAACCCCATCTTTTGTGCGGAAGCGATTTTTTATCCGAGGGTGAAAACCGTACGCTTCTGACTGTCGTCCCGCGGCCAGGCCGCCGCGATCTCCTGCAGCGGTCGCGGGGTGGTGGCGATGGTGAATTTACCCGGCACCGCCGCCTGCAGCATTTCACCCGTCGCCGCCAGCAGCTGCGGCATCGACAGGCTACCGATACCGCTGCCCATCAGGACTAGCGGTGCGGAACGCAGAACTGCGCCATTTAACGCGATATCGGCGCCAGCCAGGGACCCCACCTGCACATAGCGCACCGGTCTGCCGGCTGGGTTATATTTCGCCAGGGCCGGCAATAACACTTCCGCGCTGTGTCCCCACAGGTAATCGATGACCACGTCAATCTGCGCAGCGCTGGTCGCTGAAAATTGCCCGCTCAAGGTTTTATCATCAGCGGTTAACTGAATACACTCATCGGCGTCCAGCGCCGCCAGCGTCTGCGCATTCCGTCCGGTTGCAATGATTTTTTTCGCCCCCAGATAGCGGGCAATCTGCACCGCCAGCTGACCGGCGCTGCCGGTGGCGCCGTTAATCAGCACCGTTTCACCGGCCTGGAGCTGGGCGCGAGTCACCAGAGACGCCCACGCGGACATGCCGGGATTGGCCATCGCCGCGGCGCTAACATCATCGAGCGCATCCGGCACCGGCAGGCAACTCTGCAGGGCAACCGGCGCCTGCTGCGCCATACTGCCGAAGGGGGCGGTGGGGAAGGCGAAATAGACGCGCTGGCCCTGAGGTGTGGTGCCGACGCCATCGATACCGGGCACAAAGGGCAGATTGCCGTCGAAGCTGTAATGGCGTCCGGATGCGCGGGCCTTAACCACATGGCTCAGCGCGGCGGCGCGGACGTCAATGATCGTCTGGCCGGGCGCGGGCTGCGGGTCGATAAAATCGGCCCAAACCGGGCCTTCTGCGAGGTCAAAAACCACGGCTGCTTTCATAAATTATCTCCTGTCGGGAATTATGTGTAAAATACACATATTGTTTTGCAGCACTATACGCGGAAAATTAATATATGCAAGATGCACATAATGACTACGACATTACCGACTTTCACGGCGCGCTACTGGATATCATCAGCGTGATGAACCAGCCGCTGCGCGACGAGCAGATCCTCCAGGCGGCCGGCGTCCAGCTGGAACAGATGCTGTTTCCGCTGCTGGTGGCGGTAGGACGCCATGGCCCGGTAGGGGTGGTTGAGCTGGCGGATCATTTAGGGCGCGATTACACCACCGTCAGCCGCCAGGTGAAAAAACTGGAAGCCCAGGGACTCGCCTGTAAGCAACCTAACCGTCATGACCGACGGATCAGTGAAGTGACGCTTAGCGCCAGCGGACAACAGATGATCAACAGTATTGCGGTAGCGCGGCGGCGGTTAATGAATCAGGTGCTAGCGCAGTGGCCGGAAGAGGAGGTGCAAGCGCTGTTTCGCCTAACGCGCAAATACGCCGACAGTTTGCAGCAACCGAGCTAAATTCTCGCGTGCTGCCGCCCTGGCGCAACAATCATCTTGTTCGTCACAAATCACGGGTCAACTCGTCGATGTTGTCGGAAAGTATCTCCAGCAGGGATCGTACATAGATATTGTTATTTCCCTGATGCCACATCGCGCTGAGGGGAAGGCCTTCGATATGTTTTTTGGGCGTGAGCGTAAGGTATTTCACGCCGTCCGCATTCATGTCTTTATAGGACGCAGGCACCAGAGCAATGCCGAGTCCTGCGGCAACAAAACTCAGGATAGTCTGCTTCTCTTCAGCATACTGCGCGATAACAGGCATGCTGCCCCCCTCTTTGAAAATATTCATTGTCAGGTCATGGCTGTGACGCCGGGTGCGTCTTTCCGGCAAGATAACAGGCTCGTGCCGAAAGTCATCGATACTGACTTCATCATAACTGACCAGCCGGTGGTTAGTGGGCACGGCGAGCACGCAAGTTTCATTGGCGATAAATCGCGTTGTCAGCATGGCATCAATGTGTTCCGGCGGGCGCACAAAAACCACATCCAGCCACCCTGAAATGAGTCGGGGGATAAGTTTGTGAGATTTATCTTCCGTAAGATGAATATCTGCTTCAGGAAAACGCCTGACGAAAAGATTAAGCAATTCAGGAAGTAATCCTTTGGCTGCGCTGTCGATAGCCCCGATCCGCAACGTTCTTTTCTGCAACAGGCTATTTTTCCGGAATCGCTGCCGTAGCGCATCGAAATCAGCAATGACCGTTTTGGCCTCATTTAAAAAGGCGGCGCCTTCAGGTGTTAGCGACACGTTGCGGGTCGATCGATTCAGTAGCCTGATCCCCAAATCATCTTCCAGTAGCTTAATAAAGCGACTCAGTGACGCAGGCATCATTTCGAGTTTACGGGCAGCCCGGCCAAAGTGAAGCTCATCACCTAACACCACAAAGCAACGTAGCTGATTTATATCCATTTTTTCACCAAAACCTGATTATACAAATTATTTATATAAAGCCGTGCCGATGATAAAGCGGTTCAAAACTTCATACTGGGATTATTACAAAACGATAACAACCCTACATCACTATGGAGCATCCCGTCATGAAAAACGACCTCGAAAAGAAGGTGATGCGTAAGGTTACCCTGCGCATTATTCCTTTCATCATGCTGCTGTACTTCATTGCCTTCCTTGACCGCGTCAACATTGGCTTTGCCGCCCTGACCATGAATCAGGATCTGGGATTTTCACCCACCGTTTTTGGTCTGGGCGCTGGCATTTTCTTCCTGGGTTATTTTCTGTTTGAGGTACCGTCAAACTTAATTCTTCATAAAGTGGGCGCCCGCATCTGGATCGCCCGCGTCATGATTACCTGGGGATTCGTCTCTGGCTGCATGGCTTTTGTGCAGGGCACGACGAGCTTCTACATTCTGCGTTTTCTGCTCGGCGTGGCGGAAGCCGGTTTCTTCCCGGGTATCATTCTCTATCTCAGCTACTGGTTTCCTGCCGCCAGGCGTGCGCAGGTCACTGCCATCTTTATGGCCGCAGCTCCCCTGTCAACAGCACTGGGATCGCCAGTTTCGGCCGCACTGCTGGAGATGCATGGCTTCCTTGGCTACGCCGGCTGGCAGTGGATGTTTGTACTGGAAGCTTTGCCGGCGCTGGTGCTCGGTGTTGTGGTTCTGTTCTTCCTGACGGATCGTCCGGCCAAGGCCAAATGGCTAACTGATCAAGAGCGTGCCTGGCTGGAAAACACCATGCAAGACGAGGAGCTGGCGCGGGCGGCAAAACAGAGCCATTCCAGTGCATGGCGAGGGCTAGCGGATATACGCGTCCTGGCGCTGGCGCTGGTCTATTTCGGTACCTCAGCCGGGCTGTATACGCTTGGCATCTGGTCCCCGCAAATCATTCGCAGTTTCGGTGCTTCCTCGCTGGAGATTGGTTTCCTGAACGCCTTTCCGGCGGTGATCGGCGTCATCGCCATGATCCTCTGGGCGCGTCATTCCGATCGAACCAAAGAGCGCAGCTGGCACGTCATTGGCGCCTGCCTGCTGGCGGCGGCCGGACTGATATACGCCGGTAACGTCAGCACATTGTTTACCGTGATGCTTGCCTTAACGCTGGTCACTGTGGGGATTAGCGCATCAAAACCCCCGCTGTGGAGCATGCCAACCCTGTTCCTCAGCGGCCCGGCTGCGGCCGCTGGCATTGCCGCTATCAACTCCATCGGCAACCTCGGCGGTTTCGTCGGCCCGATGATGATTGGCGTGATCCGCGAGCAAACCGGTAGCTACAGCTGGGGCCTGTACTTTGTCGCCGGATTGCTGGCGCTCTCGGCCCTCGTGGTCGTGATTCTTTCTGCCAGAGCGAACAAATCGCCGACAGCAGAGCTTCCACATCCTCATACTCATTAACTGGAGAAGTAACGATGCGTCACTACAAAATTGCTGCCATCCCTGCGGACGGTATCGGACCGGAAGTCATTTCGGCAGGTATTGAAGTCTTGCACGCGCTGACGCGCCACGATCCGCAACTGAAATTTGATATAGAGACCTTTGACTGGGGGTCAGACTATTACAAAAAACATGGCGTGATGATGCCGGAAGAAGGGCTGAACATGCTGAAAGCATTCGATGCCATTTACTTCGGCGCGGTGGGGGCACCGGATGTCCCTGACCACATCACACTCTGGGGCCTGCGGCTGCCTATTTGCCAGGGCTTTGACCAGTACGCCAATGTGCGACCCACCAAAATTCTGCCGGGCGTCACTTCACCGCTGCGCAACCGCGGGCCGGGCGATCTTGACTGGGTCATCGTGCGTGAAAACTCTGAAGGTGAATATTCTGGTAACGGCGGCCGTACGCACCGTGGTTTACCTGAAGAAGTCGGTACCGAAGTGGCAATCTTTACCCGTGTTGGGGTGACACGCATTATGCGCTATGCCTTCAGACTGGCGCAGTCCCGTCCACGTAAGCTGCTGACCGTGGTGACCAAATCCAACGCCCAGCGCCATGGTATGGTGATGTGGGATGAGATTGCCGCTGAAGTGGCGCAGGAATTCCCGGATGTGCAGTGGGACAAAATGTTGGTCGATGCCATGACGCACCGTATGACGTTGCATCCCCAGACCCTGGATACCATCGTTGCCACCAATCTGCACGCCGATATCCTTTCCGATCTGGCTGGCGCGCTGGCGGGTAGTCTGGGCGTAGCGCCGACCGCGAATATTGATCCTGAACGCCGCTTCCCTTCCATGTTCGAACCGATCCATGGTTCCGCATTCGATATCACCGGCAAAGGGATTGCGAACCCCATTGCCACTTTCTGGACCGCGGTACAGATGCTTGAACATCTGGGCGAACGCCATGCCGCTGCGCTGATTATGGAAAGCATTGAGTATGTGTGTGAAAAAGGCATTCTGACGCCAGATGTCGGTGGCTCGGCCAATACCGCGGAGGTGACACGCGCCGTGGTGCACTACATTGACGCTAAAGCTGACATTGCCGAGACCGCATAACCATGAATAACGAACAGGCTGCAGAGATCCTGCAGGATATCTTTCAACATGCGGTCAACAGTGCCCGCGCCGGGCCGGTGACCCTGGCTAACCTGCCGGAAAAACCTCGCGGCCGTTGTGTGGTGATCGGTGCGGGTAAAGCGTCCGCGGCAATGGCGGCTGCCGTGGATGCGGCCTGGCCGGATGTGGCGGTGTCGGGCGTGGTGGTGACGCGTTACGGTTACGCGGTTCCTGCGGGCCGCATCCGCATTATTGAGGCGGCTCATCCCGTATCAGATGCCATGAGCGAGGTTGCCGCAATGCTGATTGTGGAGACGCTGCGCGGTTTAACTGCCGATGATCTGGTGCTGGCATTGATTTCAGGGGGAGGGTCGGCGTTGATGGCGCTGCCCGCCCCGGGGTTAACGCTGGCAGATAAGCAGACCATCACCCGGGCCCTGCTCCATAGCGGGGCCAGCATCAAAGAGATGAATCTGGTACGTCGTCATCTCTCAGCGGTGAAAGGCGGAAAGCTGGCGACCATGGCGCAACCAGCGCGCATCGTATCACTGATTATCAGCGATGTGCCTGGCGATGATCCGACGGACGTAGCGTCTGGCCCCACCGTTGCCGATAACAGCGCACCACGTGATGCGCTCCGGGTACTGCAGCGGTATGGCATTGCGATCCCGAAGCCCGTTAGCGAACGGCTAAACCAGCCGGCCGGCCCGATGGAAAACGCCGCGACAGGCGAGGTCAGGCTTATCGCCACGCCGGCGATGGCGTTAGCGGCGGCGGGGCTGGCCGCACGACAACATGGGCTCACCCCCCTTATTTTGGGGGATGCGATAGAAGGTGAAAGCAGGGAAGTGGCGGTGGTCATGGCCGGTATGGCGAAATCGGCGAAGCAGTATGGTCACCCGATTTCAGGGCCTGCTGTACTGTTGTCAGGTGGCGAAACCACGGTGACAGTAAACAACACTCAGCCTGGAAAAGGGGGCCGCAATACCGAGTTTTTACTCAGTCTGGCCTGTGCGCTCCAGGGGGAACACGGTATCTGGGCCATGGCGGGAGATAGCGATGGTATTGATGGCACAGAAGATGCCGCAGGTGCGATCGTCTTCCCGGATACGCTTGCGCGCGGCAAGCTGAGCGGTCTTAATGCAGCGCAATATCTGGATGGCCATGATAGTTACTGCTATTTTCACGCGCTTAATGATTTGTTGATCACCGGCCCGACGTTAACCAACGTCAATGATATTCGGGCAATATTGATTGCCTGACTGTATCGCTCTCCTGTGCCAGGGAGAGCGATATTTTTCCCTTTCTACATTGTTCAAATCTTCGGTATCCGCCCGCCATCCATTTCCACGCTAAAGCGCATCGCCTGGCGCCAAGGTGTCGATCATCGTTCCGTCTGATGTGTTGGCGTGCAAGATGACATGGAGGGGAAGGTAACGCGAGTAAATCGCCGCCTGGCGCGATACCAGGCGGCTGATGGTCAGGCGGTTTTGGTCGCCGCCTTCAGGCTCTGGACGAAGGCTTTCAGTTCGTCGAGCATGCTCTGCGGCTCATCAAGGTGGCGTTCGATGATTTTGACGATGGCGGAACCGGAGATAGCCCCGGCGGCTCCGGCGTCAATGGCGGCGCTCACCTGCTCCGGCGCGGAGATACCAAAGCCCTGCAGCGGCGGCGCGGCGTGATATTCCGCCAGCTTCTCCACCAGGTGGTGCAGCGGCAGCGCGGCGCGATTTTCCGCACCGGTCACCCCGGCGCGCGACAGCAGATAGGTGTAGCCGCGGCCATAAGAGGCAATCTGGCGCAGTAAATCGTCATCCGCATTGGGCGGGCAGATGAAAATCGGCGCGATGTTATGGCGCATCGCCGCCTGGCGGAACGGGGCGGACTCTTCCACCGGCACGTCGGCCACCAGCACCGAGTCAACGCCGACGCGGGCGCACTGGGCATAGAACGCATCGATGCCCGGGCTGAAGACGAGGTTGGCGTACATCAGCAGGCCGATTGGGATGGTCGGATGCTTCTGGCGGATCGCCGCCAGCATCTCAAAGCACTGCGCCGGGGTCACTCCCGCGGCGAAGGCGCGCAGGGCCGCGCCCTGGATGGTCGGGCCGTCCGCCAGCGGGTCGGAGAAAGGGATCCCCAGCTCAAGGGCATCGGCGCCGCCTTCGATCAGCGCATCGATAATTTTGAGCGACTGCTCCGGTCCCGGATCGCCAAGGGTGACAAAGGGAACGAAGGCGCCTTCCTGGCGATTTTTCAGTTGGGCAAACAGCGTCTCATAGCGTTCCATCAGATTTCCCCTCGCGCTTTCAGGATGTCATGTACGGTGAAAATGTCTTTGTCGCCGCGACCGGAGAGGTTAACCACCAGCAGCTGCTCTTTTTCCGGGTTCTCGCGCATCATCTTCAGCGCGTGGGCCAGGGCGTGAGAGGACTCCAGCGCCGGGATAATCCCTTCGTGGCGGGAGAGCGCTTTAAACGCATCCAGCGCTTCGTCGTCGGTGATCGACACATAGTCAGCGCGACCGGTGCTGTTCAGAAACGCGTGCTGCGGCCCAACGGACGGGAAGTCCAGCCCGGCGGAAATGGAGTAAGACTCTTCGATCTGGCCGTCGGCGGTTTGCATCATCGGCGACTTCATACCGAAGTAGATCCCCACGCGGCCATGCTTCAGTGGCGCGCCGTGCTCGCCGCTTTCGATACCGTGCCCGGCCGGTTCCACGCCGATCAGGCCGACGTTGGTTTCATCAATAAAGTCGGCAAACATGCCGATGGCGTTTGACCCACCGCCAACGCAGGCGATCACCGCGTCCGGCAGACGTCCCTCTTTTTCGAGGATCTGCGCTTTAGTCTCTTCGCCAATCATGCGCTGGAATTCACGTACAATGGTCGGGAACGGATGCGGACCGGCGGCGGTGCCCAGCATATAGTGCGCCTTCTCGTAGCTACCAGACCAGTCGCGCAGCGCCTCATTACAGGCATCTTTCAGCGTGGCGGAGCCGCTGTGCACCGGGATCACCTCGGCACCCATCAGGCGCATACGGAAGACGTTCGGCGACTGGCGCTCGACGTCCTTGGCGCCCATGTAGATACGGCATTTCAGGCCGAGCAGGGCGCTGGCCAGCGCTGAGGCGACCCCGTGCTGACCGGCGCCGGTCTCGGCGATAATTTCGGTTTTACCCATCCGTTTGGCCAGCAGGGCCTGGCCCAGCACCTGGTTGGTTTTGTGCGCGCCGCCGTGCAGCAGATCTTCGCGTTTCAGGTACAGGGTGGTGCGAGTACCTTCGGTCAGATTCCGGCATTTGGTCAGGGCCGTCGGACGTCCGGCGTAGTTTTTCAGCAGGTCAGTGAATTCCGCCTGAAAGGCCGGGTCCTTCTGCGCGCTGACAAAGGCTTCTTCCAGCTGGCGCAGGGCGGGCATCAGGATCTGCGGCACATACATGCCGCCGAATTCGCCGAAGTAGGGGTTCAGTAAAGTGCTCATTATTGCTCCTTAATATGCGCGCAGCGTCTGGAATACGGAGGCCAGTTTGCTGGCGTCTTTAATCCCGGGTTGCGACTCTACGCCTGAATTGAAATCGAGTCCGGCACAGCCGCTTTTGGCCGCTTCCACACAGTTATCGGCACCCAGGCCACCCGCCAGCATGACGTTGCGCAGATCCTGGCCCTGCAGCAGGCTCCAGTCAAAGCGCTGGCCGCTGCCGCCCTGGCCGTTGTCGAACAGGTACTTGTCGACATGGCGGAGAGTACGGGCCGGGAGGGTTTCACCAACGCTCAGCGCTTTCCAGATACGGACGTTGTCCGCGAGGGCGTCGCGCAGTGCGTCGATATAGGCCTGGTCCTCATCACCGTGCAGCTGGACGGCGGCCAGCCCCAGAGCCTGCGCGCGGGCGACCACCTCGTCCAGCGGCGCATTGCGAAACACGCCGACGTACTGCAGCGGCGCAGCGGCGATCACCGCTTTGGCCTGGGCGTCATTCACCGCCCGCGGCGAAGTCGGGACGAAAATCAGGCCACCGTAGATGGCGCCGGACTCCCAGGCCACCTGGGCATCCTGCGGGCGCGTCAGGCCGCACACTTTATTCTCGCCGAGCAGCACGCGTTTAACCGCCGCTTCCAGATCCGCCTGTTCCATCAGGGCGGAGCCGATCAGGAAGCCGTTGGCGAAGTGGCTCAGCTCGCGCACTTCAGCATAGGTATGGATGCCGGATTCGCTGATCACCGTGACATCCGGGCCGAGACGCGCCGCCAGCTGACGGGTGCGGTTAAGGTCAATCGACATATCGCGCAGGTCGCGGTTGTTAATGCCCACCACCTTCGCCTTCAGGGCGATGGCGCGCTCCAGCTCCTCTTCATTGCTGACTTCGGTCAGCACGCCCATATTCAGGCTGTGCGCCACCGCGGAGAGCTGGCGGTACTGCTCATCGTCGAGCACCGAGAGCATCAGCAGGCAGGCATCGGCCTGATAGTAGCGCGCCAGGTAGATCTGGTAAGGGTCGATGGTGAAGTCCTTACACAGGATCGGCTGCGGCGCGACCTTGCTGACGATCGGCAGAAAATCGAAACTGCCCTGGAAATATTTCTCATCACACAGCACTGAGATCGCCGAGGCGTAGTGTTTGTAGATGCTGGCGATCGCCGCCGGATCGAAATCTTCGCGAATCAACCCCTTCGACGGCGAGGCCTTTTTGCACTCGAGAATAAACGCGGTGCGGGTGCCGGCCAGCGCGTCATAGAAATTGCGCTGCGTCGGGACCACTTCATTCTGAAAACTGGCTAACGGTTGTTGTTGTTTGCGGGCTTCTACCCAAATCGCTTTGTCGGCAACGATTTTTGCTAAAACGGTCTGCATTCTTTACCCTCTTGCCGCTAAGGCGGTCACTCTGTCATAGGCCGCGCCGCTGTGCAGCACATCCAGTACCTGCTGAGCGTTAGCTTTCAGATCTTCATGCCCGTGTAAACGCATCAACATGGCGACGTTGGCGGCGACGGCGGCTTCGTGAGCGGCTTCACCTTTACCTTGTAGCAAGCGCGTCAGAATGTCACGATTTTCTTCCGGCGTGCCGCCCGCCAGCTGCGCCTGATGGTAAGGCGTCAGGCCGAAGTCGTCAGCGGTCAGCTGATAGCTTTTGATTTCCCCGTTATGCAGTTCGGCCACCACCGTGGGCGCATGCAGCGAGACTTCATCCATCCCACCGCTGTGCACCACCGCCGCGCGCTGATAGCCCAGCACGCGCAGGGTCTCGGCGATCGGCAACACCAGTTCCGGGCTGTAGACGCCAATCAGCGCCAGCGGCGGATGCGCCGGGTTGATCAGCGGCCCCAGCACGTTAAACAGGGTGCGGGTCTTCAGCTGCTGACGGACCGGCATCGCGTGGCGGAAACCGGTGTGGTATTTCGGCGCGAACAGGAAACAAACCCCCAGCTCATCGAGCGCCGCGCGGGATTTATCGGCGTTCATATCGAGATTGATGCCGAAGGCCGCCAGCAGGTCAGAAGAGCCTGATTTACTGGAGACGCTGCGGTTACCGTGTTTCGCCACTTTCAATCCACAGGCCGCAGCGACAAAGGCGCTGGCGGTGGAGATATTGATGCTGTTGCTGCCGTCGCCACCGGTGCCGACGATGTCGGCAAACAGGTAGTCCGGGCGCGGGAACGGCGCGGCGTTTTCCAGCAGCGCGGTGGCGGCGCCGGCAATTTCCTGCGGCTGCTCGCCGCGCACTTTCATACTGACCAGCGCGGCGGCCAGTTGCTCAGGCTTCACTTCACCGCGCACGACGGCGGAGAACAGCTGGTGGCTCTCCTGCTGGCTCAGGGTTTCCGCCTGATAGAGCTTCTCAAGGATCGGCTGGAGGGTGTTAGTGTGCTCCAGCTTCTGCAGCGCCCAGGCCAGGGTCTGCTCCAGCAGCCGTGCGCCCTGAGTGGTAAGGATCGATTCCGGATGGAACTGGAAGCCGCACACCCGGTCCGCATCGTGACGCACCGCCATCACCATACCGTTGAAATTGGCGTTAATCGTCAGCCCGGCGGGAATATTGCTGCCAACCAGCGAGTGGTAACGCGCCACCGGCAGTGGGTTAGCCAGACCGGCAAACATGGCCTGGCCGTCGTGCTCAATGCTGGATGCTTTGCCATGGAGGATCTCGCCCGCCTGGCCGACATAGCCGCCGTAGGCTTCGACAATAGCCTGATGACCGAGGCAGATGCCGATGATCGGCAGCTTGCCACGCATACGGGTCAGCAGTTCCGGCATGCAGCCAGCTTCGCTCGGCGTACCCGGGCCCGGGGAGAGCATCAGCACCGGGTTGTCCATGGTGCCCAGACGCTCAATCAGCGCCTGCGCCGGGACGGAGTTACGGTAAATCACCACGTTATGACCATTGGCCCGCAGCTGGTCTGCCAGGTTATAGGTGAAAGAATCGATATTATCGAGCAGCAGAATGTCAGCCATCAGAAAATCTCCTTCGCGTGATGGGCCTGGGCAATGGCGCGCAGCACCGCGCGGGCTTTATTTCGGGTCTCATCCGCTTCCGACTGGGGAACCGAGTCGAGCACAATGCCGGCTCCGGCCTGGACGGTAGCGATACCCTCCTGCACGTAGGCGGAACGGATGACGATGCAGGTGTCGAGGTCGCCGTGGGCGGTGAAATAGCCCACCGCGCCGCCGTAGCTGCCGCGGCGTTTACCTTCGGCGGCGGCAATCAGCTGCATGGCGCGGACCTTCGGTGCGCCGCTGAGGGTGCCCATGTTCATGCAGGCGCGGTAGGCGTGCAGCACATCGAGGTCCTGACGCAGTTCGCCGACCACGCGGGAGACCAGATGCATCACGAAGGAGTAACGGTCAACCTTCGTTAAATCGGCGACATAGCGGCTGCCCGGGGTACAGATGCGGGCCAGGTCATTACGCGCCAGATCCACCAGCATCAGGTGTTCGGAAAGCTCTTTATGGTCGGTGCGCATTTCCAGTTCGATGCGGCTGTCAAGATCGCGATCCAGCGAACCGTCGGCGCGGCGGCCGCGTGGCCGGGTGCCGGCGATAGGGTAGATCTCAATCTGACGGCTGACGGCGTCATATTTCAGCGAACTCTCCGGCGAGGCGCCGAACAGGGTGAAATCGTTGTCCTGCATAAAGAACATGTACGGGCTGGGGTTGCTCTTCTTCAGCACATCATAAGCGGCCAGCGGCGACGGGCAGGGCAGCGAGAAGCGACGGGAAGGAACCACCTGGAAGATTTCCCCGGCGCGGATCGCGCGCTGCATTTTGCGCACCACCGCACCGTACTCTTCATCGCTCTGGTCAACGTCGCACTGCATTTCGGCCACAGTGGTAACCGGCAGCGGCGCCGGCGGCTCGTTCAGTTGCTGACGCAGCTGGCTCAGGCGCTGCTCCAGGCGCTGTTTTTCACTCTCCAGCGGGGTGAACAGGCTGGCCTGAATGCGGGTATGCTTGGTCTGATGGTCGATGACCAGCAGAGTTTCTGCCAGATAAAAGCAGTAGTCCGGGCAGGCGGTGTCGCTCTGCAGCGGTGGAAGATCTTCAAAGCCGGCGACCAGGTCATAGGCGAACAGGCCGCCGAAGAACATCGCTTCACGCTCGTTGGCCGGGACGGTCACCAGCTCCTGCAGGAGACGGAAGGCGTCAAACACCGACAGTGAGCAGAGGCGGGCGTCTTCATCGAGCAGGGTGCTGACCGCGGGGAAGGTCAGGATGCGGCCGTTGGGCTGGCGCTGATTGGCGATCCCGGAGGGCAGCGCGCCGTCCAGCAGTTCCAGCAGCGCGGCGCCGTTAGCGGAAAACGCCTGAATAGTGACAGTGTCACCAAGAGCGGTGATGCGCAGCGCGCTGTCGACCAGCAGCAGGCTTTTTAAGTCATCTTTGCTGTCGATATCAGCGGATTCCAGCAGCAGCGTGGCCGGACGGGCGCCACACAGTTGGTGGAATAACGCCGTCGGGTTCTCCCGGTAGATGGCGTCGCTGGTGAGAAGCTCGAGTGCCGGTTTGGATGTTTGCATTATTGTTCTCGCCTGTTCGTATTATTTTTTGTCCAATAAAAAGCCCGCTCATTGGCGGGCCGGGTATCTGTATGCTGAATGCAAAACGCGATCACGCCGCCCGTTATCAGGAGGTGCGCCACCAGCTGTGCAGAGTGATAAAGTGCATTTTCATCGTGATACCCCTTCATGTGAACTTGCGTACTAGTTAACTAGTTCAATGGAATAAAGTCAACCCTTGTTTGCAGATTTTCTCTGCCTGTCGGTATGATAATGCGCTTATTTACGTTGATGTCCAGCAGGAGTCCTTTTGAGCGACAGCCAATACGCAGTGATTTACGATCTGCACAGCCATACCACCGCCTCTGACGGGCGGCTGACTCCGCAGGAACTGGTCCATCGCGCCCATGAGATGCGCGTAGGCACCCTGGCGATCACCGACCATGACAGCGTGGCGGCGATCCCGGCCGCCCGGGAAGAGATCGCCCGTGCCGGATTACCCTTAACGCTGGTAAACGGCGTCGAGATTTCGACGCTCTGGGAGAATCACGAAATACATATCGTGGGTCTGAATATTGATATTGCGCACCCGACGATGACCGCGCTGCTGGAGGAGCAGAAAGCGCGACGCCAGCTGCGGGGCCAGATGATTGCCGAGCGTCTGGAGAAGGCGCGGATCCCTGGCGCCTGGGAAGGGGCGCTGCGGCTGGCGGACGGTGGCGCCGTCACCCGCGGCCATTTTGCCCGTTTTCTGGTGGAGGCTGGCCATGCGAAAAACATGGCGGAAGTCTTCAAAAAATACCTTGCCCGCGGGAAAACCGGTTACGTGCCGCCGCAGTGGTGTACAATAAAACAAGCGATTGATGTCATTCATCATTCTGGCGGCAAGGCGGTGATAGCCCATCCCGGGCGCTACGATCTCTCCGCCAAGTGGTTGAAGCGGCTGTTGGCCCACTTTAGCGAGCAGGGCGGTGATGCCATGGAAGTGGCCCAGTGTCAGCAGGCGCCCCATGAACGCGCCCAGCTGGCCACCCTGGCCGTGCAGTTTGGTCTGCTGGCGTCACAGGGCTCCGATTTTCATCAGCCCTGTGCGTGGATCGAGCTTGGCCGTAAGCTCTGGCTTCCTGCCGGCGTGGAAGGCGTCTGGCACAGCTGGGAAGCGGCCGCCAAATAAAAATTGAGAGGGAAGTATGAGCCAGTTTTTTTATATCCATCCGGATAACCCGCAGGCGCGGCTGATTAACCAGGCGGTGGAGATTGTGCGTAAGGGCGGGGTGATCGTTTATCCGACCGACTCCGGCTACGCCCTGGGCTGCAAAATTGAAGACAAGGGCGCGATGGAGCGGATCTGCCGTATCCGTCAGTTGCCGGACGGCCACAACTTTACCCTGATGTGCCGCGATTTGTCCGAGCTGTCAACCTACGCTTTTGTCGACAACGTGGCGTTTCGTCTGATGAAAAACAACACGCCGGGCAACTACACCTTTATCCTCAAGGGGACCAAAGAAGTGCCGCGCCGGCTGCTGCAGGAGAAACGTAAAACCATCGGCATGCGCGTCCCGTCTAACCCTATTGCTCAGGCGTTGCTCGAAACTTTAGGCGAACCGATGCTGTCCACGTCGCTGATGCTGCCCGGCAGCGACTTTACCGAGTCCGACCCGGAAGAGATCAAAGATCGTCTGGAGAAAGTGGTGGACCTCATCATTCACGGCGGTTTCCTCGGGCAGCAGCCGACCACGGTTATCGACCTGACGGAAGATACCCCAGTGGTGCTGCGCGAAGGCGTCGGCGACGTGAAGCCTTTCCTCTGATCGTCATCGTCGGGCGGTGGTTCATGCTCCGCCCGGCACCCCGCGTTTCCTTCCTGACGGCACGACAATCAACCACAGCGCCAGACCGATCAGCAGTGCGCCGAGAATCAGCCCTTTTTGTATGGTCTCTCCGAGGCACAAATAGCCCCACAGCGCCGCAAAAGGTGGGATCAAAAAGGTCACGGACAGCGAACGCAGCGGTCCTATATCAGCAATCAGGCGAAAATAGAGAATATACCCTGCTGCCGTACAGACCACGCCCAGCATGACTATCGCTATCCACGGCAGGCTCTGCCGCCAGTCTATGACCGGACCATACCAGCCTGACCAGAGAAAGAAAGGCAACAGAAACAGCGTGGCGCCGACCTGGCTGCCCAACGCAACGCGCTCAGCCTCAAGGCCGCCCCGCTGCTGGATCCAGCGGCGGGTCAGAAAGCCGGCCAGACCGTAACAAGCGGTCGCGATCAGGCAGGCCCCGATCCCTGGCAGCAGGAGGGCGGCGCTGAGGCTGGAGGTTGGGCTCGCAATGACTGCCACGCCAATGGCGCCCAGTAACGCGCCGCCGCCTTTGCGCAGGGTTAACGGTTCTGCAAAGCATAACGCGCCGATAAGCATTCCCATCATCGGCGCCGTGGCGTTGAGCGTGGCGGAGTACCCTGCCGGCAGCCACTGTGCGGCAAGGCAGTACATCAGAAAAGGAAGGCCTGAATTAATGACCCCCAGCTTCAGAGTGGATATGAATTTTCCCTGATACCCGCTCCATTTACCCTGCACGCCGAGTAACAGCCCGAGCGCGATAGCGGCGAACAGTACGCGAAGAAAAGCGCTGATCATCGCCCCGAAGGCCGGGGTGGTGATGCGCATAAACAAAAAACTGGCGCCCCAGAGAGCGGCGAGCAGCAGCAGGCGGCCATAGTCGATAACACGCATGATTGACTCCTTGTATTCACGAAGGAAGTCAACTGTAGAACTCACGTGCAGCGTCCGACAAACGCGTTATGCTTACATGGTTAAGTTATTCTTAACTGAGATGCCATGTCGATGAAACTTCCACCACTGAATGCGCTGCGCTGCTTTGAAGCGGCGGCACGGCTGCTTAGTCTGAAGCAGGCCGCCAGTGAGCTTTGCGTTACGGCAAGCGCCGTCAGCCAGCAAATTGCCCGCCTCGAGGAAGCGCTGAATACCCCGCTTTTTATTCGTACTCCCCGACAGTTACAGTTAACGGAGGTGGGGGAGATCTACCTGCGGGCCGTTCAGCCCGCCTTTCTCCAGATAGCCGCC
Source organism: Klebsiella sp. GL120222-02 (assembly GCF_003097195.1). NCBI lineage: Bacteria > Pseudomonadati > Pseudomonadota > Gammaproteobacteria > Enterobacterales > Enterobacteriaceae > Klebsiella > Klebsiella sp. GL120222-02. The sequence continues at coordinate 845,363 of NZ_QEQO01000002.1, forward strand.
GCCACCCAGCGCCTGCAGGTGCCCGCGGGGCCAGAAAAGGTGACGCTCAGCTGTACCAGCGGCTTCGCCATTCAGTGGCTGCTGCCGCGGCTGGCTGATTTTGAACGACGTTATCCAAAGATTGAGATCCAGATCGGCACCACCAACCGACGAGTAGATTTGGTGAGTGAAGGGATCGATTTTGCCGTGCGTCATGGTGTCGGCGGCTGGCCGGAACTGCAGGCTTACCGCCTGCTGGATGACGACCTTATCCCGGTCTGCAGTCCGCAACTGATTGCTCCGCGCCGGTCCCTCGCCGGTGCGGGCGATCTGCTGCAGTATCCGCTGCTGCACGATGAGCATCGTGAAGACTGGGCGCTGTGGTGTGAGGCTGTGGGGCTGGAGCCGGACCGCGCGCGCCGCGGTCCGGTGTTCACTGATTCCAACGGCGTGACGGAGGCGGCGTTCGCTGGTATGGGGATGGCATTACTGCGACGTTCATTCATAGCGTCTGCGCTGACGCAGGGGCGGCTGGTTAATCCTCTGGCGCAGCCCATCGCCTGTCCGCTGGCCTATCATCTGGTTTACCACGAGACCGCGCTGCTGGCGCCTGCCAACCGCTGTTTTCGCGACTGGCTGCTCGGCCAGCGCCCGGCTGTTGTTGAGGAGGGCGCGCAGTGAGGAGGATCACTGTCCGGTAAAGATCTCTATGTGTGAAGGCGCACAGGAGAATGAGGAAAATCTGTTCCATACTCAAGGTGCGATACGGCGAACAGAAGCTTTCCCGACGAAGTTAGTGTAGTATGTTCGGCCACGATTACGGGCTCGCGGTGAATGTTTTGCGCATGCCAGCGAGACTTTACGTAAAAAGTATATACGTAACAATGAGTTGTTCATACAGGCCTCATTGTTTCATAAAGCATACCAGACGCCTGGGAAGGCGACACCTTAAGGAAGCTCAATGAGCGAGAAACTGCAAAAAGTGCTGGCCCGCGCCGGCCACGGCTCCCGCCGTGAAATTGAAGCGAAAATCGAAGCTGGCCGCGTCAGCGTCGACGGAAAAATCGCCACCCTCGGCGATCGTGTGGAAATCGTCCCCGGTTTAAAAATTCGTATCGATGGTCATCTGATCTCGGTGAAAGAGTCTGCTGAGCAGATCTGTCGCGTGCTGGCTTACTATAAGCCGGAAGGCGAGCTGTGCACCCGTAACGATCCGGAAGGGCGCCCGACGGTGTTTGATCGCCTGCCAAAACTGCGCGGCGCGCGCTGGATTGCCGTTGGCCGTCTGGACGTGAACACCTGTGGCCTGCTGCTGTTCACCACCGATGGCGAACTGGCAAACCGCCTGATGCATCCGAGCCGTGAAGTCGAGCGTGAGTACGCCGTTCGCGTTTTCGGCCAGGTGGATGATGATAAGCTGCGTCAGCTGTCTCGCGGCGTGCAGTTAGAAGATGGTCCGGCAGCATTTAAAACCATCAAATTCACCGGCGGTGAAGGGATTAACCAGTGGTACAACGTCACCCTGACCGAAGGGCGTAACCGCGAAGTGCGTCGCCTGTGGGAAGCGGTCGGCGTGCAGGTCAGCCGTCTGATCCGCGTGCGCTATGGCGATATTTTGCTGCCGAAAGGCCTGCCGCGCGGCGGCTATACCGAACTGGACCTGGCGCAGACCAACTACCTGCGCGAGCTGGTGGAGCTGACGCCGGAAACCAGTTCTAAAGTTGCCGTCGAGAAAGACCGTCGCCGGATGAAAGCCAATCAGATCCGTCGGGCGGTGAAGCGTCACAGCCAGACCAGCGCTAACCCGCGCCAGGGTAACAACAGCAACCGTCGTTCCAGTACTCGCAATAAGACCAACGGTTAATGTTGTGCGTTCCGGTGGATTGCCGCCGGAACGCGTACTGCCTTTCGCCGTATCAGGCCCTCAGTAGTCAATTCCCATCTGCGCTTTAATCCCGGCATCAAACGCATGCTTGACCGGACGCAGTTCGCTGACGGTATCCGCCAGTTCAATAATATCGCGATGGCAGCCGCGGCCGGTAATGATCACCGACTGATGGGCAGGACGCTCACGCAGGGCGCTTAGCACCGACTCCAGCGGCAGGTAATCGTACGCCACCATGTAAGTCAGCTCATCCAGCAGCACCAGATCGAGCTGGTCGTCAGCCAGCATACGGCGGGCATGCTCCCAGACCGCCAGACAGGCGGCGGTGTCGCTGTCGCGATCCTGGGTGTTCCAGGTGAAGCCTGTCGCCATCACCTGAAATTCGACGCCGTGGGGTTCCAGCAGGTTACGCTCACCGTTAGGCCAGGTCCCCTTAATAAACTGGATCACGCCGACTTTTTTGCCGTGGCCGACGGCGCGGGTCGCGGTGCCAAAGGCGGCGGTGGTTTTGCCTTTGCCGTTGCCGGTAAAGACCATCACAATGCCGCGTTCGTCCTGGGCTGCCGCCACCCGGGCGTCAACTTTATCTTTCAGCCGCTGCTGGCGTTCGCGGTAGCGTTCATCACTCATTGGGCAATTCCTGGCTTACGGCCCGGTTGGGCGTCAAAGGTCATTCCCGTCTTGCGGCGACTGTCGTCACCCATCAGCCATAGATAGACGGGCATAATGTCAGCGGGGGTCTTCAGTTTTAGCGGATCTTCCGTCGGGAAGGCGCTGGCGCGCATCCCGGTGCGGGTGCCGCCGGGGTTGATGCAGTTCACCCGCAGATGACGGCTTTGGTACTCGTCGGCCAGCACCTGCATCATCCCTTCGGTGGCGAATTTGGAGACCGCATAGGCGCCCCAGTTGGCGCGGCCCTGACGGCCAACGCTGGACGAGGTGAAGACCAGCGAGCCCGCATCCGAACGGAGTAATAAAGGAAGAAGCGCCTGGGTCAGCATAAAAGTGCCATTGACGTTCACCTGCATCACCTGCTGCCAGACCTCCGGCTTCTGCTCGTCCATGGGGCAGATGTCGCCGAGCAGGCCGGCGTTGTGCAGCACGCCGTCAAGACGGGGATAGTGCATACTTATCTGCTGCGCCAGCTGCTGGCACGCCTGCGGCGTGCAGGTTAGCAGGTCGAGGGTAAACCAGCGGGCGGGAATGCCGCCCTCGCGTTCAATCTCCTGGGCGACGGCGCGCAGTTTTTCGTCGTTGCGGCCAAGCAGAATCACGCTGGCGCTATAGCGCGCGTAGGTCAGGGCCGCTTCACGACCAATCCCGTCGCTGGCGCCGGTGACCAGGATGATGCGATCTTTCAGCAAGTGGCGTTGCGGTTGATAATGCACGGCGACTCCTTGGGCGATCGGTTCCCGATCGCGCTTCATCTTTGGTATCTCACTTTTGCGCTGTTATGCCTGAAAGTGCTCGCCATTGCAATCGGCGAAGCGGAAAGTATTCAGAAAATTAATATCTTGCAACGATTTCAGCCTCGCTGAAAAAAAACGGAATCCGCTGCGCACAAGACACAAAGCACAAAGACTTCTCGCCAGGGGCTGATGTACACTGTGCAGCAACGTCAGTGCTTTACACAAGGTGAAAACGTGGAATTACTTGCTCAGTACGGCTTATTTTTAGCCAAGATCGCGACGGTTGTCGTCGCTATCGCGGTGATTGCCGCTATTATCGTCAACCTGGCCCAGCGTAAGAAGCAGCGCGGCGAACTGCGGGTGACCAATCTTAGCGAGCATTACAAAGAGATGAAGGAATCGCTGGCGGTGGCGCTGCTTGACGGCCCGCAGCAGAAACAGTGGCATAAAGCGCAGAAGAAAAAGCAAAAACAAGAGGCGAAGGCCGCGAAAGCGCGGGCGAAGCTGGGTAACGTGGAGCCGGAAGGCAAGCCGCGCGCCTGGGTGCTGGATTTCAAAGGCAGCATGGATGCCCATGAGGTCAACAGCCTGCGGGAAGAGATCACGGCGGTGCTGGCGGCGGCGAAAGCGCGTGACCAGGTGGTGATTCGTCTGGAAAGCCCCGGCGGGGTGGTTCACGGTTACGGACTGGCAGCCTCTCAGCTGCAGCGGTTGCGCGACAAACAGATCCCGCTGACGGTGGCGGTTGACAAAGTGGCGGCCAGCGGCGGCTATATGATGGCTTGCGTGGCCAACAAAATTGTGTCGGCGCCGTTTGCGATCCTTGGCTCCATTGGCGTGGTGGCGCAGATCCCTAACCTCCATCGCTTCCTGAAGAACAAAGATATTGATATCGAACTGCATACCGCCGGGCAGTACAAACGGACGCTCACTATGCTGGGCGAAAATACCGAAGAAGGGCGGCGCAAGTTCCGTGAGGATCTCAATGAGACGCACCATCTGTTCAAGGATTTCGTCCATCGGATGCGTCCTGGACTTGATATTGAGCAGGTAGCTACCGGCGAGCACTGGTACGGGGTGCAGGCGCTGGAAAAAGGGCTGGTGGATGCGGTTGAAACCAGCGATGAGCTGTTGCTGGGGCTCATGGAGAGCCACGAGGTGATCGGGGTGCGTTATCAACAGCGTAAGAAAATGCTCGACCGCTTCACCGGTAGCGCCGCGGAGAGCGCCGATCGACTTCTGCTGCGCTGGTGGCAGCGCGGTCAGAAACCGCTGATGTAAACAACATAACGCGAGGCCAGGGCCTCGCGTTATCGTTTCCACCGGCCTTAATCGACCAGGTGATACTTGTCTGACAGCTCGTGGGCGAGGTACTTAAACATGTTAAATACCGCCGTACTTTTCGGCGTCGGTAAACCCTGCTCGTCAAGATAAAACTCACCGCTAAACACCAGGACATTGTTGCGCTGAACGACGTCGGTGGCTTCGATACCGGCTAACGTATCCTCATGTTCGCGAATAAGTTTGTTGGCTTTTTCGAGCAGCGTCTGGCGATCGATAGGTTGGGTTGTACCTTGCATAACGGACTCCTCTTTTTCTCCGCGCGTAGTTTACGCCGCGCGGCGGCGTGGGGCAAATTTTCCATGGACAAAACAGGGGTAATCGTAACCAGTGGAGAAACAGCCGTTTACTGGCGGGTTTCGCTTTTGCATGCTAATAAAGTTGCGTAACGAATTTTATCAGGTACAGTGTGACGCTTTCGGCGATCTGGCAACAGATTTGCTTGACATTCGGCCAAAAATTCTTCGTGCTATGTCACCTGACGCAAAAAAGTCAGCAAACTCAAACGCCTGGTTTTACGGAGATGAAGCGGGTGTTCAGGGTTGATATTCACCGACGGTGCCGCAACATATGAGGCAGTCGCCAGTGGAGGGTGTATGAATGTGCGATGTATTCCTGGATGAATCAAATTAGGTAAAGGTGAATATGGGTAAAGCTCTCGTTATCGTTGAGTCCCCGGCAAAAGCCAAAACGATCAATAAGTATCTGGGTAATGACTACGTGGTGAAATCCAGCGTCGGTCATATCCGCGATTTGCCGACCAGTGGATCAGCTTCCAAAAAGAGCACCGACTCTACCGCCACCAAAGGGGCTAAAAAGCCTAAAAAGGACGAACGTGGTGCTCTGGTTAACCGCATGGGCGTGGACCCATGGCATGACTGGAATGCGCACTATGAAGTACTTCCGGGTAAAGAAAAGGTAGTTTCAGAACTCAAACAGTTGGCGGAAAAAGCTGACCACATCTATCTCGCAACCGACCTTGACCGCGAAGGGGAAGCCATTGCCTGGCACCTGCGGGAAGTGATCGGCGGCGATGAACAGCGTTACAGCCGCGTGGTGTTCAATGAGATCACCAAAAACGCTATTCGTCAGGCCTTCGAAAAGCCGGGCGAACTGAATATCGATCGGGTTAACGCCCAGCAGGCGCGCCGCTTTATGGACCGCGTGGTGGGCTATATGGTCTCGCCGCTGCTGTGGAAGAAAATTGCCCGTGGTCTTTCTGCCGGGCGCGTGCAGTCCGTTGCGGTCCGCCTGGTGGTGGAACGTGAGCGTGAAATCAAAGCCTTCGTCCCGGAAGAGTACTGGGAAGTTGATGCCAGCACCACCACGCCGGGCGGCGACGCGCTGCCTCTGCAGGTGACTCACAAAGACGATAAGCCGTTCCGTCCGGTCAGCCGTGATGAGACCATGGCGGCGGTATCGCTGCTGGAAAAAGCCAGCTACAGCGTGCTGGAGCGAGAAGACAAGCCGACCAGCAGCAAGCCGGGCGCGCCGTTCATCACCTCCACGCTGCAGCAGGCGGCCAGCACCCGTCTCGGCTTCGGCGTGAAAAAGACCATGATGATGGCTCAACGTCTCTATGAGGCGGGGCACATCACCTATATGCGTACCGACTCCACCAACCTGAGTCAGGACGCGCTGAACATGGTTCGCGGTTATATCAGCGACAACTTTGGCAAAAAATATCTGCCGGAGAGCGCTAACCAGTACGCCAGCAAAGAAAACTCGCAGGAAGCGCACGAAGCGATTCGTCCTTCTGATGTGAGCGTGCTGGCGGAAACGCTGAAAGATATGGAAGCCGATGCGCAGAAGCTCTATCAGCTGATCTGGCGCCAGTTTGTCGCCTGTCAGATGACGCCGGCGCAATACGATTCCACCACGTTGACCGTGGCGGCGGGCGATTTCAAACTGAAAGCGCGCGGTCGTACCTTACGTTTCGACGGCTGGACCAAAGTGATGCCGGCGCTGCGCAAGGGCGATGAAGACCGGACGTTGCCGGTGGTTAAACAGGGCGACCGCCTGAGCCTGGTGGAGCTGACGCCTGCGCAGCACTTTACCAAGCCGCCGGCGCGCTTCAGCGAAGCTTCGCTGGTCAAAGAGCTGGAAAAACGCGGTATCGGCCGTCCTTCCACCTACGCTTCGATCATCTCGACCATTCAGGATCGCGGCTACGTGCGGGTGGAAAACCGTCGTTTCTATGCGGAGAAAATGGGCGAAATCGTCACCGATCGGCTGGAAGAAAACTTCCGCGATCTGATGAACTACGACTTCACCGCGCAGATGGAAGATCGTCTCGACCAGGTAGCCAACCACCAGGCCGAATGGAAAGAGGTGCTGAACCACTTCTTCGGCGATTTTACCACTCAGCTGGAGACCGCAGAGAAAGATCCGGAAGAGGGCGGCATGCAGCCGAACCCGATGGTGCTTACCAGCATCGACTGCCCGACCTGTGGACGTAAAATGGGCATCCGTACCGCCAGCACCGGTGTTTTCCTCGGCTGTTCGGGCTATGCTCTGCCGCCGAAAGAGCGTTGCAAAACCACCATCAACCTGGTGCCGGAAAACGAAGTCCTCAACGTGCTGGAAGGCGATGACGCGGAAACCAACGCGCTGCGTGCCAAACGTCGCTGTCAGAAGTGCGGGACCGCAATGGACAGCTACCTTATCGATCCTAAGCGTAAACTGCACGTGTGTGGTAATAACCCGACCTGTGACGGCTATGAGATTGAAGAGGGCGAGTTCCGCATCAAGGGCTATGACGGTCCGGTAGTGGAGTGCGAGAAGTGCGGTTCTGAAATGCACTTGAAAATGGGGCGTTTCGGCAAGTACATGGCCTGTACCAACGACGAGTGTAAGAACACGCGTAAGATCCTGCGCAACGGCGAAGTGGCTCCGCCGAAGGAAGATCCGGTGCCGCTGCCGGAGCTGCCGTGCGAGAAGTCTGACGCGTACTTTGTGTTGCGCGACGGGGCGGCGGGTGTCTTCCTGGCGGCCAACACCTTCCCGAAATCACGGGAAACGCGTGCGCCGCTGGTGGAAGAGCTGTACCGCTTCCGCGATCGTCTGCCGGAAAAACTGCGCTATCTCGCCGATGCGCCGCAGCAGGATCCGGAAGGTAATAAAACGCTGGTGCGCTTTAGCCGTAAAACGAAACAGCAGTATGTGGCTTCCGAAAAAGAGGGTAAAGCGACCGGCTGGTCAGCCTTCTTTATTGACGGTAAATGGACTGAAGCCAAAAAGTAATCGTGCAGTATCAGGCAGGAAAAGCGCGCTTTTCCTGCACTAACGGCCGGCAGAGGCAGTGGATGCCTCTGCCGCGTCGTTTCCCCTTCTGGATGGTCTTTTCTTCCCCTTATAACCACCTATATTATTTTTCGTTAGTATCTATACACTGTTGATATAAATGATATAGTGGTTATAGCTAATCCCTTTTTTATTATTAAAACGTCTTATACATCATCGCTTTCAGGATGCGTTGCGGCGCCACTACGGCCAACTGCCGGGAGGCTGGCCTCACGGTCGACAAGTTGCCTGAACGTAAAGTGTATTAAGCGGCTTCATTTTACGCGCAAACGGATATCAGCATGAAACTACAACAGCTTCGCTACATCGTAGAGGTGGTGAACCATAACCTGAATGTTTCATCCACCGCCGAAGGGCTTTATACCTCCCAGCCGGGCATCAGTAAGCAGGTCCGCATGCTGGAAGATGAGCTGGGCATCCAGATTTTCGCCCGCAGCGGCAAACATTTAACTCAGGTGACACCTGCCGGGCAGGAGATCATCCGTATCGCCCGCGAGGTATTATCGAAAGTCGATGCGATTAAATCTGTCGCCGGGGAGCATACCTGGCCTGATAAAGGGTCGTTATATGTGGCGACGACCCATACTCAGGCGCGCTATGCGTTACCGGGGGTGATCAAGGGCTTTATTGAACGCTACCCGCGCGTGTCGCTGCATATGCATCAGGGCTCGCCAACCCAGATTGCAGAAGCCGTATCGAAAGGCAACGCCGACTTCGCCATCGCCACCGAGGCGCTGCATCTGTATGACGATCTGGTGATGTTGCCATGCTATCACTGGAACCGGTCGATTGTGGTGACGCCTGAGCATCCTCTGGCCGCGAAGGGCTCGGTTTCCATTGAAGAGCTGGCGCAGTACCCGCTGGTGACCTATACCTTTGGCTTTACCGGCCGTTCAGAACTGGATACCGCGTTTAACCGTGCGGGTCTGACGCCGCGCATTGTCTTTACCGCCACTGATGCCGACGTGATCAAAACCTATGTTCGCCTGGGGCTTGGGGTCGGGGTGATAGCCAGCATGGCAGTCGATCCGGTCTCTGACCCGGACCTGGTGAAGCTGGATGCGAACGGCATATTCAGCCACAGCACCACCAAAATTGGTTTCCGCCGCAGCACCTTCTTACGAAGCTACATGTATGATTTTATTCAACGTTTTGCACCCCATCTGACCCGGGATGTCGTGGATACCGCGGTGGCTTTGCGGTCGAATGAAGATATTGAAGCGATGTTTAAAGATATAAAACTTCCGGAAAAATAACCCTTAAAGAAATAATGGCATTCCCTGTGGGGAGTGCCATTGACTATCATGGTCCTAATTTAACATCTTAAACCTCGAACCAATCACAAAATTAATAATTTCTGGCAACACGTTTGTCATTATGCCCGCCGCGATCAAATAACCGGTTAAATATATTCCATCAGGCCTAAATTCACTGGATTAATCTTTTATCCATAATTAAGATTTATCTGTACCTGATGATTTGAGCAATTGGTGGTGACAATATGATAAGTAATATCGATTACATGAAACTGGCGATGTCATACGAGAATGACAAAACCGAAATCGATCCCGTTCTGCGTAGTCGCGTATGGGGCGTAGTGTTGGTAGGGCTGGCGATGTTCTGGAGCATCATCGCGCTTACCATCTGCAACATCTGGATTGTCAGCTAAAGCTGTAGGTCATCGTTGTAGATACATGTCATTTTTATGACAGTGAAAGGAAACTGTAATATAAAATCAGTGACCGGCAATACAGGGAGAATATATTTTGCCGCTGGATTCATCCAATCTGAAATCACTCACAAGAGCTAATCATAGCCAGCTGGCCGATTAGCTCTTTTTTTGTCCTCGTGTACTAATACAATATCGTCTTAATCATCGCTTCTGCACTATTTTGGTGCTATTTCTCCGATTCCAGGATAATTCCCGATTAATCACTGTCGACCTCGGCGCATTTAGCAATTTGGGTTGTTATCAAAGTGTTATGCTCGGTATGTGTTATCTTTAATGGAGACCCTGAGGAGAATCAGGGTATGCCATCCCTGAGATAAAGGAGGAGCTATGTCGTCAACCCTACGAGAAGCCAGTAAGGACACGCTGCTGGTCAACGAGAAAACCTGGCATTACTACAGTCTGCCGCTGGCAGAGAAACAGCTGGGCGATCTCAGTCGACTGCCTAAGTCGCTGAAGGTGCTGATGGAGAACCTGCTGCGCTGGCAGGACGGTGACTCGGTGACAGAAGAAGATATTTGTGCCCTGGCCGGCTGGCTGCAACAGGCCCATGCCGACCGGGAGATCGCTTACCGTCCCGCGCGCGTCCTGATGCAGGACTTTACCGGCGTGCCGGCAGTCGTGGATCTGGCCGCCATGCGCGAGGCGGTGAAGCGCCTGGGCGGCGACACCGCGAAAGTGAATCCGCTGTCGCCCGTCGATCTGGTGATCGACCACTCGGTCACCGTCGACCGTTTCGGCGATGACGAGGCCTTCGAAGATAACGTCCGTCTGGAAATGGAGCGTAACCACGAACGTTACGCTTTTCTACGCTGGGGACAACAGGCCTTCAGCCGCTTCAGCGTAGTGCCGCCGGGCACCGGTATTTGTCACCAGGTCAACCTGGAATACCTCGGTCGGGCCGTCTGGAGCGAAGAGGTGAATGGGAAGTGGATGGCGTGGCCGGATACCCTGGTGGGCACCGACTCTCATACCACCATGATTAACGGTCTCGGCGTACTGGGCTGGGGCGTGGGCGGGATTGAAGCGGAAGCCGCCATGTTGGGTCAGCCGGTGTCGATGCTGATCCCGGATGTCGTGGGCTTTAAGCTCAGCGGCAAACTGCGCGAAGGCATCACCGCCACCGATCTGGTGCTGACGGTCACCCAGATGCTGCGCCAGCACGGTGTCGTCGGCAAGTTTGTTGAATTCTACGGCGATGGCCTGGATACCTTACCCCTGGCCGATCGCGCCACTATCGCCAATATGGCCCCGGAATATGGCGCCACCTGTGGTTTCTTCCCGATCGATGATGTGACGCTTAGCTATATGCGTCTGAGCGGCCGTAGCGAAGAACAGGTCGCCCTGGTGGAAGCCTATGCCAAAGCGCAGGGCATGTGGCGCCAGCCGGGCGATGAGCCGGTCTTTACCAGCACCCTGGCGCTGGACATGGGCAGCGTTGAGGCAAGCCTTGCCGGGCCGAAACGGCCGCAGGATCGCGTGGCGCTCGGCGATGTGCCGAAAGCCTTTGCTGCCAGCGGCGAGCTGGAAGTTAACCATCCTCAGCGTCAGCGCCAGCCGGTGGATTATACGCTGAACGGGCATCACTATTCGCTACCGGACGGCGCCGTGGCCATTGCGGCTATTACTTCCTGTACCAATACCTCCAACCCCAGCGTGCTGATGGCCGCCGGTCTGCTGGCGAAAAAAGCCGTCGAGCGTGGCCTGCAGCCGCAGCCGTGGGTAAAAGCTTCCCTGGCGCCAGGCTCGAAAGTGGTGTCGGATTATCTGGCTCATGCCGGCCTGACGCCTTACCTCGACCAGCTCGGCTTCAATCTGGTGGGATATGGCTGTACCACCTGTATCGGTAACTCCGGTCCGTTGCCGGAACCTATTGAAGAGGCGATCAAAAAGGGCGATCTGACCGTCGGGGCGGTGCTTTCCGGTAACCGTAACTTCGAAGGGCGTATCCATCCGCTGGTGAAAACCAACTGGCTGGCCTCGCCGCCGCTGGTCGTCGCTTACGCCCTGGCGGGGAACATGAATATCGATCTTACCCGCGAGCCGTTGGGGCAGGGCAGCGATGGCGAACCGGTTTATCTGAAAGATATCTGGCCGAGCGGGGAGGAGATTGCCCGTGCGGTGGAACAGGTGTCCACTGAGATGTTCCGCAAAGAGTACGCGGAAGTGTTTTCCGGTACCGAGGAGTGGAAAGCAATCAAGGTGGAGGCGTCAGATACCTATGACTGGCAGGAGGACTCGACTTATATTCGCCTGTCGCCGTTCTTTGACGAGATGGGCGTCGAACCGCTGCCGGTAGAGGATATTCATGGCGCGCGGATCCTCGCCATGCTGGGCGATTCAGTGACCACTGACCACATTTCGCCGGCGGGGAGCATCAAAGCCGATAGCCCGGCAGGCCGCTATCTGCAGGAGCATGGGGTTGCCCGGCGCGACTTTAACTCCTATGGTTCCCGTCGCGGTAACCATGAGGTGATGATGCGCGGCACCTTCGCCAATATCCGTATTCGTAACGAAATGGTACCGGGAGTGGAAGGCGGTATGACCCGACATCTGCCGGACCGCGAACCGGTGGCGATCTACGATGCGGCGATGCAGTATAAAGCGGAAGGCATACCGCTGGCGGTGATTGCCGGTAAGGAGTATGGCTCAGGTTCCAGCCGCGACTGGGCGGCGAAGGGGCCGCGCCTGCTGGGCATTCGGGTGGTGATCGCCGAGTCCTTCGAACGTATCCACCGCTCCAACCTGATCGGGATGGGGATTTTGCCGCTGGAGTTCCCGCAGGGCGTCACCCGTAAAACGCTGCAGTTGACCGGGGAAGAGCGGATTGATATTAGCAATCTGCAGTCGCTTCAGCCTGGCGCTACGGTGCCGGTGACCCTGACTCGCCCTGACGGTTCGCAGGAAGTGATCCCTTGTCGGTGCCGTATCGACACCGCGACCGAGCTCACCTACTACCGCAACGACGGCATCCTGCACTACGTTATCCGCAATATGCTGTAAAACAAAGGGCCAGCATCGCTGGCCCTTTCTCTTTTATTCAATCGGTTTATTCCGCCGGCTTGCTGTTCAGCAAATGGCCCATTTTGGCGGCTTTAGTATCCAGGTAGTGAGCATTTTTCGGGTTACGCCCGACGATCAGCGGTACCCGCTCCACAATGTTGATCCCGGCTTCGGTAAGAATTTCCACTTTTTTCGGGTTATTGGTTAATAACCGAACCTGCTCAACGTTGAGCAGTTTGAACATATCGGCGCACAGGGTGAAGTCGCGCTCATCGGCGGCGAAGCCCAGCTGATGGTTCGCCTCAACGGTGTCGTAGCCCTGATCCTGCAGCGCGTAGGCGCGGATTTTATTCAATAAACCAATGTTGCGTCCTTCCTGGCGGTGATAGAGCAGGATCCCCCGACCTTCTTCGGCGATATGCGACAGGGCCGCTTCCAGCTGAAAGCCGCAATCACAGCGCAGGCTAAACAGGGCATCGCCCGTCAAACACTCTGAATGGACGCGGGCCAGGACCGGCGACTGCCCCGAGATATCGCCATACACCAGCGCGACATGATCTTGTCCGGTTGCCAGTTCTTCAAAACCCACCATCAGGAAATCGCCCCATGGGGTTGGCAGTTTGGCTTCTGCCACACGTTTAAGCTGCATGTGATTCTCCAGATTCTGTCAGCACCTGAATGTGCTTTCTGTTTGCCGCTATTTTGCCACAAGGCCGGGACGTTCTCCTAATCGCGAACGGTTAGCCGCGTGGAAAGCGCACAAACGAACTACTTTCCGCTATGATGTTCATCTACAAGGAGAAGGAGAGAAAATGCTGTTGATTGCCCGACGAACCGCTCTCGCGGCGGCGCTGCTGCTTGTTATGCCTGTTACGGTCTGGCTGTCTGGTTGGCTGTGGCAGCCAGGACTGCCGGTTGCTATGTTGAAAACCCTCTGGTGGGTGACGGAAACGGTGACGCAGCCGTGGGGAATTATCACGCATGTTGCACTGTGCGGCTGGTTTCTCTGGTGTCTTCGCTACCGGCTGCGCGCGGCACTGATCCTGTTCCTGATTCTTGCCGCCGCCATCCTGGTGGGACAGGGGGTTAAATCCTGGGTCAAAGCGCGGGTTCAGGAGCCGAGACCCTTTGTCATCTGGCTGGAAAACTCAAGACAGGTGCCGGTGACGCAATTCTATGCGTTGAAGCGTAAAGAACGCGCTAAACTGGTGCATGCCCAGCTGGCGCAGGCGCAGGACATTCCGCCGTTTTTACGCAAGCACTGGCAGAAAGAGACAGGCTTTGCTTTCCCGTCGGGTCACACGATGTTCGCCGCCAGCTGGGCGCTGCTGGCCGCCGGGCTGCTGTGGCCGCGTCGGCGTTGGGGCACGGTCGCCGTGCTGCTGGTATGGGCGACGGCGGTGATGGGCAGTCGCCTGGCGCTGGGCATGCACTGGCCGCTGGATCTCATTGTCGCCACGCTGATCTCCTGGCTGTTGGTCACGGTGGCCTGCTGGTTGACGCAGCGCCTGTGCGGGCCGCTCTCGCCGCCGGGAGAAGAGGCGCAGGATATTAAAAAACGGATGCCCGAAGCAGAATAATGTTGATTTTAGCGGCATCCGACCGCATATCCTGTACAGTTGCCATGCTTTTTCATTCCACCGCTGCGGCGAAAATGGTACTTTATAGGGCTGAAAGCGGGCTTTTTTTCGCGCAACCCACATAACGGGAAGTCATGTGAAATATTTACTCATTTTCTTACTGGTGCTAGCAATCTTCGTCATTTCAGTGACGCTGGGGGCGCAGAATGACCAACAGGTCACGTTCAACTATTTACTCGCGCAGGGTGAATTCCGCATTTCGACACTGCTGGCGGTGCTGTTCGCCGCAGGCTTTGCCATTGGCTGGCTGATCTGCGGCTTGTTCTGGCTGCGGGTGCGTGTCTCGCTGGCGCGCGCGGAGCGAAAAATTAAGCGCCTTGAGCACCAGATTGCCCCCGTCAGCCCGGTCGCTGTCGACGCAGGCGTGCCTGCCGTGAAGGAATAACCTCTTATGCTGGAGTTGTTGTTTCTGCTTTTACCCGTTGCCGCCGCCTACGGCTGGTACATGGGGCGCAGAAGTGCACAACAGTCCAAACAGGACGATGCCAACCGCCTGTCACGGGATTACGTGGCGGGGGTTAACTTCCTGCTCAGCAACCAGCAGGATAAAGCCGTCGATCTGTTCCTTGATATGTTGAAAGAGGATACCGGCACCGTTGAGGCCCACCTGACGCTCGGTAACCTGTTCCGCTCGCGCGGCGAGGTTGACCGCGCGATCCGTATTCATCAGAGCCTGATGGAAAGCGCATCGTTAACCTACGATCAGCGCCTGCTGGCCGTCCAGCAGCTGGGGCGCGACTATATGGCCGCCGGGTTGTACGATCGTGCGGAAGATATGTTCAAACAGCTGGTGGATGAGACCGATTTCCGCCTGAGCGCTCTGCAGCAGCTGCTGCAGATCTACCAGGCGACCAGCGACTGGCAGTCAGCGATCGAAGTCGCTGAACGGCTGGTGAAGCTGGGTAAAGAGAAACATCGTGGCGAAATCGCCAATTTCTGGTGTGAGCTGGCCCTGCAGCAGATGGCGGCCAACGATCTGGATAAAGCGATGGCGCTGCTGAAGAAAGGCGCCGCAGCAGACCGCAACAGCGCCCGGGTCTCAATAATGATGGGCCGGGTGTGGATGGAAAAGGGTGATTACGCCAAAGCGGTAGAGAGCCTTGAGCGGGTTATTGATCAGGATAAAGAGCTGGTCGGTGAGACGCTGGAGATGCTGCAGACCTGCTACCAGCAACTGGGTAAAGCCGAAGAGTGGGAGGTTTTCCTGCGCCGTTGTGTGG
The DNA here is from genome assembly GCF_003097195.1 of Klebsiella sp. GL120222-02. Taxonomy (NCBI): domain Bacteria; kingdom Pseudomonadati; phylum Pseudomonadota; class Gammaproteobacteria; order Enterobacterales; family Enterobacteriaceae; genus Klebsiella; species Klebsiella sp. GL120222-02. The sequence continues at coordinate 860,872 of NZ_QEQO01000002.1, forward strand.
ATGAGAACACCGGGGCCACCGCTGAACTGATGCTGGCGCAGATCCTCGAGCAACGGGAAGGGGTCGAAGCCGCGCAAAACTACGTTACCCGGCAGCTGGAACGTCACCCGACCATGCGCGTCTTCCATAAGCTGATGGACTACCATCTCAACGAAGCGGAAGAAGGGCGCGCGAAAGAAAGCCTCGGGGTGCTAAGAAACATGGTCGGCGAGCAGGTGCGCAGCAAACCGCGCTATCGCTGCCAGAAATGCGGCTTTACTGCTCATACGCTCTACTGGCACTGCCCATCCTGCCGCTCGTGGGCCACCATCAAACCCATTCGCGGTCTCGACGGCCAATAAAGTTAAAAAAAATCCCTCCATTAGTTACAACATACTCATCGTTTTTCTCCTCTCCAGACGCGGCCCCGGCAGCGCCATCGTCCGGCCAGCGCTACTACAGCAGTCTGTTATTTTGTTAGCATCACAGGTAGAATGCTGCCCGTTTACCTTTTTTGCGCCGCCCTGGCGCCCATCAACACTAAGGTCTGGTCATGACGTCTACAGCTATCACATCTTCCCGCGCTGTCACATCCTCTCCCGTTGTGGTTGCGCTCGACTATGATAATCGCGATAAAGCGCTGGCATTTGTCGACCGCATCGACCCGCGAGACTGCCGCCTGAAGGTGGGCAAAGAGATGTTCACCCTGTTGGGCCCGCAGTTTGTTCGCGATCTGCACCAGCGCGGGTTTGAGGTGTTCCTTGACCTTAAGTTTCACGATATCCCCAATACCACGGCCCGCGCGGTGGCGGCGGCGGCCGAACTCGGCGTATGGATGGTGAATGTCCATGCCTCCGGCGGCGCGCGGATGATGACCGCCGCGCGTGAAGCGCTGCTGCCGTTTGGTAAAGAGGCTCCGCTGCTGATCGCTGTCACCGTACTCACCAGCATGGAGGCCAGCGACCTGCAGGATCTGGGCATTACCTTATCCCCGGCTGATTACGCGGCGAAGCTGGCAGCGCTGACCCAACGCTGTGGTCTTGACGGGGTCGTGTGCTCAGCTCAGGAGGCGGTGCGCTTCAAACAGGAGCTGGGGCAGGCGTTTAAGCTGGTGACCCCGGGGATCCGTCCGCAGGGGAGCGAGGCTGGGGATCAGCGGCGGATTATGACCCCCGAGCAGGCCCAGGCGGCGGGGGTGGATTATATGGTTATTGGTCGCCCGGTCACTCAGTCGGCCGATCCTGCCGCAACGCTGCAGGCAATCAACGTCTCGTTGTCAAAGGAGGCATAATGAGCGATTCCAATAGCCGCCTGGTCTACTCCACGGAAACCGGGCGTATCGACGAAGCGAAACCGGCGCCGGTGCGGCCTAAAGGCGATGGTATTGTTCGTATTCAGCGCCAGACCAGCGGTCGCAAGGGCAAAGGCGTGTGCCTGATTAGCGGCATCGATGCTGACGATGCCGCGCTGAACGCCCTGGCTGCAGAGCTGAAAAAGAAATGTGGCTGCGGCGGCGCGGTGAAAGATGGCGTGATCGAGATCCAGGGTGACAAACGGGATTTGCTCAAATCGCTGCTCGAGGCGAAAGGAATGAAGGTTAAGTTAGCCGGTGGCTGAGTGCTATTTCGGCAATAATTAAAGTAATGCTGAAATAACAAGGCCGCGGTGAATGCCGCGGCCTTGAATGATTTAACGTGCGTAAGTCAATTCGTGTGAATTATTCTTTTATTTCGTCAGGTAATTATATTATTTGCCAACCTGGTGACCAATAATACCACCGACCGCCGCGCCACCCAGGGTTCCGAGTGCGCTACCGTCAGTTAACACCGCACCACCGATGGCGCCGGCGCCAGCACCGATAGCGGTGTTACGGTCACGTTTAGACATGTTAGAACAAGCGCTCAGAGACATTGCTACAGTGACAGCCAGAACGACGGCAGCCATTTTTTTGCTCGTTGAAGTCATCATTTTTTTTCTCCTGAATAATCTATTCATGGATACTACGCTCCTTTAAGCATAGCCTGAAATAGCAGCTTTAGGGCAATTCCATGAAGTTAGGGTGCGCAGGTGTCACGAAAATCACGCAGGTGATAGTCACTTCCTGTTATATCGCTAATAATAATTTTACTTTTTTTTAAATGTATCGTCAGGTAAAAAATCTTAATTAGCGGCTCGGAATACTCTCAGAGCGTAATATCGCCCCGAATGGCGCATTGGCATGGCTCGGGGCGGGTAAAGATCAGACGTATGGCACGATATCGACGGTCAGGCCGCTGTGCAGTAACTGGTCGCGGCAGGCGGCCGGCAGGCGATCGTCGGTAATAACGCGGTTAAAGCGCCCGGCGGGACCGAGGGGATAGGGATGAACCGCGCTGAATTTCGAGCTGTCGCTGAGAATAATCGCTTCACAGTGCTTTTCCAGCACGGCGTTAACCACATCCGCACGCATCATATCGCGACCGGTAAAGCCGGTTTCTGCCTGCCAGCCATCGATCCCGATGAAGGCTTTGCTGAAATGCACCTGCTGGATGAACTGGCGGGTCAGCGGGCCCACCATGCTTTCACTGCGTTTCTGGTAAATCCCGCCCAGCAGGATCACCTCTCCCGGCGTCTCTTTCAGCAGATGGGCGATATAGCTGCTGACGGTTATGATGGTGATATCGCCGCGTTCGGCGAGGGTGCGCGCCAGCAGGGCGTTGCTGCTGCCGTTTTCGATGAATACCGTTTCGCCGGCGCTCACCAGCGCCGCCGCCCGGCTGGCCAGTTCACGTTTAATGGCGAAATGGGTCATCATGCGGGTTTCAACATCTTCACTGTCCAGTGGGACTGCATAGCCATGGGTGCGGCGCAAATAGCTCTGCTTTTCCAGCAGATTCAGATCCTGGCGAATGGTGACCTCTGAGACACCGGTCATCTTCGCCAGATCGGCGACGCTCATCCGGCCTTTATCAATGACCACTTGCAAAATACTTTGTTGTCGGGCGTTCATAGCAACATCACTGTTAGGGGGCTATATGGCGAGCAACCGGTATGAGTCACCGGTTGCGGCATGGGCGATAATCAGATTTCCCAGGGAGCCTTGGGCTGGTTTTTTTGCTCAGCGTCGTCCGCCGCCAGTGCCAGCAGCTCCGCTTTGAGGATTTCCAGATTATGGATCGCAGAGTGGTAATCACCGGCAACCAGAATATCCAGCACGGTATCGATACGTTGGGCGAGCAGGTGGGCATTCACATCTGACATGGCATTATCCTGGTAACAAAAACGAATGAAATCAATGATGCTAAAAATGGATGAAAAAGAGAAGCGAAAAAAACGCACAACCTTAATCGGTGCGACGGAAATAGCAGGATGGAGAGGAAAGAAGCAGCGGTTCCCGGAGGAACCGCTGTGAAGAGGCGTCAGACTGCCGGACGCGCAATAATGCTGCGGGTTTCCATGCGGACTTCGGCGATGGTGACATCGATAACGTCAGTCACTTTGTAGACCACCTCGCCCTTGATCTGCACGGTGCCGTTCTCCTGGCTGCACACCAGTTCGTCGCGAACGGCGTGGAGGAAGGGGGCCGGAATAAAGGCGACCGCGCCATTGTCCACCAGGCGCACGCGCATCCCGCCGCGGCTGATGTCGATGATCTCCGCCGCAAAACGGGTATCGGTCCCGGCTTTATCGTTGAGGAAACGGGCATACAGCCAGTCGGCGACGTCGCGCTCTGCCATCCGGTTAAGACGACGGCGCTCCGCCATCTGTACGGTGGCATCATCCTGTGGGCGCGCAATGGTCTCGCCTTTGATGATGGCCTTCAGCAGACGGTGGTTGATCATGTCGCCATATTTACGGATCGGCGAGGTCCAGGTGGCATAGGCCTCAAGGCCGAGGCCAAAGTGCGGGCCCGGCTCGGTGCTGATTTCCGCAAACGACTGGAAGCGGCGGATGCGGCTGTCGAGGAATCCGGTCGGCTGGGCGTCCAGTTCCCGGCGCAGCTTGCAGAACCCTTCCAGCGTCAGCACCTCCGTCGGGTCGATGTGCACGTCGTGGGTTTTCAGCAGCGCCGCCAGCTGTTCGGTATTCGCCGGGTCGAAGCCGGTATGGACGTTATAAACGCCGAAGCCGAGCTTGTCGCGCAGAACGCGGGCGGCACAGATGTTGGCGGCGATCATCGACTCTTCGACAATACGGTTGGCAATGCGACGTGGTTCCGCGACGATATCCAGCACTTCGCCTTTTTCGCCAAGAACGAAACGGTAGTCCGGACGGTCTTTGAACACCAGCGCATGGGTCTGACGCCATTCGCTACGACGCTGGCACACGTCCTTCAACAGTGTAATTTGCTGCGCGATCGCGTCGCTGCCCGGCTGCCAGCTGCCGCGGCCTTCCAGCCAGTCAGAGACATCGTCATAGGCCAGCTTGGCTTTCGACTCGATGGTGGCGGCAAAAAATTCGATGTTGTCTTCGATGGTGCCATCGGCCGCCAGAGTCATCTGGCAGGCCAGCACCGGGCGCACTTCGTTAGCGCGCAGGGAGCACAGGTCGTCTGACAGCTCGCGGGGCAGCATCGGAATATTGAAGCCCGGCAGATAGTTGGTAAAGGCGCGCACTTTTGCGGCCTTATCCAGCTTGCTACCTTCGGCAATCCAGGCGGTCGGGTCAGCAATGGCGACCGTCAGCAGCAGTTTGCCATCAGCAGTGGATTCGGCATACAGCGCATCGTCCATATCTTCGGTGCTGGCGCTGTCGATAGTGACGAAGTCGAGAGCGGTTAAATCGCGGCGCGTCAGCCCTTCATCGAGCATTTCCGTGGCCACGCCGTCCGGCGCTTCTTTTTCGAGGTTATGGCGCGCCAGGGTTACCCACCAGGGGACGAAGTGATCGTCGCTGAAGGTGATGAACTGGGTCAGCTCCGCGTAAAACCCGCGGTCGCCTTTTAACGGATGACGGCGCATCTCGGCGACGGCCCAGTCACCCTGTTTGAAATCATGCTCAACGCCACGGGCGGCGCGGCAGGGAATGGCATCTTTCAGCAGCGGATGGTCAGGAACGATAGCGAGGCGATCGTCTTTCTTCTGGACTTTACCGACGAAACGGGTCAGGAACGGCTCAACCAGGGTTTCTGGTTCGGCGCTTTCGCGATCTTTTTCAGAATGGATCACCGCGACGATACGGTCGCCATGCATCACTTTTTTCATCTGCGGCGGCGGAATGAAGTAGCTCTTCTGAGCGTCCACTTCGAGGAAGCCAAAGCCCTTTTCCGTGCCCTTAACGACCCCTTCCGCGCGCGGCGTCTGGGAATGCAGTTGCTGTTTAAGCTGCGCTAGCAGCGGGTTATCCTGAAACATAATTAGGTATTTTCGTGGCTAAAAGAGCGGCTGACATTTTTACGCGAATATGCCTGCCGCAGCAAGCGCTGTTTCAGCAATTTACGTCTGCTGACGCACATTGCCGAGGGCGATTTTCAGACGATTCATCCATCCGCACAGCCCGCTCCAGGTCAACAGATCGATCGCTTGTTCCGCAGAGAGTCCATATTCCGCGAGGGGCGTTAACTGGGCGGCGCTAAACCGGTCCGGCGAGCGGGTTAACAGCTGCACCGCGGTCACGAGAGACCGGGACTGAGGATGCTGCTGGAGCCAGTGATGGAGGGCCTGGTCGCCCTCCCGCAGATGGCTGGCGAACTCCTCTTCACCCTGCCAGTGGGGGAGCCAGGCGTCAAAACAGGTGGGGCTGCCATTGGTGCGCGCCGCGAGTAAGGCGACCTGCGGGCCAAAGGTATCATCCGTGCTGAGCTGGCGGATCAAGGTCTCCAGAGGCGTGAACAACGGTGGGTCGCAGGCCAGCAGTGGTGCCAGCTCACCCAGACCGGGCAGCGACTGCCAGCCGGCGATGCGCCGCTGGCGCTCATCATCGGCATACTGCAGATCGGGATCCTCAAGGTCGCTCTGCCACTCTCCTGGTGGCGCGGTGAACAGTTCGGCAGGGGCCTCCTCTTGCTGAGGCATGCCGGGGATCCAGCGCACCGGATAGCCCAGCGCCGCCTGCAGGACGGCAATCGCCCGGGCCTGGAAGCCCACGAAACCGATAATCTGGTTGATCAGGATAATATCCCGGCTGGTTAAACCCACTTCGTCCAGCTGGCTGCGCGAGAGGGCGTTAATGACGGAGGGCGAACTGGCGAGCTGACGAGCATACTGAGTGATCTGCGCCAGGCGACGGTTGCTCTCGCGCGAAGAGTCAGGGCCAGGGAGGGGAGCCAGGCGGGCGGCATAGTGGTTACACAACCGCTGGACACCATAAACCTGGGCGACAGTCAGCGCGGTGCTCAGGCGATCGTAGGCGGTAAAGGTCTGCAGGCGACTCACCGCCACCTGGTCGGGAAACAACCGCTCTGCCAGCTGGCGAGCGGGGTGCAGCCAGCCTGCGTGGATGTGTAGCCAGGCTTCCGGCAGCGTCAGGTCCAGCAAAAAGCGGTCTTCAACATGGGCGGCTTCAGGGACAAGCGGTAGAACATCCACCGGGCAGATTGTTGACTGGGTTTCGTGATACCAGTGGTTTTTGCCATTCACGCGGTGTGGCTCCATGGGCTTTCCTTGTTCGGTATGTGGCGAACCGCCGTTCCGCGGATCGTTTATGCAGAACTATCCTGGCGTAACCCGGAAGCAGGAGAAAATATTGATACGTGCTAACAAATAGCCGATTGGAATAACAGGGGGAGCGTAAGGGATGGGGGGAAGGAAGAACCCTCCTCACCGGGGTGAGGAGGGAAAGAACTTACTTCAGTTCCAGCTCGTTCATGGCGGCGATATTGAACCCGCCGTCAACGTGAACGACTTCACCGGAGATACCCGCGGACAGGTTAGAGCACAGGAAGGCTGCGCTGTTGCCCACATCTTCAATGGTGACGGTGCGACGGATCGGGGTGACCGCTTCGCAGTGCGCCAGCATTTTACGGAAATCTTTAATGCCAGAAGCAGCCAGCGTACGGATCGGACCGGCAGAGATGGCGTTGACGCGAACGCCTTCCGGACCCATGGCGTTAGCCATATAGCGGACGTTAGCTTCCAGAGAGGCTTTGGCCAGACCCATTACGTTGTAGTTCGGGATCGCGCGCTCTGCGCCCAGGTAGGAGAGCGTCAGCAGAGCAGAGCCCGGGTTCAGCATGCTGCGGCAGGCTTTGGCCATCGCCACGAAGCTGTAGGCGCTGATGTCGTGCGCGATTTTAAAGCCGTCGCGGGTGACAACGTCAACGTAGTCGCCGTCTAACTGGTCAGCCGGGGCAAAACCGATAGAGTGGACGAAACCATCGAATTTCGGCCAGACTTTTTCCAGCTCGGTGAACAGCGCGGTGATGCTCTCATCTTCAGCAACGTCGCACGGCAGCACAATGTCAGAACCCAGCGCGGCAGCAAATTCTTCTACGCGACCTTTCAGTTTTTCATTCTGATAGGTGAATGCCAGTTCCGCGCCTTCGCGGTGCATTGCTTGCGCAATACCGTAGGCGATGGACAGTTTGCTGGCGACGCCAGTGATCAAAATGCGCTTACCGGAAAGAAAACCCATAGCTTTAATCCTTATCGTTATTGCTTATTTTTACTTTAACAATCATAACGTTAACATTGTTATTTCAAAATAACTCAAATTTAGCCGGGAATTATATCCCACTGACGACCCCTTGTGTCACGATATTTTTCAGCCGCGCCCGCGGCGTGCGGAGCAAAAGCGTATCGCGATAGCTCCAGTATACTCTCTCTTCTGATGATTATTTGAGCGCGATCTCCGCCAGCAGCAGACACCCGTTGGCACTGAGGGGCTGCAGCTCGCCAGGGGATTCACCGCGCCAGCAGAGACCGCTGCCGGCCGCGCTTCGCTGCCCGGCCAGATCCCACTCGCCCTGAAGAACATAAGCGACTCCCTCAGTAGCAGGGCGTTGCTGGTCGTTTATCACCTTTACTCTCGCCGAGGCACGTCCGCGCTGGGTCATGATATTGAAGTCCAGCCCTGGCTCAACGATCCCGACGCTGGACAGCGCCCATTCGCCGGGGAATGCCCACGGCTGCCAGAGCGTCAGCGGATGGTCGATGTCCTCGCCGCACAGTCGTAGCGGTTGTCCCGCCAGCAGGGTGATCACCCGATCGACGCCGGGGAAGGGGGAAAAAGGACCATCCGCCTGCAAAGTGGCGATGCTGGCTCGCCAGAGAAAGGGGGCGTCTGTGGAAGGAACGGCGATAATTTCCCGGGTGGCACCGGCACCGTTCTTCCACGGCGTGATGGGTAAGGTGGCGATATCAAAAAAAAAGATCATGGTCTGCTCGGCGGAATTCAGAGGGTGGATGGTTTTTGTTACAAGTGTGTCGCAACATGCTTACAAATTATTTACAACAGGGCTCACAAATCCATCATCGAGCGCGTGTGTGGGTTTGTCAATGCTTGTATATACATGAGCAGTCATCTACGAATTATCTTATCGCAGTGACCAGAGCCATCATGACAAAACGCGATCGGGAGAATGAAAATGCAACAGCGTATTACTTTCCGCCAGGCCTGCCTGGTCACCCTGTTTTCGGGGCTACTGCTGTCTGGTGGCTCAACATACGCTAAAGAGTGGAAATCAATCACCATCGCTACGGAAGGCGGCTATGAACCCTGGAACCTGACGCTTCCCGGAGGGAAGTTGAGCGGCTTCGAACCTGAGCTCATGGCGAATTTATGCCAGCGGATGCAGATCGAATGCAAGCTGGTGGTACAGAACTGGGATGGCATGATTGCCGGACTTAACGCCGGAAAATATGACGTGATCATGGACGCTATTGTCGTCACCCCGGAGCGATCGAAGGTCGTGGCGTTTACCCAGGCCTACGCTGCCACGCCGGCCTCTTTCATTGCGGTAAAAGGGTCGCTGCTCCCTCCGTCTCCGACGGTCAAGCTTCATGATGATGAGAAAGAGATTCAGGCGGCGATTGCGCCTCTGCGCGCGGCGTTGAAAGGGAAAACTATCGGCATCGCTTCCGGCACCGTGTACACCCCGTTTATTGATAAGTATTTCAAGGATATCGCTGACATCAGGGAATATAACAACTCAGCGGATGCGATCCTCGACCTGCAGGCTGAGCGCATCGATGCGGTGTTTGATGATATTACCTTTGCCAACACCACCCTGTCGCGACCGGAGAATAACAATCTGGCATTGAGCGGTCCGCTGATGAGCGGGCCGATCTGGGGAGGCGGTGAGGCGATGGGCGTGCGCCTCACCGATACCGATCTCAAAGCGAAACTGGATAGCGCCATTCAGGCGGCGCTGGCCGATGGGACGGTAAAAAAACTGAGCGAGAAATGGTTTAAAAGCGACGTTACCCCCTGAGTGAGGCTCTCATGTTGAATCTTCTGAGTTTTGGTGAAAACGGGTGGGGGACGCTGATCCTCAGTGCCACGCTGACCACGTTGCTGCTGTCGCTCGCCGCGCTGGCCGTCGGTGCCGGGGTAGGCGGCGTCATTGCCGCCGCAAAGCTGTCCCGGCATGCGCCAGCGCGCTGGTTTGGCGCCGCCTGGTCGGTAGTATTCCGCGGTATCCCTGAGTTACTGGTGATCTACCTGTTCTATTTTGGCGGCTCAGGGATGATTTCATGGGTGGGGCGACTGTTTGGCGCTGACGGTTTTATTGAGGTTCCGCCCTTTCTGATTGGCGCCCTGGCGATTGGTTTGATCTCCTCCTCGTATCAGGCGGAAGTCTACCGTGCTGCTCGCCTGGCGCTGATGCCCGGTGAAGTGGAGGCGGCTACCGCTATCGGCATGCCGCGCTGGCGGATCCTGCAGCGCATTCTGTTGCCGCAGATTATCCGTTATTCGCTGCCTGGGTTATCCAACGTGTGGCAAATGAGCCTCAAAGATTCGGCGCTGGTATCGGTGACCGGCATCGTTGAGCTGATGCGCGCCAGCCAGATTGCCGCTGGCTCGACCCGCGATTATTTCCTGTTCTATCTGATCGGCGGCGGCTGTTATCTGATCCTGACGCTGCTCTCTAACCGCGCGTTTACCCGGGCGGAGAGCCATCTCAACCGCGCCTGGCTGCGTCGCAGCGCCGCGCAGGCGTAAGGAGCCCGTATGTTTATCGATTTTGCCTTCCTCGGTGAGACGTTATTGAAGCTCGGCGCGGCGCTGCCGGTGACGCTGGGGCTCTTTATTTGCTCTTTTATCCTCGGCGGCGTACTGGCCCTCGGCGTTTTAGCGCTGCGAATGAGCCACTGGCCGCTGGCTAGCGGTTTCGCCAAAGGCTATATCCTGATCTTTCGCGGTTCGCCATTGCTGATCCAGCTGTTTCTCATTTATTACGGGCTGGGTCAGTTTGGGGTGATCCGTCACAGTTTCCTGTGGCCGCTGCTGCGCGAACCCTTTATCTGCGCCGTTCTGGCGCTGGCGCTCTGTACAGCGGCCTACACCGCGGAAATTCTTCGCGGCGGGTTGCTGGCGATACCGCCGGGTCAGATTGAAGCCGGTCAGGCTTGCGGCATGTCGCGCTGGCTGTTGTTGCGGCGGATCATTGCCCCGGTGATGCTACGTTATGCACTGCCAGCCTACTCCACGGAGGCCATTCTGCTGGTCAAGTCGACGGCGCTGGCAAGCCTGGTGACCGTCTGGGACGTCACCGGGGTGGCGCAACAGATTATTCAACGTACCTACCGGACGATGGAGGTATTCCTCTGCGCGGCGGCCATCTATTTGCTGCTTAATTTCATCATTGTGCAGCTGTACGCCCTGCTAGAACGGCGATTAACGCCGCATACCCGGCAAAACCCGGCGACCGTGTCGCTCAAGCCGATAACCAAAGGAGAGTAAGATGCTCGATTCACGTCCGGTGACCTTATCGGTCAGCGATATTCATAAGTCCTTTGGCTCCCTGGATGTCCTGAAGGGGATCACCATCCAGGCCCGGCAGGGCGATGTCATTTCGATCCTCGGCGCCAGCGGCTCCGGTAAAAGTACGCTGCTGCGCTGCATTAATCTGCTGGAAACGCCCGATGCCGGGGTGGTCAGCGTCGGTGGCGAGACGATTGAAATGAAGCACCACGCCCGCGGGCATCGGCTGGCGGCGAATCCCCGGCAGATAGAGCGCCTGCGTTCGCGGCTGGGGATGGTCTTTCAAAGTTTTAACCTGTGGTCGCATATGACGGTCCTGCAGAATGTCATTGAGGGGCCGCATTATGTGCTCAAACGGGATAAACGGACCTGCATTGAACAGGCGGAGCAGCTGCTGGAGCGGGTGGGGATGTTGAACCGAAAGGATTTCTATCCGGCACAGCTCTCCGGCGGCCAACAGCAGCGCGTGGCAATAGCCCGCGCGCTGGCGATGGAGCCAGACGTCATGCTCTTTGATGAACCCACCTCAGCGCTGGATCCCGAACTGGTCGGCGAGGTGTTAAAGGTCATGCGCAGCCTGGCGGAAGAGGGGCGGACGATGCTGGTGGTCACCCACGAGCTGGGATTCGCCCGCCATGTCTCCAACCGGGTGGTATTTATGCACCAGGGGACGATTGACTGCGACGGTGCGCCTGAGGCGCTATTTGGCACTCAGGGTTCCGCGCGCTTTAAGCAATTTATCTCCAGCCATCAACAGCCAGGACAGGTGGTATGAATATAATCCAGTGGGGCGATGCACCGATACGCTGGCAGGAGGTGGCTTGTGTCGCCCGGGGCGAGGCGATCTTGAGCCTCAGCGAAAGCGCCTGGGCGCGTATCGAGCAGGGGCGGGCGATTGTCCAGCATATCGTTAGCGCCGGTCAGGTGGCCTATGGGATCAACACCGGGCTGGGGGCGCTGTGCAACATTACGCTGCCGGAAGCGCAGTTACACCAGTTGTCGCGCAATACGCTGCTCAGTCATGCCTGCGGGGTGGGGCCGCTGCTGGAGGTCGCCCCAACCCGGGCCATTATGTGCGCCGCGGTGGCCAATTTCAGCCACGGTAAATCCGGTATTTCCGCCGGGATAGTGCAGCAACTGCTGATGTTTTTGCAGCATGGCGTCACCCCCCAGGTGCCCTCTCAGGGGTCGGTTGGCTATTTAACGCATATGGCGCACATTGGCCTGGCCCTGATGGGAGTCGGCGATGTGCTATGGCAAGGGCGAACGTGGTCTGCGGCAGAGGTCCTGTCGCAGCTGAATCTGCAGCCCATCGCGCCGGGAGCGAAAGAGGGGCTCAGTCTGGTCAACGGTACGCCGTGCATGACCGGCCTGGCCTGCCTGGCCTTAGACGACGCCGAGCGCTTAATGAACTGGGCCGATGTGACCGGGGCGATGAGCTTTGAAGCGCTGCGCGGCCAGCTTGTGGCGTTTGATGCCGAGATCCTGGCGCTGAAAGCCAGTCCCGGGATCCAGACCAGCGGCCAGCGGCTGCGTGAGCTGCTGGCGGGCAGCCGTCTGCTGGCCGAAAGCGAAGGTCTTCGCACCCAGGATGCGCTGAGTCTCCGCTCGATGCCTCAGGTGCATGGCGCCTGCCGCGATCAATTTAGCCATGCGCAGACGCAGATAAATATCGAACTTAACGCCTGTACCGATAATCCCCTAATCCTGGGCACCCTTGAGCAGTGGCGAGTGGTGTCCCAGGCGCATCCCCATGGTGAATCGGTGGCAATGGCCTGCGATTTGCTGGCTATTGCCATGGCTGAGCTGGGCGCTATCGCCGAACGACGTCTTGACCGGCTGGTGAATCCTCTGGTGAGCGGCTTGCCAGCGTTTCTGGTCGCCCGACCCGGGGTGAATTCAGGCATGATGATTGCCCAGTACGTCGCCGCGTCGCTGTGCGCGGAAAATAAGCAGCTGGCGCAGCCGGCGGTGCTGGATAATTTTGTTACCTCCGCTTTGCAGGAGGATCATTTAAGCCTGGGTACCAGTGCTGCGCTGAAATTGCAGCGCCTGCTCGGCAACCTCTATCAGATCCTGGGTATCGAATATTTACTCGCGGCCCAGGGGCTCGATTTTCACGAGCCGCAGACGCTGGCGGCGGGTACACGTCGGGCGCGCGATCTGCTGCGCCAAAGCGTGCCTGGCTGGGAGGAGGATCGCTGGCTGGCGCCAGACATCGCCAGCGCAGTGGCTATCCTCAAGCGGACGGCTGGCCACGCGCCGGTGTGAGGTCACCGGGCGAGGTGAATGAGATGGGCTATTTCCCGTCTTTGCGCCAGGCGTCGGCGGTGAGAGCTTCACCGAAGTGGCCGGCGATCAGGCGTCGGGTCAGGTCGTGCAGCGGTGAGGCCAGCACATCGGCAGTGCTGCCGCGCTCGACTACTTCACCGTTATGCATCACCAGCACTTGATCGCTGATGTGCTTCATCATTCCCAGGTGCTGAGTGACATAGATATAGGAGATGCCCTGTTTCTCCTGCAGCTCCAGCATCAGATTGATGAGCTGGGAGCGCATCGACATATCCAGCGAGGCCAACGCCTCATCGCAGACGATGACCTTCGGGCGCAGGATCAGCGCCCTGGCGAGGCCGAGACGCTGCTTCTGACCGGGCGCCAACATATGGGGGTAATAGCTGACGTGGTCCGGCAGCAGACCAACCATGCGCAGCGTGTCGATAATCTGCTTTTGCCGCGCCTCGGCGTCGAGGTCGGTATTCAGCCGCAGCGGAAAATCGAGGATCTGCGAGATGCGCTGGCGCGGGTTCAGTGAGGTCGACGGATCCTGAAAGATCATACGAATCTTCTGGCTGCGGTAGGAGTAGTCCCCGAAAGTCAGCGGATGGTCGTCGATCAACAGCTCGCCGCTGGTGGGTTCCACCATGCCCGCCAGCATCTTGGCGAGGGTGGATTTCCCGGAGCCGTTCTCGCCGATAATCGCCAGCGTCTGCCTTTCACGCAGGGTAAAACTCAGCGGCTTGACGGCCTCCACCGTCTGGCGGTGAAACCAGCCGGTGCGGTAGCGAAAGGTCTTACTGAGTTGGCGAACTTCCAGCAATGTTTCGACCATTTCACTCTTTCTCCATGTTCAGCGGGAAATGACAGGCGTACAGATGGTTGCGCGCCCCGGTAAGACGCGGCGTTTCGATACACTCGCGCTGGGCGTAAGGGCAGCGCGGCCCCAGACGGCAGCCGATGGGCAGCTGCTCCAGCAGAGGGATCGCCCCTGGCAGGGTGTTGAGGCGGCTTTTATGCGGCATGGCGCTGCCAAAATCAGGGATCGCGCGGATTAACGCCTGGGTATAGGGGTGATGCGGCAGGGTGACCAGCTCTTCGCTGGGCCCGCTCTCCACCGTCTGCCCGCAGTACATGACGTTGATTTTATCCGCCCATTTGCTGAGCATCTGCAGATCGTGGCTGATCAGCAAAATGGTGGTGTTGTTGTTCTGATTGAGCCGCGTCAGCAGGCGGATAATCTGCGCCTGAGTCGTTGGCTCCATGGCGTTGGTCGGTTCATCGGCGATCAGTAGGCGCGGCTGGTTGGCCAGGGCGATGGCAATCATCACCTTCTGGCACTCGCCTTCGGTCAACTGATAGGGGAAGCTGCGCATGGCATCTTTGTGATCTTTAATGCCGACGCGGTGCAACAGCTCGATGGCCCGGCGCTTACGCCAGCCCAGCCGTTGCCACCAGCGGCCCTTATAGGTCCAGCCGGGGATACTCTGAATCAGCTGCTGGCCGATGCGCTCAGAGGGATCAAGACAGGACTGCGGCTCCTGAAAAATCATCGACACGTTATGGCCGATCAGTTTCCGCCGCTCGCGGTTCGACAGTCGCAGCAGGTCGATGTCATCGAAACGCATGCGGTCGGCGGTGACCCGCCAGTTGTCTTTGGTCACCCCGCAGATAGCTTTGGCAATAAGGCTTTTCCCGGAACCGGATTCGCCCACCAGGCCGCGGATCTCGCCTTCAGTCAGGGTCAGACTGACGCGATCGACGGCTTTCACCCAGCCTTCGTTGGTTCTAAATTCGATAGTTAAGTGACGAATATCGAGTAACGGCATTATTGTACCCCGGCAATGATCGCCCGGCGAATACCGTCGCCCAGCAGGTTGACCAGCAGTACGCTGAGCATAATCGCCGCCCCGGGGAGCATCACGGTCCACGGCGCGACATAGATAAGCTCCAGCGCATCGCCCAGCATGGCTCCCCATTCCGGCGAAGGCAGCTGGGCGCCGAGATCAAGAAAGCCCAGCGCGGCAATATCCAGAATAGCCATCGACAGGGCGCGGGTGATCTCGGTCACCAGGCCAGAGGCAATATTG
Organism: Klebsiella sp. GL120222-02; assembly: GCF_003097195.1. Lineage (NCBI taxonomy): Bacteria > Pseudomonadati > Pseudomonadota > Gammaproteobacteria > Enterobacterales > Enterobacteriaceae > Klebsiella > Klebsiella sp. GL120222-02. The sequence continues at coordinate 876,057 of NZ_QEQO01000002.1, forward strand.
GGCAGAATGGCGAACAGCAGAATGTTCAGCGTCGAGGCTCCGTCGAGGCGGGCGGCGATGATGTACTCTTTCTCCAGCTCATCGTGGACCAGGCTGTAGACGGAACGTACCATGCGCGGGAGCAGCGCCAGCCAGACGGCGAACATCGCATGGCTGAGGTGCGGCCCGGCAAAGGCGACGACGATAATCGCCAGCAGCAGCGAGGGAATAGAGAGCAGGGTATCGAGGATATGGTTCATCACCGCCGAGCGCAGGCCGTGAGTCGACCCGGCAATCACGCCCAGCACCAGGCCAAACAGCGTCGCGCCGAGGGTGACGACGAAGGCCCCGCCGACGGTCGGCGCCGCGCCGCTCAGCAGCCGGCTCAGCACATCGCGGCCCAGGTCATCGGTTCCCAGGAAGAAGGAGACTTCGCCATAGCGCGACCACGACGGCGGCAGCAATTGATAGCCAAGGAACTGCTGATCGATGCCATAGGGGGCGAACCAGCCGCCGAAGACGCAGAGCAGCAGCAGGCCCGCGCAGCCGTACAGGCCGATCATCGCCGTGGTGTCACCATAGAATTTACGCCATACGGTGCGCAGCGCGCCGGGCGGACGCTTTTCCAGATAAACGCTATCGTAGGGCATACCATTCCTTATGTTTCAGCGGGTTAGCCATGGCACCGAGGATATCGGAAATCACGTTGACGATAATGACCAGTGCGCCAATCACCATGACGCCGGCGGAAATCGCCGCATAGTCCTGCTGGCGGATCGCGTTGATCAGCCAGCGTCCCAGTCCGGGCCAGCTGAACACCATCTCGGTGATCATCGCCAGGGTGAGCATGGTGGAAAACTGCAGGCCGAGGCGCGGGATCACCGGCGGCAGGGAGTTGTGCAGTACATGGCGCAGTAAAATTTTGCGTCGCGACACGCCGCGGGTGGCAGCCGCTTTGACATAGTTGGTGTCATACACCTCGCTGGTGCTGATGCGCATCAGGCGGATCACCTCGGTGGTGGGCGCCACCGCCAGGGTCAGCACCGGCAGCACCATATGCCGTGCGGCGCTGACGATCATCTCATGGCGCCATGGCGAGTCCGAGATCCAGGCGTCAATCAGCGCAAAACCGGTGACGGTTTTCACCTCATACAGCAGATCGAAGCGGCCAGAGACCGGAAACCAGCCAAGAGTCAGCGAGAAGAAGAGGGTCAGGAGCAGCGCCAGCCAGAACACCGGGATCGAGAAACCAACCAGCGCGACGGCGCTGATCAGGGTATCAGGCCATTTGTTGCGCATTACGCCGGCGATCATACCCACCGGAATGCCAATCAGCAGGGCAAAGCCGAAGGCGAGGATGCACAGCTCCATGGTCGCCGGGAACACCTCGCGCAGCTGCTCAGAAATCAACTGGCCGTTAATGCTGGAGACGCCAAAATCCCAGTGCAGCACCCCTTGAAACCAGAACAGCCACGCATTCCACAGGGAGGCGCCCTGTAGCGGCGCATGAGGGGTGAAATAACTCAGGCTGAAGCCGATAAAGGTCAGAAAAAAGAGGGTGACCAGCAGCAACAGCAGACGACGCAGGGTAAAAATAATCATGGTTTTTTCACCTCTTCGGTTTTCTCCCGCGATACGCCAGCGAACGAAGCGTTACCGAAGGGGCTCAGCACGAGGCCTTTCATATCATAGCGATAGGCCTGCAAACGCAGCGAGGAGGCCAGCGGCAGGACCGGCAGTTCGCGGGCGAGGATCCGCTGTGCCTCTTTGTAAGCGTCCATCCGCGAGGAGAGCTGTTGCGAAAGCAGCGCTTTTTGCAGCACGTCATCAAATTCCCGGTTACACCAGTGGGCAAAGTTGGTTTGTGAGGCGATCGCCGCGCAGCTCAGCAGCGGCCGGAAAAAACTGTCCGGATCGTTACTGTCCGTCGCCCAGCCGGAGAGCGTCAGGTCATGGTTCATGTCCATCAGCCGCGCCTCCTGGAAGCGCCCCTCCACCGGCATGATGATCACCTTGACGCCAATCTGGGCCATATCCGCCTGGATCAGCTCCGCCGTTTTCAGCGGGCTGGGGTTCCATGCCTGAGAGCTGGTGGGCACCCACAGCTTGAGGGTCAGATTTTCCAGCCCCAGGGCCTTCAGGCGGGCGCGGGCTTCCTGGGGATTGTACTCAGTAATTTTAGCGTCGTTATCGTAGGCCCACGAGGCGCGCGGTAGCATGGATGCCGCCGTCTCTGCGGTGCCGTAGTAGATGGACTGCATCAGGCGCTGGTTGTTAATAGCCAGCGCCAGCGCATGCCGCACCTCAGGGTTGTCCAGCGGCGGCTTGGCGGTGTTGAAGGCCAGCCAGGCAATGTTCATTCCCGGGCGCAGCGTCAGGCGCAGGCGCGGATCGTCGCGCAGGATCGTCAGCTGGCTGGCGGCGGGCCAGGCCAGCACGTCGCATTCCCCGGTGAGCAGTTTCGACAGTCGGCCGGTACCACCGGAGCCGAGGTCCACCACCACCTGCGGCATCAACGGTTTGCCGCGCCAGTAGTCGGGGTGACGCTGCAGACGGATATATTGCCCGGAGCGGTACTCGGACAACTGGAACGGACCGGTACCGACCGGCTGGCGATCCAGCTGCTCCTGGCGGTCGTCTTGCGTTAAGCGGGCGGCATATTCGGCAGAGGTAATTGACGCATAGTGAGTGGCCAGATGCCAGAGGAACGAGGCGTCCGGCCGCTTGAGGCGAAACTCCACGGTCTGATTATCCAGCTTACGCACACTCTCCACGCTGTCAGCAAACTGCAGACTGTCGAAGTAAGGGAAGCTGCTGCCGTTGACGTTGTGCCACGGATGGTCGCGGTTAAAAATACGGCCAAAGGTAAAAATCACATCATCCGCGTTGAAGTCCCGTGTCGGGGTAAACCATGCCGTGCGTTGAAACGGGACATGGCGGCGCAGGTGGAAGCGGTAGGTGGCGCCGTTATCAAGGACTTCCCAGCTCTCCGCCAGCTCGGGGACCAGCCGGTAGGTATAGGGATCGACGTCAAGCAGACGATCGTAGATCTGAGCGGCCAGCGTATCGACAATCAGGCCGCTGCTGACTTTCTGCGGATTAAAGGTATTCACCTGGCCGCTGACGCAATAGACGAAACCGCTGTCGCGGATATCGGCGCGGTCAGGGAGCACAGGGGCGGCAAAGGCCTGCCCACACAGCAGGGAAACGGCTGCCAGGAGAGATGACAATTTCAGGCGCATATTTTCTGTTTGATTATAGAGTTGAACTCTATCTTATTAAGATTTATAGACATTCACCACCGCCTTCAACAAGCCTGAGGGATAATGCGGTTACCGGGAGCGTATAGTATTCAGTCAATTGATTAAAATAGTAGCGGAACCGAGTCTGTATATTGAAACATGGTAACTTTTTATCGCCGATATCGCCAGTCAGGTCTGTTTGGCCGCGGTTTGCCAGACGATGAAACAGACGCTGACGCCGGGGAGATATATTCAGTATAGCGGGGAGAAAGCAGAGGGACTGACGGGCAGAGGGCGGGCCCGTCAGAAAATTAAACAGAGGGTTTCGCTCGCTTATCGTGACAACGTCACTTTTTGGTAATCCATATTCCGCAGGTCCTCCAGCAGCCCGGGGCCGACCGGCTGCCACTGCAATCGCTCACGGGTCCATGCTGAGCTGGCGCGCAGGTCAAGGGCGGTAAACGGCGCAAACCAGCCGAACCAGGCGTCGACCTGCGACTCATCCAGGTGGGTCAGCGGCAGGTTTAATCCCTGAGCAATTACCGTAGCAATATCGCGTAACGCGATCCCCTCTTCGTCCACCGCATGGTAGCGCTCGCCGGCCGCGCCCTGCAGCAGGGCGCTAACGTACAGACGTGCGACGTCATCGACGTGGGCGGCGGACCAGCGGTTGCTTCCCTCGCCGCGCAGGGCCACCGTCCCGTTGGCGACCGCGCGTTCGATATAGCTGGTCAGTAGCCCCTGGCGCACGGTGTCATGCACCTGCGGCAGGCGAACCACCCGAACATCCACTCCCGCCTCCAGCAGTTGCTGACCGGCGAGCTCAGAGGCGGTGCGCGGGCTGGGGTGCCCTGAGTTGAAGAACGACTCCCGGGCCGGGACGCCGCCCCCGTCGTCGCCCATCAATGTGCCGGAGGTGATGACCAGCGGCCGCGCGCTGCCTTGCAACGCCCGACCCATGGCCAGGATCGCCTGGCGGTCTTTCTCGCAGTTGGCGGCAAAGCGGCTGAAGTCGTGGTCGAAGGCGGTATGGATCACCGCGTCAGCGCCCTCGACGCCAGCCAGTAGCGAGTCCGGGGCGTCCAGCGTGCCGCGGTGCACCTCGACGCCAAGCGCCTTCAGGGTCTGCGCTGCGGTGTCGCTGCGCGCGAGGCCGATAACCTGATGGCCCGACGCCTGCAGGGCCGGAAGAATACGTGAGCCGATAAATCCGCTCGCGCCGGTAAGAAATATACGCATCATGGATCTCCTGAACGGGTTTCAGGCGTATCCTACCTGCGATGTCATACTATAAAAGTAGAGACATTATCGGGGTATAAATTCTAACAGGCAGAACCCACAGGCAGATGATGAACACTTCTGACAACCATGCTTTAGGCGATTTTCTCCGCGCCCGGCGCCAGCGCCTCGATCCGGCGACGTTTGGCTTCCCGGCGGGACGCCGGCGCACGCCGGGGCTGCGCCGCGAAGAGGTCGCGCAGCTCGCCAGTATCAGCCCGACCTGGTATACCTGGCTTGAACAGGGGCGCGGCGGGGCGCCCTCCCGCGAGGTGCTGGAGCGGATCGCCTGCGGTCTGCGGCTGACCACCCCGGAGCGCGAGCATCTGTTTATTCTCGCCTTTGGCCATCCGCCGCAGACGCGTCTGACGGTGACAGATGATATGACGCCGCGGCTGCAACGGGTGCTTGACGCTTTTACTATTCCGGCGATTATCCGCACCGCCAGCTGGGACGTCATCGCCTGGAACGCGGCGGCGGCCAGGGTGCTGACCGACTACAGCCAGCTACCGCTGGCGGAGCGCAACGTACTGCGTCGCCTGTTTACCCGACCTGAAGCCCGCTGCACGCTGGAGGACTGGCAGACGGTGGGGCAGCTTATCGTCAACGCTTTTCGCGCCGACGTCACCCGGATGGGGGCGACGACGGAAACTGACCAGTTGATCGCTGAACTCACGCAGCAGAGCGTTGAGTTCGCCCGTTTCTGGCAAAGCCATGACGTCGCCGGCCACGGAGAAGGCTATAAGCGCATTCACCATCCGCAGATGGGCCCGCTCGATCTGGAGTTCACCTCTTTTGCCGTGGAAGGCCGCCCCGATCTGTCGCTGCTGGTTTTCAACCCGGCGACGACGGAGAGCCAGCGCAAAATTCACGGATTGCTTGCGGGGGCGGGATCCTCGCCGGGAGCGCGCTGAGGCGTAAATTCGTACAGCGCCAAAGCGTTGCTTTCCAGCGAGTCGACCCGCAGCCAGTGTCCGTCAAGCCGGGCATCTTCCACACTGAGCGCCGGACGAGCCCGATGCATCAGCCACTGGTAATCCTCAGCGTCGGGGCCGCTGCGGCTGCGAAAGGCGTCGACCAGCGGGAATAACGCGCCATGATGCTGATCGAACAGGTGCTGTTTGACGCGCCAGCCACCCTCCAGACCCTGCAGCCGCACGCTGTAGGGCTGGCTGAAACGCTGGATAAAGGCCGCTTCGCTGGAGAGCCAGGGATTGTAGACCACCGTATTGCGCAGCAGCAGCTGGTAGTGCCCCTGGTGGTGAAGCAACAGCAGGTTTTTATCCTGAAACAGGATCTCGCCGCGCAGCCGCCGCCAGAGCCACAGTACCCAGTAAACCGGGCGAGGCAGCCCGTGCAGATAGTGCAGCGCCAGGCTGGAGGTATCGAGCTTCCCGTTAGCGCGGGCTTCGCCCTGGAGGCCTGAATTTAACCAGAAGCCCGCCAGCCAGACCTGGTCCGCCACCCCCAGCAGATTATCCATCAACAGCGCGCCGCGAAAAAAGCGGCCGTTGGTATCCCGCGTATCGCCGGTCAGGGTATTCCAGGATAGCAGCCACAGCGGCAGGTTAAGCTGTCGCTGGCGCAGGGCGCTGTGGATCTGCCGCAGCTTGTGCAGCGGATAATGTTCGCTGGAGGCCAGGCGGCTGCTGTCTGCCTGCGCCAGATCCAGTTGTTCGTTGGCATCTGCCTGGCAGGCGAGAAAATCCGCCTCCGCCAGCAGCGGTGAGTGAAACAGCGGATCGTTCCCGGGATCGCTTGGAGCAAAGCGGTGCCAGATCCCCAGCTGCGGCTGCGGCAGCAGGCGGTGAAGAACCTCGCGCTGCTGGCGCCAGGCCGCCTGGCGGGTCGCTTCGCTGGCCTGCGGCGACCAGTGCCAGACAAAGCGCCAGCTGTTGAGCGTGGCCGGCGGAAAATGGTTGGCGGCGAGCAGCAGAAACCGCTGCAGCAGGTCGCTGCGGGTGGTGACGCCGGTGTGGAGGATCACGTTCCAGCCCATCGCCGCCAGCCAGCTAAAAATCTGCTGCAGGTTATACCAGCAGGCGTAGCCGGCCATCTGCGGATCGTCCCAGCCGGTGCCGAACAGCCGGCTGCTGAGAAAGGGATCGTTGATATCGATGGCATACACCGGCAGGGCGCGGTGCAGCTGCTCCAGTTCCCGGCGCACATCCTCCCGTAGCAGGTCGTCCAGCTCGCGCACGGTCACCACCATCCGGGTATGGCGCAGCACAGCGGCGCGCGCCGGGCGATCGTGCAGGTTGATCTCCCGGGTCTGCGGCGGATTGATCGGCAGCGGGGGACTTTCCCGGTCGCGTGGTTCCGGTTCATTGAGGCGAGCATAGAGCCGGTCGACAGCGACCAGCTGCCAGCGGTCGGCCTGCGGCGGACGCGGTCGGGCAAGCTCCCGGGGATGCTGTTCACGATACTGGCGCGGCGTCACGCCGTGCTGGCGCTTAAACAGATCGCTCATCATACGGGTACTGGCGAACCCCTGTTCGCGGGCGATTTGCTGGGCGGGTTTGCGGGTGGTCAACAACTGATCGGCGGCGTAGCGCAGGCGCAGCGCGGTGAGGTACTGAACAAAACTCACCCCGACTTCTTTGTGAAATAAGCGTGACAGCCAGGCCTCGGAGACAAATTCCGCTGCCGCCACCTCCTGCAACGAGAGGCGGCGCTGATAGTTGGCGTCGATCCGCGCCACCACGCTGGCTATTCGCCGGCTCCAGTTCTCCGCTCCGCGGCGCGGCGTGGAGGCGATGGGCTGGCTGAAGCGCGTGGCCAGCAGGAGCGCTATCTCACTCAGCCAGCGGTTGGCCTCCAGTCGGTAATGGCCGGGATGCTTGACCAGGCCGCTCACCAGCAGCTGGCGCATCAGGCGGCGCAGGCCGTCCTCCGCATCCCGGGTGCGCGGCGTTATCTGATAGTCGACAGCAAAAAAATCGCTGTCAAGGCGGGTCAGCCAGCTGGCGGAAAGGGTCAGGATCATCACCGCGTTGGTACCGGCGCTGCGCAGACTCCAGCGACGGTTGCGGTTAACGATCGCCAGCTCGTCGGCGGCGAGCGGCTGCGGCACACCTTCCGCCTCCGTCAGATTTACGCTCCCCTCCAGCACCCATAGCAGCGTCAGCAGATCGCCTTCTGTCTGGTTCAACTGACGTACATCGCGCACGGTGACGCTAAAGTCGCCTGAATGCTGCTCCACGTGACACTCCTCCGCAGACAAAAAACAACCCGTTATTTTTTGTCATAACTGATATGTATGAAAAACAGTCATTGATTTCTCGTCAATATAAAACAAAAAAGCGCACCTGAAAGCTGTTTCACCCGCATAAACTCGAAAGTGTCGTGCAAACACAACACAGGAATAACAAAAATGACACATCCGTTGCTTGAAGCCTTGCAGGTCAACGAGGCGCAATTTATTGCCCTGCGTCGCCAGTTCCACCAGCAGCCGGAGATCGGCTTTGAAGAACATCAAACCAGCAATGAGGTCGCTCGACTGCTTGGCGAGTGGGGATACGAGGTTCACCGCGGCCTGGCGGGCACCGGAGTGGTGGGCACGCTGCGCGTCGGCCACGGAAAAAAACGCCTCGGCCTGCGGGCGGATATGGATGCGCTGCCGATGCAGGAGCGGAGCGGGAAGCCGTGGGCAAGCCAGGTTGACGGGCGTTTCCACGGCTGCGGCCATGACGGGCACACCACCACGCTGCTCTACGCGGCTGAATATCTGGCGCGCACCCGCCAGTTTACCGGGACGCTGCAGCTGATTTTCCAGCCCGCGGAAGAGTTGTTGTACGGCGGGCGAGTGATGGTCGAGGACGGTCTGTTTGACCAGTTCCCCTGCGATGCCATCTTCGGCTTGCACAATATGCCGGGTCAGCCGCTGGGCAAGATCGGCCTGCGCGACGGGGCGATGATGGCCTCCTCCGATACGCTGCATATTGAGGTGAAAGGCGTTGGCGGCCACGGCGCGGTACCGGAGCATACCGTGGATGCCACGCTGGTCGCCTGCCATATCACCCTCGCGCTGCAGTCGATCGTCTCGCGGAATATCACCCCGTTCGAACCGGCGGTGGTCACCGTCGGCAGCATCCAGGCCGGACACGCGCCCAATATCATTAACGATCACGTGCTGATGAAGCTCACGGTGCGCACCCTCAATGAGCAGGTGCGCGAGACCGTGCTGCAGCGGATCCATGATATCGCCGTGGCTCAGGCGGAGAGCTTCAACGCCACGGCCACGCTGACGCACGTCAACGGCAGCCCGGTATTGCGTAACGATCCGGCGGCCAACGCGATGGTGCGGGAGGTGGCGACATCGCTGTTTGGCGCAGAGCAGGTGGGCGAGGTGAAGCCGTTTATGGGCAGTGAAGATTTTGCCTTCATGCTGGAACAGCACTCGCATGGCAGCTATTTCACCATCGGCGCCGGCGATGAGCCGGATCGCTGCATGGTCCATAACCCGGGCTATGACTTCAACGACGCGCTGTTGCTGACCGGGGCGGCGCTGTGGTGCGGTCTGGCGGAACACTATCTGCGTTAATCACCGGAAACAGGAGGGCCATGCGATGAGCACTGTCACCGTGAGCGACACCCCCTTTGTCGGCAGCGATCGCCTGCTGGTGGGGATTGTGCTAAGCGTTTTAACCTTCTGGCTGTTTGCCCAGTCGGTGATTAACGTGGTGCCGGCGATGAAAAGCAGTCTTGATATCTCCCTTGAAACCTTAACCCTGGCCGTCAGTCTCAGCGCGCTGTTCAGCGGCTGTTTCGTGGTCGCCAGCGGCGGCCTGGCGGACAAGTTTGGCCGGATGCGGATGACCACCCTCGGACTGGGGCTGAGCATCGTCGGCAGCGCCATGCTGGTGGTTGCTCAGGGGCCGGGGCTGTTCCTGGCCGGCCGGGTGCTACAGGGGCTGTCGGCGGCGTGCATTATGCCGGCGACGCTGGCGCTGATTAAGACCTGGTATGAGGGGCGTGCGCGGCAGCGGGCGGTCAGCTTCTGGGTCATCGGCTCGTGGGGCGGCAGCGGTCTCTGTTCCTTCGTTGGCGGAGCCATCGCCACCGGGCTCGGCTGGCGCTGGATCTTCGTCTTCTCCATTGCCGTCGCTCTGCTGGCGCTGTTTTTGCTGCGCGGCACGCCGGAGAGCCGCAGCACCAGCGCCAGCCAGCATAAGCTGGACGTCGGCGGTCTGCTGAGCCTGATTGCCGCGCTGGTGCTGGTGAATTTGTTTATCAGCAAGGGCCATGGCTGGGGATGGAGCAGTCCGCTGTCGTTGACCATGCTGGTCGGGGCGCTGGCGGCGGGGGCGGTATTTATCCGCAACGGCATGCGCAAAGGCGAGGCGGCGCTGATTGATTTTGCGCTGTTTCGTAACCGGGCCTACGGCGCGGCAGTGCTGTCGAACTTTCTGCTCAATGGGGCGATTGGCACCATGATGATCGCCAGCATTTGGCTGCAGCAGGGGCACCACCTGACGCCGCTGGAGAGCGGGATGATGACCCTCGGCTATCTGGTGACCGTCCTGGCGATGATCCGGGTGGGCGAGAAGCTGCTGCAGCGCTATGGCGCCCGGCTGCCGATGATGGCCGGGCCGGTGCTGACCGCCATTGCCATCGGCCTGATATCCTGCACTTTTCTCGATAAGGCGCTGTATATCGGGGTGGTGTTCGCCAGCAACGTGCTGTTTGGCCTCGGGCTGGGCTGCTACGCCACACCCTCAACGGATACGGCGGTGGCCAACGCGCCGGAGAACAAAATCGGCGTCGCCTCGGGGATCTACAAGATGGGCAGCTCGCTGGGCGGGGCGATGGGTATTGCCGTGACGGCGTCACTTTTCGCGCTGTTTTTGCCGCTGGGCATGGCCCATGCCGCCCAGTATGCCCTGTGGTTCAACGCCGTCTTATGCCTGGGGGCGATGGCGGTGAGCGCGCTGCTGCTGCCGCGCGCCTCTCACAGCTGATGTTTTTTCAGCAGCGCGCGGAGCTGGTGATAGGTTAACCCCAGCAGCTCCGCCGCCTGCTTCTGATGATACTTCGCCTGCTGCAGACTCCGCTGCAGCAGGCGTTTTTCCTGCTGGAGCTGAAAATCGCGCAGATCCAGCGGCAGGGCGGGCAGCTCGTCCCCGGACGCGGCCTCCGGCACGGAGGCGGCGGTCTGACGGAAAGGGTTGAGGATAATGGCGTCCAGCTCGTGCTCGCTGTCGCCGTGGCGATAGACCGAGCGCTCAACGACATTCTTCAGTTCACGAATATTCCCCGGCCAGCGGTAGCCGAGCAGCGTTGCGGTGGCACGTTCGCTGAAGCCGGGAAACAGCGGCAAACCGAGCTCGCGGCACATCTGAATGGCAAACTGGTTGGCGAGCAGCATGATGTCGCTCTGCCGTTCACGTAGCGGCGGAAGCTGCACCACGTCGAAGGCCAGACGGTCGAGCAGGTCGGCGCGAAAATGGCCTTCCTCCACCATCCGCGGCAGGTCAGCGTTGGTGGCGCACACCAGCCGGACGTTGACCTGCAGCGGCTGGCTGCCGCCCACGCGCTCCAGCTCGCCATATTCAATCACTCTTAACAGCTTCTCCTGCACCAGCATCGGCGCCGTCGCCAGCTCATCAAGAAATAACGTCCCGCCGTCGGCGCGCTCGAAGCGCCCGGGATGGCGCTTGCTGGCCCCGGTGAAGGCCCCGGCTTCGTGGCCGAATAGTTCCGAATCGAGCAAATTGTCGTTCAGCGCCGCGCAGTTCAGCGAGATAAACGGCCCCTGCCAGCGGCTGGAGAGGTAGTGGAGACGGTTAGCGATAAGCTCTTTCCCGGTGCCGCGCTCGCCGATGACCAGCACCGGCTTATCCAGCGGGGCCAGCCGGGAAACCTGTTCCAGCACCTCGAGAAAGCTGTTGGCCTCGCCCAGCAGATTATCCTTGTACTGCGCCATGATGAATTTCGCCATTAAGTAGTGTGATTAACCAGGTGACTGTAGCAATGCCCTGCACAATTCGCAACCACTCTGTTTAAAATCAATAAGATAAAAAGTTGGCACGTCATTTGTATAAGCTAAGCCACAGGTGAATGCCTGAAACCAGAACTATGAGGATTGAAATTATGGGTATTTTTTCTCGTTTTGCCGACATCGTGAACGCCAACATCAACTCCCTGCTGGAGAAAGCGGAGGACCCGCAAAAGCTGGTGCGTCTGATGATCCAGGAGATGGAAGACACGCTGGTGGAAGTGCGTTCCACGTCGGCCCGCGCGCTGGCGGAAAAGAAACAGCTGACCCGTCGTATTGAGCAGGCGGTCGCCCAGCAGGCGGAATGGCAGGAAAAAGCCGAGCTGGCGCTGCGTAAAGAGAAAGAGGATCTGGCCCGGGCGGCGCTGATCGAAAAGCAGAAGCTGACCGACCTTATCGCTCAACTTGATCATGAAGTGCAGCTGGTGGATGAAACGCTGGCGCGCATGAAGAAAGAGATTGGCGAGCTGGAGAACAAACTCAGCGAAACCCGCGCTCGTCAGCAGGCGCTGGCGCTGCGCCATCAGGCGGCGAGTTCGTCCCGCGATGTGCGTCGCCAGCTGGACAGCGGTAAACTGGATGAGGCGATGGCCCGCTTTGAATCCTTTGAGCGTCGCATTGATCAGATGGAAGCGGAAGCGGAGAGCCACCGCTTTGGCAAGCAGCAGACGCTGGATCAGCAGTTTGCCGAACTGAAAGCGGACGATGAAATCAGCGAGCAGCTGGCGGCGTTGAAAGCCAAAATGAATCAGTCCAACCAGTAAGTATGATTGCGCGGCGCGGCGTTGCGCCGCGGCTCACCCCCTGTAAGGAGTACACATGAGCATGCTTTTTCTCGCCATTCCGCTGACGCTGTTTGTGCTGTTTGTTCTGCCGGTCTGGCTGTGGCTGCACTACAACAATCGCGGCGCCAACGGCAGTATGACGCAAAATGAGCAGCAACGGCTGCTGCAGTTGACCGATGACGCGAAGCGGATGCGCGAACGTATTCAGGCGCTGGAAGCGATCCTGGATGCTGAACATCCGAACTGGAGAGACAAATAATGGCCGGACTGGATCTGAATAAAAAACTGTGGCGTATCCCGCAGCGCGGGATGGTGAAGGGCGTTTGCGCGGGCATTGCTCAGCATCTTGATGTCCCGGTGAAGCTGGTGCGTCTGATTACCGTGCTGGCGATGATTTTCGGCCTCTTTTTCTTTGTCCTGGTGGCCTACATCATTTTGACTTTTGCTCTGGATCCGATGCCGGACAGTGAACTGTACGGTCACAAGGCGCCGAGCAATGGCGATCTGCTGGCCGCCGTGGATGCCGAACTGGCCTCCGGTGAACAGCGCCTGCGTGAAATGGAGCGGTATGTGACCTCCGACACCTTTACGCTGCGCAGCCGCTTTCGCCAGCTGTAAATCCTGTTTTTAACGAGTGAGGCAACGCATGAATAGCAAATGGCAACGCGCCGGGCAGCAGGTGAAGCCCGGTCTGAAAATCGTCGGTAAGCTGGCGCTGCTGACCGCGCTGCGTTACGGCCCGGCGGGCGTTGCCGGCTGGGCGGTCAAATCGGTCGCGCGTCGGCCGCTGAAAATGCTGCTGGCGGTGGCGCTGGAGCCGCTGCTCAGCCGGCTGGCCAACCGCGTCACGCGCGGGATGAAATAATGCCGCCGTGGGGAAGGCGCAAAAGGATTAACGTTGTCCTGCTTATCCCCGGCAGATAGCTTATGATGACGAGACATACCTTCAGGGCATAACGGACTGGCGATGAAGCGACTGAAAACTGAATTGAATGCGCTGGTCAACCGCGGGGTTGACCGGCATTTACGTCTGGCGGTGACCGGCCTGAGCCGGAGCGGTAAAACGGCGTTTATCACCGCGCTGGTCAATCAACTATTGAATATCCACACGGGCGCCCGCCTGCCCCTGCTGAGCGCCGCACGCGAAGAGCGGCTGCTCGGCGTCAAGCGCGTGCCGCAGCGGGACTTTGGCATTCCCCGATTCACCTACGACGAAGGGCTGGCCCAGCTGTACGGCCAGCCCCCCATGTGGCCAACCCCGACGCGCGGGGTGAGCGAGATCCGTCTCGCGCTGCGCTACCGTTCGAATGACTCCCTGCTGCGCCATTTTAAAGATACCTCCACGCTGTATCTGGAGATCGTCGACTATCCGGGCGAGTGGCTGCTCGACCTGCCGATGCTGGCACAGGATTATCTGAGCTGGTCACGACAGATGACCGGGCTCCTGCAGGGACAGCGTGCGGAGTGGTCGGCCCGCTGGCGGCAGCTGTGCGCCGGGCTGGATCCGCTGGCCCCTGCCGATGAGGCCCGTCTGGCAGATATCGCTGCCGCCTGGACGGACTATCTGCACGCCTGTAAGCGCGAAGGGCTGCACTTTATCCAGCCCGGGCGCTTTGTCCTGCCCGGTGAAATGGCGGGTGCGCCGGCGCTGCAGTTTTTCCCGTGGCCCGACGTCGACGCCATCGGCGAAGCCAAGCTGGCGCAGGCCGATAAACACAGCAACGCCGGCATGCTGCGCGAACGCTACAAATACTATTGCGAAAGGGTGGTGAAGGGGTTCTACAAAGAGCACTTCCTGCGCTTCGACCGGCAGATTGTGCTGGTGGACTGTCTGCAGCCGCTCAACAGCGGGCCGCAGGCTTTTAACGATATGCGTCTGGCATTGACCCAACTGATGCAAAGTTTCCATTACGGGCAGCGCACCTTGTTCCGCCGGTTGTTTTCGCCGGTTATCGACAAGCTGCTGTTTGCCGCCACCAAAGCTGACCACGTCACGGTCGATCAGCACAGCAATATGGTGTCGCTCCTGCAGCAACTGATTCAGGACGCGTGGCAGAACGCCGCCTTTGAGGGGATCAGTATGGATTGCCTGGGGCTGGCGTCCATTCAGGCGACCCAGAGCGGGCTGATTGAGGTGAATGGCGAGAAAATTCCCGCCCTGCGCGGCGATCGGCTGAGCGACGGCCAGCCGTTGACCATCTATCCCGGCGAGGTGCCGGCGCGTCTGCCGGGCCAGGCCTTCTGGCAGCAGCAGGGATTTCAGTTTGAAAACTTTCGTCCGCAGGTCATGGATGTCGATCGGCCTTTACCGCACATTCGCCTCGACGCGGCGCTGGAATTTTTGATTGGAGATAAACTGCGATGAGCGAACCGTTAAAACCGCGGATTGATTTTGATGGTCCGCTGCAAGCGGAAAAAATTCCGCCGCTGAAAAGCGCGCGCGCCTTCGACACCCTGGAGGCCGACAACTTCGCGCCAGCGCGGCTGGTGACCGGCGAAGAGGAAGAGGGGGCGGCGGAAGCGGTGGTGGAGTCGGTCCTGCGACCCAAACGCAGCCTGTGGCGGCGGATGGTCAGCGCCGGACTGGCGATCTTCGGCGTCAGCGTCGTGGCGCAAGGCGTGCAGTGGACGGCTAACGCCTGGCAGACCCAGGACTGGATTGCGCTGGGCGGCTGCGTCGCCGGGGCGCTGATCGTCGGGGCCGGCGTCGGATCGGTGGCCACCGAGTGGCGCCGTCTGTGGCGACTGCGCCAGCGCGCCCACGAACGCGATGAAGCGCGCGATATGCTGCACAGTCACGCGGTCGGCAAAGCGAAAGCCTTTTGTGAGAAGCTGGCGCAGCAGGCCGGGCTGGATCAATCGCATCCGGCGCTGCAGCGCTGGTATGCCGCGATCCACGAAACGCAAAGCGATCGCGAAGTGGTGAGCCTTTATGCGCAGCTGGTGCAGCCGGTGCTCGATGCCCAGGCGCGGCGGGAAATCAGCCGTTCGGCGGCGGAGTCGACGCTGATGATTGCCGTCAGCCCGCTGGCGCTGGTGGATATGGCGTTTATCGCCTGGCGTAACCTGCGGCTGATCAACCGAATTGCCACGTTGTACGGCATTGAGCTCGGGTATTACAGTCGTCTGCGACTGTTTCGCCTGGTGTTGCTGAATATCGCTTTCGCTGGCGCCAGCGAACTGGTGCGCGAGGTGGGGATGGACTGGATGTCGCAGGATCTGGCGGCCCGGCTGTCGGCGCGCGCCGCACAGGGCATCGGTGCCGGACTGCTGACCGCCCGCCTCGGGATCAAGGCGATGGAGCTGTGCCGCCCGCTACCGTGGATTGCCGATGATAAACCGCGGCTCGGCGATTTTCGTCGCGAGCTGATTGGGCAGCTGAAAGAGACCCTGCAGAAAAGCAAAACCAGTCCGGAGAAGTAACCTCCGCTCAGAGACATTGCCGGGCGGCGGCTTCGCCTTGCCCGGCCTACCGGGCAGGTTGGATCCCGGCTCGCCCAGGCGTTCATTTAACCACTGACCGCCTGACTTTACGGCACAACGCCCATTTTTCCGCCATGCTGTCAATAATTGTTGACAGTTAGCTTCCCGAAAACTCATTCCTGTCCTATTATTCTCCCGTCATTGGCACTTTTAGGGTGAACACTCCCATGCGTCTTGAAGTCTTTTGTGAAGACCGTCTCGGTCTGACTCGTGAATTGCTCGATTTGCTGGTGCTGCGCGGCATTGATCTACGTGGTATCGATATTGACCCTATAGGCCGAATTTACCTCAATTTTGCCGAACTGGAGTTCGCCACGTTCAGCAGCCTGATGGCAGAGATCCGCCGTATCGCCGGCGTGACAGACGTGCGCACCGTGCCGTGGATGCCGTCTGAGCGTGAACACCTGGCGCTCAGCGCGCTGCTGGTGGCGATGCCGGAGCCGGTGCTGTCGCTGGATACCAAAGGCAGGGTGGAACTGGCCAACCCCGCCAGCTGCCTGCTGTTTGGCCAAAGCCAGGCGAAGCTGCGCAACCATCCGGTGGCCCAGTTGATCGCCGATTTTAACGTTCAGCGCTGGCTGGAGAGCAGCCCGCAGGAGACGCATGCGGAGCATGTGGTGGTGAATGGACAGAACTATCTGCTGGAAGTGACCCCGGTCTATCTGGAAGGGGAGCATAACGAACGGGTGCTGACCGGCGCCGTAGCGATGCTGCGCTCAACCGTGCGCATGGGACGCCAGCTGCAGACCATGACCAGCCAGGACACCAGCGCCTTCAGCCAGATCCTCGCGGTGGGGCCGAAAATGCGCCACGTGGTGGAGCAAGCGCGCAAGCTGGCGATGCTCAGCGCGCCGCTGCTGATTGTCGGCGACACCGGCACCGGCAAAGATCTGCTGGCCCATGCCTGCCATCTGGCCAGTCCGCGGGCGGGCAAACCTTATCTGGCGCTCAACTGCGGCTCCATTCCCGAGGACGCGGTCGAGAGCGAGCTGTTTGGCGACGCGCTGCAGGGCAAGAAGGGCTTCTTCGAGCAGGCCAACGGCGGCTCGGTGCTGCTGGATGAAATTGGCGAGATGTCGCCGCGAATGCAGACCAAGCTGCTGCGCTTCCTCAACGACGGCACCTTCCGCCGCGTTGGCGAGGATCATGAAGTGCACGTCGATGTGCGGGTGATCTGCGCGACGCAGAAAAACCTGGTCGAACTGGTGCAGAAAGGGCTGTTCCGCGAA
The DNA here is from genome assembly GCF_003097195.1 of Klebsiella sp. GL120222-02. Classification (NCBI taxonomy): domain Bacteria; kingdom Pseudomonadati; phylum Pseudomonadota; class Gammaproteobacteria; order Enterobacterales; family Enterobacteriaceae; genus Klebsiella; species Klebsiella sp. GL120222-02. The sequence goes on from NZ_QEQO01000002.1 coordinate 893,050, forward strand.
GATCTCTACTATCGCCTCAACGTCCTGACGCTCTATCTGCCGCCGCTGCGCGACTGCCCGCAGGACATTATGCCGCTGACGGAGCTGTTCGTGGCCCGCTTTGCTGATGAGCAGGGCGTCCCGCGGCCGAAGCTCTCCGCCGATCTCAGTACGGTGCTCACCCGCTACAGCTGGCCCGGCAACGTTCGCCAGTTGAAGAATGCCGTCTATCGCGCACTGACCCAGCTGGAGGGATTTGAGCTGCGCCCACAGGACATTCTGCTGCCGGACCATGACGTCGCGTCGCTGCCGGTGGGCGAGGAGGCGATGGAAGGGTCGCTGGACGACATCACCCGACGCTTTGAGCGCTCGGTGCTGACCCAGCTCTATCGCAGCTACCCCAGCACCCGTAAGCTGGCGAAGCGGCTGGGGGTGTCGCATACCGCCATCGCCAATAAACTGCGTGAATATGGTCTGAGTCAGAAAAAGGGCGACGAATAATCCCGCCAGGCCGGCGACCCACGTCGCCGGCATTCGGCCTGCAAAGCGGGCCAAACCTGTATATACTGGTTTTTTAATCCTTTTTCCGGGGTGGTGCATCTTGGCGTCGCGTCGCGCGATCGGGCACTGGCTGACATTGCTGCTGCTCTCTGTTCTCTTTTCCTCGCTGCTGTTACGCCTTCATTTGCCGGCAGCGCTACTGTTGGGGCCGCTGATCGCCGGTCTCATTTTGAGCCTGCGCGGGGTGAAGCTGAGCATCCCTCGTCCCTGTTATCTGGCGGCGCAGGCCATCGTCGGCTGCATGATCGCCCGGGCGATTAATCCCTCTGTTTTTGGCGTGCTGTTCAACAACTGGGCGCTGGTGCTGGCGATCCTGTTGACCACCCTGGCGATTAGCGGCCTCACCGGCTGGTTGCTGGTTCGCTACAGCGCGCTGCCGGGCGCCACCGGCGCCTGGGGAAGCTCTCCCGGCGGCGCGTCGGCAATGGTGGTGATGGCCCAGGAGTACGGGGCCGATGTGCGGCTGGTGGCGCTGATGCAGTATCTGCGGGTGCTGTTTGTCGTCGGCGCGGCGGCGCTGGTGGTGCGCTATGCGTTGGGCAATGAAGCGCAGGAAATGACTCAGGATATTGTCTGGTTTCCATCGTTGACCCTGAATTTCCCTTTCACGCTGCTGCTGACGGCGCTAGCCTGTTGGCTGGGCATGCGGCTGCGCATCCCCTCCGGGGCCATGCTGTTGCCGATGCTGCTCGGCGCGCTGGTCCAGGGCAGCGGCTGGATGATGCTGGAGCTGCCGGAGTGGCTGCTGGCGATGGCCTATGCGGTGCTGGGCTGGACGGTGGGGCTGCAGTTTAATAAAGCCATTTTTCTGCTGGCGCTGAAGACGCTGCCGCAGATTATCGCCTCTATTCTTGGGCTGATCCTGATGTGCGCCCTGATGGCCCTTGCCCTGACCCACATTCTGCAGATGGACTTTATGACCGCCTATCTGGCCACCAGCCCTGGCGGCCTGGACACGGTGGCGATTATCGCCGCCGGCACCCGGGCGGATATGTCGTTCATTATGGCGCTACAGACGTTGCGGCTGTTTACCATTTTACTGACCGGCCCGGCGATGGCGCGGGCTATCTCCCGCTATGCGCCACGGCAATAAAAAAGCCCCCGCAGAGCGGGGGCTGAGTACATAGATTGTCCGCGGGCGTGATGCGCCCGGGCACTCTGTTATCAGGCTTTCAGGGCGGCCAGCGCGGCGTCGTAGTCCGGCTCTTCGGTGATTTCATTCACCAGCTGGCTGTAGACGACCTGATCATTTTCATCGATAACGACCACGGCGCGAGCGGCCAGGCCAGCCAGCGGACCGGCGGCGATGGCGACACCGTAGTCAGCGAGGAACGACGCACCGCGCAGCGTGGAAAGGGTCACCACGTTGCTCAGGCCTTCCGCGCCGCAGAAGCGGGACTGGGCGAACGGCAGGTCAGCGGAAATGCACAGCACCACAGTGTTGTCCAGTTCAGCGGCCAGCTGGTTGAATTTACGCACTGATGCGGCACACACGCCGGTATCAATGCTCGGGAAAATATTCAGTACTTTACGTTTGCCGGCGTACTGGCTCAGCGCGACGTCAGAGAGATCTTTGGCGACCAGCGTAAACGGCTGCGCTTTAGCGCCTGCCTGCGGAATGGTGCCCTGAACAGAAACGGGGTTGCCCTGGAAATGCACGGTTTGTGACATGGTTATCTTCCTGTTTACATATAGTTAACGTCACGAGTAGTGTATGACATCCGCCAGCTAGACGGCAAACCCTATTTAACATTGACCAGAGAGGACAAGGGAATGCGCAACGTGCGAGTGTATGAGGAAGCCTGGCCGCTACATACCCCTTTTGTGATCGCCCGCGGCAGCCGCAGCGAGGCAAAAGTGGTGGTGGTGGAACTGGAGGAGGACGGTGTGAAAGGGGTGGGCGAATGCACGCCTTATCCCCGCTATGGCGAGAGCATCGCTTCGGTCATGGCCCAGGTGATGGCGATCGGCGAGCAGCTGGAAGCGGGCCTCACCCGCGAACAGCTGCAGCGGCTGCTGCCGGCAGGCGCCGCGCGCAATGCCGTTGACTGCGCGCTGTGGGATCTGCAGGCGCGGCGCGAAGGCAAAACCTTGTCCCAGTTGCTGGGCGTGGCGTTGCCCAACCGGGTGATCACCGCCCAAACGGTGGTCATTGGTACGGCGGATCAGATGGCGGCCAGCGCCGCGGCGCTGTGGCAGAAAGGTGCCCAGCTGTTGAAAGTGAAGCTTGACGACCGGCTGATCAGCGAGCGGTTAATCGCTATCCGTCAGGCGGCGCCGGAGGCTACGCTGATTGTCGACGCCAATGAATCCTGGCACAGCGAGGGGCTGGCGGCGCGCTGTCAGCTGCTGGCGGACCTCGGCGTGGCGATGCTCGAGCAGCCGCTCCCGGCTGACGCCGATGCGGCGCTGGAAAACTTCGTTCATCCGTTACCGATTTGCGCCGACGAGAGCTGCCATACCCGGGAGAGCCTGCCGCGGCTGCGCGGGCGCTATGAGATGGTCAATATCAAACTGGATAAAACGGGCGGTCTGACCGAAGCGCTGGCTCTGGCCGGAGAGGCGGAACGGCAGGGATTTGAACGGATGCTGGGCTGTATGCTCTGTACCTCGCGCGGGATCGCCGCCGCGCTCCCTCTGGCGCCGCTGGCGCGCTTCGCCGACCTCGACGGCCCGTCATGGCTGGCGGTGGACGTTGAGCCGGCGCTGCGGTTCAGCACCGGCGTGCTTCATCTTTAAGCCTGCCAGCGCAGCAGATTGGTCATCGCCGGCAGGTAACGCTCCGTTGCCTCGTCGGCGGAGACCGGTGGGAACTCGGCGGTGATGCAGGGGAGCCCGATATCCGCGCACCAGCTGCCAAAGGAGCCCGGCGTGTCGTAGCCCACGCTGCCCACCAGCGGCAGGGAGAAGGCGTCGGCCAGCCAGTGCCCCAGCGGGCTGTGGCCCGGGTCTTCGATACAGGCCAGCGGATCGTGAAAGGAGACCACCCACGCCGGATGGATCTGGTGGATCAACTGACACAGGGCCTGGGTCTCCCGCTCCGAACCTGGCTGCTCGCCGGTCAACAGCACCACGTCGCGTTCCTCTGCCGCGCTGTTCCAGCGATAAACCGTTTCCCCTTGTTTCCAGTTAGCGGCCGGAAAGTTACGGTTGAGGTCAACGCCGCGGGCGTTGGCACGTAGCCCGAGCTGGCAGCCGTCAGGATTGACCGTCAGCACCACGTGGTGGCGGCGCAGCTCGGGTTTCAGAGTGCGCAGGGCGCAGGAGAGGGTCACAATCGACGAATTTTCATCACCGTGGGTGCCGGCAATAATCAGGCCGCTACGGCTGTCGGCCTGCGGCGCAGGAAACCACAGCAGCGGCGCGCCCAGTTCCGAGCTGCCGTACTGCCGGGTTCCCGGCGGAAAGTCGCCGCGCTGGGGGCGAGGGCGTGAAATAGACATAGGGCTTCCTGTGTGTCGTTATTATTCAGTGTTGGCGAAAAGCGTGTCGGGATCAAACCCATTCCCTGAGGCGTGAAATCCGACGACACATCAATTTTCTATCATATGTCGTTTGCAATTTCAGGTGATGAAACAAATAATTATCGCTCTGTTGGCGGTATTTTTTTCATTTTAAAGGGGATCTTATGAAGTATCCTGTCGCTTTGACATGCGGCGCGCTGTGGTTAGCCAGCGTATCTTCTTTAGCCTGGGCGGCGGACGTACCGCCGGGCACGGTACTGGCGGAAAAACAGCTGTTAGTACGCCATATCAAAGATGAACCCGCCTCGTTAGATCCCGCCAAAGCGGTGGGCCTGCCGGAAATCCAGGTGATCCGCGATCTGTTTGAAGGTTTAGTCAATCAGGATGCGAAAGGCAACCTGGTTCCAGGCGTGGCGACCCGCTGGCAGAGCAACGATAACCGTGTCTGGACCTTTACCCTGCGCGATGACGCGCGCTGGTCCGACGGCACGCCGGTTACCGCCGCGGATTTCGTCTATAGCTGGCAGCGTCTGGTGGATCCGAAAACCACTTCGCCGTTCGCCTGGTTCGCGGCGCTGGCGGGGATCGCCAACGCGCAGAACATTATCGACGGCAAAGCCGCGCCGGAGACCCTGGGGGTTACCGCCGTCGACGCCCACACTCTGCGGGTGCAGCTGGATAAACCACTGCCGTGGTTCAGCAACCTGACCGCCAGCTTTGCCTTCTACCCGGTACAGAAGGCGAATGTCGACAGCGGCGCGAACTGGACGCGGCCCGGCAGCCTGGTGGGCAACGGCGCCTATGTTCTGAAAGATCGCGTGGTCAATGAAAAGCTGGTGGTGGTGCCGAACACGCACTACTGGGATAACGCCAAAACGGTGATCCAGCAGGTCACCTTTGTGCCGATCAACCAGGAGTCCGCCGCCACCAAGCGCTATCTCGCTGGCGATATCGATATCACCGAATCTTTCCCGAAAAATATGTATCAGAAACTGCTGAAGGATATTCCGGGGCAGGTATATACCCCGCCGCAGCTGGGTACCTACTATTACGCTTTCAATAACCAAAAGGGGCCGACGGCGGACGAGCGGGTGCGACTGGCGCTGAGCATGACCATCGATCGCCGGGTGATGGCGGAGAAAGTACTGGGAACCGGGGAAAAACCGGCCTGGCGTTTCACGCCGGACGTGACGGCGGGCTTCACCCCCCAGCCGTCGCAGTTTGAGAGTATGAGTCAGGCCGAACTTAATGCCCAGGCGAAAGCCCTGCTGGCTGCCGCCGGCTATGGCCCGAATCGTCCGCTGAAGCTGACGCTGCTGTATAACACCTCTGAGAATCACCAGAAGATTGCCATCGCGGTGGCGTCGATGTGGAAGAAAAACCTCGGCGTGGAAGTGAAGTTGCAAAACCAGGAGTGGAAAACCTATATCGACAGCCGTAACACCGGCAATTTCGACGTGATCCGCGCTTCGTGGGTAGGGGACTACAACGAGCCGTCCACCTTCCTGTCGCTGCTGACCTCCACCCACAGCGGAAATATCTCGCGCTTTAACGATCCGGCGTACGACAAAATCCTCGCCCAGGCGGCGGTGGAGAATTCGGCCAAAGCGCGTAACGACGATTACAACGCGGCGGAGAAGATCATTATGGTCAAAGCGCCGATTGCGCCGATCTACCAGTACACTAACGGCCGGCTGATTAAGCCGTGGCTGAAAGGCTACCCGATCACCAACCCGGAAGATGTGGCCTACAGTCGTACCATGTATATCGTGAAACACTAACCGGTCGTGGTTGCCTGACAATGTCAGGCAACCCTTGCTACGCCGGTAGCGAAAAGCCCATCAGGTCTGCCGAAGAGGAGTAATACCGAGCCGTTTCCTCCTCCATCACGCTCGTAAGCAGTTCGTTAACCTTTATCTTATGTCCGGGCAAATTTCGCCGCGCTTTGGCAATAATTTCCCCATCGCTAAGCGGCCGCTCGGCGCTGCCCAGGGGTTTGTAGCGTTCCTGCACTGCACATTCGCCACGGCTGTTTGTGACCACAACGCGCGCGCCAGGCTGGCGTGCCGGACCGTTCATTCGTTGTGTAAATTCAGGTGTGACAGTGGCCGTGACTTTATCCGCCAGCGCCAGCAAGGCTGGGTTTTGCATATTGTCTTCAGTATACCAGTCGGCACCCGGCGCCAGGCCAGCGGCGATCGCTGCCAGCGTCCACGGCAGGCTGAACTGCGCGTCGGTCACCGTTTGCGGCCGATAGTCCATCATATCATTGACCAGGCGGGGGAAGCTTTGTACCTCAATGGTGCGGAGATCCGCAACAGACCAGCCGGTCTGCTGCATGATGCCCTCCATGCATTCCAGCGCGCAGGCCAGCCAGCGGCAGGCGGGATATCGCTTAAAGCTACCGTAGCCAGCGTACCAGTGACTGCCGAGCTCATCGGTCAACCTGTCTGGCGCGAACTGGTCGGAGCCAATCATCCGCCAGAAACCCTGTTCGCCATCGAGTACATCAAGGCTGCCGCTGAGGCCTTGCTGCGCCATTATCACCGCCTGCACGGCGGCTTGCGCGGCGGGCGCCACGGCATCTTTGAGCGACAACAGCGGCCGTTGTCGCCAGTTATACTGGTGCAGGCTGGGGAGCGGTGTTAACGCGGCGGCCAGGCCCACCGCGTGATGTAATTGCTCAGGGTTTAACCCCAACAACCGACCGGCCACCACGGCTGCGCCGATGGATTGATGCTGCGCCACGCCGTAGACCTGGCTGAAGCGTTCTGCCGAAGGCTGGATGGCGTGGATGAGCCGGTTATTCACCTCGAAACCGGCCGCCAGGGTGGTAATCAGCACGTCCTGAGCTACCGGCTCAGGATTGAGGTCAAGCGCAACCATCGCGGCGGCAACCAGTGTGGCCCCCGGATGGCCGAGCCCTTTGCCGTCGATCTCCACACCGTCATCGTGATCCAGGCCGTTTATCATGGCGGCGTTCGCGAACGCGGCCGCCAATGGGCTGAAACCGGACTCACCGAAAACGCTACAGTGACCGTTTCCACCAAATAGCCGGGAGGCGCGTATCATCGGTTCGCTGACCCGGTGGCCACTGGCCGCCCAACCGCAGGCGAGGGCATCCAGTAAATGCAGTCGAATTTTGCGCCGAAGGGGAGCCGGGATAGCTGGCGCAGATAAGGTACTGGCAAAATTGACCAGCTGGCGTGTTGCGGAAATAGTCATGGTTACTCAACGTTTGAAGTAGCGGCTGCGGATCCGGCGCTCGGCATAGCTTGCCAGCAGTGACAGCGGAAGAATGGTGGCGACGAAAAACAGCGCCACAAAAGTCAGTGTCTCCAGAGGGCGGAAGGTGGCGGTACTCAGCCGTTGCCCTTGATAGAGGATCTCACCCGTTGCGATATAACTCGCCAGCACGGAATTCTTAACCGACATCACGCACTGGCTGACAAACGCCGGTAAAATTCGCAAAAAGGCTACCGGCGCGGTAATGCGAACTAATACTTTCAGCGGTGACATCCCCACCGACAGGCCCGCTTCGACCAGACCATGATCGACCGATTGCATACCAGAACGAAATATTTCAGCGAAAAATACGCTGCCATATAACGAGATGGCGAGGACACAGGTCAGATACGAGGAGAGGGTCAGGCCGAACAAAATGGGCAGACAGTAGTAGGCCCAGACAATCAGCACCAGAGGGGGGATTGAACGCACAATCTCAATCAACCCCTGGGTGGGTAAGCGGATGACCGCCCTGGACGCGCCGCGCAACGGGGCCAGCAGCGCTCCGCCAAGAATGCTTAACGTGACTGAGGCCAGCACAATTTTAAAGGTGGTCAATATCCCTTCCAGCAAAACCGCGTGATATTGCCACAGTATTGAGAAATCCCAGTGATAAGACATTAGCGCAGCTCCTCTGCCGTTACGCCGGACAGCGTCATAAAGCGTCGGATAGGGGCATCGGGCGGCCGTGACCAGATCTCCTGAGGGGATGCTTCTTCCACCAGTTTGCCATTATCCATCAACAGCAGCCGACTACATACCTGCAGGGCAAAACGCATTTCATGGGTAACCACCAGCATGGTGGTGCCGCTGGCCGCCAGTTCGGAAATAACGGACAACACCTCCCCGACAGATTCCGGATCGAGTGCGGAAGTCGGTTCGTCAAACAGGATCACTTGCGGCGCCATGGCCAGGGCGCGGGCGATAGATACCCGCTGCTGCTGACCGCCTGAAAGTTGAACCGGGAAGTCTCCGGCTTTTTCTTGCAGGCCCATACGCGTGAGCAGCGCCATGGCTTTTTCGATGGCTTTTTTACGCGGCAAGCCCAGGACCTGTACCGGACCTTCAATAATATTCTGCAATACACTGCGGTGTGGCCACAGATTAAAGTGCTGGAATACCATTGTCATTGAGGCACGCTGGCGCGCTAATGTGCGCTGTGTGACCTGTTTTCTCTGCGCGCCGTGAAAGCCTATTTCTTCCTCACCCAGCCAAATATGCCCACTATCCGGGACTTCAAGCATGTTCAGGCAACGCAGCAGCGTGGATTTACCCGCGCCGCTGCGGCCAATGATGCCAATCACCTCCGAGGGACGAACCGCGAAAGAAACATCATCTATAATTTTATTACCTGAAAATGATTTGCTAAGCGCTTCAATTTTCAGTAACGGTAATAATGATTGTGGGTTCATCAGAGTTATTTCGCTGGGTGAGTATATTTCTGCCATATTTTTTTCAGCGTGCCGTCTTTATCCAGCTGTTCGAGCCGTCCATTCAGCCACGCCTGTAATTCCGGTCGTTCTTTACGCAGGCCCATATTGGTTGCCTGTTCTTTGATCGGCTGTGGAATAATCATTGTGCCCTGATGACGCTTTTGAATATATTGCGCCATCTGGATATCGTTAGTGACGATGGCATCCGCGCGGCCGCTCTCCATCTGGAGCTGCATGTTGTCGCTATCGGGAACGATAATCCACTGGGCTTTGTCCAGTTGAGGCTGCAGCAGCGTGACGGCTGCCGAGCCATCAATCGCGCTGAGCCTGGTCTGCGAAGTGTTGATGGTGTCCCAGCGCTGATATTTCTGCGTCTCTTTTTCCAGAGTCAAGACGCCCATCTGGTGCGAGCCCATAGGGCGGGTAAAGTCGACGGCTTTGGCCCTTTCTGGCGTATTATTAAAACCACCTAAAATATCGAAGCGGTTGGACTGTAAACCCGCGACGGCGGTGCCCCATTGCGTATCAACGTATTCAATCTTGATATCGGTGTTTTTAAATATCGCCTGCACAACATCCGGAACCAGCCCGGTCCACTGGTTGGTCAGCAGATCTTTCTGATACCACGGCGGTGCGTTGACCGCACCGACGCGGATCACATGGTCTGGCAGAATCGTATTGATTTCTTCCCCGGCCTGAGCAGGAGACTGGGCTAAGAACATCCCCGGTATAAGCAACAATATCGACATGAAGCGTGACGTGAAAAATTTCATTTTATGCCCTCTGGTGAATATAATTATGGATTCTATAACCCTGAGTGCATATTTTTTAAATGCATAATCAGCATATCGTTATCAGGAAAATGGCAATGACACCCAAGCAACTCGAGGTCTTTATCAGTATCGTTCAGCTAGGTTCAGTGACAGCGGCAGCGGCGCAGCTGGCCATGTCGCAGCCTTCGGTGAGTAAAAGCCTGGCGCTTATCGAGCAGCAGATGGGGTTCAGCCTGTTTGAGCGCTATCAAGGGAAGATGCAGCCAACCGCGGAAGCCAGAGCGCTGTATAAAGAGGCGCTGCGCGTGCATCAGGACCGGCTTCGTTTTGAGCGTTTTGTTGATCACATCCGCCAGTATCGCGTTGGTCAGTTGCGGGTCTGTGCCACGCCTGCGCTGGCGCTGAATATATTGCCGCTGGCGGTGGCGCGTTTTCGGCAGACCTTTCCCGATTATGGTGTGGTGGCGGATATGTGTCTCAACAATGAAATTGAGACGGCGGTTGAAGAAGGGCGTTACGATCTCGGTTTTCTGGTGAAACCCGGCTACGAACCAGAGGAGAACCCGTTGGCCATCTGCCGGGGTGAAATGGTGTGTGTGCTGCCCGGGCAGCATCCGCTGGCGCAGCAGACGGAAATCCATTGGCAGGATATCCCGACACGCGACCTGGTGTATATCACGACCGACGCGCGGCTGGTTGCCATGATTGCCGAAGAGGTGCCGGCGTTCCGCCAGCGCCAGGTGGCGGCGGTAGAAACCAACCGCTACAGCATGGCGATTAATCTTGTCAGACACGGCAACAACAGTATGACTATTGTTGACAGTTTTTCTCTACAGGGCGTCGACACCAGCGGTCTGGCGGTGCGGCCGTTCCGTCATGCGTTGCCGGTGTCTGTCGTGGCGGTGACGGATGGACATAGCACCCTGTCGCAGCCGGGCGAAGTGTTTGCGAAAGTGATGACGGAATTAATGGCTGAAACGTGAGATCAGCGTGAGGCTCTGTGGCTGGCCGCTCATGCAGGTTCATCACTATTCTGCAACGCGAACTTTCACCCCAGTCACGGTGCGCTAATCCACCGGGAGTGGTGTCTGTGGTTTACCGCCAGGCCGCCTTCCAGTACTTTTGTTGAATAGTAGAGGGAAGGGAGCGGATCGATGCATCTGGATTTTCGCCAGTTACGCAATTTTGTAGCGCTAGTGGAGTACGGCAGTTTTAATCGTGCGGCGGAGGCGGTTTGCCTGTCGCAATCGGCGTTTAGCCGCAGCATTCAGGCGCTGGAGCAGAGTGTCGGTCATCCTTTATTCGACCGCCAGAGCAAGCTACCGACGCTCACGCTGCACGGGCAAAAGCTGCTGCCTTATGCGCGCCGTTTTCAGGAACTCAACATTGAGCTTAGTAGCCAGCTGCGTGAGGCGGACGATGCGCAAAATGGCGAGGTCGCTTTTGGCTGCGGCCCGGCTCCCGGCGCGAGGCTGATTCCGGCGGCCATCGGAGAGTTTCATCGTCTTTTGCCGCAGGCGAGGGTGCGTTTTCACATTGATAACTGGCTTGCTCTGCATCAGGCGCTTACCTCCCAGCACTATCCTTTTGTGGTCGCCGATAGCTGGCAGGCCGAGCTTGACCCGCAGTTACGCGTGCAGCCGCTTAGCCCACAACGCTGTTTCTTTGTCTGCCATGCCGAACATCCGCTGGCAAAACAGGGGACGATCTCGATTCAGGAGATGTTGCGCTACCCTTTTGCCGCCCCCTATTTGCCGCCGGGGGTACGCAAGGTACTGGCAACCCTCAGCCAGCAACAGGACTTTACGCCCGCGATCCAGTGCGACCATATTTACGCGCTGCTTTCCACTCTGGCGCAAACCCACGCGATAAGCTTCGCCAGCGAGGACGGCTTCGCGTTGTGCCAGCACAGCCATCGGCTGGTGAAACTGGAACTTAGCGATCTGCCAGATGAGTGGCGGCTAATGCAGACCCGGTTTGCCATTATCTCCCCGGTTCACGCGATTCAGCCGCCGCTGGTTGAGAGGCTGATTGAGATTATCCTCCACACCGACCGTCAGCATCAGCTTCAGCTGCTGGCGCAGGAGGAGGGGGATTAACCGGCGTTTTTCGCCTCACCTTTGGCATCGTACGGTGGCCAGCGGTTTTCCAGTTGCTGCGTTTTCAGCGCCTGCTCGACAAACTGGCCGTCCACCCACTGCTTAACGTCAAAAGCGCTGCGGATCAGACGACCCGATTTAGCCTGCTCGACGCTACTGCTGAAGCTGTCGGTCAGGAACGGATCAATACGCGGTGAGGTGGTAAAGTTCAGATCCTGTGGCTGCAGCGCTTCCAGAAATAACGCCTTGGGGATCTGGCTTTGCTGCGCCATCTCGGCAGACCAGGCGTCTCGATTCGCCGGATCGCTGATTTCAGCGGCATTCTTCACCAGCACATTAACGATCTGCTGAGTCGCCTGCGGCCAGGTCTCGATAAACGTCTGCGTGCCGAGGAACCCCGCCTGAGTGGTGTTCTGGCGGCCTGAATCGCCGCTTTTAACCACCACATCAATTTTGTCGCCGCGTAGCGCCAGCAGGGAGACGCCTCCCCATACCGCATCGACGCGACCGGCCGCCAGCGCCGCTTTACCCGCGTTCCAGTCAAGGTTGATGACCTGCAAACTGCGCTCATTGAGGCCGGCGGTTTGCAGCGCCCGGTCAAAGGCCAGCTGGTCCGCCGTACCGCGATAGACCGCCACCCGTTTGCCTTTCAGGTCGGCCAGCGTTTTAATACCCGAGGCTTTGGTTACCGCGAGCCAGGATTCCGAGCCGCGGCTGCCCAGAAGCAGGCGTGTCGGCAGACCATTGGCCTTACCGATAATCGCCGCCAGATCGCCGAGGTAAACAAAATCAAGCTGTCGGTTGGCTAACGCTTCATTCACCGCCGGGCCTGCCCCCTTGAAAAACTGCCACTGTACTTCCACACCCTGCGGTTTAAACACCTCTTCCAGCTGATGGCGGATAAACGCCATGCCGACCGGCCCCTCAATAAAAGGTTGACTGCCGGCGCTCTGATCCGGCACGCCGATGCGAATGGTTCGTAGCGTCTCGGCTTGGGCGTTTACCGCCAGACCGATGACCGCGACCAATGCCATCAAGCTGCGGCTAAAAAATGCTTTCATCATAACGTATTGCTCCCTTGAGTTTTTTTCTCACCCTAAAGAGCCGGCGGGCCGTGTGTTAAATGCTTTTATTCGCCAAGCATGGGTGAAAAAAAGCTAAATCAGACGCCGCGTGCTCGCCAGGCTGAAATGCATTCGATGCATCGGGATTATTCGCCTTACGCAATAGCGGGGCAGCGTGAGTCACGTTTTCATAGCGGCATCACTTTCCGATGAGTGGACCGATATGTCGCAGATGATCTTAAGAACCGATGCCCCTGGCAGGCCGTGTTTCCGGCTTAACGGCTGGCCGTGGCTGCTGCCAGCGCTACTGTTGTTGCTGTGGTACATCGCCGCCCGCGAGGGATGGATGCCCGCGCAAATTTTGCCCGCCCCGTCGGTGGTTGCCGATACCGCATTGTCGCTGCTGAGCGGCGATCTGCTGGCGCAGTGGGGATTTAGTCTCCAGCATCTGGCGCTTGGCCTGCTGCTGGGCGCCATCGCCGGCACGCTGCTCGGGGCGCTGTTTGGCCTGGTGCCAGCGGCCGCGCAGCGGGTGGAACCGCTGTTCTACGCGCTGGCGCAAATTCCGACGCTCGGTTGGATCCCGCTATTGATGGTGCTGTTCGGGATTGATAACGGCCTCAAGCTGGCGGTTATCGTGAAAACCACTGTGGTGCCGATGACCATCAACACTCAGCAGGCGGTAGCCAGCGTGCCGCAGACCCTGAGCGAAGCCGGCAGGGTGATGAACTTCTCCCGCTGGCAGCGGCTGCGCTGGCTGGTGATCCCGGCAAGCCTGCCGGGCTGGTTTACCGGTCTGCGTCTGGCGCTTTCGCAGGCCTGGGTATCGCTTATCGTTGTCGAGCTGTTGGCTTCTTCCGAAGGTATTGGCTACCTGATGGTCTGGGGCCGCCAGCTGTTTCAACTGGATATCGTCTTTGTCACCATCGCGGTGGTTGGCCTGAGCGGCATGCTGATGGAGTGGGCGGCGAATCGGGCCTGTTCCCGACTGGTGTTCTGGCCGCAGCCAGCCGCCGGACGCCTGGCGTGGAAACCGCAGGCCAGCTGGTGGGCGTTACCGCTGCCGATAGTCCTGCTGGCGCTGTGGCAGCTGGCCAGCCAGTGGGGCTGGATTGATAGCGGATTATTCTCTTCGCCGCTGGCGGTGGCGGCACGTTTTGTTCAGGGGATCCTGAACGGAGAGCTGAGCGCCGCGATGCTGGCCAGTCTGGGGAGAGCGGTTGTCGGCGGCGCGCTGGGGATTGCCGGCGGTTTGCTCTGCGGACTGCTGCTGGCGCTGCGCCCACGCGCCGGACAAATTTTTACCCCCACGCTTAACGTGCTGCGCCATATTGCTCTGTTTGCCTGGCTGCCGCTGCTGACGGCATGGGTGGGTAACGATAACGGCGGCAAAATCGTCTTTATCGCGCTGGCGTCGTTCTTTCCTATGTTCTTCAGCGCTCTGCAGGCGGTGCTTCAGCGAAACCCGCAACTCGATGAAGTCGCCAGGGTGCTGCGGCTGGGCGAATTCGCACGCCTGCGCCGGGTCATTCTTCCCGGTGCCGCGCCTGGGATCTTTGCCGGTCTGCGGCTGGCGCTGATTTACGCCTGGCTTGGCAATATCGGCGCGGAATATTTCATGTCCTCCGGCGTCGGGATCGGCAGCCTGATGATCAATGCCCAGCAGCTGCTGGATATGCCCACTATTCTCTGCGGCATGGTGCTGGTCGGTATCACCGGCGCGGCGCTGGATAAAGCCGGACGTTTACTGGAAATGCGCGCCACCCGCTGGCGTCAACAGGAGCAGTTATGACCTCTTCAACTCTGGTCTCTTTTCGCCACGTGCGTAAATCCTGGCAACAGGTGACGGCGCTACAGAATTTCAACCTGGATATCGCCGCCGGTGAACTGGTCGCGCTGGTGGGCAGCAGCGGCTGCGGTAAATCGACGCTGCTACGGATGCTGGTGGGCCTTGAGTCTGCCACCCAGGGGGATATTTGTATTAACGGCGAGCCGGTCACCGGCGTGGGCAAAGAGCGCGGCATTGTGTTTCAGGAGCCGCGCCTGTTCCCGTGGCTTAACGTGCTCGACAACGTGATGCTCGGTCTGGCGGATGAAAAGCTCACCCGGGCGACGAAGCGCCAGCGGGCACTGGAGATGCTGGCGCGCGTGCAGCTCAGCGAGTTCGCCAGCGCGCTGCCCGCGCAGCTTTCCGGCGGCATGGCCCAGCGGGTGGCTATTGCCCGCGGTCTGGTGGCCCGCCCGCAGATCCTGATGCTCGATGAGCCTTTCGGCGCGCTGGATGCCCTGACGCGTCACACCCTGCAGCAGGAACTTTTACAGATCCACCAAAGCGCGGGAACCACCACGTTACTGGTGACGCACGATGTGGAAGAGGCCGTCGCCCTGGCCGATCGCGTCGTCGTGCTCTCCCCGCGTCCGGGGCGGATACGAGAAATCGTGAACCTGGCGCTGCCTCATCCGCGCCAGCGTGATGATGACTCGTTTACCGCCGCCTGCCGCCACATTCGCAACCTGATTACTTCTGTCTGATTTTATTATTTAAGGAGCAACATATGGGACATCCTTCCGTTTACCCGACCAGCGCCACCCTTTACGATCCGCAGCGCGCCTGGAGCGGCTACACCCTTTTCCAGGCCACCGAACACGGCGCGGTACTGGTGGATATGAATGGTCACGTGGTGCGGGAATGGCCTGAACTGCATGGGTTTCCCAACAAAATTCTGCCCGGCGGCGCCATCCTTGGCCACAGCGGCGAGCGCGACCCGCGCTATGGCATGCAGGATATGCTCGATCTGATCCAGGTGGACTGGGAGGGCAACGTGACCTGGAAATTCGACCACTACGAACAGGTCAGCGACCCTGGCAATGAAACGCGTTGGATGGCGCGCGCTCATCACGACTATCAGCGAGCGGGTAACCCCGTCGGCTACTACGCGCCGGGGCTGGAGCCGCAGGTCGATGGCGGCAATACCCTGATCCTCGCCCACACCAATCTGGTGAATGAAGCGATCTCCGACAAGCTGCTGCTGGACGACACCATTATTGAAGTCGACTGGCAGGGCAATGTGGTCTGGGAGTGGCGCTGCAGCGACCATTTTCATGAGCTGGGCTTCGACGATGCGGCGCGCACCGCGCTGTACAATAACCCGAATATGCGCGCCAGCGGCGGCGGAATGGGCGACTGGATGCATATCAACTCGATGTCGGCGCTGGGGCCGAATAAATGGTATGACGCCGGCGATGCGCGCTTTCATCCCGACAACATTATCTGGGACGCCCGCGAATCCAATATTATCGCCATTATCGATAAGCAGAGCGGCAAAATAGTCTGGCAGCTCGGCCCGGACTACAGCAAACCGGAGCTGAAGCACATCGGCTGGATCATCGGCCAGCATCATGCGCATATGATCCCCCAGGGGTTGCCGGGGGCGGGCAATATCCTGATTTTCGACAACGGCGGTTGGGCCGGATACGGTGCGCCTAACCCGGCATCGGCGGATGGGGTGAAAAACGCCTGGCGCGATTATTCACGGATCCTTGAGATCAACCCGCTGACCCTCGATATTGAGTGGCGCTACTCGCCTTATGAAGCGGACCTGCCGCAGCCGACTGATTCATACCGCTTCTACAGCCCGTATATCAGCAATATGCAGCGCCTGGAAAATGGCAATACGTTGATTAACGAAGGTTCGAACGGCCGTATTTTTGAAGTGACCCGCGATCACGACATTGTCTGGGAATATATTTCGCCGTTCTGGGGCAAGACGCTGAATAATAATATGGTTTACCGCGCCTACCGCATTCCTTACGCGTGGATCCCGCAGCTTGCGCAACCGCAGGAGACGCCGATTGCGGCAGTTGATGTCCGCACTCTGCGTCAGCCGGGCGCGGCGGCGGCGGGCCCGGCGCAGAGCGTGGTGCGCGTGGCGGGCGTACAGCCGTACAGTAAAAGCGCCGATGCGCTGTGCGTCGCAACCGATAACGATACGCTGCGCCGCAGTCCGAAGCTGTTCCGCGTTGCGGAAAGCGCATTCCGGCCGATAAGCGCGGCGAGTGAACTGGAGGGTGAACGACCCGTGCTGCTGTTCGTTGGCGCGGAGCGCTGTGTGCACTGCCGTAAACACTGGCAGCTACTGGCCCATGAAAAACTCAGCCAGCGGATTGCTCAGTTTGAAACGCGCTATCTGGATGCCGACCTGCATCAGGAACTGGCCAGCGACCTCGGCGTACGCGGCCTGCCGACGCTGCTGTTGATAACATCGGGGCAGCCGATATCGCGCGCACCGACGCAATACTCAGTGGAAAGTCTGCTCAACTGGTTGAACAGTGTCAGCCTGTGATGCTATCCGGGTAAGAGGATAACTGTGGCGCTGCGGCTTGCAGCGCCAGTTTCTCCCTCTCTCCCTCTCTGGCTACAGCAGAAAGCGCACTTTTCTGGCAGTATAGCCGACTGATACCAGGTCCAACCCTCTGAAAGCGAAGCATCAGAAGATCTCATCTGCTGGGTTTTTGTCATGATGCTCAACGTATTCGGCAATCATGCCATCCGGATGCCGAACCAGCATGTTCCAGCCGGTGGGCACGGCCTTCACCGGATTGATAATCGTTGCTCCGGTGGAAGGCAGATGTTTCTCCCAGGCGGTAATGTCGTTGACCAGGAAAGTGGCCTCGGTGGCGCGAAAAGGCGCCAGGCTTTGCTCGGTTCCGCCGATTAAAAGCACTGAACCCACCTGCGCCAGTTTGAGATCGTATTCGGGATAGTCGAAACGCAACCTGGCCGTCTGCGCGATAAGGTTTTCATAAAACGAAACGGTCTCTTCAAAGCGGGTAATCAGCACGCATCGACGGACCAGGATATTGAGGACTTTCATTACGCCTCCTTCGCCATTGACTGAGAGTTAGCGTAGCAGCCCTGAGGTGGAAAGGCATGCTTAAGCGTTTTGGAGGTATTTCAACAACAGGCGTGGGTAGGCGAAGAAAAAGGGTTTGCGTAGCAGGGAAATATGCGTTTTTTTAACTCGTTACGAAGCGGTGCTGTATTATAACTTTATGATCACATAGGTAAGTCGCAAAATTGATACTGATATCAGATCATTTCCGCCTCGCCTAACAATTTGCATGGTTCGGAATTAAGCGAAAGCTCTGAGTTCAGACCCCTCCACCAACCGCTACCGGTGGTCTGCTGCCTGCAGGCAACCTCAGCTACATTCGCAATGTATCAATGACCGCTCTCAGCGCGGGCGACACATTGCGGTGCGGGTAATAGAGAAATGAACCTTCCAGACGCTGGCTATAACGCTGGAGCACCCGGATAAGTGTGCCCTGGGCTAGATCGTCGGTAATCAGCTCTTCCGGGACATAGGCCAGCCCCAGACCGAGCCTCGCCGCTTTGGCCTCCATATAGCTATCGGCGAAAGCCCACTGTCCCTGAGGCGGGTGGGCGATTTTTTTGCCATCCACATTAAGTTCCCAGGCGTAAAGGCTGCCGTCGCCGAACTGATAAGCGATGCAGGGGTGGGCGACTAAATCGGCGGGCGTTTGTGGAAAGCCGTAGCGGCGAAAATGTTCCGGGGTACCGACAACAGCCATCTCCATATCGGGCGAAATGCGTACCGCAATCATACCACTCCCGACTTCCGGGCCCAGACGCACGCCCGCATCGAATCGCTCCGCAATAATATCGACAAACCGGCTTTCGCTGATCAGTTCCAGTCTGATATCGGGATAGCGGTGTTTAAATACTGCCAGCTTCGGCAGCAGGACTTTATCAATGGCATGCTGGCTGGCATTGATGCGTACCGTACCGGAGGGCGTTTGACGATAGTGGGCCAGCGTGGCGAGTCCCATATCTAAGGCGTCGAAACCGGATTCGACATTGTGATAGAGCTGCTCACCCGCCTGAGTGAGCGACAACCGGCGGGTGGTGCGCACCAGAAGCTGAACGCCCAGCCGCTCTTCGAGTTCGCGAACCGCACGGCTTACCCCGGACTGCGCCAGGCCAAGTCGTTGCGCTGCGGCGGTAAAACTGCCTTCCCGCACCACCTGCATAAACAGATAAAGGTCATTATAGTTTTCCCGTTTCGCCATTCTCCCGCCTCGTCACCCGCATGCCATTTAGAACAATATGGTATTAATCTTAGCATTTTTCACCCCCTAATAAGAACCATTACTGCTGGCTACACTAAGCGCACGACAACAAAGCACAGCAGCGTTGTCTACTGAAGACTTGCATTGATCACGTTTATTTAGGGGAATTTTGATGACGGTTTTCACCAAAAAACTGACAGCCGCGATACCCGCCATGCTGCTTTGCGCCTCATTAACTGGAGTCACAACGATGAGCTCTGCTGAGACAACTAACCCGAATGCGCCTGTTTCATTGATTGAAAAATGGGATAAAACGTTTGCTGAGAGTTCGAAAGTGGATCACCGTAAGGTGACCTTCCAGAACCGCTACGGGATAACCTTAGTTGGCGATCTCTACCTGCCGAAGGATCGCGGTGAACGCAAACTGGCCGCCATTGCCGTTAGCGGTCCCTTCGGGGCGGTGAAAGAGCAGTCCAGCGGCCTGTATGCCCAGACGCTGGCCGGACAAGGATTTGTCACCCTGGCGTTTGATCCGTCCTATACGGGCGAGAGCGGTGGTTACCCACGCAACATGGCCTCACCGGATATCAATACCGAGGATTTCAGTGCCGCGGTGGACTTTCTGGGCCTGCAAAAAGAGGTGGATCGCAACCGTATCGGTTTGCTCGGCATTTGCGGCTGGGGCGGTATGGCCCTAAACGACGCGGCGATGGATACCCGCGTCAAAGCGGTGGCGACCAGCGTCATGTATGACATGAGCCGCGCGATGGGTCATGGGGTAGGCGATGGCAAAGATCGCTACTCGACAGCCGACCGCCGAGCGGTTCTGCAGTATTTGAACGCGCAGCGCTGGAAGGATGCGGCAAACGGCACTTTTGCCCCCGGTGGGCATGACATATATGTTGATGATAAAGGCAACGTCAGCGCTGCCGATCGTATTTTGCCGGAAACCTTGCCCGCCAACCCCAATCCGGTCCTGAAAGAGTTCTTCGATTATTACCGTATGCCGCGAGGTTTCCATGCGCGTTCGGTTAATTCAACCGGGGCTTGGAATGCGACGATGCCGCTGTCGTTTATGAATATGCCGCTGCTGAGTTACGCCAGCGAAGTGACTATTCCGACGCTTATTGTGACCGGCGAACAAGCCCATTCACGCTATTTTGCCGAAGATGCCTTTAAGGCGATCGGCAGTAAAGAGAAAGCGCTGGTGATTGTCCCTGGCGCAAACCACGTCGATCTCTATGACAACGTCGCGGGCAAAATTCCCTTTGCTACATTCACTCAATTTTTCAAAACCAACCTGCAATAGCTCTCCTGTGCCGGAGACATCCCCAAAGCCGCCTGCAGGCGGCTTTGTTTTGTCGGAGATAAATAATGTCTGGATTACATAACACCCGCGCATACTGGAGCGGCGTCCTGGCGATGACGCTCTGCGTATTTGTGCTCATTGCCTCAGAGTTTATGCCGGTCAGTCTGTTGACACCCATCGCGGGTGATTTACACATTACCGAGGGATTAGCAGGCCAGGGGATCGCGCTTTCTGGCGCGCTGGCGGTATTGACCAGCCTGACGATTTCCCGTCTTACCGGGTCGCTGGACCGTAAATGGCTGTTGCTGGGGCTCACGGCGTTGATGGCGGCCTCAGGATTGATGATTGCCCTGGCGTCCAGTTTCCCGGTTTATATGCTGGGCAGAGCGCTCATCGGGATCGTCATCGGCGGCTTCTGGTCGATGTCGGCGGCAACGGCCATTCGGCTGGTGCCGCAACGCCAGGTCCCCCGCGCACTGGCCATCTTTAACGGCGGTAACGCGCTGGCCACCGTTGTGGCAGCGCCGCTGGGCAGCTACCTGGGGGCCACTGTCGGCTGGCGCGGTGCCTTTTTATGTCTTGTTCCGCTGGCGATGGTAGCCTTCATCTGGCAATGCGTTAGCCTGCCGTCGATGAAAAGCCAGCGCGCACCACAGCGGCAGGGAACCGTGCTGCGTCTGTTCCGCCGCTCGACGGTATCCCTTGGATTGCTGGCCTGCGGGCTGTTCTTTATGGGGCAGTTTACCTTATTTACCTATGTGCGACCGTTTCTGGAGACGGTGACCCGGGTCAGTTCTTCTGGTCTGCCCCTGATATTACTGGCGATTGGCGTCGCTGGTTTTGTCGGCACGCTGATCATTTCGACCGTTCTGCACGCCCGGTTTTATCCGACGCTGGTGGCTATCCCTTTGATTATGGCTGCGATTGTCGGAGCGCTTTTGCTGGCCGGGCACCATACCGGTGCTGTCACCGTACTGTTAAGCCTGTGGGGCCTGCTGGCGACGGCGGCGCCCACCGGCTGGTGGACATGGATTGCGCGGACGCTGCCCGAAGATGCGGAGGCGGGCGGTGGTCTTATGGTTGCTGTGATCCAGCTATCGATTGCCCTCGGGTCAACGGCAGGCGGCCTGGTGTTTGATAGTCTGGGATGGCACAGCACGTTTGCACTGAGCGGTCTGTTATTGCTGGGCGCGGCAGGGGGGACTTTTCTGCTCTCTGTCAAAATCAGATCATCTCAGCGCACTGCGATTAATGAATTGAATGCATAAGTCAAATCAGGAATGACAGGCTAATCGTGACCGCGTTCTTGTCTTACCATGATGTTTTAACAAGAGGGGAGCTTCATCGTGGAATATTCTGTATTAAGTAACAACCTTAAAATGCCGATGCTGGGTTTTGGCGTTTTTAAGGTGACCGATAAAGCAGAGTGTAAGCAGTCAGTGCTGAACGCCATTCGTACCGGCTACCGCCTTATCGATACCGCTGCCGTCTACGATAATGAAGATGCGGTGGGTGAAGCCGTTCGCGAAGCCATCGCCGAAGGTCTGTGTACCCGTGAGGCGCTGTTTATAACCTCCAAACTGTGGGTCCAGGACATGGCCAACACCGGGATGGCGAAAGCCGGGATTGCCGCGTCCTTAAAAAAATCCGGGCTGGAATATTTCGATCTCTATCTGTTGCATCAGGCGATGGGCGATTATTTCAGCGCCTGGCGCGCGCTGGAAGACGCGTATGAAGCCGGGAAGCTGAAAGCGATTGGCGTCTCCAATTTCTACCCCCATGTGTTAGCTAACTTCTGCGAAACTGTCAGAATCAGGCCGATGGTGAACCAGGTTGAACTGCATCCTTATTTCGCGCAGCCTGCGGCGCTGGAAACCATGAAGCATTATCACGTTCAGCCGGAAGCGTGGGCGCCGTTAGGCGGTGGCAGACATAATCCGTATCAAGAGGCGATGCTGCAGGGGATTGCCGATGCCCATCAAAAAACCATTGCACAGGTCATCCTGCGCTGGAACGTGCAGCGTGGCGTCACGGTGATCCCTAAATCCACCCGCCAGGAGCGTATTGAAGAGAACTTTGCCATCTGGGATTTCTCGCTCACCACGAGCGAAATGGCGCAGATCGGCGCCCTGGATTTAGGTTACGTTGGCGAAGCGGTGAAACACTTTAACCCTGAATTTGTTCGCGGCTGTCTGGGGGTGAAAATCCACGACTGAGAGGAGCTTAGCGTGAAGCCGCCTGCGCTCTGCGCCGCAGCCACAAGTGGCAGCCTGTGATCGCCTCAGCCAGCGCGTCGCGCAGAGCGTCAGACACGGTTTGGTCGGGCGACGTCGCCTGGCTCTCCAGCTGCTGGAGCACCCCGGCAAGGCGTTGAAAGCCGAGGGTGACCGCCTCGCCGCGCAGCTTGTGGGCGGTACGGCGCAGCGTCTCCCGGTCATTGGCGTCAATGGCGTGGGTAAGGGCCGCCGTTGCGGCGTCAAGCCCTTCAGCGAAGAATCCCAGCAACTCCTCGACCAGCTCAGGATCGTCTGCGCACTGTTTTAGCAGGTGGGCCTCGTCCGGCAGGCCTTTCTCTTCCTCCAAACCGCTATCTTCCGCTGCGCCGACGCGGGCGATGGCTTCCCGTAGCGCCTCCTGACTCACCGGTTTGGCGATATAGTCGTCGAAGCCCATCGCCAGACAGCGCTCTCTATCGCCCTGCATGGCGTGGGCGGTCATGGCCATCGCGGGCTGGTGCTCCCGGCCCCGCGCCAGCGTCTCTTCGCGCAGCAGGCGGATGGCGGTTTCACCGTCCATCTCCGGCATTTGCAGGTCGATCAGCAGGAGATCCCAGCAGGCGGCGCGCCAGCGCTCCAGCGCCTCCCGGCCGTTATTCACCACTTCGCAGCGGTGGCCAAGCTGTTCCAGCAGTCGTCTGGCGACCTTTTGATTCACCAGGTTATCTTCGGCCAGCAGGATATGCAGCCCGGCCTGGGCCCTGACCGGCGCCGCAACGGGGGCTGGCGCTGTTGTCGCTACTGGCGTGGGGACCAGAATCCCGGCGATAACCTGATGCAGTTCGCGCTGCGCCACCGGTTTATGCAGATAGTGGGCAATGCCGATGCGCTTGAGCATATTGGCGTCGAAATGGCGGCTCATGGAGCTGAGCATAATAATCTGGCTTTGCCGGGCTTCAGGCAGGGCGGAGAGCTCCAGCGCCAGGGATACGCCGTCCATATCCGGCATCTGTGCATCCAGCAGGATCAGCGGCCAGGGCGGCCCTTCGGCGGCCCGACGTAACGCCTCGCTGGCGTTGTCCACGCAGCTTGGCATCAGCCCCATCTGGCGAAGCATGGTGTCGAGCAGGCGCAGGTTGGTGCTGTTGTCGTCAACCACCAGCACCCGCTGGTGGTTGAAGCGGCTCAGCGGAGCGCTACCGGAGGCCGTGGCGTTCAGGCCTTCCAGCGGCAGGGTGAAGGCAAATTCGCTGCCCGCCCCGGGCTGGCTCTCCACCATCAGCTCGCCGCCCATCAGGCTGACCAGGCGGGCTGAAATGGTTAACCCCAGCCCGGTGCCGCCGTAGCGGCGGGTGGTAGAGCTATCGGCCTGGCTGAAGGCTTCGAAGATCGCCTTTTGCTTCTCCGGGGCGATGCCGATCCCGGTATCGCGAATGCGAAAGCGCCAGCGGCTTTCGTCGTCGGCCGGCGCTATCGCCAGCAGAACCTCCCCCTGATGTGTGAACTTCAGCGCATTACCCAACAGGTTAGTCAGGATTTGCCGCAGCCGGGGGCCATCGACGATCAGCACCTCCGGTACCGCAGGTGAGATGTCCACCAGCAGCTCAAGGCCCTTTTCGCTGGCGGCAGGCATATGCGGGCGGATCAGCGACTGGATAAAGGGGCGGATCTCCAGCGGCTCTTCGTCCACCTGCATCTTGCCCGACTCAATGCGTGAGAAATCAAGAATGTCGTTAATAATGTGCAGCAGCGACTGGGCTGAGCTCATCACCAGCGAAAGGTACTCCCGCTGCTCCGCGGTCAGCGGCGTATCGAGGCAGAGCTGCGTCATACCGAGAATGCCGTTCATCGGGGTGCGGATTTCGTGGCTCATATTGGCGAGGAAGGCGCTTTTCGCTTCGTTCGCCTCGCGGGCCTCCTTCGCCGCCTCAATGGCCAGCAGCTCTGCGGCTTTGCGCCGGGTAATATCCTGCAACGTCCCGATCACCCGCTCTGCCTGCTGCTGCATATTGAGGGTGACGATCTGCCCGGAGAGCAGCATCCAGCGCCAGCCCTGCGTTGGGTGCTGGACACGAAGTTCACATTCAAAAACCGGCATATGCTCGTTTTGCGAGGCAATCATCGCCTGTTGCAGGGTAGCGCGATCTTCCTCGTGGACCAGATTGAGCATAAAACGCAGCGGATAGCGCCACTGTGCCCGCGACTGGCCGACCATCGCCAGCAGGGTGTCATTCACCTGCAGGTTGTCGTGGGAGACCTGCCAGTCCCAGATACCGATCTGGATCGACTCCGCAGTGAATAAAAAATCGTCGTGAAGCTGGTGACGTGCGCGTCGGGCCTCGTCAAGCTCAGTGATGTCGGTATGCAGACTGACAATTCCACCATCCGCCAGCCGCTGATGCTGAACGTAAATCCGGCGGTTGCCCGACTGGCGGACCTCGCAGTGGTTCGTCTGGCGGCAGTTGCGGATAATCGTCTCGCGTAGCGTCTGTTGCCGACCAGGGTCGATGTTATACCCTGCATCGATGAACTTCTCCGCCAGGCTCTCAAGGGGAGCGCCGACGGCGAGCCAGGGCGCGATCGCGGGATAAAACAGCGCCACCTTATCATTCCAGGCCTGCAGTCGTTCGCGCTCATCGTAGATCATCACCGCTGAGGGCAGGACGTTGAGGTCGACACGGTTAGCGGCGCGCATGATCAGTGACCTGCGGTCTGATAGTGGAGCTCCGCCTGGCGGCGTAGATACTCAAGACCAGGGGCGATCGCCATTGCCCATGCAGTGAGGATCTCTTCATCGCACAGTGGATCGCTGGCGCGGACGGTTTTGAGCATGGCTTCTCGCCACAGGGCAAAAAACCGCGGTGGCAGACGCAGGCCTTCCTCGCTCTGCGCTCGCGCCAGCCGTTCCAGAAAATCGGGTACAAAGAGGTCGCCGTTGACCGCCAGCATGGCGAAAAAGCTCTTAAAGATCATCTGCTGGCCTTCCTCGCCCGGGCGTCGTGAGAAGTGCTGCTCCGTCTCGGGCGACATATGGATAAAGGTGCTGTAGAAGGCCTGAAAAAAGCGCTTTTTATCGTGCTCCGGTACGACGCGATTCAGGCTGGCTTCAAAAAGATCGCGATAAAACTTCATGGTGCGTTCCTCATGACCCGTTCGCCCGGCAGCGGCCGGGCGGGTTAGGATCCGCAGGCGACACGCGCTGGCCATGCATGAGTTTTCCCCTTACAGGATTTCCTCGTTGCCATTCTGCGGAAAAGCGGGCCGCCGCTCACCCGTCTTTATCCAGCATCAGCCACACGATACTTTTGCTGACCAGCCATTTATCGCCGGTTTGTCGCTAAAGTCGATTGGCGTTGCCGTCAGGTTGGAGTATAGCCTGGTTGACAACCCCATTGCTGATGAGCAAGCCAACCCGCTACTGACTAAACTGATAGCGTACAGCGGCAAGTTTCGTGAAGGAATGATCAGCCTTATCTGGTTCCTGCCGATTTAGGAGGCGCGATGTCGGCACAGCACGTCCTGATTGTTGAAGATTCGCTGGTTTATCGTCGGTTGCTAAGCCGGATGTTGACGCAGTGGGGCTATATCGTCAGTGAGGCGGAAAACGGCGTCGCCGCGCTGGCGATCCTCGAAAACCAGCCCGTCAGCCTGGTGATTAGCGACTGGGAAATGCCGGAGATGAATGGCCTGACGCTGTGCCGGGAAGTTCGCCGTCGCCAGTTTGGTCACTACGTTTATCTGATATTGCTTACCGCTCGCGAAGATCCTGGCGATTTAACGCAAGGGTTTGCGGCAGGGGCCGATGATTTTCTCAGCAAACCGGTGGAGCAGAGCGAACTGCGGGCGCGGCTGCACGCCGGGGCGCGGATCCTCTCCCTTGAAGCCGACCTCGCCGCGCGCAATACGCGGCTAAGTGAAGCGCTGCGGCAGATTGAACAGGATCTGGAGCTGGCGGCGCGCATTCAGCAGTCGGTTCTCCCGGCTCATCAGCTGTGCTATCAGGGTTTTTTCTCCGACTGGATTTTCCTGCCGTCGGCCTGGGTATCGGGGGATATTTTTAATGTTTTCCCGCTGGGGGAGCATCTCGGATTTTACTGTGTGGATGTCTCCGGGCACGGCGTGGGGGCGGCGATGATGTCGCTTGCCGTCGCCCGCCAGTTTCTGCATGGCAGGGCGGTTGAGCGTTTTCTTTTCTCTGCTGATAACCAGCCGGCATCACCTGCCGAGGTAGTGCAGATCCTGAATGGTCGTTTTTGTAGCGACGAGGCAGAGATTGTCAGCTATTTCACCCTCATCTATGGCGTCATCGACCTCACAACCGGTGAGGGGAAACTGTGTCAGGCCGGGCATCCCACGCCGTTTATCGTCACCGTGGATGGAGGTGTGCGCTCGGTCGGTAGCGGTGGGGCGCCGGTGGGGTTGATAAACCATCTCTCATGGGCAGATGTCAGTTTCTCGCTGGCGCCGGGAGAGCGGCTTTGCCTGTTCAGCGACGGTATCACCGAATGTGAAAACCGGAGCGGTGAACAGTTTGGCGAAGCGCGTTTACAAGCGTGGCTGCAGGACAGCGTGACGCAGCCGCTGCCCGCGCTGCTGCCGCGGTTTGCCCGGTACTTGATCCACTGGCGCAATGGCGACGCGCAGGAGACCCAGGCGATGGCCGATGATGTTTCACTTTTGATTATTGAACGTACAGGGGACAGTGATGAAAATTGAAACCGAACGGCAGGCCACGGTCACGATCCTGACGCCGGCGGTGCGTCGGCTGGATGCTTCCGTCGCGGTGGCCTTTAAAGCGGCAGTCGCCCAGGAGATAGGCGAATCTCGCACCGATTTGATTGTTGATTTCAGCAAAATTGCACAGCCAAATGAGTGACGTGCCCGTGAATAGCAAAATGATGTTTCCTGCCGAACTCACCTCGCTTTCACCGCTGGCGGAGTGGCTTGCCCAGCAAATGGCGCCGCTGCCTGTTGCGGACGAGTGGCGCTTCGCGCTCGATCTCGCTGCCTGTGAAACGGCAACGAATATTATTCGCTATGCGCTGCATGAGGATCGGGAAAGTCGTTTTGGTGTGGAATTTAGGGTCGCGGACCGACGGGTGACGCTGCGCTTTACCGACGCGGGGGAAACCTTTCCCGCCGAGCGCCTGGCGCTGGCGCGTGGTGATGAGCATTTCGATGTCGATCCGTTAGCGGAAAGCGGTAGAGGCTTGCGGCTTATTCTGTGTGCGGTGGACTTTTTTGACGTTGAAATGAATGCAGGGAAAAATATTACCACCCTGATAAAAGCGTTGCCTGATCCCGCTGTTAATTATTCAACCGACAAAAATGGCGGTTGAGAAAAAGACGTCATCCGCCTGGCGGATAACAGGCATGCTTTACCCGCGCATACTTATTGTTGTGCCTGCGCAGTAGACTGCGCGCCCAGATGACGAGGGCGGATAGCATCAAATGTCATCATCGCCGATTTGCAGAAAATGCATTTCGCACCAAAGGGATTTTTTTCCGTCACATCAAACTGGGACGTTCTGTACTGGGAGCCATGGCAGCATGGGCATCTAAAATGGATATGTTCAATCATAATGTAAACCTTGTATGGGTAATGTTCTGTTGAAAAGACAAAGGTCGTTTTCAGGAAAATTAACGCGGCTATTTTTTGTTAGTGGTAAGCCGGGTTTTGGGTCAGATGGCGGCTTATTTCGTGAGCCGATAGGGGATCTGACAGGGCCTGTTTACAGAAAAAGCAAAATACTAACGGGACTGCTCAAAGGAAGGTGGTATCAGGGATAACGCCTGGAGATGAGAACTCGTACTCAGATAATAACTTTTCGTCTGGTAAATCGACACGACGATTAACGCACGTGCCGCGAATAATAGCAAATATTATTTTAGCCTTCCGGATGCCTGCTGCACCAGGGGAGGCTTCATCAGCGCCGTCACCCAGTCGATAAATACCTGTACCCGGGCAGAGAGCTGCCGATTACTGGGATAGAGCAGGGAGAGCGGGAGCGGCGCAGGGCGAAAATCGGCCAGCACTTCCGTTAACACGCCCGACGCCAGATCGGCCTCAAGGCGGGGCAAGGGGGCCTGATACAGGCCAAAGCCAAGCCTTGCCGCTTCGGCGCCAACGTCGGCATCGGAGGTCAGCAGCCGACAGGGCAAACTGACCTCGCTCTGGCCGCCATCCTGGGTAAAGCTCAGCGGCAAGGTACGTTGCGTGCGCGATGAAACAAACCCGATCATCACGTGGCCCGTCAGTCCTTCAATCGTATGCGGGGTACCGTACCGGGCGAGGTAGGCCGGACTGGCGCAGGTGATTTCCTGCAGCCTGGCGAGCGGCCGGCAAATCATCTCGCTGTCGGGGAGATGGCCGCCGCGAATGACGCAGTCGACCCCTTCGCGAACCAGATCGACGTCGCGCTCGCTTTCACCGATCTGCAGCGTCATGGCAGGATAGCGGGCGAGAAACTGTGGCAGCGCGGGCAGCAGCAGGGTTCGCGCCAGATTGCCCGCCACGTCCACGCGGATAATACCGGCAATGCTCCCCCCGGCGCTGCGGTTGGCCTCCTCAAGGGTCGCCAGAATAGCCACGCAGCGCTGATAATACAGCGAGCCCTCCGCCGTCGGTCGTACGTGCCGGGTGGTGCGCTGCAGCAGCCGCGCCCCGAGACTGGCCTCCAGCGCCTTAATGGCCGCGGTCGCCACCGGCCGGGAAAAACCCAGATCCGCGGCGGCGGCGCTGAACGAACCTCGTTCGACGATGCGCACGAACAGGGTCAGGGTATCCAGTTTATCCATGGCATTGTTCCAGCTGGCAAAACAATCCTGTCGCGCAACGCGGTCTTATCGTCGGCATGCAGAAGCCTATAATCGCTCATGTTTTCAGCAGAGATAAAGGGGGAAACATGAACAATAGCGCAAAAATTGCCCTGGTGACAGGCGGCAGTCGCGGCCTGGGGCGCGCGACCGTTGAAGCGCTGGCTCAGCGCGGCGTGAATGTGGTATTGACCTATAACGCGCATTTTGCCGAGGCGAACGAGGTGGTCGCGCGGGTTGAAGCTCAGGGTTCGCGGGCGATTGCGTTGCCCTTCAGCGCCGGCGAAACCGATACCTTTGAGGGATTTGTCAGCGCCTTTCAGGAGGCGCTGGCGGAGCTGGGGGCCGATCGGTTTCATTACCTGGTCAATAATGCCGGCAACGCCAGCGGCATGGGTTTTCTTAACGCTACGGAAGCGGAATTCGATGCGCTGTATCGTATCCACGTGAAGGGCGTTTTTTTCCTCAGCCAAAAACTATTGCCGCTGATGGCCGATGGCGGACGGATAGTGAATGTCTCGTCCGGGCTAACCCGTATCGTGATGGCGAACCGGGCGCCCTATGCGATCATGAAGTCCGCGGTGGAAACCCTGACCCGCTATATGGCGTTTGAGCTGGGCAGTCGCGGAATTACGGTGAACTGCGTGGCGCCCGGCGCCATCGCCACCGATTTCAGCGGCGGGGTGGTGCGGGATAACCCGCAGGTCGCTCAGGCGGTGGCGAACATGACGGCGCTGGGTCGACCGGGGGTGCCAGAGGATATCGGGCCGATGATCGCCTCGCTGTTATCCGATGATCATCGCTGGGTGAATGCCCAGCGCATTGAGGTTTCCGGGGGAATGCGGATCTGAGCGAAGAAAACCGGGGCTGTTTTCATCCGTAGTCAATCGATATGTCAGTGGATGCCGATATAGCGCGACGCTGTGCAGAGATAAGGAAATAAAAATCTGCCGCGTTGCTCGTTAAATATTAGTGATTGACCTTATTGCCTGAATGCGCAAGATTATTGTTGAATAAACAGTCAATATGCTAAATATATTTAATGTACTTATGAAAGGATTTAAGATATGGATTTTGAAAATGAATTGACCAGTAAGATCCTTGATCCCATTCACGGCACTATTCGTTTGACGACACTCGAGATTGCCTTTATCAATCACCCCCTGTTCCAGCGCTTACGCAACATTAAACAGAACTCTTTTTTATATAAGGTCTTTCCCTCTGCGGTGCACAGTCGCTTCGAACACTCTCTTGGTGTGCTTCATTTATCAAGTGAAATACTGAATAACTTACGCCTGAATGCGATACGGTATCAAAAGAAATATAATGATGGACATGTATTTTGTTATATCGATCAGATACCAAAACATAACATCCAGGAGTTGAGACTCGCTGCGCTGATGCATGACATCGGACACGGGCCTATATCGCACCAGTTTGATAGTTTTATGCCCAATAAGCAGGAATTATCCGATGTTCTGCCCAAAGCCTTCCATTCGGTCATCAATGTATTGAGCAAGCCAGATCAGAAAGTTGAACATGAACAGCTTTCGCTGTTGTTCAGCCTGATGATTTATCATGATCTGAGAACACAGGGTAAGGTCGATGACGAAATAAATATCGAAAATGTGTTAAAAATCATCGAAAAAAGATACGGTGACCAACAGATCATTGAGGAAATTAATGGAAAGGCAACAGATATCCTGCCGTTAATGACCTCGATCATCTCTTCCTGTCCTATCGATGCCGACCGGATGGATTACTTACTCAGAGATGGCTATTTCTCCGGCGTCAAGTGTGGTATCTACGATTACAATCGCTTGTTTATGTCAATTGTCCCGGTCGAGGAAAAGGGAAAATTGTACCTTGCTTACAAAGAGAGTGGGATTGATTCGATCGCTGAGTTTATTGGGGCGCGCTCCAGCCTTTTCTCGCAGGTGTATTACCATAAAACAAACCGCGCTTTTGCGACGATGTTGAGCACATTATGTGAGATTATGCAAAGCAAGGATCCACAAAATGTCATTATCTCTGACGTTACCGACCGTATCGTTGACCATAGCGATGAAAGTTTCATCGACGCGCTGAAGGAATTTTATTTGGCGTGCAGTGATGATTATTTTTTGAATGAAAAGGTTGGTGAATGGATAGATACCAGCGATACCGAAGCGGTTAATAAAAAAATACTTGATGACATTATTAACCGACACCCATGGTCGAAGGTCTATGAGGCCAAACACTCTGTGTATAAAGCTAACATCGCTGACAAGGAAAATAAGGCGTGGAAGAGTCAACTCACCGGGTTATTGACTTCTGTATTACAGCCTCATTTCAAACCACATGAATTTGCCGTTGATATTGTCTCCGACTGCGCCTTTAAAGACCTGGATAAAACCGAAGTTAAGCTTTTGGTGAAAGATCTTAAGAACCGCTACGAAATAAAACCGTTAATTGAATGTGGTGATAAGTTAAATCAGTATCAAATCATCAAATATTGCATTCGGGTATTTGTTGACCGCGATATCAAAGAACGCGTAACTCCTGAAATAATCTATAAAATCAATGACATAGTTGTCAAGCAGATCGCGTTGCTGAATTGATGATGCCCGTCAGGGCAGCGATAAATCTTTCAGGGGCTGGTTTTTTAACCGGCCCCTGAAGATAAGCGGTAAATCGTGGCGCATCCCCGCCATCGGTATAACTTACAACAGCGCGTTTACCCGAGACTAAACACCGCGCTGAGGCATAGATTCCCGCAGGGGAGCGGGTGGCTCAACAAAAACGCCGGCTCAGTATGGTTATTCCGCCAGCAGGGCGGCGAATTTCGCCAGCCACTGTGGATGAGCCGGCCAGGCGGGGGCGGTAACCAGGTTACCGTCCACATGCGCCTGGTCGATACCAATATCCGCATAGTGCCCACCGCTCAGGCGCACTTCCGGGGCACAGGCGGGATAAGCGCTGCAAGTGCGGCCCTGCAGAATACCGGCGGCGGCCAGCAGTTGCGGGCCGTGGCAGACGGCGGCGATAGGTTTACGCGCGGCGTCGAACGCCTGTACCAGTTTAATAACCTCCTCATTCAGGCGCAGATACTCCGGCGCCCGGCCACCAGGGATCACTAGCGCGTCATAGTCCTCGGCCTTCACCGCGGCAAAATTGGCGTTCAGGGTGAAGCGGTGCCCCGGCTTTTCGCTATAAGTCTGGGCGCCGTCAAAGTCATGGATCGCGGTCATGACATAGTCGCCAGCGGCTTTATCCGGGCAGACGGCATCGACCTGGTGGCCAATCATCTGCAGTGCCTGAAAAGGGACCATCGTTTCGTAATCTTCGGCATAATCGCCGACCAGCATCAGGATCTTCTTGCTCATCATTTTTACTCGTTGTGGGAGAAAGGTGTCTTAGATATAGCCTGGCGATCCGCAGAATGCGACCCCCTCAGGATGCCGAAGACGGTAGCGTGTGCATCTTGCTATCGGGGTCATGTTTTTTCTGGTAACGACAACTTTTGCCGACATCGCCGTGTGGTCAGTCACCCGGGAAAATAGCCTTTTTCAGCTACTGACGGCTGTCTGTGGTGGAAAATATCGCGGGTTCCGCAGGCCTGTGTGCCAGGGCTGTTGACGGTTCAGCGTGGACGAAAACAGGAGAAGTGGCTTAAATGCGTGCCTGATCTGCTAACGATAATATCAATTATCTCATGACAATATTATTCACGGGAATTGTCGCTATCATATTCATTTAATCTATTTTTTATCGCCTTGATGATATGTAATGTGAATATTCATGTGTTCAATGTTAATTGAAGGTGTTGGCTTTGAACTTTTTATTTGGCTGTAAGTCATTCATTGTTGTTACTATTAAAATAAACTTGTTTGCCTTGTGAATGCATTAAAGAAATATTCTTGTTAAGTTGATCGATAATCTGTTTTTGCTCTATTATCATCCGGTTTTTATCGTCAACTCTTCAATAATTATTCCTTAAGGAAAGGAACTGCTATGGCTGATACGTTCCAGAATGAAGTCCCCAGGGCGCGCATTAATCTCAAATTATCTCTTCATACCGGCGGCGCGCAGAAGAAGGTCGAACTGCCGCTGAAGCTGCTTACCATTGGCGATTTTAGTCATGGTAAGGAAAACCGGCCTTTATCGGAAAGAGAAAAGATCAACGTCAATAAAAATAACTTTAACAGCGTACTTTCGGAATTTAGCCCGGAGGTGAATCTCTCGGTGCCGAATACGCTGGCCGGTAACGGCGAAGAGGAGAATGTCAGACTGCGTTTTACCGATATCAAAGATTTTGAACCAGAGCAGGTTGCCCGGCAAATACCGCAACTCCGCGCCATGCTGGCGATGCGTAATTTATTACGCGATCTCAAATCCAATCTGCTTGATAACGCCACTTTCAGAAAAGAGCTTGAGGC